>JAFVRR010000004.1 GCA_017504165.1 Clostridia bacterium | reverse complement strand
TTTAATTGCTCCATTTTTAATTATTTACTAGCCATTGGCATTTCCTCCTTTTTCCTTATTAATTGTATCATAACATAGTAAACACCTAAAATCAATACTTTATGCGATTTTATCTATATAAATAATTTGTCGAAAATTAAATAAACCTTGCCAAAAGTATTGGCAAGGCTTTAGGTTTATTCTTCTTTTTTAGGTTTTTCTATTAAATTATTTCTCTCGGGGTTTATAAGGGCTTTTAGCACGTTGTCGTTAGCAAAGGGAACGTCTTTTCTAATATATTTTAAAAGGTCTTTCATATACTCGCGTTTAGTGTGCTTGTCCGCAGGGCAAGGGTTGTGAAGTATTGGCTTTCCTTTACTAAAAGATGCAACTTCAGTTTCTTTCATATAAATCATAGGGCGAATAACCGTTAAGTCCATACGGCTAAGCGTAGTTACGGGGTGAAAAGTTGAAAGCCTACCTTCGTAGAGCATTGATAAAAAGAAAGTTTCAATCAAATCGTCGGCATGGTGGCCAAGCGCCACTTTATTGCAACCAAGTTCTTTTGCGGTAGAATTGAGCGCGCCCCTACGCATATTAGCGCAAAGCGAACAAGGGTTGGTTTCCTTTCTCTCGTCAAAAACTATTTGGGCGATTTGCGTTTTTTCTACGTGGTATTTTACGCCTAAACTATTAACGAATTCTTCAAGCGCTTTTTCTTCTTTTTTATCAAACTCTAGCCCCGTATCAATCCTTACGGCAATCACGTCAAACTTTTCGGGGTAAAACCTTTTTAAACCCGCTAAAGCGGAAAGTAACGTAATACTATCTTTACCACCAGATAAGCCTACCGCAATCACGTCGCCCGATTGTATCATTTTAAAATCGTCAATCGCACGGCGCACGGGGGACATTATTTGTTGCAACGTCATAAAAACTTTTCCTTTACATAAAATTAGTTATATGTTAAAATATAATATATATTTGAGATAAAATCAATTATTTGGAGTATTATGAGTGAAATTTTATTAGAATTTTTTACTTCTTTTACCGACAACGGCAAACTAATTACGCTAATTATATCAATGTTTCCGCTAGTTGAACTAAAAGGGGCAATACCCATTGGCACGCTACTACTTGGCGAAGAAAGCTTACTTACGTCGGCGCTACTTGGCTATATCGGCTCTTCAATTATTTCTATACCAATCTTCTTTTTATTAATACCTATCTTTAATTTACTTAAAAAGATTAAGTTTATTAAAATAATCGTTGAAAAGATAGAAACGGTACTTAAAAATAAAGCGGAAAAACTTGCCCAAAAGAATAAAGGTGAAGCGGAAGACGTGAAAACTAAAATGCTAATTTGGGGTTTATTTATATTTGTAGCAGTACCATTCCCAGTAACGGGTATTTGGACGGGCACGGCAATAGCGGTATTTTTAAACCTTAAGTTTAAAGATAGTTTCTTGCCACTTATTTTAGGAAACCTAGTTGCAGGTATTATTATAACTACGCTTACCTTCTTTTTTAAAGATTACGTAGATATTATAATTTTAGTTTTATTTGCAATAGCGGTAATAATGCTTTTTATTTTCATATACAAAATAGTAAAAGCAAAACCTAATAAAGAAAATTAAACAAACAAAAAAATGCGGAACTTTAAGTTCCGCATTTATTTTTATTTTAAATTATCAAAAGCGCCGATTTCAGCAGTGTAAGTACCAACTACGTTGTAACTATCTTTCTTGTTATCGTTGTTTGTATCAATAGCAAGTTGAGTACAGTTTGTAAACGCGCCAGACCTAATAACTGTGTTATCGTTAATTGTAATTTTTGTTAACGCTAAGCAACTAGCGAAAACAGAATTGTCAATTACTTGAACGCCTGTGCCTTTAATATCAAAGTATTTAATGCCAGAGCAACCTTTGAATGCGTTTTTGCCAATTTCTTTAACTGTAGATGGAAGTTTAACCGTTAATAAAGTTTCAGAGTTTTGAGTAGTTTCGTCAACGAATCTTTTTGTGCCTAATGAAGTACAACCTTCAAACGCAGACATTTTAATAGTTTCTACTTTACCAAAGTTAACTTCTTTTAAAGATGTACAACTTGCAAAACCGCTTTCGTAAATAGTAGTTACGTTCTTAAGGTCGATTGACGCTAAAGAAGAACAACCAAAGAATGCGTGTGAATCAATTTCAATTACGGTATCAGGAAGGTTTACTTTTTTAAGCATTGACATTCCATAGAATGCACATTCAGAAACGCTATCAATACTGCTTGCGATTAAACTTACTTCTTCTAAAGAACTTGGAACTTTAAAGGTAACCGTAGATTCAGTTAAGATTGAAGCGCCAGTTTCATCCTTTCTTTCCGTAAGTTTTGCAGTAACTTCTACGTTTTTATCGCTTGTTGAAGAAGAACCGAAAACGTGACCGAATACCCTTGCAGAACCAGTAGCGTCAATCTTTTCGCCGATGAATGGTAAAACTAAAGTTCTAAGGTTAGTACAACCCGCGAAAGCACCTTCGCCGATAGATTTAATGTGGTTTCCTACTACGATATCAGTAAAGATAATTTGGTTAGTAAACGCGCCCGCTTCGATTTCTTCTACAGGATAGTCGTTATCTTCGCCAAGGTCTTTACCTGTTTTAGGGATTTGTAATTGACGGAACTTAGATACCGTAGAATAATCGCCGTTTGCCATTTTCAACGCGTCTTCACTAGAAACTTGATAACCAGTGATAATATAGTACTTGTAAGATTCTTGTGTAGCGTTGCCTTCTTCGTCTAAAACGACTTCGCCGTTTTCGTCAACAACGTCACGAGTACCAGTTGCAATTCTATACTTGTAGTCGCCGGTTTTTTGAACGGTATCGTCAGACCCCGTTTCCCCACAACCGAATACTACTAAACTTAATGATACAGCCAATATAAGCGCTGCTATTTTTAATAAAAGGTTTTTCATTGAAAGCCCACTCCTTAACAATTTAACAAATAAACGATAGGCATTTTGCGCCTATTGTTTACATTTTATCATTTTAGAGGGTTATTGTCAATATAATGCGCGGACAATTTGCAAAATTTTACCACCTTTAAACGGCAGTTTCGCCTAAAACGTAGCCGTCTAGCAGTTTTTTAGAGCCACTTTTTATCTTTTCGGCAAAAGAACGCAATTCGTTATACGTTATATTTTTATATTTATAATTAGTAGATAACCCCTTTAAGAATTTGTACGTCTTTTTCTCGCCTAAAAATTTAGATAGGTCGTTAAAGGCTATTTGCGAGCGATAATACGCTATTGAAACGTACTCCGCCTCGCTAGAAAACGAGCCTAAATTCCTTTGCATTATAGCATTTTTACCACTTTGTAAATGCACGGTAAATTTTCTAATTTCCCTATACCTTTGTTTAACGGTTTCAATCTCTTTTTCTCTACTTTCTCCGCTAGCGTTTTCTAAATATAAAAGTGTGGAAAATTCCGCTAAACCCTCGTCGATAAATCCCTCTTCACTTTGATTTGCACCGACTAATCCGTACCACCATTGATGCGCCGTTTCGTGCGCTAAAACGTAATCTTTTTCTTCCACTTTTACGCTTTTATCTACAATTGCTAAACAGGGGTATTCCATACCACCGTGGATAAAATCCGCCTCGCAAACGACGTATTGGGGGTATGGATATTTTATAAACTTATCGCTATAAAACTTAAAACTATTAACTATTGTTTTTAAAGAACTTTCAGGGGCTATATCGCTAAAATAATAGTAATAAATATCAGTAGAGTTTACCCGTTCTTTTAAAATATTGAACTTTTCAGATAATATAAAGGCAACGTCTCTAACATTTTCACGCGAGTAAGAATACCTTGTTTTATTCCCCATCCATTCCGTTTCGCAAGGGCTCATAGAAGACGCCACTATATAAGTTGACGGCACGGTTAAAGACACCTTATAGTCGGCAACGCTCGTATAAAACGGGTCGCCGAAAGCATAGTAATTACTAAAATAAATTTTTCCATTATATTCTTCACACAACACGGGGTAAAAGTTAGATAAATTTAAAGTATTGTCGCCGTAGCCAAAACGATGTAAACAGTTTGGGATTGTAAGATCATAACTAATACTTATTTTGTGGCTTTCATTATAACTAACAACCCTATCTAACTCTACTTTTAAAATATTTTCATCGTCGCCTACAATAAAAAACTTTAAATCTTTTTCGCCGTGTTTTACGCCATTTATAGTAATTTCGCCGAAACTTTCGCCGTTTGGGTAGGCTTTTAACTCCTTTTCTACGCTGACGGGTTTAATTTTAGCATCCTTTCTAAATGCGTTGGGATATAGACAAAAATATAGTTCGTTAACGGCTTTTTTACTATCGTTAACGTAAGTAAAATCCATTTCGCAACTGAGTTTATTCCCGTTTAAAATCGCATCTATTTCGTAAAGTGATAACTCTTTACTTTCCCCGCAACCAAAACTGCTAAATATAACTAGCAAACTAAAGAGTAAAAGTATAATTTTTTTCATAAAAAAACTCCCTAAAGCATTTTACTTTAGAAAGTTTTAATTTATTACTTTTCTTCCGTTAAAAGATATTTATACGGGTCGATTTTTTCGCCGTTTTCTAAAACTTCAAAGTGAAGGTGCGCTCCGTCTTTATATTCTAGTTTGTTGTTCGTTGAAATAACGCCGATAGCGTCGCCCTTGTTAAGTGCTTTGCCAGTAGATATATCTTCGTTTACTTCAATACTATTATATACCGATTTTAAGCCGTTGCCGTGGTCGATTGTAACGGTAGTGCCTTCAAGTTTAGAAATTTCCACGCTTTCAACCGTCCCGCCGTAAACCGCTTTGACAACCGCCCCTTCTTCGCCCGCAAAGTCTATTGCCTTATGCCCTGAATAAAGGTTCAAAGTTTGATTGTAAACAACCCCTGCAGATACGTAGTCTTTAATAATAGTACCATTCACGGGCATATCGAACACGATAACTGAAACGACTGGTTTTTGCTCTTCTTCTTTGTTGTTTTCCTCATTTTCGTTGCCATTGTTTTCGTTTTGATTATCGTCAACGCTTGGCTTGTTTTCTAAATTGCCGTTATTGCCGTTATTATCGTTTTGGTTATTGTCTTCATTTGGCTTTTCAATAGTCGTGCCACCATTATTCGGCTTGTTATAATTAACAACTAGCGCAATAGTTATAACGGACAACACCGCTAAACAGATGATAAATGCAAAATAGTATACGTTTTTCCTAATAAAATTTATTGTTTTTGAATTTTTTACTGACATAATTACCTCCAAATATGTATTAATAACTTCCGTAAATAATTGGCGAGCCTATAACTACTAAAGTATCTGACACCGCAATTTGAATATTGACTTTTTGATTTTTAATAATCTCTTTATACGGCAATTTTTTAGAATAGTAATAGTAGTTTTTCACGCCGTCTACTTCTTCAATAAAGATAAGTTTCGCCCTATTTTCTTTTAAAAAGTGAGAGTAGTCGTAACTAGCGCCGTACCTTTTATAAACCCCCGCGTAATTATTAAAGGGCATACTAATCGTTTTGGTTATAACTCCTGAAGATTTTTTGCTATCTACCGCGTAAACGGTTTCCCCTAAAAATATGAGATTACTAAAAACTACGAAGGTAGAAAAAATTAAAAACGCAAGTATTATCGCACACTTTTTAAGCATAAAAAATTCCCCCTACCTATCGTAGTGGGAATTATTAACACAATATTTAATTTTTATACCTTTAAAAATAATTTTTTACGTCGTTTAAACTATCTAAGATAAAATCGGGTTTTGTCGGCGACTTTTCTAACACTTCTTTAGTCGTTTCGCCACTCATAACAAGCATAGTGTAAAAATTACAGTTAACGCCGAATTTAATGTCAGTATGAAGTCTATCGCCTACCATAATAAACTTATTAGGCGTTAAGTTTAACCTTCTCATTAAATTATCGCCCATAACGGTCGACGGCTTGCCTATAATAACTTCGGGCGTAAAACCGTTAGAAACTTCTATCATCTTTATAAAAGAGCCGGCGTCCGGTAAAAACACTTCTACGTTAGGACAGCACGCGTCTGGGTGAGTTGCAAAGTATTTCGCGCCGTTATTGATACACTTTACGAAATTGCAAAGTTTTTCGTACGTTAACTCTACGTCGTAAGTTAAAAGCGCAATGTCGGCGTGAAGAGATTCCGTTACGTTTAAACCTTTATTTTTAAGTTCTTCTTTAACGTTTTCAGTACCTAAAACGTGAACGGATTGTCCTTTATAGTTATCCGTTATATATTCGACCGCGCCAAGCGCTGAAGAGTAAACTTCATCGCTATCAGCGTAAAAGTTTAACTTTTTAAGTTTTTCTACGTACTTTATAACGTTTTTTGAAGAGTTATTAGTTAAATATATAATCTTTTTACCCTTTTCGCGCAAAAAGTTTAACGTGTTTGCCATATCTCCGATAGGATCGTCGCTTAAATAAATTGTTCCGTCCATATCTAAAAGAAAGTATTCAATTTCTTCTAATGCCTTTCTTAAATCATTTTTCATCTATACACCTCAAAACGCCCATATCGCGCATATGCGTAAGTAGGGTTATTTTATTTGATAAATAAGTCGACGCCCTGAGCCCTTCGCGCTTAGCACTTAAAGTAAGTTTGTTTTCATCATCTACTTTGCCGTTAAAGGATTTATATACCTTTTCTATCGCTTTCATAACGAAAAGTACCGATTCGATTTCCCTTAAAAACCCGTCTTTAGTTTTAATTAAAATTTTATTTATAATTTCTAATCTTCTTGGCGAAGGAATGAGCAAGTTTTTTCTAAAATAACTGCCCGATTTACCCGTAGACTTTTCTAAAAAACTAATATCCGCATTATAGTCGGGAACGCTAATAAGCCCGCCTAAATTACTTACGAATAACATTTCGTAAAGTTCTAAAATAGAGCGCATTGCCATAAAAATTCTTTCGCGTTTAGGAGAGTTAGGCGAAAATAACCCTAAAGCGTCGGTATACAATTCCACCGCGCCGTCGTCGATAACGTCGCTAATTTTTCTTTCAACTGCAAGCACCGCTTCGGCGTAAATTAAAACTTCTTTTCTATTTTCAAATCCGTTAATGCCCGCCACCATAGAAATTGCCGTTTTAATTCTTTGATAACTTTTCTCGTTAAATTCTCTACCCGTTATAAGCACCCTAAACTTATAGTCTATTAACGTTACAAGTTTACAAATAACGTTAATAAAACTTTCTTGATACGCCTCGTTTGAGGCTTTAGACAAAATGCCGATATCGTAAATTAAACATTTAATCGGGGTAACGTCAACCGTGGCGTATATGCCGTTTGCGGGAATTCTTGCCTTGTTTAACAGTAAATATTCAGAGCAAGGCTCGGTAAGCACGGCGTAAACTTCTTTATTTTGAATAGACGCGTAGTGCGACGTTATAGAAATTAAATCCATATTCCCAACGACTATTACAATATCGCCGTTAAAATTGAAAAAGGATTTGTTTTTAACGTGCCCATAGTCTTTATTTTCAAAAAGCAATAAAGAAAACTCTGCGCACGCCCTTTTAAACGCGCCTATTACGTTTTTAGAAAATTTTAAATAATCACTTTCGGCAAAAACGATATCGAACTTCTTCCCCGCATTTTCATTGGCTACGCAAAAAAGGGTATCTGCTGTATCAGTTACCCTTACGTTTACGTCTAACCTTTCATTGCTAAAAAGTTTTGATATTTCGCTATTATAATCGAAAGTTTTTTTGTTCATTTATTTTCTGCCTTTAACAACTTTAGAGAAAATCTCTACTCTTTTTTTAAGATTTGCGCAGTTAATTACGTTATTTATGCCAAAAAGCCCGTCGCCCCTATCGTATTCTACCGAAATGGCGTTGCCTATTACCGCAAGCGAGTTAAGATAAAGTTGATTAGATTCTTCATTAATTGGCAAGTGTTGGCGTGGAAGCCCCATTTTATATAAAGATATAGGAAGAATACCTTTATCCATAAAATAATCTACTATTTTATCAACGTCGCCACTTTCTATATCGCTACATTTAAAGGTAACGGCGTTAAAGCCGTTGTCTTTTAAAACGGTTACGATTTCTTGAAGACTTCTTTCATCGTACTTTTTAATATTTACCTTGTAGGCGGAAATAATTCCGTACTTGTTGTTTATTTTAATAAATCTTTTGCAGTCTTCCTTTTTGTCCTTAGGTTTTAGTAGAGCGCATTTAGTGTATATGACTTTTGCCAAATCTTCTTCAAAATAACTGTTTTCTTGCTCTTTAATAAATCTCAAGTCGCCCTCGCAACTATCAATTTTAAGTACGTTTTTCAAAAAGGTTAACAAAGCCTCGTCTTTACCAAATTTATTAACTAAAATTTCCGCTAAGACTTTGGCAACGTTTTTCTCGGTAACTACCTTGTTTTTGTTTTTAATAACCGATTTTATAGGTAGACTGATATCGTAAAAGGATATGACCTTATTTACGTTTTCTACAATTTTAATTATGCTTTTTTGCTTTTTATACCTTTCTTCGCTAAGGTCTAAATTTAAATCTTTATAGTCTTTATAAGCAACGCCGTAGCCGTAAACTACCGCCTTTTTTTCGTTAAATAAAGGCTTACACTCTACGTGATAACCGCACGCGCAAGGCAACGATAAACTGTCGCACGATTCTTTAAGTTCTTTATAGCCTGCAACCGTAGCGTAGTCGTTAATAGCAACCGCCTCAACCCCACTTTTATGCGCGAAATAAGCGCACATTGTCGGAGTGTATAACGAATAGTATACGTTTGTTGCAAAGTGAAGGGGAACTAATTCCTTTTGCACGGGAACGAGTTCTGGGCTTACGCTTTCAAGTTCTATAAGTTTTTTAAGCGACCTTTTTCTAAAAAAAGAATAGTTGCCTTCAAGGCTTTTTAAAAGTTTTTCTTTGTTTATCATATAATCCTTATTAGAAAGTAAAACCTTTCCTATTGTATTATTATTTTAATATACTTTATGATTTTTGTCAATATAATTATTTATTGCCAAATGACGCAAAAAAAGACGCTAAACGTTATAGTTTAGCGCCAAATTTATTATTTTACCATTTCAATTCTGAAGTTATTGCCAACAGAAATAAAGTCGTCAAGCAATACAAAGTCTTCTTCTACAATGTGACCGATTGTAGCATAGTTTTCATCTTTAGGTAAGTCGATTTTAGAAATAACGATTTCGCCATGGTATCTTTCGTGGTTTCCGTTTGATTTAATAATCGTAACCGTACCACGTGGACGTTCAGTTGCAGGAATATCGTTAACGTTAAGTGGGCAACCGCAACCTTTCCAAGACCTAACGATAGCGTCAAGATTGTATCTCCAAGGTAAATGCTCGTTATTTGCTACCCAATCAATAACTTCACCGCTAATAATAGGTTTCATTCTAAATACCGTTTCGCCCTTTTTATATTTTGCAAGCATTTGAAGTTCTTCAGTTGAAGCAAAGTCGTCACCAAAACAAATATCGTCAAAACCACATAAATAACCTTCTTGGATATTAATGCGCGTTGGTTGGTTACGTTGTTTTTCTATTGATGGAAGACCTTCGCCAGTACCTACCCTATGGTGAGAAGTTGCAGGAATAAAGCCCATAACTTTAAAGCCATATTTATGAATAAGGTCGTTTAACTCTTTTGTTTCATTATATCTTTGACCTGTGTATGGTAATGGATAGAAGTTGTAGCAGAAACGCAATCTATCTTTATCTAAAGGATATTTTACAAGTTCTTGCAATTTTTCTTCAGTTACGTGAGTAGCGTTCATTTCAATCAAAAGACCTTCTTCGTTAAAAGTCATTTTAGCCATATCTTCATATGAATAACCATAGTCTAATCTTGCAACGTCAACGCCAAGTTTTTTAATTTCTTTAAGGTCCCTATGATTAATGCCGTAATATTCCCCCGTTTTTTTAGAAATATCCGCATCAACCATCATTCCTAAACTGTGAGCATACTCAGTCATTTTAGGGAAATCACGAAGAAGGGTTTCACTATCTGCTTCAGGAAGTTGAAGTGATGTAAATACGGTTGTTACACCGTAAGATGCCGCTTCTTTAAGATACGCGCAAATTTCTTCTATACTGCTACCTATACCGCAATATACGGATACGCCTATTTTGTTTTCCATTTTTAATCTCCTTTCGCCATAAGGCTAAATAATTAAATTGTAGTTAAATTATACAATTTAATAAGTATAATTAAAATGCAAAATATAATCACTTATTTGTAAAAAACACGCATATCGTTGACAAAGATATAAAATGGTGCTATTCTAAAATTATAAATATAAAGGAGTTTACTATGGGCGTAACTTTTGATTTTGACCTTTCAAAATGCTTTATTAAAATAGATATTGCAATGCACGTTGAGCCTAAAAATTTAAAGAACTCTTTTCCCGGTAGACATCGCAATAGTTTTTTGTATGTTTTAAGCGGAAAGTATAAGTACTATTATAGTAACGACAGTTTTATTGCAACAAAAGGGCATCTTATATATTTACCTAAAACAAGCGAGCCTTACTCTTTTGAAATTTTTAATACGAGTAATGAAATTACTAGGTATTTGCAGGTAGAGTTCAACGTTATAAGTTCTGAAACGGGCGAAAAATTATCTTTTGCCAAGCACCCTACGTTAATAGATAACGTTTCCACTATCGACGTTGAAGAGTGTATGAAAAACCTTGTAAAAGTTTACCCATCAACTCAGCCTTACGCGCGCCATACAGCGGTATCAGAACTTTTAAAAATTTTATCGCTAGTTAGTGAAAAGAACTATAACCCCGTTAAAAGTTCTGCCGAAAAATCTATATACCCCGCCATTAAATATATAGAAGAGCATTACGCCGAAAAAATATCATCTAACGAACTTGCAAAATTATGCCATTTAAGCGAATCACAACTAAGGCGAAATTTCCAAACCGCTTTAAATCTTTCGCCTAATGCGTACAAACAAGAACTAGTTTTAAAAATGGCTAAAAAATTACTTAAAATTGACGAGTTTAACGTCGGCGAAATTGCTGAAATGCTAGGCTTTTACGACATTTACGCTTTTAGCCACTTTTTTACTAAAGCGGAAGGCGTTTCGCCTATATTATATAGAAAAAAGGTTATTTCCAAGTGAAATAACCTTTTAAAATTGTTTAATAATTATACTTATACACTAATTCTATACAAACGGATCGGCATAATCATATGTGAAATCTGGATAATTTTTATCATTTGGGTCTACCAAATACATTACTTCGTAATAAATTAAATCGTTTGCCCAATCGTTACTTGTCCTAAACGGCCATATCCCTGACGTACTTGCATTATATCTTATGTAAATATAATCTTGTTCATATAAACTGTCTATATCAAAGTATATATTTATATCTTCAGGTTTTTCTTGTTTGTTATTATTAACGTTACAAGTAATCGTAGCCATTAATTTAGAATCGGAACTGTCACCGTATAAATATATGTATTGTGTACCTTTATCATCTATACGCCACATATGTATTCGTATTAAAATATCTATTTCGTTTATGCCTATATTTTTAAGTGCTTGTTTAGTACCACTTGTACCTAAACCTATATATATTCTATCGTAAGATTGTGACATTTGCCCTGCATTTGTTACTGTTCGACTTCCATTTCTAATACCATAACTAAAATCAACTCTCCACTTTGCATATAAAGTTACGGTACCTGTTTGTGTTGCAGATATTGATTCAATTTTTTTAGTAAAATTCATATTAGAATACCAACCCATAAACACCAAATCCGGACCACTTGTGCTTGTACCTGAAGGTGGCATATAAGCTGTAATATTTGACAAGTCCAAACCGGTAGCAGAAGTGTATACTGTAGTTGCTAAATTATTTATATATCCGTCTGTAATAACCCTAGCCGTGCGGTCCATAAATACTAAATTTTGATAATTAATATCATATTTTATAGGGTCCCATTTTGCATAAAGCGTTACTGTATAATTATTAATGTTTGTTAAGTTTAATACAATATCTTCATCTTCATACACAACTTCTCCATTATTTGTAGTAGCCCATCCTATAAAACTGTAAAATTGTCTAGTGAATGTATTTTTATTTAATGCTTTTCCATCATCATAAGTATGTTTACTTTGTGTCATAGCACCAGTTCCATCATTTGCATCATACGATATATAATAAGTTATTGCAGTCCATTTAGCATACAACGTAATAGTGCCATTACTTTGCAAGTTTCCTGTTAAATCTGGCATTTTTACCCAATTAACTGCTGTTGCGGTTGAATTTGATGACGTTCTCCATCCACCAAAAATATATCCAGGCCTACTTAGTGAAGGCAAAATTATATCTGTTCCATAATTACAAGAAATGTTAGAAACGTTTATATTGCAAGACGTTTCAAATTTTATTGTATGATTTTCTAAAACCCAAACTGGAACAATATTTATTATATCACCATTATCGCCCAAATCAGGAACAGTATCCCACGTCCAATTTAAATTAGAGCCATATATTTCAAAATGGTCAAAAATTTTACCTTCTTTATATCCGTGGTTGGAATTTTTAAATAAAGATACAAGTTCGTTGGCATTTAACACAGTTCCATAAACTATACTACAACTCTCATCAGTAAAACCACTAATTCCTAACCAAACTATACTGCCGTCATCATTAACACGAACTTCATAACTTTCAGCAGTCCATCCTGCTATTAAAATAGTATTGTCTGTTTTATCCCATAATATTACGCCTTCTCCATTACTGTCGGCATATTTCACACCGTTCTCATCGTACCATCCTTCTAACACATAATGTTCCTTATTAGCTGTTGTATTTATATAGAATACTTCTCCATAAACAACAGTTATTTGATTACCCCCTGTAAGCGTACCGCCATTAGAGTCTAACTCAACTGTGTATTGATTAGGAATTAATTTTGCATATAACGTTTTATTTTCTTCACAAGTCCATACGTCTCCATTTAAATAAGGTTCACCTTGACATAATTCATTATCATACCAATTTTCAAAAGTATATCCAGAAACAACTGGAGTAGGCAAACCATCTAACGTTTTACCATAACATGTAATTATTGGAGTGAGTGGCGTTTCGTTGCAATTGAAACTAATAATATAATCTTTAGACGTTATCGTGTTTGTATAAGCATTAAAAATTTCTTCATATTGTGAAATATTATTATATGGTACGTATAATATAAACTCATTATTACTAAATGAATCGACCCCTAATAAAGGTATGTTGTTACTATAGTAATACACGTAACTTAATTCACTACAATTATTAAAAGCATTATCACCAATGGTAACGCTATTATTAAATCGAACAGTATCTATATTGCTATTATTTTTAAAAGCGTAAGGCAATATTGTTGTGACAGTATCAGGAATTATTACGTTATTTAATACTTTTCCTGTACCTACAATTACTGTTTTCTCGTTATTATATAAAATATTATCTTGCGAGCTATAATTTAGATTGCTTGAACTTACATTTATATTTAGATTATTACAACCTACAAATACCCCTTTACCTATAGAAGTTACACCTGCAGGAATTGTGATATTCGTTAATGACGAACATCCTGAAAAAGCACCATCCCCTATTGACGTAACGTTTGATGGTATATTTATACTTTCTAAACTTGTACATCCTGTAAAAGCGTTTGTTCCAATACTTGTTATTGTACTAGATAATATTATAGATTCTAAATTATCTAAATTATCAAAAGCATTATTTGCAATTGCTGATATATTAAATCCGCATATTCCTTGAGATAAATTTAAATTTAATTTTATATTTGACCATGGAGCGTTATTATAATATGAAGGTAATTCACAATTGATAATCGTAATCGTTCCGTCACTATTTTCTTCATACTCCAATATATTAGATGGAACACCTAAAGTTATATTGTTTGTTATGTATTCTATAATTTCTGCGTCACGAGTTTCCAAATTATGTGGTATACCAACATCGCTTATATTCTTTTTATATTCAAAGTTTTTTTCGCTACTAATTAATTTGTATTGTCCGTCAATAGCTTCAAATTCTAGATTATCATATTCAAATACTTTAATATATCTATTTACATTTAAATAATTTGCAGCTAATTGCGAATTCCTATCGATAAATAAATCTCCCCAATCGCCAATTAAGCTATAGGTGTCATCATTTTCAATAAACCCTAAAACTTCATCAACCACGTCACACAAATCCGTAATTTCTTTTAAAATATCGGCAACTAGCGCGAATATAGACTCTGAATTTAAATTCAAATCATCTCCATTGCTTAAAGTTGTTTTTATTTCTGAAATTTTATTATTAACAGTATTCGTTAAACATCTTGCTGTCTCTAGTGTGGCAATTACTGAACTGCCAACAGTCACAGAAACAGCGAGCCCCTTAAAAGCAAATAGAACTGTAGTTCCGACAGCAATTCCTATAGTCGCATTTTCCACTGTCGTAATAAGCTCATTTATTGTTTGATTATTTTCTTCCAATAACTGAAGCAACGCATTAATTTCATCTAAAGAATTTTCTATGTCAATATATTTTGCTATCAACGCATATTCTTCAGCTATTAAACCAGGTAAAAAATTTGATTTTATTTCTCCTGCAATTGCATGCATTTCTAATTGTGGGTTTATTGTTATAGCATTTTCCCAACAACTATGTATTTCTTCTTGTATTGTTTCATCTAAAATGTTTTTTGCGCTAGGACAGTTAAAAGTTCCTTCTCCCAATAATGTATGAGCAATACCGAAAAATCTAGTATCCCAATCTGTTCCCCAATACGGAGTTCCCATATTATATATTTCACTTACATTAAATGGATGGTCGTATATAATATCTCCACCATTAGGAATATATGTATAAGATTCATCTTCTATTAAGTTCCCGTTTACATCTTCTACATACTTAACCTGTGCAGTTTTGCTATAACTTCTATATCCCGTTGCGTACATCATACTGATAATACCGCCTCGGCTATGAGAAATCAAATTGACTTTAGGTATTTTCCCTGTTAAATATAGTATATCATAGGAAATTCTATCAATAACATTATGCAATTCATTATAAACATCTTGATGATACGAATACGGAATCGAAGACTCGAAAACAACGATAATGTGCTTTGATACATCAGAAAGTTTAGTGACATAATCTTTCTGATCAATCGTATAGTCGTTTGGCATAATTCTAATCAAATAAAAATCATCTGAAGGAATCATTTCGTCCAACTTTTCTGGATTTTCATAGTTACCTTTCACATCAGCCAAATACACCTCTGCATCTTGTGCGGTAAATCGTAAAGATTCAATTAACGAACTTGAATCATATGTGAATGCCCCAGCGCCGTTATTAGACCAATGAGAAGCACGTCCACCTTGTCCGTGTACTAAAACGGTAAGCGATGGAGCATCTGAACTTGGCGATGTTAATCTTGTTGCTTCGTGGATATCAATTGAACCATCACTATGACCAACAAAAAGATTTGCATCTTCTGTGTTTTCATCAGTAGCCGCTGCACTAACTAATGCAAAAGGTGAAAAAACGCAAACAAGAAAAACAACAGTCAAAATAATTAAAACAAAAGCCTTTGCTCCAAATTTACACTTTGTATTAGTCATAAAAACCTCCTTTTAATTTAATTGCAATCCCCATTCAACCTCACAAGTTCCGTTCCAACCATCTTCCCATCCTTCTGGTTTAGTTTCGTATGAGGTTTTTATAATAACATCGGTTAACCCATCAAACACGCCAGAGTCAATTTTTTTAACATAGTCGGGAATGATAATAACCTTTGCCTTGAAATCTTCCAATGAATACTCGCGGTCGGATTTTTTTAATTCAACCGTAGGTACATTTGAATTCTCTTTCCCAATGTAATAAGGGACAAGTAATTCATCTTCTGAAAACATTTGATTACAATACAAGAAATCTATGAAAATTAAATTTGTTAAATTTGGAAAATCGACATAATTTACTGTATGCTCGTATTGAAAATCAAATTGGTGTTGAATGGTTAGTTTTTTTGTGTTTTCACCAACAACAATGTAGCGTTTTAGATAACCAGTTTGCTCTCTCAAATGACCTAATTCAACAACTTTTTTCCCGTCAATATATTCAGGAATAGTCAATTCTTCAACATCGGGAATATCAAGAATATATACTCCTTCATCACTATATTCATTATAATAATATGTAAAGCCATCATTAGACGTCTTAATCCAATCATCAAAATGTTTTATAAAACTTAAATCGCAAGAAGAAAGCATCGCTCCAATTATTGACGTAATTAAGATTAGGCTTACATATTTAATAAACTGTGTTTTTCTTTTTTTCATATACATATATCCTTATACCTCCTAATCTTTAATATATAATTTTTATAAAGATAATTTTTTAAAATACAAAAGCACGCCTTATAACGTATAAACCGTTAATTTGTGCGCTTAAAATCATTTTTTATGAAAGTGTCGTTTTTATAACGGCTCTTTTATTAAATTCTCTTCCATTAAATTAACAAAATTTTCATTTGCTATCAAGAGTGTTTTATATTTTAATTTTAACATACATATTTAAAATTGCAATAGTATTGACAAAATTCCTTATATAATCTTATATTTCAACATTAATATAGAAAAAAGGTCATTTCCAAGTGAAATAACCTTTTATTTTAAATTATTTTATAAACGACAAAATTATTCATTTTTTGCGATTTTATGCATAAAAACAGTAATAAAAAAAGGATAAAAACGATGCGAAAATGCGTTTTTTAGCCCAAAATGATAAGAATTTTTCAAAAACCCCTTGAAAAATACTTATAATATGGTATAATAATTATATATTTGTGCGTAAAAAACGCAAAAAAGGGGGATTTTTATGAATAAAAGCGAATTTACAAGGGTTTATGCAGATAGACTTAACGTAACTATAAAGGAGGCAGAAGTTATTCTTGCTAAATTTATTGATACAGTTACGGAATGTCTTGAAAACGGTGAATACGTACACATTTCTGGTTTCGCTACTTTTGAACTTAAGGACAAACAAGCGCGTATCGGCGTTAACCCACTCAACGGTGAAAAGGTTACTATTCCTGCTTGCAAATCACCAAACGTTAAATTTTCTAAGACTTACAAAGCAAACTTCAATAAATAATTAACGTGAAAAAACTGCGACTTTAAGTCGCAGTTTTTTATTGCATTTTAATCAGTTACGTTTTCCCTTGCAAATAATGGCGAAGAAAAGAATTCTTCTAAACTAATATTAAACCCTTCGCATATAGCATATATCGTACTTATTTTCGCAGACGTTGACCTTTTCTTTTTAATAGACGTCAACGTAGATTGCGGAACACCACTTGCTTTAAATAAATCGTACTTTGTCATTTTATTTTCTAAACACAATTGTTCTATTCTTAAAATAACGGCATCTTCCAATTTCATATTTTTCATTTCCTTTTTATTGCAAATTTTTAAGTGATTCTATGCTTTTTAATCTTATATCCGTTTTTATAGATAAGTAATGCGATAAAAAGTAAATTAACATTTTAACGCCCTCTTGCTTTTCTTTTAATCCGTCAAGATTATCGTTAAAAACGCTTACGAAAGCGTTGTACGTTTCTTCTCTTATTTCAGAATAGTCTTCTTCGCGACACTCTTCGCAAGCAAAGGTTGCGTCTTTATATCTAAAAAACACCCTGCCGTTTATGATTGACGAACAGAACGCGCAAGACGGATTTTCTATCGCGTAACCTAAACCGTTAATTGCGCTTAATAAAAAATTTGCCAAATGCGCAAACTCGTTATCTTGATAACAAATGTTTTTTATGGCGTTTAGCGCAACGTCAAATAGCGTTGGGTCTGCCATTTCCGTTTCGGTATAGGCGTTTAAAAACTCTGAAACGACGGCGCTTAAATAGTATTTGTTTAAATTTAAACGCAAATCGTAAAAACTATCGAAGTAAGACGCGGAAGTAACGGTGTATCTGCCGTTTTTTTCGGCTAAAATATATTCGGCAAAACAAAAAGGCTCGGATGCGAACTTTAATTTCGCACCCGCCTTTTTTACACCTTTTATGCCGGCAGTAATCTTGCCTTTTTCAAGTGAATATAAAGTAAGTATTCTATCGTTATCTTTATAATCGACAGCCTTTATGACAAGGGCGTTTACTTTAACTTCCATACTACCGCCTTTTTTGTTCTTCCTCTTTATTTTTGGTCTTTTTGTGCAATAAATAATAGTTTATTGCTCCCGTTTGTACAAAAAGTTGCCAACTTAAATCGGAAAATTCATCAAATTCGTCCATACGCACCCCCTTATTATTATGAGCGCGCATGAAAAAATTATTTATAATTTTTATTATCGCCTATTAATTATTACGTAATAGCCAAGGCGATGGAGTAAATCAGTTAGTTTACTTGCGTAGAGCCTAACGTTGAACACGACCAGACGCGTCGCCTTCTGCAAGTTTCTTAACTTCGTCTACTGAAACCATATTGTAGTCGCCTTCAATAGAGTGTTTTAAGCAAGACGCAGCAACTGCAAATTCAATAGCGTCTTGTGGAGCATAACCGTTTAAGAGTGAGTAGATTAAACCACCACCGAAACTATCGCCACCGCCTACACGGTCAACGATGTGCATTGCGTATTTTTTACTAAATACCGCTTTGCCGTCAGTATAGAGCATTGCAGACCAGTTATTATCGTTAGCGGATAAACTTTCACGTAAAGTGATTGCAACGCCTTTAAAGTTAAATCTTTCAGTTAATTTTTGAGCAACTGAAATGTAGCCTTCTCTATCGAGTTTACCAGAATAAATATCGGTGTTGTCAGCCTCAATGCCGAATACGTCTTTAGCGTCTTCTTCGTTAGCGATACAGTAATCGATATAGTTGCAAAGTTCGCCCATTACTTTGCCTGCTTTTTCTTTAGACCATAATTTCTTTCTAAAGTTAAGGTCGCAAGAAATAGTAATACCACGTTTTTTAGCCTCTTTTAAAGCGGTTAAAGTGATACTAGCAACGTCGTCGGAAAGGGCTGGCGTAATACCTGTGAAGTGGAACCATTCAGCGCCTTCTAAAATTTTATCCCAATCGAAATCGCCTTCTTTAGCCATAGCAATTGAAGAATACGCTCTATCGTAAATAACTTTACTTGGTCTTTGAGATGCGCCTTTTTCGCAGTAGTAAATACCAACTCTTTCGCCACCGCGAACGATATCTGAAACGTTAACGCCGAATTTTCTTAAAGAGTTAACCGCCATTTGACCTATTTCGTGTGATGGAAGTTTAGAAACGAAGTGAGCGTCTAAACCATAGTTTGCAAGTGAAACTGCAACGTTTGCTTCTGCGCCACCGAAAGTAGATTCAAATTTTTCAGATTGAACGAATCTTAAATAGCCTTCTGGGGCAAGTCTTAACATAAGTTCGCCAAAAGTAATAACTTTTTTCATTATATATACTCCTTAATTGTTTATTATTTTTTAATTGTTTTTTTATTTACTAAAAAGTTTGTATTGCAAGTTGGGTTTAAGGCTTGTATCACGCCGTATTAGGGGCGTTAATTTTGTAAAAAGTTCATAATACAAGTTAGACAAGGCTTATCCCCGACGGCTATACTTTTTGTATTGCCTAGTGGGTTTAAGGCTTGTATCACGCCGTATTAGGGGCTTTTTAACACATTGTTGCGCCGTCTACGCGTAACGTCACACCCGTAATATAAGATGCTAAATCGCTTGCTAAGAATAAGAATGCGTTGGCAACGTCTTCAGGTTCGCCAACCCTTCCAAGCGGAATATTTTTAGAGATTGCCTCAACCATAGGCGCAGGGAGAGCGGCAACCATATCCGTTCTTGTTACGCCAGGGGCAACTGCGTTTACCCTAATATTGTCTTTACCAAGTTCCCTTGCTAAACTCTTAGTCATACCGTTTACGGCAAACTTAGAAGTTGGGTATGCTACGCCCGCTGGTTGACCGTATTCGCCTACCATAGAACTTGTGTTAAGAATTACACCGCCACCTTGTTCTTTCATAAGAGATACGACTGCCCTTATAGGATAGAACACGCCGTTTACGTTTAAACTTAAAGTTTTGTCAAAGTCTTCAGGGTTGTAGTTGAAAATACTATCCCTTGCGGAAACGCCGGCGTTGTTTACTAAAATGTCGATTTTTCCGTAAACTTCTTTAACCCTTAAAATTGCGCTTTCGACTTCTTTATAGTCGGTAAGTTTTGGGAAATAACCGATAACGTCGTAATTAGGGTTTTCCGCTTTAAGTTCGCTAATCGCCTTGTTTACAGTTTCCTCACGCGAGCCGAAAAGAGCCACTTTCGCGCCGTTTTTTAAATAAGTTTTGACGATTGCAAAACCGATACCGCGAGTACCGCCAGTAACGACGGCAACTTTATCTTTTAATAGGTTAAGGTTATTCATATTATTCCCCTTTGATTATTTCGTTAATCTTTTTGCAGTTTTCTACGATATCGCCTTTCATCATGAAACTACCGCCAACCGCGTAAATTTTTTCGTAATCTAAAAATTCTTTAAGGTTTGTTAAGTCTGCACCACCCGTTGGAATAAATTTAAGTTGTGGGAATGGACCTGCTAATGCTTTAAGCGCTTTAAGACCACCGTAAACGTTTGCAGGGAAGAACTTAATAACGTCAATCCCCAAAGAGATTGCTTCCATAATTTCAGTTGGAGTTACGCAACCTGGATAATATGGTACGCCAATTTCTTTACAGTATAAAGCAACTTCTTTGCTTAAACCTGGCGAAACGATGAATTTTGCGCCCGCGTTAATTGCCCTAACCGCTTGGTCTTTATTGATAACAGTACCAGCGCCGATATACATATCAGGGAAAGTTTTTACGCCAAGTTTGATTGCCTCTTCAGCGCAAGCAGTTCTAAAAGTGATTTCCGCAACGGGCAAATCGCCGTCAACAAGTGCTTGTAGCGTTGGAATAGTGTCTTCAATTTGTTTGATTACCACAACTGGTATTACTTTGTAATTGTTTTCCATAATTTCCTCTTTAAAAATATAATTCAAAACTTATCCAGTTTATATAACTATTATAGCACAATTTTATTATTTTTCAATAGTATTTTTACCATTTAAAGTATAAATTTTACGCTAAATTTTAATAATTTAAGCGGAGGTATTATAATGAACCCTTTTAAGGAAAATTTAAATAAAAACAAAATTAGTTATTACAGTTTGAAAAATTTAGCGCTAAAGCCGTACGACAAGTACGAACTTTCCCCATACTCTAAAACGCGCATTATTTTAATGAACGGCACGGAGTTTGAATCTAACGCCTTTTACCATCAATTTGCAAGACATACGTCTAACAACGATTTAAGGCGAGAAATTGCGGAAATTAGAAGAAACGAACAGCAACAACAAAAAAGAATAGCATCGTTAAAGCCTATTAACGAAACTATTTTAGAAACGACGTTAAGTTACGAACAATTAGCCGTTGACTTGACGGCAATACTTGCAAAGCGCGAAAAGGATAAAACGGTTAAAAATCAATTAGATTTCGCTCTACTTGAAGACTTTGACCACCTTTACCGCTTTACCGACATGCTTGAAATGGACGAAAAGCAAAACTATAAAAAACTTATCGGGCACTATACGGAAATTATGCCGGGTAGACCGACCGTTGCCGAGCACCGCCACCCTTACGACGATATTAGAAAACCCGTTAACTTTTGCCTTGCCGACCCTATAACTAAACTCAACGTGAATATTATCACCGCGGCGGAACAACAAACTATGAACTACTATATGAACGTGGGCGCTTTTTATCACACCGACCACGGCAGAAAACTATACTCTGAAATTGCAATGATTGAAGAAGAACACGTTTCGGGTTACGAGAGTTTAAAAGACCCGAACACTTCTTGGCTAGAATGCGCTTTAATGCACGAATACACCGAGTGTTATTTGTATTATTCTTGCTATATCGACGAAACTAACGAGTATTTAAAAGGGGTTTGGCTTGCGCACTACGAAGACGAACTTAGACATTTAAGTAAAATTCAAAGTTTACTTTATAAATACGAAGGTAAAGAGTATTACGACGTAATTTTTACGCCTGAATTCCCCGAACTTTTATCCTTTAAAGAAAACAAAAAATATATACGCGAAGTTTTGACCAATATTAGAATTACCGCTCAAAAAGAAGATTATATAGAAGTTTCTAAACTTCCTAAAAACAACACTTTTGAAAATTATCAAAAAGCGGTGGTTAAAAATGCAAAAGACGCGCCAAGCCACAAGGTTATTGATAAATATATTAATAAATTTGGCGAAGATTTGCGCTTTGAAGAATCCCCGCACCCTGAAAAAGAACTTAGAAATAGAAAGGTAGACAACGTAGACGTTGGTCGAATTAAATAACAAACAAGGCTGGTAATCTTACCAGCCTTTAATTTGATATTGACAATTATTTATACATATATTAAAATATTTTTAAAGTTTAAATTGTAGGAAAAATTTATGAAAAATAACAAGTGGATTTATTATTTAACGGCGTTTTTCTCGGGCACGTCGGTTATGGCGATAGAACTTGGCGCGTCAAGGCTACTTGCCCCTTACTTTTCGTCTTCGCAAATCGTATGGACTATAATTATCGGTACGATTATGATAGCAATGGCGGTAGGAAACGTCATCGGCGGAAAAATGGCGGATAAATACGAAAGCCCAACTAGGCTTTTCGTTTGGCTTTTTATCGCCGCTACTTTTACTATGCTTATTCCGTTGTTTGGAAAGTTTGTAATATCGGGCGTAGCGCTAATTCTCGCTACGTTTATAACTAAAAACTATCTTATATGGGCGGCGCTAGTTTCCTGTTTGCTAGTTTTCGTGTTTCCGTTATTAGTTTTAGGCATGGTTACCCCACACCTTGTAAAATTTGCCGTTAAAGATATGAGTGAAAACGGTAAAACTACGGGTATTATTGAGGCGTCTAACACGATTGGCAGTATTATCGGTACTTTTTTGCCGACATTCGTTACTATTCCAACGGTTGGCACTTCGCTTACTTTCGTAATTTTTGCAAGCGTACTTTACGCCGTTTGTATTTCCTATTTTTTCTACGCAAAAAAGCATAGAATTAAAAGCGGAATAATTACTATTATTGCCCTAATTATCGGCGTTTTATCATCAAATATCGGCGTTGCGTTTTGGCAAAACAATATTTTATACGAAGGGGAATCGGTATACAATTATTTAAGGGTTGAAGAAACGGATAGTAGTATAATTCTATCAACGAACGTGCTTTTTGGCGTTCAATCTATCAAGAAGAAAAATGGAAACTTGACGGGAATGTATTACGACTACGCCCTCGCCGCGCCTATAATGGCAGGCGGACTTGATAAAGAAATTTCCGTGTGTATTTTAGGGCTTGGCACGGGCACTTACGGCGAAGCGCTATATAAATATTTTGACGTTTCGTATATGGACGGCGTGGAAATTGACGGTAAAATTATCGACCTTGCTAACAAATATTTCGACCTGCCTAGTGAAATAGAAACTTACGAGGCAGACGGGCGCGCTTTTATCGACGCAAGCAACAAAAAATACGACGTTATTATGGTTGACGCCTATCGAGATATAACTATACCCTTTCAAATGTCGTCGGTAGAGTTTTTTACTAGCGTTAAAAATCACCTGAACGAAAACGGGGTAATGGTAGTTAATATGAATATGCGCTCTAGCCAAGAAGAGAGCATAAACGGCTATTTAGAAGGTACGATAGCAAGTTGTTTTTCTAGCGTTTATACTTGCACGGCGGGTGGAAACGTAGAACTTTTCGCAAGTAACGGAGTTGACGTTTATAATAGTTTAAAAGACAATTTTTCTAAAATTAATAATTCTTCACTCCGCGCGCTTATGGCTACGACTTTAAATAGGCTTGAAAAAGTTGAGAAATCTAATTTGATTTTAACTGACGATAAAGCGCCTGTTGAAGTGCTTGGTATGAAAGTTTTAGACGAGATTATCTCTAGTGAATTATCGGATATTAAAGAAATGATAAAAGGTAAAAGCATAAAAGAATTACTAGATATGCTACTATCTGGGGAATTTGGGTTTTAAAAAAGCGTACTGCTCAGACAGTACGCTTTTATTTATGCTACTAAATTTTCTAAAGTTTTTAGTTCTTCTTCAATTCTCTTTTTCTCTTTATTTGCGCTATTTATTACAAATTGCATTATAATTGCCGTTAATAACATTAACACCGCTCCTGCGTAAAACGCCGGTACGTAAGAACCGAATGCGTCGAACACAAAGCCCATAACAGGAGAGCCTATTGCATAGCCAGCAGTATTTACCGAAACGCAAATACCAAGCATTTTAGCATAGTCTTTTTTACCGAATAAGTCGGCGGCAAAAATTGGAATCATAATAGTTTCAAGCGGTAAAGCAATATCGCCTAAAACTACGTAAATATAACAAATGACTTGTCCTAGCGTTGATGGACCTTCAAACGCAATTAAAATCATTGATACTAATGCGCACGCATAACTTATTGTTATTGTAAACCTTAAACCCTTTTTATCGTATATAAAACCCGTTAAAAATTTAGTAAAAGTTAAAATGACCATACTTACGGTGGTGACGCTTGCAATTACGTTGGCGGGAATTTTTATCGCTTTCATATGTGCGTTTGAAACACCTGATATACCCTGTATAACAACGCCCGTAATAAAGATGCCAATCATGGCTAAATAAAAATAAGGTTTTTTGAAGGCCTCTTTAGAAGAAATGCCTACCCAATTATCCCCTTTTTGTTTTTTTGAAGGAGTGGCATCGTTAGGCGCTTCTTTGTCTTTTATAAATATTACGGCAAATAAACCGACAATGGCAACTGCTATTGCAATTATAAAATAAACCGTTTTATAGCCTGCAGGACTAGATTCTAGCGTTGGAGTAAAAATATTTACGACAAGCGCAGCGCTTAACCCGTTAGATGCAAGTATACAGCCTAAAATCGTTCCGCGATTTTTAACTACCCATTTATTGATAATGTAACCTATCATAGTAGTAGTCGTCCAAGCAAGACCTAAGCCAAGTAAAGCGCCTGCTAAATAAAATCCCCACAAGGTAGTTGAAACGGCGTGTAAAATCATAGAGCCAATTAAAGCCAAAAAGCCTGCGCCCATTAGTTTTTTAACGCCAAATTTTAATAATAACGTTCCAAAAAATAAGTTAACGATTGCCGTCGTTATATATCTAAAACTATCACTAAAAGCATATAGCCCACGCGATAACTTTGTATATTCTAAAATATATGGTAAAATTACACCCTTTGAAGAACTGCAAAAACCTAGCCCAACGGCAATCGTAAGCGTGCAAACGGCTATGATTACCCAAGCGTAATTAAACTTTTTGCTTTTTTTACTTGCTGTTTCTTGATTGTCCATTTTTGCTCCTTTTCGCATTTAATTATACTATATATTTTAAGAAAAAAGCAATTTAAAAATATGCCGTCTTTTCCATAAACGTGGCACGTTTTTAAAGGTTTTTGATTTTTAACGTTTATAAAATATATTATAGCACTTTGAATTTTATATAACAAACAAAATATATTACAATATTTAATTTTTACTAAATAAAAAAGTAAAAAGGCTTACGAAAAATTACACGTAAGCCTTTAATTTAATTAATTTTGATACTTTTATATACTTTTAATAATGGAATTGTTAAACAAGAAACGCTAACTATAACGCAAATTACTTGCGTAATTAAAGTTGGCAAGCCTGCAATAAAATACGCCAAAATTGCCTTTATAGAAAAACTATAAAATAGCATCATAAGTAGCAAGTCTAGCGCGGTAAAAAATACCGTTAAACAAATTGCTAAAAGGACTATTATTATAAGTTTTTTTAAATTTACACTTTTATTAAACGCCTTGCCAAGTAACCCGAAAATTATTGCAACTAGATTATAGAATATTAAATATAATACTATAACGTTAGGGAAAAAGCCGAAAATAAAACATCTAAGTAGCGAGAACGCCGTTGCGACGATGACGCCACGAAAAACGCCGAAATAGAAACAAAAACTAATAATTAACACCGTTACTATTTCTATTCCGCTAATTCCACTAAATACAAATTGTCCACCGATAAGCAAGGCTACGAATAAGCCTATTACCGTTATTTCTTTTGCCGTTTTCATAACTAAAAGGTTTGATAAACAAAAATATAAGTACAGCCGTCTTTTACTATTTGACTTTCCGCGCCAAACGCCGTAGAATTGTAAGTTTTTTCTTTATATACGATTGTTCCCCACGCAGAGTTTGAAAAGTCTTCGCGATAGTCGTCAGTATAAATCATCCAACACGCCGAATAGTCTTTGGCGTTTTCTATGCCGTTAATAGAAACAACCATACCGTTATTTATAACGAACATATCTTTATATTCGCTTAAACTTGACATATAACTTGCCAAAGTTAAATCGGTTTTATCCGTTTCTACGTTGATAACTACGTAAGTGTCGCTTTCTTTAATAACAAGCGGGTCTTTTTTGCAAGCCGTGAAAACACTTGCGGTTACTATAACCGTTAAGGTTAAAAGTAAAGTTAAAAATTTTTTCATAATAAATACCTATACCGATAATAAAAGGTGCTCTATCAAGATAATAGAGCACCACTTTAATAAGTTTATCGGTATTATTTCCTTTGTCCAAAATAATTTATTACCTTGATATTTCGGCAGGTTATCCGACTTTTACGGTAATGACTGTTGCGGTAGATTTTCGCTACACTTCCCCTGCTTTCGTACGAAGTAAACCCCGTACACTCGAAAAAAATATTAAATTTTACATTTGCTTAAATAAAGCACTTATTTAAAAGTGTAAAAGCAAGCAAGACAAGGCTCGCAAAGGTTTTGGGATGAGATTAACCTTATTGGTTATCGAAGTCCAAAACCAAAGCAGTTAACGCAGTATTGCGACGCTTATACGCTTTTAAATTTTATAAAAGAGTAATCATAAGTTGACACGCAAGAACTACGAGTACTAATGCGATTGGGTAAGTTGATGCGTAAGCAGAGGCTACGTCTTCAGTTTTTGATACTTGAATAAGCGTGCCAAGTGCCGGTGTTGAAGTCATACCACCGGTTGTAGAACCAAGAGTATTTAAAAGAGGCAACTTCATAAGATATTTTGCCATAAAGAAAGCAACTACCATAGGAACGATAGTCATAACCGCACCGCCTGCAAAGCCCCAAGCAACGATTGCACCGCCGAATTCTCTTATTTGTTCAACGAGCGCAACACCACCTTCAAAGCCTGCGCCTAAAAGGAATAATGCTAAACCAAATTCACGAAGAACTTTTTTAGTATATTCAGTAACTTCAAGAGAGAGTTTGCCGATATGACCTAAATGGCCGAATACTAAACACATAATAAGCACGCCACCCGTTGTTCCAAGAGAGAAACAAGGACCGTTATAGCCTTGAGCAGAAAGTGGAATAGTAATAGAGCCTAAAAGTAAGCCTGCAATAATTGCTAAACCGAAAGGCATAAAACCAAAAGGTTCGCAAGCAAAGTATTTAGAATAATCTCTTTCTTCGTGCTTTGCATCGGCTTTTAATAATTCTCTTTCTTTATCCATATCAACTTTTAAAATTTTAGGAAGAAGTTGAACGAATAAAACTACCCCGATAACGCCGAAAGGATATGCAATAGCGTGACCTAAAGTAATAATTGATTTGAGCGCAGGGTCGGCAGCGTCAACAGCGGCAGAGAAACCTGGTGTTGAAGTAAGCGCGCCCGAAAGTACGCCCGACCAAAATTCTGGACCGTAATCAGGTGTTAATAAAGTGCAAATTATGGCAACTAACGTACCCGATAAAATAATAACCACACCTAAAACGATATAAGTTTTAAAGTTTTTAGCCAAATCTTTAAAGAAGTTAGGGCCTGCAATAAAACCAACCGAGCCTACGAATAAAATAAGACCGATATTTTGAAGTGGGCTTGAAAGATATTTAACAACCGTTTCGCTTGTATCTTTCATATTGAAAGCGCCAAGTAATGGTATATCTTCAGGGATAATAGTACATATAAAACCGAAAAGTATTGCAACTAAAAATACGCCTGCAGTACCAAGTGTTACGCCTTTAATATCAATACCGCCAAGTAAATAACCAAGGGCGATAATTAAAAACGCGCTAACGAAAAGTACGAAAGTCGTAGAAAAATTGAATACGTTAACAACGCCTTCTTTTCCTGTTTTAGGATTATTAATCGCATTTATCGCACACCATACGCCAAGTAATGCTACGGCTACTAAAGCAATAGTAATCCAAAGCCATTTAAGGCTTTTTTTGTTTTGATTTTCCATTTTTTCTCCTATTTATTACGCATTAATACGGACGCAATTTTGCGTCCGTAATAATTGTTTTAATATAATAAACCTAAATAAAACACTCATTTAAAGACTTAGAAACGAGTAATTCAAGGCTCGCGAAGGCTTTTGGATGAAATTAACCTTTTTGGTTATTGAAGTCAAAAGCCAAGCAGTAAACGCAGAATTACGAAGTTTATAAGGCTTTAAATTACATGTCTTTTCTAGTATAATCAGGCAAAAGTTTTGGTGAAAGAATATCAGAAGTAATGCCAGCGTCTTTTCTTTCTTGTTCAAATGCTTTTACGTGGTCAAGTGTAAGTTTACCAACAGTAATGCCTTCTTTAACTTTCGCGCTTGCGTATTTACCAGCATTTCTACCAAATACGATAATGTCGAGAAGAGAGTTACCCATAAGTCTGTTTCTACCGTGGATACCGCCTACTGCTTCGCCGGCTACGAAAAGGTTTTCTACGTTAGTAGTTTCGCCGTCGGCATTGATATCGATACCACCGTTTTGATAGTGAAGAGTTGGGTAAATTAAGATAGGTTCTTTTCTAATATCGATACCGTATTTACCGAACATTCTCATCATGGCAGGAATTCTCTTTTCAATAGTGCCTTCGCCACCGATGATTTCAATCATTGGAGTGTCAAGCCATACGCCTTCACCGTCAGTAGTCTTAACGCCGTTGCCACGACCTTTACATTCTCTAATAATAGTAGATGCAGTAACGTCACGTGTTTCAAGAGAGTAAACGAAAGGCTTACCGTCTTTATTAACGAGTTGAGCGCCAAGTGAACGTACTTTTTCTGTAACTAACGCGCCGTAAATTTGTGTTGGTTCTGCAGCGCCTGTTGGGTGATATTGTAAAGTATCGGCATATAAAAGTTTTGCGCCTGCACGGTATGCTAATACAAGACCGTCGGCAGTTGCGCCGTAGTGGTTAGAAGTTGGGAAGCCTTGATAGTGAAGTCTACCCGCACCACCTGTTGCAATGATAACGGTTTTTGCTTTAGCAACTAAAACTTCGCCCGTTTCCATATTAACTAAAAGCGCGCCCGCTGCTTTACCGTTTTCGTCTTTAATAATTTCTACTGCTGCAGTAAAGTCAACAACAGGAATGCCTCTATTGAGAACTTCGTCACGAAGTGTTCTCATAATTTCAGCGCCCGAATAGTCTTTACAAGCGTGCATTCTCTTTCTAGAAGTACCGCCACCGTGAGTAGTTATCATAGTACCGTCTTCTGCTTTATCGAACATAACGCCAAGTTCGTTAAGCCAACGAATAGCGTCTGGTGCTTCTTTAACAAGTTTTTCAAGTAAGCAAGGTTTAGCAGCAAAGTGACCGCCACCAAAAGCGTCAAGATAGTGTCTTGCAGGGCTATCGTTTGGCTTGTCTGCCGCTTGAATACCACCTTCAGCCATCATAGAGTTAGCATCGCCAATTCTAAGTTTAGTAACAATCATAACGTTTGCGCCGTTAGCGTGAGCAGTAACCGCTGCAGAAGAACCTGCGCCACCGCCACCGATAACTAATACGTCAACGTCGTAATCTGGTTTAGTAAGGTCGTATTTAAGTGAATCAATTCTAGATTTACCTTGTAAAAGGTCTGCAAGTTCGTGAAGAACTTTTTCGCCTTTATTTGGACCGATTTTTAAAGTTTCGTAAGCACCTTCGATATAGTCTGGGTGGAATTCTTTTAATACTGCAGTTTTTTCATCCGCAGTCATTCTTGCGTGAAGGTTTTCAAGTCTTTCTTTTCTTGAAGCCTCTACCTTTTTCATAGAATCAAGTTGTTCTTGAGTATATTGATACATCTTGCTTTCCTCCCTATTATTTTTCAATATCTCTCGAGTTGTAAAGTGCTTTTTGTTCTTCGAGAGATTTGTTCATAATTTCGCTCATGCTTTCGTCGTGCTTACCTTCGTTGATTTCAGCAACCCTTTCATATAAGTGTTCGCTTTTCGGAGCGATGTACTTACCGTATAATCTACGCGCTAAAATAGCAACTTGTGGGTGAGAAATACCTGCTGGGCATCTTGAAGAGCAAATACCGCACATTACGCAGTCAAAAGATTCTTCAGCGCATTTATCGTATTCACCGCGTTGAGCGTATGCGATATATTGCATTGTCTTTAAACTTTGTGGGCATGCTTTAGTACAAGCGTTACAACCGATACAACTATAAATTTCTGGATAAAGTTGCATCATGATTTGTTCAGTTGGTTTAACCTTTTCAATATCGTATACTTGTTTAACGAGTGGGAAGAAAGGAAGTGTTGCTACGTACATACCTTCTTCTACTTGTTGTTGACAAGCAAGACAAGTTCTAAGTTCTGTTTGGCCTTTAATTCTATATAAAGTTGCGCAAGCACCGCAGAAACCGTTACGACAACCGCAACCACGGATAAGTTTATAACCTGCGTATTCCATAGCCTTCATAATTGTAAGGCTTTCTGGAACTTCATATTTTTTGCCGAAAAAATATACATTTACCATTTTTTCCATAATAGTTTCTCCTAAAAATTAATACTCTGACGGAAGTTCTTGAAGTTCGTCCATTCTAAATACGGGACCGTCTTTACAAATATATTTATCACCTACGTTACAACGACCACATTTGCCGATACCGCATTTCATACGGAATTCAAGGGTTGTGTAAACTTGCTTTTTATCAAAGCCAAGTTCTAAAAGCGCTGCTAACGTAAACTTAATCATAATTGGCGGGCCACATAAAACAGCCGTTCTATCCGTTGGAATATTAACTTCTTTTACGTAGTTAGGTACGAAGCCAACGTGACCGTTCCAACCTTCTTGCTCTCTGTCTATCGTGAGATAAACGTTGAAGTCTTTTTCATTTTTCCATTCTTCTTCAATTTCTCTAAAGTCAACTAAATCGTCCATTGAACGAGAACCGTAAACGATATCTACCGTACCGTAGTTTTCACGGTTGTCTCTTATGTAGTTGATAACTGAACGTAATGGCGCTAAACCGATACCACCGGCGATAAAGAGCATATTTTTACCCTTGAATGCACTTTCAACAGGGAAACCGTTGCCGTATGGACCACGAACAGTTACTTGTTGACCTTCTTCAGTTTGGTGAAGCCAACTAGTTAAACAACCACATTTTTTAATGGAAAATTCCATAAATTCCGTGTTGGTTGGGGAAGAAGTTATAGAGAACATCGCTTCGCCAACGCCTGGGATTGATACCATTGCGCATTGACCTGGCATATGTTCAAACAACTTTTTACCGTCAAGACCAACAACTCTAAACGTCTTTACGTCAGGGGTATCTTTTCTAACGTTAGTGATGACACCAATTTTAGGTATTAATTCTTCATTAGTCATTTTTTTCTCCCCCTATTTTCTTAATTACTTTTACAATGTTTAAAGATTGTGGGCATTTTTTAACGCATCTACCACAACCTACGCAACTGTAAATACCATCGTTGTTTGATGGATAGTAGCAAAGTTTGTGCATAAATCTTTGACGATATCTTTGCATTTGAGTTTTTCTTGGGTTTTCCGCTGCCATTTGAGTAAAATCAGAATACATGCAAGAATCCCAACATCTAAATCTCTTAATACCGCTATTCGTCTTAAAATCTCTTATATCAAAGCATTGACAAGTAGGACATACGAAAGTACAAGTACCGCAACCTAAACAAGCCTCGGAAAGTTCTTCCCATTCTGGGCGGTTGAAAAGTTCCATTAAGTTTTCGCCTTTAAATTTAGATAAATCAAGGTTAGAAAAAGGAAGTTTTTCAATCTTTTTGGTAATGTCTTTCTTTAATGCGTCAACTTTATCTTCGCCTTTAACTTCTTCAAGGCAAGTTAAACCGTTTACGATTTGAGCGCCCTTTTCAGTTAATGGGTTAAAGAATAAATAACCGTCTACGTCGTAACATTCAACGTCGCCTTTTGGGCTAGACGCATCAATGCCGAAGTTTTTACAAAAACACGATGCGTGTGGATTATTACAAGCAAGTGTGAAGATAACTGCGTTTTCCCTTCTGTTTTTGTACATTGTATCAACAGGCTCAACGAGGAAAACTCTATCTAAAATTTCAAAACTTTTATAATCGCAAGCGCGTACGCCGAAAATTACGTAAGTTTCAATTTTTTCTCTTGCGTCGATAATTTCGATATTTTTACCTTCAGTTTTGAAGTTAACCATATCTTCAGTTTGTGGGAAGAAGAAGTCTTTTGCCGATTTTACGGTTTGTAAACTTTCAATATCTACTTCGTTTTCGCCGTCAAACTTTTTAAAGTTTAAAGCGCCCTTTTCTTTAGTAGGTAAATAAAGTTCGCACTTTTTAGAGATTTCTTCATATAATAAATTCAATTTATCTTTTAAAATTGCTTTCATTATTTGTTACCCCCTACTGCGTCGCTAGGCTCTGCATCTTCTTTAGTAAACGAAGTAAGTGGGCCTTTAGAAGTTGTATCTTCGCCCGCTTGATATTCGCCGTAAAGTTTATCAATATCGCTAATAAACTTTCTGTTTAAAAGATGAAGTGGAATATTTTGAGGGCAAACTCTTGAACATTCGCCACAGTCAGTACAACGGCCTGCAACGTGGAATGCCCTGATAATGTGGAACATTTGCTCTTCAAAACTTGTAGCGTTTGCTTTTGCAGATACTTCTGAATTAGGGTTATCGAATACGCATTTTGTACAGTTGCAAGCAGGACATACGTTTCTACAAGCGTTACATCTAATACATTTTGATAATTCTTTCTTCCAGAAAGCAAATCTTTCGTCAGCAGTCATCGCTTCAAGTTTTTTAACCATTTCAAACCTGTCGCTATCGCTAGGAAGTTTTTCGTTAAGTTCAACGATTTCCTCGCCTGCTACGTGCTTTTTATTGCAAACTAAACATCTTTCAAGTTTAACGTCGTTTCTATTAAGTACCGTTTCGCCGTTAACTTTAACTTCCGTTAAGCCTTCTTCTACGCTTGCAACGAAACCAACGCCTTTTGCGTAGAATTTTTCAATATCGAACTTGCCTTGACATTCAACGCCTACCGCGTAAACGTTTTCAACTTTAATTCTGTGTTCTTTTACAAGTTGATTGTAACTATAAGTATCACAAGGTTTTAAAAATACTGCGATTTTACCTTCTTTTTTACTTTCATTTATTAAGTATTTAGAAAGGTTAGCGCCACAAAAACCGTTGTATACGAAGTTTTTAAGTTCATCTACCGTATTAAATACGCATGGAGAAACGTCATAGCAAAATTCGCCTTTAGTCCAACCGAGTACACGGCTAACTTTTCCGCTTTCTAAAAGTTCTTTCGCTTTTGAAAGCACTGCATTTTCTAATCTTTGCATCTTAAATCCTCCAATCTCTTATTTTCGCCAAGTTCGTTAATCGTTTTAGCAAAATCGTTCATTACGTTAGAGAATTTAGCACCTTCCGCTGCAGAAACCCATTCAACTCTAGTTCTTTCGCGTTCAATACCTAAATAATCAAGCATACTGAATAATAACGACATTCTTCTTCTAGTGTAGTAGTTACCAGTCGTATAGTGGCAGTCACCAGGGTGGCAACCACATAAAATTACGCCGTCCGCACCGCGTTGGAACGCCTTTAAAATGAAAAGCGGATTAACTCTACAAGAACAAGGCACTCTTATAATCTTAACGTTTGCAGGGTAAGAAAGTCTTGACGAGCCTGCAAGGTCAGCGCCCGCGTAACTACACCAGTTACAGCAAAATGCAACTATTAAAGGTTTACGTTCTTTATTTATCTCTTGCATACTGCATCTACCTCCGCCATAATTTGCTTAGTCGAGAAGCCTTTTAAATCCATTGCGCCTGAAGGACAAGTAACGGTACAAGCACCGCAACCTTGACATACCGCAGGGTTAACTTGAGCAACTCTTCTAACTTCAGTCTTACCGCCACCAAGTCTAAATTCTTTATCGACGTAAGTGATAGCGCCGTAAGGACAAACGTTTTCACATACCGAACAACCGGTACAAATCATTTCGTCAGAATGAGCAACGCAAGCGTTACATTTTAACGTGTCTTTAGCAAGTAAACCAATAACTTTTGCCGCACAAGCAGACGCTTGAGATACCGTTTCAGGAATATCTTTAGGTCCTTGACATACACCCGACAAGAAAATACCTGCCGTTGGGCTTTCTACAGGACGTAATTTTGCGTGCGCTTCAGTTAAGAAGTTGTTAGTATCGATACTTGCAGTGAGCATAGTCGCTATTTTTCTAACCGATGGGTTAGGTTCGATAGCAGCCGCTAAAACTACCATATCAGATGGGATAATAACTTGTTCGTCGTTAATAAGGTCAGAGCCTTGAACCATAAGTTTATCCCCTTCCTTATAAACCTTACCAACCATACCTTTAATGTAGTCAACGTCGTATTGTTCTACGGCACGGCGGAAGAATTCATCGTAGTTTTTACCAGGAGTTCTTACGTCGATATAGAATACGTGAACTTCGGTATCAGGATATTTTTCTCTTAAAAGCATTGCGTGTTTAGCAGTATACATACAGCAAATCTTACTGCAGTATGGCTTACCGCAACCAGAAGTATCCCTTGAACCTACGCATTGAATAAAGGTGATAACGTGTGGGTGTTTACCGTCTGACGGACGAACGAGTTGACCGTTAGTTGGGCCAGCGGCGTTCATAATTCTTTCAAATTCAAGTGAAGTTACAACGTCTTTATAAGTGTCGTAACCGTATTCGTTGAAGTTTTCAAGAGAAATTGGTTTATAACCCGTAGCAACTACGATAGCGCCGTATTCTCTTTCAACGATTTCGTCTTTCATAGTGTAGTCGATTGCGTTAACTTGACAGTTCATTGAGCATAAACCACACTTGCCGTTTTTAATTTTTAAACATTGTTCTGGGTCGATAATTGCAACGTTAGGAATTGCTTGAGCAAACGGAATATAAATCGCAGGGCGATTGTTAAGACCCATATTGAATTCGTTAAGACCTTTTTTAGCAGGGCATTTTTGCATACAAACGCCACAACCAGTACAAGTCTTTTCGTTAACGAATCTTGCTTTTCTTCTAATTTCTACCTTGAAATTACCAACGAAACCTTTAACTGATTCAATTTCAGAAAAAGTCATTATATCAATTTTATCGTTTTGAGCGCAATCTACCATTTTAGGCGTTAAAATACACGCCGCACAGTCAAGCGTAGGGAAAGTCTTATCGAGTTTCGCCATATTACCGCCGATTGTAGGAGATTGTTCTACGATATCAACTTCAAAACCTGCCTCTGCAATATCTAAAGCAGATTGAATACCAGCGATACCGCCACCGATTACGAGCGCGCGTTTTGTAACTGCGCTTTCGCCAGCCGTTAAAGGCGCGTTTAATTTTAATTTTGCGATAGCAGTTCTACCTAAAATTATAGCCTTTTCGGTTGCTTCTTCTATATCTTTATGTATCCAAGAACATTGTTCACGAATGTTTGCAATTTCAACCATGTATGGGTTAATGCCTGCAGATTCGCAAGTTTTTCTAAACGTTGCTTCGTGCATTCTTGGAGAACAAGAACATACTACAACGCCAGTTAAACCGTGTTCTTTAATAGCATTTCTTATAAGGGCTTGACCGTTTTCTGAACACATATATTGATAGTTTTCAGAAACAACGACGCCAGGCTCTGCCTTTAAAACTTCGGCAACCTTTTTAACGTCAACGGTAGCCGAAATATTACTTCCGCACCAACATACGAATACGCCAATCTTTTGCATATCTTTCCTTCCTTGTTATTTGTTATATTTTCTAAACATACTCACAAGCAATTGTTGCGGTATTTTATCATCGACTATTTCAGGGATTTCTTCCGCTTTTACGCGGTTTTCGCCTTGCATTCTAATTACTTCTTGTCTAACCGCTTCAATAATAGCGGCAGGCGCTACGCCACGAGGGCATCTTTCAACGCAGGCAAAACAAGTGAGACAAGTGAAAAGTGATTTACTATTTAAAAGTTTATCAATTTCACCCTTTTCTATATAAGATACGAATTGGTGTGGTTTAATATCCATATCCGCGTAAGCAGGACATCTACCTGAACATTTACCGCACTTCATACATTTTTTAGCATCCGTACCACTTCTTTCTTTAATAAGTTTTATTTGTTCGCTTTTTTCCATAATTACTCCTTAACGCCAAGCGCTTCTGCTAAAAGTTCTGTAAAGTACTTAACTTCCATTGCGCCCTTTCCGTTTTCAGTTAAATTATACATACAAAGTGGGCAAGCCGTAACGAGCATTTCCGCACCTGCATCTTTTGCAGAATTAATAACGTTGGCACTCTTCTTTTCGGCAATTTCTTTATGAGTTACTGAAACGTAAGCGCCACAACATTCGTTACGCATCGCATAAACTACTGGCGTTGCGCCGATTGCCTTGATAAAGTTTTCGATAATTGATGGGTTTTCAGGATTATCAAAAGCGAGTACGCTATTAGGTCTTAAAAGTAAGCAACCGTAATAAGCGCCGATTTTTTTACCAGTTAAAGGCTTAACTACTTTTTCTTTAAGTTTGTCAAAGCCAACGTAATCTCTTAATAATTCTAAGTAGTGAATAACGTCAGTTTCGCCGTTGTACGCTTCTTCAAGCGCTAAATAGTTGTTGGCTTTAAGGCGCATATTATCGTCAGACTTCATATCTTCGTTAACGCGCTTTAATACGTTGTGACAAGCGGAACATAAAGTTAAAAGTTTGCCGTCTTCTTCTTTTGCTTGCGCTAAAGTTCTAACTGCCGAAAGTTTAGTTGCAACTTCATCTTTTGCAACGGGATATACGGCGCCACAACATTGCCATTCTTTAATTTCTTCGAAATCAACACCTAAGGCTTCTAAAGATTTTCTGCCGTAGATATCAAGTTCTTTTGCTTTGGTTTTTAGGGTACACCCAGGATAATAACTAAATTTCATTTTAACGCTAACTCCTTTTTGCTTTTAAACTTAGCGGATTTATTTGTGTGTATATTATATATAGATAATATCTATTGTATTTATTCTATCGTAATATTAAACGGAATAGTCGCTTGATAGACTATCCATAAAAGGCAATAGTTGCTCATTAGACAAGGCTCTTTATGTTTAGCGGACACAATAGACCTTGTTTATTAAGCGTTAAACGGAATAGTCGCTTGGGCTATTTCGTAAAAGGCGATAGTTGCTCATTAGACAAGGCTCTTTATGTTTAGCGGATGAGATAGACCTTGCTTTTTGAACTTTAAACGGAATAGTCGCTTGATAGGCTAGGCTCTTTAATTTTTTTGGAAACAATAGACCTTGTTGGTCATTGGGGTCAAAAAAATTAATAGGAACGACGCATATCAAGATGAATATTTCGTTTAAATCATTTGTTCAGGATGGAAAACCTTGTCAAACTCTTCTTCCGTTAAGAAACCGAGAGAAATGCAGGCCTCTTTTAAACTGATGTTTTCTTTATGCGCTTTCTTTGCAGTTTTTGCAGCGTTTTCATAACCGATATATGGGTTAAGAGCGGTAACAAGCATTAAAGAATTGTGAAGGTTGTGAGCCATTTTTTCTTTGTTTGCAGTAATGCCTGAAACGCAGTTATCGTTAAACGACTTAATGCCGTCTGCAAGTAATCTTACGGATTGTAAGAAGTTGTAGATGATGACAGGCATAAATACGTTGAGTTCAAAGTTACCTTGAGATGCAGCCATACCAACGGCTGTATCGTTAGCAATAACTTGAACGGCAACCATAGTCATAGATTCGCATTGAGTTGGGTTAACTTTACCAGGCATAATTGAAGAGCCAGGTTCGTTTTCAGGAATGAAAATTTCGCCTAAACCACATCTTGGACCAGATGCAAGCCAACGAATATCGTTTGCAATCTTCATTAAGTTTGCGGCAAGCGCTTTTAATGCGCCGTGAGCAAACACGAGTTCGTCTTTAGAAGTTAAAGCGTGGTATTTGTTTTCTGCAGTAATGAATTTTTTACCAGTTAAAACACTAACTTCTTCAGCAACGGCCTCAGCAAAACCCTTTGGAGTATTAAGACCCGTACCAACGGCAGTACCGCCGAGAGCAAGTTCTTTTAATCCAACGAGAGCAAGTTCGAGCATGCCTTTAGTTTTTTCAAGCATATTTCTCCAACCGCTAATTTCTTGAGAGAAAGAAATTGGAACAGCGTCTTGAAGGTGTGTTCTACCACTTTTAACGATGCCTTCGTTTTCCTTTTCTAAACGCTTAAACGTAGCGATAAGCACGTCGATTGATGGGAAAAGTTTGTTTTCGATTGATTCTACAGCGGCAATGTGCATAGCCGTTGGGAAAGTATCGTTACTTGATTGGCTTTTATTAATATCGTCGTTAGGGTGAAGAAGTTTTTTACCCGCAATTTCGTTTCCGCGGTTTGCAATAACTTCGTTTGCGTTCATATTAGATTGAGTACCAGAACCCGTTTGCCATACAACGAGTGGGAAATGACCGTTAAGTTCGCCTGAAATAACTTCGTCACAAGCCTTTTCGATTGCCGAAAGTTTTTCATCGTTAATTTTGCCTAAACGGTGATTAGCCCTTGCAGCCGCTTTTTTAAGTATACCGAAAGCGTGGGTTATTTCACGTGGCATAATTTCACCACCGATTTTAAAGTTTTGTAAACTTCTTTGAGTTTGCGCAGCCCAATACCTATCGGCAGGAACTTGCATTTCACCCATCGTGTCTTTTTCAATACGATATTCCATTATTTTCTCCTTATTTGCAGTTTACTTGATTGATAACGTTTTTCATTGCGTTTGCGCTAGTTCTTAAAAGTTCTATTTCTTCATCTGTTAAAGTAGGCGTTAACGTTGAAACGATACCTTCTTTACCTAATACGACAGGGATACTTACGCAAACGTCTTCAATTCCGTATTCGCCCTTTAATAAAGTAGATACGCATAAAATACTGTCAACACCCGTGAAGATAGATTTACAAATATAAACTACCGCAGCGGCAACGCCGTTATAAGTAGCGCCCTTTCTTTGAATGATAACGCCACCAGACTTTTTAACGTAGTCTAAAACTTCCGCTTTATTTAAAGTGATTTCTTCACCGTCTTTTTCCGTTCTAACCGCAGCGTATTCATCAAGTGGAACGCCCGCAATTCTAGCCATAGACCAAGCGACGAAAGAAGTGTCACCGTGTTCGCCTAAAACGTTAGCGTGTACTTGCTTTGGAGATACTTTGTAGATTTCTGAAAGCCTTGTTCTAAGCCTTGCAGTATCTAAACTTGTACCAGAACCGATAATGCGTTCTGACGGAATGTTTGTTATTTGGTGGAAAGTATAAGTTAAAACGTCAACAGGGTTTGCAACGATAATGTAAATAGCGTTTGGAGCAACCGCAGTAATTTGCGGAGCAATGCTCTTTATTATATTTACGTTAGTTTGAGCAAGGTCAATACGAGTTTGACCAGGCTTTCTTGCAAGACCTGAAGTGATTATAACAAGTTCTGAATCTTTAGCGTCTTCATATTCGCCTGCCCTTACGATTGCAGGTGATAAGAATGGAGTTGCTTGATAAATATCCATTGCTTCGCCAAGCGCCTTTTCTTTATTAACGTCGATAAAAACGATTTCAGATGCCATAGATTCAGCCACTAATAAATAACCAATTGCAGAACCTACTGCGCCAGCGCCGATAATTGTCACTTTTCTATTCATAATAAATCTCCTAATTATATAATTTGTTAAAAATTTAACAATCTTTCTTAAAAAAAGACATAGCGATTGCTAGCCTTAAAAAGCCAACTTTCGCTATTACCTTTTAAATTATAACATATTTTTTTTAAAATTGATAGTATATTTTCGCTTATTTTCTAAAAATTTTTAATTTTTTTACTTTATTTTTAGCAAAAATTTACAATTTATTGTAAGATGGCTTTAATTCTGCGAACGCCTGCGGAACTTGCCTCTTCTTTTTTGATTTTGAAAGTGCCGAGTTCGCCCGTGGTTTTAGCGTGAGGGCCACCGCAAATTTCTTTACTATACGAGCCCATAGTGTAAACTTTTACCCTATCGCCGTACTTTTGAGTAAACACGCCTACTGCACCGCTATTTTTAGCGTCTTCTAAACTCATTTCTTCCATTACGACGGGAACGTTTGCCTTAATTGCCTCGTTTACTTTATCTTCTACCGCCTTTAATTCTTCAGGGGTTAATTTTCTATCGAAACTAAAGTCGAAACGCAATCTTTCTACAGTTATATTAGAGCCCCTTTGATTGATATTATCGTCGTTTAAAACTACTTTTAACGCGGCGTTTAAAAGGTGGGTTGCGGTGTGTAACCTTGCGGTTACTTCATTTTGTTCGGCAAGACCGCCTTTGAATTTTTGTTCAGAGCCAGCGTGAGATTTTTCTTGGTGGGCTTTATACGCCTCTTCGTACCCTTTAACGTCTACTGTAAATCCCTTTTCGCTTGCAAGTTCTGTTGTAATTTCGATTGGGAAACCGAAAGTATCGAAAAGTCTAAACGCAGTTTTTCCCGGGAACACGTCGCCTTTAATATAAGTTATTACCTTGTTAAACTCTTTAAGACCTTCCGTTAAAGTTTTAGAGAATTTATCTTCTTCTTTATTAAGTTCGTCGATAATTCTATTTTTATTATCGTTAAGTTCCGGGTAAACGCCACTATACTTTTCTACGTATTTAACGGCAATAGTGGATAACTTGCCTTGCTCGATACCAAGTTGCCTACCGTATCTAACCGCCCTACGAATAACTCTTCTTAAAACGTAGCCTTGGTCAACGTTTGACGGTGAAATACCCTTAACGTCGCCGAGCATAAAGGTTGCAGTTCTAACGTGGTCTAAAATAATTCTAAAAGCCTTAGTAACTTCTTCGCTTTCGCCGTATTTTTTACCTGACAATTCTTCAATTTGCGCTTTAGCGCCGTCAAAAACGTCGGTATCGTAAACGGTTGGAACGCCGTTTAAAATAGAGAGAGTTCTTTCAAGACCCATACCCGTATCTACGTTCTTTTGTTTTAATTTTTCGTACGTGCCGTCCGCCTTTTTTTCAAATTGCATAAACACGTCGTTCCAAATTTCAAGATATTTACCGCAACTACAAGCAGGAGAACAATTTTCGCTACATTTTGGAGTTCCGCGGTCGATAAACATTTCGGTATCCGGACCACAAGGACCAACGTTGCCCGCTATCCACCAGTTGTGTTTTTTAGGAAGGTAGAAAATTCTATCTTTTGGAATGCCCGCTTCTTCCCAATACGACGCGCTTTCGGTATCCCTTTCCGCGTCTTCATCGCCTTCAAAAACGGTTACGGCAAGTTTTTCAATAGGAATGCCTAAATATTTTTCAGAAGTTAAAAATTCAAAACTCCAAGAAATCATTTCCTTTTTGAAATAGTCGCCTAAAGACCAGTTGCCAAGCATTTCAAAGAAGGTGCAATGCGATGGGTCGCCAACGTCTTCAATATCGCCCGTTCTTACGCATTTTTGCACGTCGGTAAGTCTAGTACCTTCAGGGTGCTTTTCGCCTAAAAGGTATGGAACGAGTGGGTGCATACCTGCAGTTGTGAAAAGTACCGATGGGTCGTTTTCAGGAATTAAACTTGCCGAAGGAATAATCTTATGGCCTTTTTCTTTAAAAAAGTTTAAATATAATTGTCTTAAACTTTCAGACGTAAGTTTTTTCATATAATTCACTCCAAAAATAGATTTTATTTTAAATTTAGTATTAAAAGTATATCATATTTAATAATTATTGTAAAACATATTTTACGATTTGTAAAATTTTTACTCTTCATTTAACGGCTTTTAAATAACTTGCAATTTATTTTGCATAGTGTTATAATAAGTTAAACTTTAACTTATCGTTTATTTAAGGAAATTATTATATGAACATAATTATTGCGGGCGCAGGCAAAATAGGCATAGCCTTGCTTGACAGACTTATCAAAGAACAACATAATATCACGGTTATCGATTTAAACGAAGACACAGTCAACGCCATTAACAATAGTTACGACGTTATTTCAATAAAGGGCAACTCCACTTCTTTTGAAACGCTTTCTAGCGTGAATATGGATAAAGTAGACGTGTTTATTGCCACTACTAACCTTGATGAAGTTAACCTTTTAAGTTGTTTTATGGCGCAAACGCTCGGCGCAAAGCACACGGTTGCAAGAGTAAGAGACGAAGAGCATAACATAAACAACTTTGAAGTGTTGAGAAACAAACTTGGGATTTCTATGATTATTAATCCCGAACTTTATACTGCAAAGTATTTATACAATTTAATTAAATTACCGTCCGCGATGAAGGTAGAAACTTTCTCTTCGCGCTCGTTTGAAATGGTAGAACTTTTAATTAAGGAAGACAGCCCTATTATAAACGTTCCGCTTTTTGAACTTAGAAAGAAATTTCCATACAACTTTTTAATTTGTACCGTTTTAAGAAACGGAGAAGTCGTTATTCCCGACGGGTATTTTGTTTTAGAGCCCGGCGATAAAATAGGTTTACTTAGCCCGTTTTCCGAAATGCTTAAAATTTTAAAGGCGCTCGGCTTTGAACAAAAGGCTATTAAAGACGTTTTAATAGTTGGCGCTAGTAAAATTGCGGTGTATTTATCACAACTTCTTCAAAACGACAAGCAATCGGTTACTATTATTGAAAAGGATGAAAAACGCGCCAAAGAAGTTTCAGGTATGTTATACGGCAGTGCCGACGTTATTTTTGGAAACGGCACGGGGCAAGATTTACTTTTAGAACACGACGTAAAAGGGGTTGACGCATTTTTAACTTTAACGGGTAAAGACGAAGAGAATATTTTAACTTCCGTTTACGCGAAAAAACATAACGCGGGGAAAATTATCACTAAAGTTAACAAAGAAGAACTTGCCAAAATTGCCGAATCTTTAGGGCTAGATTGCGTGTTTGCGCCTAAAAACGTAGTCGCTAATATCATAGTTAGTTACGTGCGCGCCCTTCAAGGTTCGGTTGAAAGTAAAATTGAAACGCTTTACTCTATTATGAACGGCAAAGCAGAGGCGTTAGAATTTGCTATCAACGATAATTTTAAAGAATCAAACGTTCCTATTAAGGACCTGAAAATTGCTAAGGATATGATTATTGGCGGAATTATTAGAAATAATAAATGTATAATTCCACACGGTAACGACGTAATACTTGCAAACGATAAAATTATAGTTATTACTAAAGGGCAAAAAATTAACGATTTAAGTGATTTTATTGATTTAAAATAGGTAACTTATGAATTATAAAATGATTTTTAACACTCTAGGAAAGGTACTTAAAATTGAATCCATGCTTTTAGTTCTTCCAATAATTGCATCACTCTGTTATCAAGAGTGGAATATCTGTTTATTTATTGGATTATCGGCTATAATTTCTTTAATATTAGGGTTTTTGTTAACCCTTACCATAAAGCCGAAAACTACTACGATTTACGCTAAAGAAGGTTTTATAACCGTTGCGTTTTCTTGGATAGCAGTTTCAATTATTAGCGCCCTTCCGTTTACTTTAAGCGGTGAAATTCCATCGTTTATCGACGCGCTTTTTGAAACGGTTAGCGGTTTTACTACTACGGGCGCAACGATACTTACACATCCCGAAAATTTAAGTCGCGGACTTTTGTTTTTAAGAAGTTTTAACCACTTTATCGGCGGTATGGGAATTTTAGTCTTCGTAATGGCTATTATTCCACAAAGCAACGATAAAACTATTCACGTTTTAAGAGCGGAAATGCCTGGCCCTGTCGTTGACAAAATCGTTCCACGTTCTAAAAACACTGCAAAAATTCTCTATATTATCTATATAGGAATGACGGCTTTGCTCACTATCCTTTTATTGTGTGGCGGAATGAATTTGTTTGACAGCATAACTCACGCCTTTGCTACGGCTGGTACAGGTGGATTTTCAAATTATTCAACGAGTATCGCAAACGAAAGTGCTTATATACAGTGGGTTATTGCAATATTTATGTTCCTTTACGGCGTTAACTTTAATATTTACTTTTTAATACTAATCGGCAAATTTAAAAACGCGATTAAAAGTAAAGAACTTTTAACTTATTTTTTAATAACTATAGTATCAATTATTATAATTGCGTTAAATATTTATCCACTCTTTAATAATTTACACGATACTATAAGACACTCTGCTTTTCAGGTATCATCTATAATATCAACAACGGGATTTACAACACAAAATATAAACGAGTGGAATTCTTTTGCTAAATTTACTCTTTTAATTTTGATGTTTATAGGCGGTTGTGCGAGCTCTACCGCCGGCGGTCTAAAAGTATTTAGGGTTTCTATTCTTTTCAAAAGAATAAGTTATGAGTTAAAGCGATTAATTCACCCAAATACCGTTGAAGTTATGACGTTCGACGGAAAAAAAATTGACGAACAAACCGTTAACGGCGTAACATCATATTTTGCATTGTATATTGCATTTATATTATTAGCCACGCTTTTACTTTCTGTCGATGGTTTATCTATTGAAACTAATATCACTTCCGCTATTTCTTGCTTTAATAATATAGGCCCAGCCTTTGGAAGTAGCGCAACCGATTATACCTGCTATTCAGGATTTTCTAAAATTATTCTCACTTTTGCAATGCTTTTTGGTAGGCTTGAAATTTATCCGCTACTTCTTGCATTATCGCCATATACTTGGCTTAAAAAATAATATTATAAGGAGAAATTATGTATCCAGATAAATTAATTCCCGGCCTTAACGTCAACCTTTACGGAATTATGATTGCCGTTGGGCTTCTCGCTTGTTTCGGAGTGTTGTTTTACTACTCTAAACGCAAGGGAAACGACCCTAGATTTACCGATTTCGTATTTTATAACGGCGTATTTTCCATTGCTTTCGGTTTCTTTTCCGCAGCGCTTTTTCAAGCCTTTTACAACTATTTAGACAACCCTGAGGCTGGCTTTAGATTTGGTAGCGGAATCACTTTTATAGGTGGTCTTATAGGTGGCGTAGTTAGTTTTTTACTTATCCACTTTTTATTTAGAAAACACGCACACGGCAAACTTACGGACATTTTAGGCATTGCCACTTGCTGTATTTTAATAGCGCACGCTTTCGGTAGGCTTGGATGTCTTTTCGCAGGTTGTTGCCACGGCGAATACCTTGGCACAGAACCGGTATTTGGCGGTATTTATATGAGACCGGGCAACGCTGTTGCGGGATATTACGTTCCTATTCAACTCTACGAAGCGCTTTTCTTATTTATAATGTTTGGCGTATGTAGTTATTTACTTCTCAAAAAAGATTTCAAACACAATTTAAGTTTATACCTTATTTGTTACGGCATATTTAGATTTGTAAACGAATTCTTTAGAAGTGATAGCCGTGGACAATTTATAGGCAGTTTATCACCTTCTCAATTTTGGTCGATAGTTATGGTTGTTGCGGGTATTGGACTTATATTTTTACTTGAATATATCTACAAAAAAAGAAAAACCGAAAAAGAATAAATATGAACAAATTTAAAAAACTTTTAAACTTATTTTGGACTATGTTTAAAATAGGGCTTTTCACTTTCGGCGGTGGGTATGCTATGGTAGGCATAATGGAAAACGAACTCGTTGAAAGAAAAGGTATGATTGAGCATGAAGAGTTTTTAAACCTTTTAGTTATTGCCGAATCGACCCCAGGCCCTATTGCTATAAACTCTGCAACCTATATAGGTTATAAAATTGCAGGGGTACTTGGCTCGGTAGTGGCAACGCTTGCGGTGGCGCTACCGTCTTTTATAATAATTTTTATAATATCTCTCTTTTTTAACCAATTTTTATCAATTAAACTTGTTGGTTACGCATTTAAAGGCATTCAAGTTGCCGTGTGCTATTTAATACTTTCGGCAGGCCTTAAAATGTTTAAAAAACTAAATAAAAAACCTATTACGATTATAGTTTTTATAGTCGCTCTTACACTTCACGTAACGCTTACGTTACTTGCTAAAAACTTCTCTTCTATATATTATATATTAGCAAGCGGAATTATCGGATTAATTGCCTACTCTATATCTTATTTTGCTAAAAAGAAAAAAGGAGAAAAACAATAATGATTTACTTGCAACTTTTTTTCACCTTTTTTAAAATAGGATTATTCACTTTTGGCGGTGGGTATGCAATGATACCGCTAGTTAGAGACGAGGCTATCTCTTTAGGTTGGATAACTGAAGAGGCGTTCGTTAACTTTATAGCCGTTGCCGAATCAACCCCAGGCCCTATCGCTATTAATATGGCGACCTTTATCGGCTCTACAAGCGCTGGAATTTTAGGCGCTACGTGCGCTACGCTCGGCGTAATACTTCCGTCTTTTATTATAATTTTACTTATTGCATCGGTACTTAAAAAATTACTTGAAGTTTCGGGCGTTAAGGCGTTTATTAAAGGAATTCACCCAACTATTACCGCCCTTATACTTTCAACCGGCTTAACGATGCTACTTAATAGTTTATTTTCTATTAAAAATATAGGTAGCGCCTTTAGTTTTGATTATAAAGCAGTTATAATTTTAGCCGTTATAATACTTGCTAATTTTCTTTATAAAAAGATTTTTAAAAAGAAACCGTCTGCCATAATTTTAATTATAATATCGGCAATTCTCGGCATGATTTTATATTCTTTTTAAAATTTAATATTGACAAAAACGTTTTTTAAAACTATAATAGTATTAACTTAATAATTAAGTTTACAAAAAAGGAGAAAGACTATGAAGAAAAAATTACTTACTATCGCAATGTCATTAGCGCTCGTAGTTGCCCTTTTCTTAACGGGTTGCGTTAATCAAGGCATGGCAGACAAAATTAACGAAAAAGCAAAATCTAGCGAAGGTTATACCTACGCTCAACTTTTAGAAGATTATAAAAACCCAACTATAAACGCAACTACTGACGTTGTTATTCTTGGTAGAAGTGGTTTAGTTGTTTACGTTAAAGGTTGTAAAAATTCTGATGAAGTTGAAGAAAAATACAACGCAGGCGAACAACTTGACGCCGTTTACGTTCTAGTTGCTAACAATAAAGTAGTTAGCGCAGAATTTAAAGCATACGCGCCTGAAAAAGAAGCGTAATTAATCAAAAAAACAAAACGCATTGATTTTTTTAATCAATGCGTTTTTATTTTTCTTCTTTTTCGTTTTTGCGTTTGTTTTGCATTTCTAATATTTTTTGCTTTCTTTGTTCTAAACGCTTTTTTTCTCTATTTTTCTTAACTTCGTTGCGATGAGCGCGGAGAAGTTCGCCGTCGGAAGAAAAGTCTATTTCGGGAAGTTCTTTTATCATTTCCATAAACTCTTCATAAGAAATAACCTTAATACGCTCTTTATCTTTGTTTCTAATATTAATAGAATTAACGTACTTTTCGGGAAGTTCGCCGTCGCTATAAGTGTTGACGAAAACGTTAGAAGATTCTATTGCGGAAACTCTGCCGTTAAGTTCGTAAATCCTTTTTAAAATACGCCTAAACTTATCTACGTCGCCATACCTTAACTCTTCAGTAAAGGCAAAGGTTTTAAAGGATAAACCGCCTTTATATCTTCTAGAGTGTTTATAGTTCTTTTCTACGAATTTTAGTATTAAATAGTTAATTTCCCTTTTAGAAAGTTCGCCGTTTGTACAAGGCGTTATTTCCCCGTTTTTGTTAGATCCAAGTGTAATGTGGTATTTTCTTAAAACTTCTTTTAACGTCGTTTTAAGGTCGTCTACAATATGTTTTAAAACCAAAAAAGTTACTCTTGCATCTTCGTCGGAACGGTGCGCTTTATAGTCAATGCCTAATTCTTCGGCAATAACTGAAAGACCTGATAAAGTTTGCTTTTTATACACCGTTTTATATAAAAGTTGAACGTCTAAAAAGTCGTACTCTATCTTTTCAAGCCCGTAAACCTCACAAGCGTTGTTTAAAAATTCTACGTCGTTTAAAATGGAAAAGCCTATAATATAGTCGTTGCCGTTAAAAAGGGCTTTGACCTTTTCGTAAAAGGCGGGAAACTGCTCTTGCTGTTTGATAAACGCCTTTTCGTAATGTAATTTAATTCTCGTTTCATAGCGCTTGGTTTTGGGTTTCATTACTATATCTTCTTGATGGCAAATATCAAGGTTTCCGTCTATTAAACAATAGCCGAAAGTACACATGCTACCATCACGATGATTGCCCGTAGTGCTCTCTATATCAAATGATAAAATTCTTTTCATAACTTCAAAAATCCGCCACGGTACGTGGCGGATATTTTTTAATCCTTATTATATTTTTCTTCAAGTTTAGTTTCAAACTCTTCTTTATCCGCTTCAGTTACGATGCCGATTCTAGTATCAATGAGTTTTAATACGTGTTCTTCATCGTCAACTTTAACGTCTTCAAGATATTTATCGTACGCCTCTTTGTCTGCAATGTTAGTCATATCAACAACGTAAACGTAAGAATCGTATAATTCGTTTGAATAACTGCCGATAAAGTAGTTGCCGATTACTCTTGGTTTGTACCAATCAGTCGCAGTCTTCATTGCAACGCCGTTGATTTGAGAGAAGTTATTGCCTTCTAAATCGCATCTAAAGTATAAGCCTTCAGAGTTGCTAAAGTAAGCGTAACCGTCTTGAACGAATTGAAGGTTATAACCGGAAACGTCTTTGCAAACAGGAGTTCTACCGTTAGTCATATCAGTAACGGTATAATCAAATTTAGCAAAACCGCCAAGTTCAGTAGTAGTATCCATATAATAAATTTCGTTTAAAGATTTAATATATGCGTTAGCGTTTAAAGCAGCGTCGATATAAGCGTTGCTACCACCTAATAAAGTAGGAGCGTTTGCGCTTGCAGTTTCGATTGCGTAGTATTTAACGCTAGCGTTAGTAGAATCTACTAAAGATTGTTTGTAAATTAAGTACTTGCCGTTGTTTTTAATTAACGTAAAGGTTGCGCCTTGTAATACGTTTAATGATTCTGGCGAACCGCTTAAAACTAATTCTTCTTTGCTTGCGCCGATTGTGTATTTGTAAATTTCTTGATACTTTTCGTTTTCTTCGTTAACTTCGTTGTAGCCGTATTTAGTAAAGTAGATTGTATTAGAATTATCTTCAGCCATTAAAAGTTCTTCAAATTCAATTTCAACTTCTACTTCTTTACCGCTATCCGCATTGTATACACAAAGCGCTTTGTGCGAATGTTCGTCGTGAGTTTCAGTTTTTATAAACACAAGGTAAACGACGCCGTTATTTTCTACGAATCTATATTCAGTAGTGTTGTCTTGAGCAACTGCAATATGCTTGCCTGCTTTACCAGTTTTAAGGTCAAATCTAAAGAATTGAGTTTGGTTGTTTAAAATATTGCTTTGTTTGTCCTTAATATTTGATGGAGTTGCGTAATAAACGTAATCACCGTAAACGAAAACACCCGTTTTATAAGACGCGCTAATCAAAAGTTTAGGAATAACCGTTTCAATTTTAGCAGTTTTTGGGTTTGCAAGTTCGCTAGTTTTAACGCGAACGAGTGATGCCTTTTCAACTTTGCCGAATTCATTTTCAACGGTTACTGCTTCTTGACCGTTGATAAAATAAACGTATTCGCCTTTTTCTACTGCGAAAGAGCCGTTGCCCGACGCTACTGCACCGCCAACGTTTTGAAGTGGCGTTACGCTTTCGCCACAACCTGCGAATGCGAAAGTTGCCATTATTATAGTAATAATTGCTATGAGTAATTTCTTCATTATATAAACTCCTATAAAGTAAAATGGAATATAAAATTTAACTTAGGCATAATTATAAAACAAATAGATTATACTACTAGATATAATCATACGCTTAATTATTATACACTAATTTAGCATAATAATCAATAAATTTTAACAAATTTTCTATTATATTTTTAATAAAAGGAAAGATATTTTGAATAAATTCGGATTAATTGACATATTTACAAAACTATCTCAAGATAAAACCGCGGTAAATTTACTTGCAAATACTGTAAATACAATATTAAATAAAAAGGATTTAACCCCTTTTAATAATATCAAAACTAAAACAAATAACCAAGAAGTTAAAAGAGAAAAATACTCTAAAGAGGCAATACTTTCCCTTTATAAACGGCACGAAGAAATGTCTAAAATGATAGATTTAAACTTAAAAAACGAACCGCCTAAAAAATAACTTAGGCGGTTTATTTTATTTTGTAGTTGCTTTCTCTATTGCCTTTTTTATTTTAGGAAGGGCTTTTATTCCCGCTTTGTAACCTTCTTCGTAAGCAAAACTTAATCTTTCTACTTTGTATTGGCTCATATCCCCTAGTTCGGGATAAATAAGTACGTCTGGTTTATGTTTTTTTAAGTATTTTAAGGTATTGTAACTATCGTTGACGTCTATAGTTCTAAGTAAATGCTGTAATACGCTTTTTGTTTCAACGTATGGTTGAAGTTTACCTAAAACGTCTACCGCAATAATGACGTCACAATCAAAATCTTTAGCAAATCTAACGGGCACGCGCTCTAAAATACCTCCGTCAACAAGGTCCATACCGTCAATTTCAACCGGGCGGAAAATAGTAGGGATTGCCGAACTTGCGCAAACCGCGTCGACAAGTAGACCAGATTCTAGCCCTACCGCCTCCCCTTTAACAAGGTCAACCGCAACGCATTTGAAAGGAATTTTAGTGTCTTCAAAAGTGTTGTTTTCTAATAACGACGTGATTTTATTTCGCATTTTTACCGAGTGTAAAATACTCTTTTTAGAAAAAATTTGAAAATTTATGTCTACTATGTCTTTAAACTTTAAAGATTCGGCAACTTCTTTCATTGTAGAAGGCTTTATCCCTAAAGAATAGCACGCGCCGACAACCGCACCCATAGAACAACCCACGATTGCGGAAGGTTTAATTTTATTGTCTTCCATTGCTTGTAAAAAACCTATGTGCGCAATGCCCCTTGCGCCACCTGCGCCTAAAACGAAACAAATCTTTTTTGCCATTGTTGACCTTCTTACTTAATATTGATTAGTATATATTAATTATATCACTATTTTAAATAATTAAAAGAGTTTTTTGGTAAATTTTTGAAAATTTTTACAATAAAAAACGGCACTTAGTCGCTCTTCTCTTAGGGATTTTTTGAAACATTAAAAATTTATAGGAAATTGCACTTTCAAGCGGAGAAACAATCAGATTCCATTACGGAGTCTGATTTTTCTATTATGTAATTGTAAGATTAAGATCAAAGGAAAAAGCTTTTAATAATATTCTTTTACTATACGTGGTATTACATATTGACTTTTTTAGAAGAATCGTTATATAATAAGTATATAGATAAAATATAATGTTAAATTAAAAAGGTAAAAAGATAATAATAAGCATATAAGAAAAATTGCAAAAAGATAAATTTAATTCTATAATAAGAATAGAATTAAGTAGTTTTAATATAAGTTTAGCGTTATAGCCGTTGTTAAACGACTTCTTATAGGAGAAATAAGGCGCGTTGAGTAACGGTTTATTCGTTATTCAGCGTGCTTTTGTCTTTTTAAGAAATTTAAGGGGAAAGATATGAAGAAGATAAAAAAAACATTGGCGGTTTTGTTGACTCTGATTTTGCTTTTAGGTTTATGTTTATGTCTTACAGGTTGTAGTGTCGAACCCTATGCTTTAGATATTTGGTATTTAACCGGCTACACCGATGAAAATGAAGAATTTCATAATGTTGGCTACAATACTATCAAACAAGAAATTCTTTACTCTGATGATATAACGGTACAATATTTCGAGGACGGTACTTTCATTTTTAAGGAGTTTGATAAGGAATATACGGGTACGTATACTTATAAAAGCGGCAGAAAAGAATCATCGGTAGCACTTACCTTTTCAGACGGCACGAAAGGTAATGGCACTTGCGCCAAATATATGTTTGACGGAGTTTGGTACGTGGGAACGCTACAAGTATTTGGGAAAGAATATTCTTTTGCAGAAGACTGGAGAGAAGAAGATATGAGCGAAAGGTACGATTCTCCATATACGCACGTGGGAGAAAGTATTACCGAAATGTTAAAGAGCGGAAAAACGGAAATATATGACTTCTATCACAGTGCATCATACACGTTATATCGAGGAGAAATAGAGCTTCGAGACGAAGAATATTGGTTTGTGCCTAACAATTTGGAGAAAGCCGAGAAAAATTTGTCTCAAGCATATGAGCTGTATACTTATGAGGTTGCTGAAGATGGTTCTGTGCAACGTGGAGATAACATATTAAGAGAAGGTAAATGTTTTATAAATTACAATGAGTATGGAGTTCGTTTGGACTCAGAGAATACCGAAACAAGATGTGAATACGCTGTTTGGTATCAAGACGGTTTCTCTAAAATATTCCCTTGGACTGTGGGATTAAAGCAAGAAGACATACTTTCTGTTCGGGCAGAGTCTAAAGCCGTTCGCAATTCATTACATGGGGTATTATATGAAGTGCAAATTTGGGAACAAGGAAGCAATAAATTGGAAGAATTTTATAATTTGCTTTTAAATAGTCAAAGTATTGTATCAGAAGTTAAATTTGACGACATACATTATCAAATGACTTATCACATAAAAACTTCTGAGCAAACATATACGCTTGTTCTGCAAGAGGGTTATTCAGTAGATGGTGGATGCACATGTTTTGTTGTGAACGGACAATATTATCGAATTTGTAGTGGAAAAAGGTTGGCAACTTATTTTATAGAAAATGCTTTTTATGCATTAGATAAAGGCGTAGAAGATGTAAAGTTTTTTATTGGCAATCAACATATAAAATCGTACGATAATTTGTTAGAAAATATTCTTTTTGTCGATGACGTTGACTATGAGAAATCTTCTTCAAAATATGTGCTAAAGATAGGTGAAAGCACTTTAACCTTGTTAGATGAAAAACACTTTATATTTCAAGGATATATGGGTTTAGCATATTATGACAATCGTTATTTTGAAATTATTGGTGACGTTGACTTTTCGGTGATTTTTGAAGAATATCCTTTGATAAATGAAAGTTGATTGTAACTTTCAACAAATAATTACAAAAAACTTTTCTAAAAATAGGCAAGTGTACAAAAACGTGTACACTTGCCTATTGACTTTTATAGGTTCTTATGCTATAAAAAAAGTAATAATCACTAGCAAGAGAATTTCTTACGGTTAATGCGTGGTAAGTAAAATTTTATAAAAAGATTGTAAAGTGTAGCTCACTATACTTTGCAAGCAAAGTCGTGTGTTTTGCAAAGCAAAAAAGTAAAGAGTAGCAAAATTTTTGCTACTCTTTTATAATTTCTTAAAAATCCCTATGAAACACGCACTTAACGTGCCGTTATTTATTATTTTACGTTTCATATAGCCAAGGCGATGGAGTAAATCAGTTAGTTTACTTGCGTAGAGCCAGGCGATGGAGTAAAACGGTTAATAAATCAAAAACTTTATAATGCGAGTTAGACGCGCCTTATCATTGCAGGCAATACTTGCCGTATTGTCAAAATGGTAAGGGGTGTATAACGAAGTAGTAGAGAGTTTTTGATATTAACAAGTTTTACGTAAGAGCCTAACTAAAATTTAATTTCCTTGCCTTGCTTACGCCATTCTCTAAATTCTGCGATTGCAGCAAATAATACGTCACCTGATGAGTTAAGGGCAGTTTCTAAAGAGTCTTGAACGACGCTTACCGCTAAACCTACTGCAACAACTTGCATTGCAATAGTACTATCAACGCCGAATAAACCGCAAGCAAGTGGAACGAGCATTAATGAACCGCTTGGAACACCGGACGCACCGCACGCGCCTAAAGTTGCTATAACGCTTAAAAGTAAAGCCGTTGGAATATCAATAGTTATTCCACAAGTTACAGCCGCCGCCATTGCAAGAACGGTAATAGTAATTGCAGCGCCGTCCATATTGATAGTTGCGCCAAGTGGAATAGATACCGAATAGAAGTCTTTATCTAAACCTAAACTTTCGCAAAGTTTCATATTTACAGGAATGTTTGCAGCAGAACTACGTGTAAAGAATGCAGTAATACCGCTTTCTTTTAAACATCTTAATACAAGTGGATATGCGTTTTTCTTAATTGTAATACTTGCAATAATTGGGTTGATTACTAAAGAAATAAACAACATACAACCAACTAAAACTAAAATAAGTTTTCCGTAAGTTGTGAAAATACCTAAACCTTGTCTTGCTACGGTATCGAAAATAATACCTAAAATACCAAACGGAGCAAGAGAAATTACAAATCTTACGCAAGAAGAAATAGCGTTAGATAAATCGGCAACGACGCCTTTAGTATTGTCGCTAGATTTCTTTAAAGCAATACCGATGATAATCGCCCAGAAAAGAACGCCTAAATAGTTACCTTCAACAATCGCGCCAACAGGGTTTTTAACCATGTTCGTGAATAAGTTTAATATAACTTCGCCAATGTTTTGAGGTGGATTACCGCTTGCGCCACTAGATAATAATCCCGATAAGTCTATAGGGAATAAAAACCCTGCAAGAACTGCTACGAAAGCGGCGATAAAAGTAGTTAAAATATATAAAAAGATTACAGTGCCGAATCTTTTATCTAACTTTTTACCACTATTACAAAAAGCGTTAATAACGAGCACGAATACGAGAATTGGAGCAATTGCTTTTAACGCGCCGACAAAAACGTCGCCAAACACTTTAAGCCATGCAAGGTAGTCTACTATATTTAAAAGCCTTGCAACTACCGCAATGATTGTACCTACTATTATACCGCCAAGTATACGAAGTACTAAACTAATACTATTCCATTTTTCAATAAGTTTACCCATCATTAGTTTCCTTTATGGTTTATTTTTACTATAATATTTTAATATAAAATCGCCTTTTTGTCAACAACAGAGTTTACGCTGTCTTTTCAATCGCTTTTATTAAATTTTCGATATAATACTTAAATCCGTCGTCGTTTGGGTGTAATCTTTTATCTAAAAACAATTCGGTATCGTGCGGAACTAACTCGTACCCGTCAATAACCGTTACGTTTTCATATTGCAATGCAATTTCTTTAATAAAATCTCTATGCTCTAACAAAGTCCAATTGGTAGTGGGTTTCGTGTCGTCTTCTTCCTCTAATCTCCAAATAGGCGTTATAACGTAGATTTTAGAGCCATTATAATTTTCGTACAATTGCTCAAAAAATGCTTTGGCGTTAAACGTAAACTCTTCACGCGTAGATATTTTCCAATCGTTAGTGCCGTAAGCAACGGTTACTATATCTGGAATAAACGTGTCTTTACAGTTTAAAAGTTCAGGAAAGAAAGTATCTCCGCCAATTGCCTTATTAAATAGGTCGGCATCAAAATATTTAGCAAGTTTAGTAACGTAAACGTTAGAAGGATAAAAAGCGTCGTACCCGTGAGTTATAGAATCACCGTAAGCAATCATAGTTTTACTGCGGTTTTTCTCTTTTAAACTAGCGCCGTCGCTAATTTCTAAATTTCTAATTGTCGTTTTCATTGACCAAGGGAAATACACTTCTATATGTTTTTCGCCCTTTTCAAAAGAAACTTCTAATACCTTTTCAGAATTGTCTATCTTATCTTTACCAATATGAGCGACTAATTCGCCGTTTACAAGTATATCAAAATAGGCAAAATCTCTACTAGACGCGTAATCTAATATATAATTAAATTTTAAAAAATTTGTATCGCTTACAAAAGAAAATCTAACCCCCGCAGTCGCTTTTACTTTGCCTTGCAAGGATATGGTTCTATAATTTTTATAACATTCTTTTTGCTTTTCAGTAAATCTATCAAATAAAATATAACCGTTATCTTCATAAACGCTAACTGCGCCGAAAGTTATATTTTTTATTTGATTTATCGTTAAAAACATCAATTATTCTCCTTTAAAATCCATACTTTTTAAAAGTACGCCTTCATAGTCGCCTTTATCGCAGTCCGTTTGAATATGAATATAAGAAATTCCGTGGTAAACTTCGTTTAAAAGTTCACTTTCAAATAAAAGTTTGCCGTTTTTTGAAATTAAGGCTTTTTTGTCGTTTAAGTCGAAGTCTATTTTAATAGTTTCCCATTCTTTTTCGGTAAGTTCGTTTTCGGTAAGTTTAAAGTTAAACACAGCGTGGTTTTTAACCGTTTCATCGCAAGAATTAAACCACCTATTAAGAAGTGAAACGCTAACGCCTTTAGTTAAGCGGTAAAGTTTAAGTTCTATACTACCCCTTTTAGCGTTAGGGAAATTCCAAACTACCCCTTGCTTGTTAGAGTAAAGCCTTGGGTCGGAAGTGTGGCAAATGGAAAGGGCCTCTCTGCCGTCAAGTTCCGGCGTAGGCACGAGCAACGCGCCGTTTACCCTATTCCATTGGCAATGCCCTAATATTCCCATAGAGCCCGAATAACTTTTAACGTAAAGGTGGGTTGAAAGATTTTCTAAACCTTTTGAAAAATCTTCGTATCTGGTTTTTTCGTAAAGCCAATCAATATCAAAGATTTTAAGTACGCAAGTTTCACTTTGCCCCATACAAACTAAAACTTTGTTGAACGGAAGTTCAATTGCTTGGAATTGATGCACGCTTTTATCCCTGCTTTGATAAGTGTTGCCGTAAGTTCTATAATCACTGCGATTTCTAATAGGGTTTAAATGCATTTCTCTAAACCCCGTCCAATTTATAAAATCGTTAGTGATTGCCACGTGGTTAGCATCGCGATTAGTAAAGACGTGGCGATGACTGCTACCCTTTGCCATTATGCACTCTTTTTCAAGTGGTAATTTTTGGGTGTTATTGAAAAAGAACATTGTTCTTTTATCTTTCAATTGTAAAAAGAATGGCGTAGTTAACGTGCCGTTAAAGTAAGAGTCTTCTCCGTCCGTCCACGTTTCGCCCATATCGCTAGAATAGTAAACGTAAAAGTTATCAAGCGAAGTTCTTGCTATAAGCATAAGTTTGCCGTTTGGCATTTCACTAACGACAGGCTCGCCACCATTGTTTTCCCATCTTGGCACTTTGTTAGGGTATCTAACGGAATACTTTTCCGATGATTTTAATACTACCCATTTCCAACTATCGCCAAAGTCGTCGGAATAGAAAAATACAGGGTGATGGTCGTCGTTTGCTTTATCATAGCATTGAGCGGTACTCACAAGCCTTGTGCCGTTTTTTATAAGTTTTGGTTGGAAAGCGCAAGTTGTGGTAATATCTAACTCAATTTTTTTATAATTAGTGTCGTTAGGACCAACTTCGGAAATTAACACGCTTGTTTTTGGTGCGCCTTGAAAACTTTCCGCCATTGTAACGGTTACGTATCTATTTTTTTCAGGAATATAAACGCAAGGGCCCATACAACCTTTAGGCGCATCGTGAAAAGACCACGTCAAACCACCGTCTATCGAAGAGATATAGCAAGGCGAAGCGTCTTTATCCCTGTAGGTTTTATAGCCGTAATGACCGTAAACCCTTATTTCGCCGTCTGGCATAACCATAATGCTTTTTCTTGCATCTTCATACGGTTTACCAACGACAATTGGTTCATAAATATTTTTTAACCTTTTTATTGCATTTTCATCAAGTTTTGATAAAATTTTATCTACTTTCCACATATTATTACCCCTTTATATTTTTATCTTTACCCATTTGCCTTGCTTAAACCTAATTGCGCCCGCAAAAAATCTAGTCACTTGGTCGGCAAGTATGCCAAGCCATACGCCTATAATACCAAGCCCTAAAGTATACCCGCAAATATACGATACAACAGTTCTTATAACGGTTATAGAAGTAGCGCACATTGTTGCAGTATAAAGATTGTCCCCCGCGCCACGCAAACAACCCATATAAATTACCGTTGAAACTTGGAATAATACCATTATAATTTGCAATCTCATAATGCTTACGCCAATTTCTACTATATGTGGTTTATCGGGAAAAAATAAAGTCATTAACGGATTTGTAAGCAAAAATAGTGATATTGATAATACTACCGATATTACTGCGCCCAGCGTTTGACAGGCCTTGCCGTATTCCTTTGCTTTATCGTATAACTGTTCACCTAAACTTTTGCCGATAAGCGCAACTGCCGCCGTTTGCAAACCATCTCCAAACGAGAAGCATATTCCCATAACGTTCATTGCAACTTGGTGCGCCGCCATAGAATCGTCACCCATATTAGCCGCCATAATAGCAGTTGCTGCAAAGCCGATACGGAGCAAAATTTGTTCAAAGAATATACTGTACCCAACGCGAATAATTACCTTAAACGCCTCGACAGTCGGGCGAATTTTTTCTTTTACTACGTAGATAAAACTTACGAATATATTCTTTTTTAAGAGTGAGCAAATACTCATTATAGAACTAACTACCGTGCCGAGTACGGTTGCAAGCGCAGCGCCTTTTACGCCAAGCGCAGGAAAACCGAAATGCCCGCCTATTAATAGGTAGTTGAACACCACGTTTACAAGGTTAGACGTAACGTTAGTAGTCATAGTAATTTTAGTGTTGCCCGCACCGCGTTGCGCAGCGTTTATAGTAATTTGTATACAGTTAAAAAGCATCCCACCCATTATAATTTGAAGATACTCTACTGCATCGCTATGAGTATTTTCAGACGAACCGCATAGCCTTATTATGGTATCCGCGCCAAAAACGAATATAAGCGACATAATAACGCCCGCTATTAGTGCGAAAACAAGAGAAGTCATAAGTATAGAGTTTGCATCTTTTTTCCTGTTTTCGCCATACCTTCTTGCAACGATTGCGGAAGTGGATACACCAAGCGCCATAAATAGCGCAAGTCCTATAAATTTAGGTTGAGCGGTAAGACCTACCGCCGCCACCGCATAAGAACTAATAGAACTTACCATTAGCGAGTCGACAAGCCCAACGAAAGTCATAAAAAAAGTTTCTATTATTGCTGGAAGGGCTATTTTTAGCGCCCTTTTATACGTTTCTTTTGAAATTCTAGTTTTCTTTACTTCAGTCATTTTGTCACCTTGCTATATTATAGCAAATTTATACAAAAAACGCCAAATAAAAAGAGTAAAAACTAATAAAAATATAAAAAAAGGTCGCAATGCGACCTTTATCTTATTTATCCTTTTTGTGGTATCTTAAAGAGCAAACGTCATCGCCTTTAGCAATGCATTTAGGTAAATCGAGTACGCTACCATAACATTCGCCTATGCCGTTATCCCCACACATTGCAATATCGCAAAGCATAGCAATTTCTTCATCAGTACAACCCGCTTTTTGCCAAGCCTTTACGAGTGGGCAGTAATGGAAGTCAATAGAAAGTTTATCGTCGGTACTCTCTAAAACGTCCATTTCAAAAACCCATTGCGCAGGTTTTGTAAATAACGTCTTTTTAAGCCCCTTTAAACTGTCGGTTTTTCCCTTTTCTACTAATTTTGCGCCTTGTGAAAGACCGCAACGCTTAATAGCGTCACTTGCAAATTCTTTTGGGTCTAATCCTCTTTTCTTCGCTTCGTCACAAAGTAAATATAACCATAGAGCGCGGTGCTCTAATTGTTCCCGTATAGATTGAAGTAATTTTACTTTAATTTTTGCCTCGTTTTTAACAATACTCATTATTTTCCCTCTTTAGATTTATTGTAGTTTTCAAACAATTTTTCATAGTTAGAAACTACGTCTTTATAATTATAGCCGTATTTTGAAAGGCTTACTTCATAGTTAAACGTACCGTTATACCCTATTTTTTCAAGCGCACCAATAATTTTATTCCAATCGTTAAGTCCGTCGCCCGGCATCATATGACGCTCGTAAATAAAGTCGTTATCTGAAATATGTAACGCTTTAACCTTATCGCCAAGCGCTAAAATAGCGTCTTCCGGTCTATCTTTCACGAAATGGTTAGTATCAACTACAACGTAACCGCTTTTAGTTTTATCGGCGTATTCTTTTATTTGGGCAAGCCCGTTAGTCATATTCCCAACGACCATATTTTCAATACAAATAGGAACTTTAGTAAGTTTTGCTAAGCCTTCGACAGACTCTAATAAATAGCCCATATATTTTTCTCTGTTTTCATTATTGCAACCTTGTCCTGCAGGGTGGAAAATATACGCTTTTGGATTAAACTTATCGGTAATTTTAAACAGTTCGCCAAGCCATCTTACAATTTCCTTTCTATCGTTTTCCCAAGGGCAGGAAAAATCCATCCAATCTACCGAATACGGAAAGTGGAAAGTGTTAATCGTTATCTTGTGTTTTTTTGCAATTTTTAAGCATTTTTTAAAGAATTTTATAGATAAATCAACGTATCTAACGCTCGGTATTTCAAATTCAATTTTTTTAATGCCCGCCTCTTTAACCGCTTTAATTCTCTCTTCGTATTTACCGTCTAAAACGTAGCCGTATTTGCCGTTTTTTAAACCAGTTGGTACAACGCCTGCACCAACGCTACAAGAAAGTTCAAGTTTATACATATTTTCTCCTTTATTCGCCTTTAGTTTCGTTATATTTTTCAAACAATTTTTCGTAGTTTTCTACGATATCTTTATAAGGATATTTGTATTTTGCAACGTTAAGTTCGTAGTTAAACGTGCCGTTATATCCTATTTTTTCAAGCGCACCTATAATTTTATTCCAATCGTTAAGACCGTCGCCCGGCATCATATGGCGCTCGTAAACAAAGTCGTTATCAGAAATATGTAACGCTTTAACCTTGTCGCCAATAGCGAGAATTGCGTCTTCGCCCCTATCTTCGTTAAGGAAGTGGTTTACGTCGATAACAACGTAGCCGTTTTTAGTCTTTTCGGCATATTCTTTAATTTGATTAACCCCGTTAGTCATATTACCGCCGACCATATTTTCCACGCAAATAGGAACTGTCGTTAACTCAGAAAGTTCTTCAACCGATTGTAATAAAGAGTCTACAAACTTTTCTCTGTTATCGGGTTTTGCCCCGCCACCGCCTGGATGAAAAATATACGCTTTTGGTTTAAGTTTGTCGGTTATTTTAAAAATTCTTTTATAAATCCAATTTACTATTTCTTTTCTATCGTTTTCCCAAGGGCTTGCTAAATCTATCCAATTATGAGTGTATGGCATATGCACCGTAGTAACTGTAAACTTATGTTTTTTTACAAGCCTTAACACCCTTTTAAACATTTTTAACGTTTCGTCGGCATACGGCGTGTACCACCTACTAAGTTCAACGTTTTTAATGCCCGCGTTTTTCATTTCAATAAGTTCTTTTTCGTAATTTGGATTTAATTTATATCCGTACTTGCCGTCTTTTAAACCCGTTGAAATAACCGCTTTGGGAGTAGTACACGAAAATTCAAGTTTAAACATATTTTCTCCTTTAAAACATAATAATTTACATTATTATACAATTAAAAAATATCGATGTCAATAGCGATTTTTTAAAAAACGCCCAAGTGTTCAAGCAATATTTTTAAGCCTAAAACAATTAATATTACACCGCCTAAAAGTTCCGCTTTTTTCTTATATTTTGCCCCGAATACAACGCCTAATCTTACGCCAAACGCAGATAATATAAAAGTTACAACCCCAATAAGCGCAATAGAAAGCCAAATATCAACGTCACCCGCCATAGATAGCGAAACGCCTATGGCAAGCGCGTCAATCGACGTTGCAATAGCCATTATAAACATTGTTTTTATAGAAAAATCGGCATCTTTTTCACTACCGCATTCTTCGCATTTAGAAAAGGCCTCTTTTATCATATTAGCGCCGATAAAGGCAAGCAACACGAACGCTACCCAATGGTCAATTGCTACGATATATTCAGCAAACAAACTGCCGATAAAAAAGCCGATAAGTGGCATTAGCGCTTGAAATCCGCCAAACCAAATACCACAAAATAGCATATTTTTAAATTTTACTTTTTCTACCGATAAGCCTTTGCATAAAGACACGGCAAACGCGTCCATACTAAGACCTATTGCAAGTAAAAATAATTCCCAAAATCCCATATTATTTGTCAAAACCGCCGTTTTCTAAAATATTAAGCATAATTTCCGCGCTCTTTTTATTAGTTGCAAGCGGAATGTTTTGCACGTCGCAAAGTCTTAAAAGAGCAGATACGTCAGGCTCGTGCGGTTGAGCGGTTAAAGGGTCCCTTAAAAAGATAACTAAATCGAGTAACCCGTCGGCAATCATAGAGCCGATTTGTTGGTCGCCACCGAGCGGACCACTCTTCATTCTTTTAATTTTAAGGCCCGTTTCGCCCATTACTAAAGTACCCGTCGTACCAGTTGCAATAAGTTCGTGACCTGCAAGCGCGTCTTTATAACGGATTGCAAGTTTAATCATTTCGTCTTTTTTCTTGTCGTGAGCAATAAGTGCTATTTTCATATTATTTTATTCTCCTTTCGTTGTTCTAATTCCTTTTGTTATTCTAATTCACCAAGTGAATGCATTATTATTCCAAGTAGCGCAATAGACGCCGTTTCCGCCCTTAAAATGCGCTTGCCTAAGTATACCGTTTTGTAACCCATACTTGTTGCAAGTTCGCTTTCTTCTTTAGAAAAACCACCTTCACTTCCTACAACGATTGCCGTAGAGCCCTTTAAATTTTTAAAATCCACTTCGTTAGAAGTTGCAAATTCGCAGGCAAAGAGTTTGTTTTCACAACCTTCGCCATCCATTAAAGCACCTTTGAAAGTGTCTTCGTAAAAAACCTTTGGAGCAATAGCCCTACCGCATTGTTTAGCCGCTTCAATAGATACTTTGTTAAGCCTTGCAAGTTTATTTTCGTTCATATAAGAACTGCAGTATTCCGAATTAAAAACTATTACCTTTTTCGCGCCAAGTTCTACCGCTTTTTGAACTACAAGTTCAGTTTTGTCCCCCTTTAAATAGCCTGCAATTAAAGTGACGTCCGTTTTAGCCTCAACGTCGCTTTCCGCGCTTGACAAAACTTCAACTTCAAGGTCTTTTTTATTGATTTTTTTTACTTTAGAAAGATACTCTAACCCACTGCCGTCGCAAACGATAATATCTTCCCCTTCTTTAATTCTTAAAACGCTTACCGCGTGGCGAAATTCTTCCCCATCGATAACTAGTGGGCTCTCTATTTTTTCTACAAAAAATCTTCTTAAACTGCTCATAACTTTCCAACCTATAGGCAAAATCGCTTTTCTTATAGCGAAAAATCGTTTTTTTATATATTGCGGTTTTAGACCATTTATATAATAACACACCTTTTTAGATAAATCAATTTATTTAGGAAAATTCTACTAATTATTACAAAGTAATCTTGACAAAAATGCTTTAGCATAGTATAATTTTAGTAAGTATGTAAACTAGTTTTTAAAGGAGAGCATTATGTATAAAAATTACACTATTAAAGAGCCTTTTTTTGAATACGGACCAAAATGTTACATGTACGGCGACGTGCTTTTAAACATCGCTAAAGGTCTTGACGAACTTGCAGAAAAATACGACGTTGACGTTGTTTTAGACGTGCCTGATACGGAAATCTACAACATCGCTAAAAACGTTAAGAGAGTGCACGTGTATTCTCAACATATGGATAGTTTACCAATCGGCAAAGGCATGGGTAAAACTTTACCTGAGGCAGTTAAAGCGGCGGGCGCTGTTGGCGTAATGCTCAACCACGCAGAACGCAAACTTACTATCGAACAAATTGCCGAAGCAATCAAGCGCGCGGACGAAGTTGGCCTTGCCACTATGGTTTGCGCAGACAGTATTGAAGAAGTTAAAGCGGTTGCTAAACTCGGTCCAAATATCTTAGTTGCAGAGCCTACTGAACTTATCGGTACGGGCAAACCTGCAGACAAAGAATACGTTGACGAAGTTATTAGGGTAATTAGAGAAATTAACCCTGAAATTAAACCTTTCCCATCGGCAGGTATTTCTAAAGGACAAGACTGCTATAACATTATTAAAGCAGGCTCTTCAGCATCTGGTTGCTCTAGCGCTATTGCTAAAGCGGAAAACCCACTTGCGCTTGCTGAAGAAATGATCAGTAGCGTTAGAAAGGCGTGGGACGAATTACACAAATAAGGTGAATTATGAAAGCATCTACTATTGAACAAGTAAAAAACGTATTTACAATCGAATCTGAATGCATTAAAGAAATGCAAAACCATTTTGATATCGACGCTTTTTCTAAAGCGGTAGAACTACTTAAAAACGCGCCTAGAATCGGCGCTGCAGGTTGTGGTCACTCTGGCATTATTTGCCAACACTTTACCCACTTAATGTGCTGTATTGAACTTCCTGCAAGGTTTATTTCCCCTGCCGAAGCGGTACACGGCGCAACCGGCTACTTAAAAGAAGGAGACGTTATGGTTTTTGCGTCTAGGGGCGGTAAAACTAAAGAACTTTTACCTATCTTAGATATTTGCAAGGCAAAAGGCGTTAAAGTAATTACGGTTACGGAAAATTTAGAATCTCCGCTTGCACTCGGCGCGGACGTCGTTTTAAAACAATACGTAACCCGCGAAACTGATAAATACAACTCTCAAGGTACGACGTCTTCTACGTCGCTTGCCGTTATTTTCCACCTTCTTCAAACTGCGCTTATTGAAGAAACGGATTATAAAAACGAACAATTCGCCCTCATTCACCCAGGTGGAGCGGTTGGCGAAAGATTAAACAAATAAAATAGGCTTTACGCCAAAAAATAAAACAAATATAATATTTTAAGGAGATAATATTATGGAATTTAAAGTATTTCAAAAAGAAATTGCATTACAATCTAAAGGTTGGAGACCAACTTTCCACGACGTTACTAGCGATATTTTAAAAATCGTTGAAGAATCAGGCATCAAGAACGGTACTGTTTGTATCGCATCACACCACACTACTTGTTCCGTTATGATTCAAGAATGCTCACACGATATCGACATTTACGATTTAGAATATTTACAACACGATTTATTAAAAATCATGCAAAAACTTATTCCAGATTATAGCGAAACTAACGCATATATGCACCCAGGTCCAATCCACTCTCAATTCGGTAGATACGTAAACGAACCAGGCGACCACACTTCTCTTAACACAGACGGTCACCTTCGTTCTTGCATTTTTGGCAGAAGCGAAACTATGACTATTAAAGACGGCGTTTTAGACGGCGGTGAATTCGCTCACGTTTACTTTATTGACTGGGACCAAGTTCGCGCAAGAAAGAGACAACTTAACGTTACGGTTATGGGTACTGCTGAAAGCATTAACGACAGAACTTACAACAACGGTGAAATCGTTGATACTACCGTTCGTAAATTCACTCCTGAAGAAAAGGCTTACGACGTTCACTACGATTTAAACTGGAAAAGATAAGTATGAATTTAATGGGTATTGACGTTGGCACGTCGTCAATCAAAACGGCAATTTTCAATGAAAAACTTGAAATGCTTAAGACGTCCAACATAGATTATTTAATTGAAGCCCACGACAATTTCGTAGAATTTGACGCTGAAAAATATTGGGAAATGGTCAAGACGGAAATCGACAATTTAGATATAAAAGTCGACGCTCTTGCCATTGATACCCAATGCGAAACGCTTATTTTAACTGACGAAGAAGGAAACCCCGTAAGAAAAGCAATCGTTTGGCTTGATAACCGTGCTATTGAAGAATCTTCTGAAATTGAAGACTATTTCGGTAGGCAATTAGTTTACGAAATAACGGGCCAACCTGAAATTACGGCTACTTGGCCTGCTTGTAAACTTTTATGGGTTAAGAAAAACGAACCTGAAGTTTGGGCTAAAACTAAAAAAATCTTCTTGATTGAAGATTACCTTCTCTTTAAATTAACGGGTAAATTCGTTACTGAAAAAACCTTGCAATCTTCTACCATTTACTTTGACATTAATAAAAGTATTTGGTGGAAAGGTATGCTTGATTATATAGGTATTAAACCTTCAATGCTCCCTACCCTTTTAGATAGCGGTAAATACGTTGGCGATTATAACGGCATTAAAATCGTAACGGGTGCTATGGACCAAGTTTCAGGCGCAATCGGCGCGGGCGTAGTTAAAAAAGGCATTATCAGCGAAATGACGGGCACTACTATGGCAATATTTAGTTTATGCGACAGTATTCCACCATTTTCTAAAGATAGTATCGTACCTTGCCACTATAACTATGACGGCAAGTACTGTTTACTTGCTTGGTCGTCTACGGCGGGCATGGCGCTAAAATGGTTTAGAAACGCAGTTTGTGAAAACTTTTCGTTTAAAGAACTTGACGAACTTGCGGATAAAATCGCGCCTGGTAGCGACGGGCTTACTTTCCTACCACACCTTTGCGGTTCAACGATGCCTAAATATAATCCACAAGCAAGGGGTAGTTTTACAGGCCTTACTCCCGAACATACAAGAGGTCATTTCGTAAGAAGTATTATGGAGGCTATTGCTTGCACTTTAAAGGAAAACTTAGATTACCTTGACTTAAACGTGCACGAAATAAGGGCAATGGGTGGCGCTTCTAAAAGTAAGGTTTGGTGTCAAATGAAAGCGGACTTAACTAAAAAGAAATTAGTTACGCTTAAAAATAACGAAACTGCTTGTCTTGGCGGTGCAATTCTTGCAGGCGTTGGCACGGGCGTGTTTAAATCGGTTGAAAGCGTTTTAAACTTAATTCAAACGGAACACGTTTACGAGCCTAACAAAGACGTTGACTATACGCCTTGCTACGAAAATTATCTTAAAATGGATGGCATTTTAAATATTAAACTTTAATAGGTAAAAAAAATGAAAGCAATTATAAACGCAAACATAGTCCTTAAGGACCATTATATTATGGGTGGCGTTATCTTAATTGACGGCGACAAGATTGCTAACTTTGGCAAAGCCAAAGATATTGAAATTCCAGCGGGCGCTGAAATAATCGACGCGGAAAACAATTACGTTGGCCCTGGTCTTATAGATATTCACACCCACGCAGCAGATAACAAATGGATTTTTGAAGAGCCTGAAGCAACTAGCAAGCACTTGCTTGAACACGGCGTAACAGGCGTTCTTCCTGCCCTTTACAACAACCTTAATAAAGATGCGTATATTAAAGCGGCTGACAATATTTTAAAAGCAAACGAAGAAGGCAAGTTTGACAACTTCGTTGGTTTTTATATGGAAGGCCCTTATCTTTCCCCTAACTTTGGTTGCGAACGCGACAAAAACGTTTGGAAAGATGCAGTAGTTCGCGACGAATATATCGACATTGTTAAAAAGGTTAAAGACAGCGCTAAGGTTTGGTGTTTAGCCCCTGAACGCGAAGGAATCGACCAATTTGTAAAAGACGTTAAAGCGGAAATTCCTAATATCGTATTTGCGGTAGCGCACAGCGAAGCACCACCACACTTAGTTGAAAAATACATTCCATACGGTTTAAAAATCGCAACACACCACACTAACGCAACGGGTACTATTGAACACTACTCTGAATGTAGAGGCGTTTGTGTTGACGAGGCGGTTAACTACAATAAAGAAATTTACGCTGAACTTATTTCAGATAGAATGGGTATTCACGTTGTTCCTTATATGCAAAGACTTGTTCGCAAGATTAAAGGCGATGATAGAATTATTCTTATTGCCGACCAATTCGTGTGCGACGGTCCTATCCCACCGGGATTTGAAGAGGCAACTGACTTACACTTTGACAACGCAGGCGAAATTGCGGGCTCTGGCTTAACGCTTGATATCGCTTGTTCGAACTTTATCGTACATACTGGTTGTTCTGTGTGCGACGCGTTTAAGTTCGGTTCTTATAACCCGGCAAGGGCGCTTAATTTAGCCGGCTATGGTTATATTGATGAAGGAAATATCGCCAACTTAATAGTAGTTGACGACAAATTTAACGTTAAAAAAGTAATATTTAAAGGAGAAAAAATATGATTAAATTCGATCCAGCAACAACTTTCGATTTCAAACCTGCTGACTACGTTCCTTTCAAAGATAGAGAACTTTGCGAAAAACTTCGTAAAATCAGCGGTAAAGATTTAGAAAAGCACCCTAATCCTGACTTTAACATTAAAGTTATGATGAACCCACACCCAGTTTTAATTGCTACTTTATTCTCAAGAATTAAAGAAGCATCTGAAAAGGGTAAAAAGATTACTTTAATTTTAGGTAACCCAGAACCAGATACTTACATTCCACTTGCTCAACTTATCAACTACTTCAAAGTTGACTGTAGAAACGTACACCTTTTCGCAATGGACGAATGGGCTGACGACCGTGGTAATATCGCTCCTGAAACTTACCAAGCAGGTTTTGCTCACTCTATGCTTAAATATTTAGTATTCCAAATTGATGAAAAGTTAAGAATGCCACTTGAAAACGTTCACTACCCAACTAACAAGAACATCGCTAACTACTCTGATATGATTACAGAATGCGGTGAAGGTGGCGCTGACATTTGTTCTTCTTCTCCAGGTTGGACTGGTCACATGGCGTTCATCGACCCTGTTCCTGATTTCTTCCCAGAAGGTTTTGACGCTACCGGCGCTACACCTCCTACTAAAGCACAACTTGACGAATGGCTTAATATGAAGGCTAGAATCGTTGAACTTCACCCATTAACAGTTGCTCAAAACTCTTTACACGGCGTATTTGGTCAATCTGGTTATATGGCTGACGTTCCACCTAAAGCCGCTACAATCGGCCCTGTTGACGTTAAGAACGCTAGAGAAAGAATTGAAGTACACGCACTTTTAACTAACGGTACGTTCTCTTCATGGCAAAGAATGACTTCTAGACTCGTTCTTCACGGACCAGTTACTCCACTTATCCCATCTTCAATGCTTCAAACTATGAAGACTCAAGTTTTAGTTTCTGACGAACTTGCTGCTCCATTTGAATGTTGGGAAAAAGTTGGTTACTAAGATTAGTTAACTAATTAAACTTAAAACGCATAGGTTTTCCTATGCGTTTTATTTTTATGTTTAAGATTCTTCGGTTGCCCGTCTTTGTAGGTCGACACTCAGAATGACAATCCCCCACCGCTTTGCGGAGCCCCCTTTCCACAAAGGGGCCTTTTGTTAGGGAAATATTTGCAATTAAAAAACGGAGAGCGAACTCTCCGTTTCTTTTATTGTTTTCCTTTATTAAGTTTTAATAAAGTACCTATTTAAAACTAAGTTTTAAATTATTATGCACTTGGTGCAAGTGAATGCCAGTAAACGATACCGTCAACTACCGTGAAGTAATCAAGACCGTCAAATCTTACGCTTGGCGCTGTAACAGTTTCGCCGATAGTGTTAGTTGTTGCGCTAAATGCAGTTTCTAATGAATGCTCGAAGATAACGTCAAGGTGTGTATAACTTGCATCTGTATATGAAGGGTTTTGACCTTCTGGCACAATAAGTACAACGTTATCTACTTGTTGACATAAACTACCGTTTTTATTTGACCATTGATAACCGCCACCAAGGTAACCTGCTTCTCTATTAGTACCGTAAACACCATCACCCCAACCACCGTGTGTTGCATCAACAACGATATTGTCGAAGTCTGAACCTCTATTACCTGCATTAAATCTTACAGTTGAACCAGATGCATGGTCATCACCAATAATTTCAAAATACATATTAGTGAATTTGGTTCTTGTAGATTTACCCATTGCTTCAAATACGTCATTTTCATCGTAATTGTAAGATGCAGTACCTTTAGACGTTGGTGTAATATCAATAAGCGCAATTGCAGGACCAGATTTACCAACGTAGTTAGTAAACGCAACGTTTTTAAACGTAGAGTTTGCACTAACTGCACCGAAGATACCTGCACCGTAGCCACTAAACTTAGTTGCTGTTTCGCCTACGTAGTATTCGATATTAGCACTATTTAC
>JAFVRR010000017.1 GCA_017504165.1 Clostridia bacterium | reverse complement strand
GAAAGCACTAGCATTAACGGTGCTACAGCATACGTAAATAAGGCATCTGGCTTACTAACTCTTAATTGTGATTTAGCGTCAGTAAATAATTCTAGTTATTTGCCATTACAAGCAAGTTTAGTATATAATTCTAGTTATAATGATATATTTACTGAATTAGGTGTTCCGAATATGTTTGGAAATGATTTTAAGTTAAATTTCCAACAATACGTTAAAGTCGTGACGAATCAATACATAACGCTTTATGACGCTGACGGTTCAGTTACGATTTTAAATTATGATAGTGATTGGGATATATATAGAACAATTGATGGGAAATTATCTGCTTTAATATCAGGTAATACAATAACAGTTTTTGATGTTTTATTAAACGCAAGGGTATTTGAAAGTGGCAGGTTAAAGAGGATATTCAACGGTTCAGTGTCTTCAGATGTAAATTATAATGGTCAAAGAATAGAGGTAGTGTATGATACTACCAATACAAATAAAATAACTAATATTTTATATTATGATAAAATACCTAATATGCTATCTAGTAAGATATCGTTTACGTATTCAGGGGATAAGGTTTCAAGTGTAACTACGTATTTTGGCACAACGGCTATGATGACTTATACTTTAACCTATGATTCTTCTAGTTATTTAACTAATATTAGAAATACAAGTGCTGGCGTTGATACTTTTAAATTAGAATACGATACTGACGGGTATTTAGAGTCTGTATTTAATCATTATAAAGAAGGGCTTTGTTTTACAAGACTTCAATATGAAGAGCGAATTTGGAAAATAAATCAACTACAAGGTCAAAATTCTAATAACGCTAAATGGCTTGATTATATAGAATTTGATTATGGTGACTATTATTATTTAACAAAAACTTATCATTACGAAAATGGACGTAACGTTTCAACAGGGTATACCATGTTTGACGTTGCTTTAAACCCAATTTCCGAATGGGTAGAAGATAGAAATGGTGATATAACGGGTATTAATAAAGGGTACCATAATTTTACATACACGCAAAATGCATATTTACCTAATTATACGAGGGAAAATGTTGCATTTGAAGAAAAATTAAATACAACGTTTAGTGGAACTATAAGTTTAACAACAGGTCAAAGTACGTCTGGTAATGTAAATTCTTCGTCGGGTATAACCTATAATTCTTATTATAAATATGGCTTAACGTTTTTAGCAGAGAGTGCCTATGATATGGACTTGACTGTAACTTTTGCAAGTGTAAGTAAACGTATTGTTTTAGAAAATGGTGGTAAATTATATATTACTTTACCTACTACTTATGTTCAATCGGGAACGTTTACCTTTAAAAATAACAGTTCGTTAAATCCTACAAAGATATCTAACGTTACATACAACGTAATAGATTATGTTAAAGAGACAACAGCTTATGAGACTGAACCAGGAAATCACGAGGCTTATTATACAAAAGAATTATTAAGTTATACTAATAAAGGTGAGTATGAGAAAAGAAGTTATGACGCTAATCAATTATTAATAAGTATAGAAACTAGAAGTAAAGAAGACACAACACTTGAAACTACAACCTATTCATATAATGAGAATAATGTATTAACAAGCGTAATAACAAAGCGTAATGGTACGACTATTTATTCTGAGACACATAGTGACAGTGGTAATACTAATCCTTATATAACGACTGTTGATATAATCAAAAATGGGGAAAATTTAAAAAGCATTCAAACTACTAAAGAGGTTTTAAATGGTGCTACATCATATACTATAACGACTAGAGATTCTAATAATCCTCAAACAGTTCAGAATTATGCTATTTTAAGTGGAGACGTTAGATTAGAAAGTGTAGTTTCTAACGGAATTAAAGAAAAATACACTTACGATAATTTAGGTAATATTATTACAATAACTTTAATAGATTCACTTAATAATACAATATTATCTTCAACAAATAATTACACCAACGGCGTAAATACAGGACACACGTTTGGAGATAATACTTATACAAGAACGTATGATTCGTTAGGCTACGTAACGACAATAAACCATAACGGAAGTAATATGCTTAGTTATAATTACGTTGATGATACGCGTTATAGTTACGATAATTATTTAGATAGCATAACTTATTCAAATGACCAAATTGAAATGTATACGTATAATGGTAATTCTACCATAGTTGATTATGTTAAAAACAGTGCGGTTAGCGATACCTATACGTATAATAACGATAACGTTAACAGGTTAACGTCTTCTAACCATAGTAAAAACGGCGTAGAATTATTAAATTATAATTATGGTGATTTAAATGATACTGAACAAAGAACGTTGACGGTTACTGGTTTATCTTACGGCGCACAGTTAACTACAAATTTTGATGACGTTCAAGAAAGGGTTACTTCAACAAGTAATGTCTTTACTAGAGGTAGTATAAATACAACGTATAACGTTTCATACGGTTATAACGGTAAAGGGCAAATAACTAATAATAGTGTAGGCAGTTATAGTTCTAACGTTTTATATGATGGTATTGATAGAATAAGTAGATATACAGCAAAGAATAGTTCTACTTCAATATTAGATAGAACTTATATTTACGACACGTGGTCAGACAATAGTGGCAGTTATGCGACTAATAGATTAAAGTTAATAAGAAATACTAGTAACAATAATGCAGTTGCGCAAAGCGTTTATGACACGAAAGGCTACATTACGTCTGTTCAATATAATGGTAAAACGTATAATTATACTTATGATGATGTGGGGCGTTTAGCAAGTGAAAGTATAAACGGCACAACAAAAACTTATAGTTATAATAGTAATAGTGCAATTACAAGTATAAGTGCGGGAAGCAATACAGATGTTTATACCTATAATACAAATGGTAGATTGATTGAATATACGGAAAATAACGACAGTTACTACTTTAGATACGATGCAATGGGTAACCCTGTAATGTATAAAGGCATGAACGAAGATGCAAGTAGTAATATGGTGTGGTCGCAAGGTAGGAAATTAGAAAGCGGAACGCTTAATAATAACACCTTCTCTTATGCATACGATATGAACGGTTTGCGCTATAAAAAAACAGTAAACGGCAACGTGACTGAATATTATTTAGACGGCTCAAAGATAATAGCAGAAAACCGTAAATCGGGAACTAGCAATAACTTAATATATTATATTTACGATATGGTGGGTTTATCTGGTTTTGTGTATAACGGTGCAAACTATTATTACGAAAAGAATACTTTAGGCGATATAATAGGTATTAGAGATAGTTCAGGAACGCAAGTAGCAACGTATACTTATGACGCTTGGGGGAATATATTAACTAAAACTGGCAGTATGGCGGATATAAACCCATTTAGATATCGTGGATATTATTACGATACGGAAACAGGTTTTTACTATTTACAAACCCGTTATTACGACCCAACAATAAGAAGGTTTATCAATGCCGATAACTACGAGTTATTGCCAACGCTTTCACAAACAATAGGTCAATTAAACCTTTACGCTTATGCCAACAACAACCCAATAATGTTTACGGATGAGAGTGGCACATTGGCTGAATGGACAGTTGTAATAATTGCTATGGTGGTTGGGGCAATATTAGGCGGTATTGCTGGAGGATTTACAGCAGCTTATAATGGCGTTGAAGGATGGGGTATTATTGGAGGTGTTTTGAATGGAGCGTTTATAGGTGCTGTAAGCGGAGCATTTCTAATTGCTACAGGAAGTGCAATGGCTGGAGGAGTTGGATATGCGTTAAATTTGGGTGTAAATATGGAATTTATGATACGAACATTTGCGATAGGAATGCTGGTGTCTAACACGCTAGGACCAATTATTGGTTATTTTGCTCAAGTAGATTGGCCAGTTATTGAATGGGGAAAAGGAAAATAGAAAGATGATACTAATTTCAATAAAGTTCTTATTCAAGAGAATTGTTAAGCTAAATGCAGATATTAAAATGAATACTTAAAGGAGTCTACAATGATAAGATTTAAATTTGAGATAAATGAAAAAACTCAAAATTATATTGTAAAAAGCAGAAAGTTTCATGCAAGACTGCTTACTATTATCATGATGCTAATATATACTATTCCTGCTTTTATTATATGGTTTCTTTTTCCTAACAATATTGTAGTATCAATTATTGTGATAGGTGTATTCATATTTGCGATAATATTAAGCCCAATAGTTGCGGGATATAAAGGACCATTACACGCATTTAAAGAAAGCGAGCCTCAAGATATTATTATCAATAAAGAGACAATTGAATCTATGGGTATTAATAAATATTGTTATAAACAGTATATGGTTGACGATATTAAAAATGTTATAGATTATGGTGATTTTTACGCTATTGTTTTTTACTTCCCTAATTTAGATAAAAGATTTATTTGTTTAAAAGATTTAATTGTTGAAGGCACGTTAGAAGAATTTGAACAACTTTTTGAAGACAAAATAGTTAGAAAAACTAAATAATTAAACCCACCCGACGGGTTTACTGTCGGGTGGGCAAAAGACAATAAAATACCGTAGCGATAACTCCCCCGAAATTTCGGGGGAGGTATAAATATAACAACACGTGCAATAGTTGGACAGTCGTTTACGAAAGCGTTTTTGACAGTAAATGGTATGACAATAGTTAATGCGGCTTTAATGGGATATTTGATATAAGGAGAAATATATGCTTAGAATATATGTTCCGCTTGTGTTAGCAGTATTATTACTTTATTTTGGTATAATTTGCTATTATGTACCCAAATATGAAATTAATGAAGATAATAAATTGTTTAAATATCGTCCAAGTAAAGATAATATATTGATAAGATTAAAACTGTTTAAATATGATTGGAAGTTTAATTACTTATTATTAATACCGTATCTAATTTCCTTAGTGATATTTGTAAGTGTTTTAATTATATATATGTTATATTTATTTGGAATAAAATATATTAAAATTTTACTATTATCAAACTTATTTAATATTTTTCTTTTTATTTTTGTATTTATGTTGATAATATATGATACTATACTAAAGGAAATTATTAATTATTATAATGGAAAATCTAAAGACTAAATAATTAAACCCACCCGACGGGTTTTGTCGGGTAAAGAAAAACAATAAAATACCGTAGCGATAACTCCCCCGAAACTTCGGGGGAGTTACTATTTTAATTAATATACATTAAAATATAGTTAATTTGTTATCATTATAAATTTACAAAAAAATATTAAAAAAATAGTTGACATATAGGCTTATCATATATATAATAATCTTGTTTAGTTTTATTAAACAAAAAGTTTACAGTCTCTAATCTTGGAGGGTAATATGCTACTTGGAGATAAAATTAAAGATTTAAGGCTTGGGTGTGATTTAACTCAAGAAGAACTTGCAAATAGGTGCGAACTTACAAAAGGTTATATTTCGCAACTAGAAAACGACTTAACAAGCCCGTCGATAGCAACGCTTATAGATATTTTATCGGCGCTAGGAACGTCGCTTAAAGATTTTTTCTCGGAAGAAGAAGAGAGTAAAATAGTCTTTTCTGAAAACGATTTTATCGAGAAAAAGCAAGAGGGAATAATTTCTAATTGGCTTGTTCCAAACGCGCAAAAAAATATGATGGAGCCAATGCTTATTGAACTTGATAAAAACGCGTCGACGGTGGAAGACGTCCCGCACGAAGGTGAAGAATTCGGCTACGTTTTGTCTGGCGAAATAGTCATTCATATAGGCAAGAAAAAACACGTTGCCAAGCAAGGCGAAAGTTTTTACTACACCGCCGATAAATCCCATTACGTTATAAACGTAAAAGACAAAAAAGCCAAATTTTTGTGGGTATCAACCCCACCTACTTTTTAAGTAGGGTTTCGTTGCAATAAAAATCTTAATAAAGTGCGCCCCTAATGCTTCGCTATACTGCGTTAAGCCCCTTGTCAAGATGTAAACTCTTGCCTGCGGAACTTGCCTTGTTTAGCTTGCATTAAATTCGCCCTTTCAAAATTAAGCATTTATTGAACTCAACCCTGTTTCGTTGCAATAAAATATTCTAATTTAAATATTTATTCGAGGTACACGATATGTCTAACAATACAAATGAACAAAAAATTATTGAACTTATTGACGTTTCTAAAGAATACGATGATACTCCTGCAGTTAGCGACGTAAATTTTTACGTAAAAAAAGGTGAATTTATTACCTTTTTAGGACCTTCGGGTTGTGGTAAAACAACAACGCTTAGAATGATTGCGGGTTTTGAACTTCCAACTACGGGTAAAATTTTACTTAATGGGGAAGATATAACTTCACTTCCACCACACAAAAGACCTGTTAATACAGTGTTCCAAAGGTATGCGTTATTCCCACACTTAAACGTGTTTGATAATATTGCGTACGGCATTAAACTTAAAAAGGTAAAAGTTACCTACGAAGATACCGTAGGTAATCAAATTGAGCGCATTGAAAGATACACCAAAGAAGAAATTGAAGAAAAGGTTAAAAAAGCGCTTAAAATGGTAGACCTTGAAGATTTTGAAAAGCGTAGCGTAACGACGCTTTCCGGCGGTCAACAACAACGTATCGCAATTGCGCGCGCTATCGTTAACGAGCCTAAAATTTTACTTTTAGACGAGCCTCTTGGCGCGCTGGACTTAAAGATGAGAAAGGATATGCAATTAGAACTTAAAGAAATGCACAAAAAACTTGGCATAACCTTTATCTACGTAACTCACGACCAAGAAGAGGCGCTTACTATGAGTGATACGGTCGTAGTTATGAAAGACGGTAAAATTCAACAAATTGGCACTCCTCAAGATATTTATAACGAACCTAAAAACGCTTTCGTTGCCGACTTTATTGGCGAAAGTAACATATTTAGCGGTACTGTAGTCGGTTCTAAAAAGGTTAGATTTATCAATAAAGTGTTCGATTGTATCGACGATTTTGACAAAAACGAAAAGGTTGACGTAGTAGTTAGACCTGAAGACGTTGAAATCGTGCCTGTTGAAGAAGGTATGGTATCGGGCACTATTATTTCTACTATATTTAAAGGCGTACATTATCAAATGACTATGATGGTTGGTAGGACCGAAGTAGTTATGCAAAGCACGAAGTATTACCCAGAAGGACAAAAAGTGGGCATTAAAATTGCGCCTGACAACATTCACATAATGCACAAGGAATTCGTTTCTAACGTGTACGACGGATATATTACTAAAAACAACACCGTTTGCTTTGCCGACGGCGAATTCGCTTGCGACGTTACTCAACTTTACGAGGGCTCTACTCTTGACGACGACGGTTATTTAGTATTAAAAACGGGCGAAAAAATCGATCTTACCGATGTTGACGTTAAAGTTGAAGTTGGGCTTAAAGATATTGAAATTATAGATAACGACGAAGACGGTAACGCCTGCGGTTCTATTATTTCTATCGTGTATAAAGGCGACCACTATCAAATTATTATCCGTACCGACGAAGAGGAAGAAGACTTCGTTTGTGATACCGAATACACTTGGAACGAAAACGATAGGGTATCGGTTAAAATTCCTAAAGAAAAAATCAAACTTACTTTAAAACAGGAGAGCAAAAGATGAAAAACGCAAGGGTTATTAAAAAAGAGCCCTTTGTAAGCGAAGGTAAAGGGGTTAGTTTGCTTGGTTTTTCAAGAAAACAACTCTGTATTCCTTACGGGCTATTTTTATCGGTATTCGTTATTTTTCCGCTTTTTCTTATAATTTACTACGCGTTTACTTCTAAAACGGGAACTTTTAGTTTAGATAACTTTAAAGCCTTTTTCCTAGAGCCTACAAATATTAGTACTTTGCTTATTAGTATTTTAGTAAGTTTTGTGGTAACTTTAATTTGCTTGCTTATAAGTTATCCCGTAGCGTATATTTTATCAAGGTTTAAAAACGGAAACTTAGCGTTCGTATTACTTTTATTATTCATTTTACCAACTTGGCTTAACTTCGTACTTCGCGCAATGGCTATGAAGGAAATTTTATCTCTACTCAACGTTCCGCTTGGTAGCGGGGCTAGTATTATCGGCTTAGTTTACGACTTTATGCCCTTTATGATTATGCCACTTTATTCTACGTTAATTAAAATGGATAGAAGTTACGAAGAGGCGTCTGCAGACCTTGGCGCAAGTAAAGTAAAAGTGTTTACGTCGGTTACTTTGCCACTTTCAATGCCGGGGATTATTAGCGGTGTAACTATGGTATTTTTACCAGTTATGAGTTGTTACGTTATAACCGATGCGTTTAGCGGTAGTACGGGCTTTTCGCTCATTGGTAAACTTATTGCCAAGTGTTTCCTTGGCGAAAACGGCGCTCCTATTCAAATTAACGAAGGTGCTGCAATATCCCTTATTATGCTAGTTATTATGGTAGTAACTATGATTTTAACTGGCGGATTTAAAAATTCTGAAAACAATAGGGGGACTAACTTATGATTAAAAAAGTAGTGTCTTTCCTTTATATTTTATTAATACTTGCCTTTATCTATATTCCTATATTTTTACTTATAGTATATAGTTTTAACGAAGGCAAAACTATAGGTGTGTGGGAGGGTTTTTCTTTTAAATGGTATGAAAAACTCGGCTCTATTAAAGACGTTGTTATAAACACCTTTTCGCTTGCTATAATTTCCGCAATTATTGCAACGGTACTTGGTACTTTAGGCGCGATAGGAATTTTTTATAGCAAAGGAAAATTTGGCAAATTCGTTAACGTTGGCTCACAAATTCCCGTAGTTAACTCTGAAGTAGTAACGGCGTGCGCGCTCGTTATGTTATTCGTGTTATTAGGCGCATCAAACAGGTCTATTTTTGGTCTTTACGTAGGGCATATCGTACTTACTACCCCTTTCGTAGTATTGTCCGTTATACCTAAACTTAAACAAATGGATTCTAGTTTGTACGAAGCGGCGCTCGACCTTGGCGATACTCCATTCCAAGCCCTTTGGAAAGTTGTTATCCCGCAAATTTTACCAGGCGTTTTCACGGGTTTTATGCTTGCTATAACTTTATCGCTGGACGATTATATTATAACTGCAACCCTATCGCCACTTGGCTACGATACGATTAGTACCGCGGTGTATAAATCTATTGCATTAACAACCGCGCAAGCGAGCAAAAACGTGCCTACGTATAGGGCGCTTACTACGATTATTTTCGTAATTACGGTAGTAATCGTAATACTTATGAACCTTAGGTCGAATAAAAAAACAAATCGCAAATAAGGAGGGAAAAATGAAAAGATTATTTTGCTTAATATTCGCGATGGCTATTTCCTTATCCGTATTTGCTATTCCTAAAAATAACGTAAGCGCGAAAGAACCTAACACGATAGTCGTTTACAGTTGGGAAGACTATTTAGACCTTGGCTACGACGAAGAAGACTTAGAAGACTTGTCCGAGTCTTTGACTTCACGCTTTTCAACCGATGAACTTTTAACAAGTTTAACCGACGTTTTTGAAGAACAAACGGGAATAAAAGTAGAGTACCGCACTTTTGCTACTAACGAAGAAATGTACAACGAACTTATCAATAATCCCGAAGGGCCAGATTTAATTTGCCCGTCGGAATATATGATAATGAGAATGAAGTCTGAAGGGCTTATAAAATCGTATAAAACGCCTACTTCTTGGCAAGAAAACGGCTCGCCGTACATAAAGTCTGAATTTTCTAGGCTTGGTTTAACGGACGGTGAAGACAAAGTTTACGCAACGGGTTATATGTGGGGTACTATGGGCTATATTTTCAACGCCGATAAAATTAACCCCGAAGAACTTATAAATTGGGATTCCGTTTTAGATAGTAAGTTCAATAAAAAAATTACTATAAAAGACAGTATTAGAGATACTTACATTTTAGCCGTTGGCGCAGTTTATGAAGAAGAACTTAAAGCGCTTGATAAAAATTCGCCCGATTATACTAATAAACTTGCCGAAATATTCAACAGAACGGACGACGTAACTATAAAAAAAGTTGAAGACTTTTTAAAGAATTTAAAAGAAAAACTTTACGGTTTTGAAGTAGATAGTGGTAAAACGGATATGTTAACGGGTAAAATTGACGTTAACTTTGCCTGGAGTGGCGATGCCGTTTATACTATAAGCGAGGCGGAATATGCGGGGCAAAACTTTGGTTATATCGTACCTGAAGAAGGCTCTAACGTATGGTTTGACGGTTGGGTTATGCCTAAAAACGCAAACGAAGAATTAGCAACGAAATTTATTGACTTTGTTTCCGAAACCTCAAACGTTATAAGAAATATGGAATATATCGGATACACTAGTTGTATGGCTAATCCCGAAGTTTTCGATTACGTATTAGAAAAGGAAGAAGAGGGTGAAGAAACAATCGATTTAGGTTATTTCTTTAAAGGTTTTGACTACATAGGCGACGATTATAAAGTTACGGTAGCAAGTAAATACGGCATTTTAGCAACGCAATATCCCGACTATTCTACGGTTAAAAGATGTGTAGTTATGGATAACTTTGATTCTACCATATTAGATAAAATCAACGATATGTGGAATAGAGTTAAGTTTATAACTTTCCCTACGTGGGTTATCTATATGGTGGCGGGAATAGTTTTGGCGGGTGGAATTACCTTCTTACTAGTAAAATTCAAAGATAGAATTTTTGTAAACGTAAAAAACAAAAAGAAATGGCGCGTAGTTAAAAAAGAACAGTTGTAATTGCTCGTAAATTGAAAACTTATTAATCATAATACTTGTGAAATACTTCGTTATACACCCTTTAACCCACTTGAAAATACGGCTAGTATTATCTGCGGGGTTAAAAAGCGCCTAACTCGCATTTGCCAAGTCTTATTTCATAAACGTTTTCAATTTACTCGCTACTCTAAATATGAAAACTATTATTCATAACACTTGTGAATAACTGCGCATGCCTTTATACCCGCTTGAAAATACGGCTAGTATTATCTGCGGGGTTAAAAGATGCCTAACTCGCATTTGACAAGCCTTATTTCATTCTCGTTTTCAATTTACTCGCTACTCTAAATATGAAAACTATTATATATAACACTTGTGAATAACTGCGTATGCCTTTATACCCACTTGAAAATACGGCTAGTATTATCTGCGGGGTTAAAAAGCGCCTAACTCGCATTTGCCAAGCCTTATTTCATAAACGTTTTCAATTTACTTGCTAAACAAAATAAAATCAAAACGCTTGAGTTTATGTGGCGTAGTGATAGGGATTTATCACTACGCCATTTTGATTTTTATATAAACGGGTTTTCCGTTTGCTTTATCTCAAAATTGCAATTTGTGGCAATTTTCTTTACCTGCTTTGATTTTCCCCAATTTTGTGGCAAAAATATTAAATAAAAAAACGGTGTTTTTTAAAAATAAAATTGCAAAAACGCAATCAAAACACTTGACAATTGCAAAATTGCAATTTATAATATAATTAAGTTGATGTTATTTAGTAAAAGGAGGAACTAATAATGTCGTGGAGAGAAAAGGTTTTATATGAAATGAAAAAGCAAAACATAGGTCAAAAAGATTTGGCTAAATTAAGTGGGGTAACAGAGAGTTCAGTGTCAAGATATTTACATAGCGACAAAAAACCTAGATTAGATATAATTATAAATTTTGCAAAGGCATTAAACTTAAAAACAGAATACTTACTTGAAGAAGATAACAATGCTGTTTCTTCGTATACTAATATTGCAACGGCGGTAGCGAGATATGGCAATGACCTAACCCCTGATGAAAAGAATCGTTTAATCGCTCTTATTTTGGGAAAGGGGGATTAATGTATAGAAACGGGTTAGAATATGATGAAATGGCTAAAAAAGTTATTGATATTTATTTAGATTATAATATCAAAACTTTTCCTATAAACGTAAATCAAGTTTGTCAAAAAATGCAAATTGCACTGATTCCTTATTCTTTTTATCAATCCCCAAGCAGAGAATTGTTAAAGAAAGAATCAATGTCAAGTTTTTATGTTAAACCTACGATAAGTAATCCAGCAACTATATTATATAATGACGATATAGGCGAAGTTGGTTCATTAGGGAATATTAGACGAAATATAATGCACGAAGTTAAGCATTACGTCTGCGAAGATACGCAAGACAATCCTGATGATGATTTGGCAGATTACTTTGGAAAATACTTTTTAGCGCCGATACCATATTTAGTAGTAAAGGGAATTGATAATTGCAATGATATAATGTCTATTTTTGGTGTAGATGAAGAAATGGCTAGTTATATTTGTAAAAATATAAGAAATCGAAAGAAAAAACACGGTTCTAAAATTTTTGATTATGAACTTCCGCTGTTAAAGCATTTATTAGGCAATTATTATAATTACTATATGAATAGACTATAAAATTAAAATATACACAAAGAAAAAGCACTTAACAGTTGCTGGAACAACTATTAAGTGCTAGTGAAATGTATTGCTACATCTCAGATTTGTAAAAGTAGTATAACATTTCCTAAAATTTGTGTCAAGTATATTTTGACGCCAACCAAAGGTTGAGATTAATATTTTTTAAGGAGGTGTTATATGAACACTCTTTTAACTCTGCCAAAATTGGCGGGAAAAGACGTTTTTAACTCGTTTTTAGTTAGAAACGCAACGTATGACGGGAAAGAAGAAATACCCCGAATTACGACTAGTAACTTGATACCCGAAAAGGTCATAACCTTTTCAAAAGCCAGAAGCAAACAAGAATTTGACTCGTGGATTCATTTTTACGAACACGATAGTGTTTTTGAATGTTTTTGGAATAACCCACAAAAATATTTGCCTATTATAAAGCAATATAAGGGAATTATATCTCCCGATTATAGTTTATACTATGATATGCCTTTATGTATGCAAATATGGAATACATATCGTGGTAAAGCTTTAGCCCATTGGCTACAAGAAAATGGTGTAGAAGTAATACCCAACGTCCGTTGGGGAGATGAACGCACTTTTGAACTTGCGTGTTATGGGGTGGAGAGTGGTAAGACCATAGCAGTTGGCACACACGGTTGTATTAAAACTGTTGAAGGTAGAAATATGTTTATTGCAGGGTTTGACTATGTGATAAACAAATTAAAACCTAAAACAGTTATCGTCTATGGGCGTATGCCAGATAGAATTTTTAATTTGGCGAAAATGCAGGGTATAGAACTAATACCGTTTGAAAGCGAATTTAGTTTATCTCACCCAAAGGAGGTAAACTAATATGGGTGCAGGTTATAAAGGTGGCTTTGGTCATACAAACGGTGAAAAAACCCATCAAAAGAATTTAGAAACAACAAAAAAATCTTCTACTAGTTTAGTTGATAAGAATATTGTTTCTGAAATGGAAAGAAACAAAATTAAATTCACTAAAGAAGATTTGATTTTTACGACAAAAGATAAAACAGGACAACTTATCTTTTTAGAAAAAGGGAACAGTAGTGCTGGGTTAAAGCACATAGAACAACGACATACTAAAGATTTCGTGGAAAAACATAAAATACAAGCGTCGCAAGTATCAAAGCACATTCATTCCGTTTTTACACAAGGAGATTTGGAATATTCTAGGACAACTGTAAAGAAAGGGAAAGAAGGCTTTGAGCGTTTGTATAAATATAAAGGGAAATATTATTTGTTGTCAGGTGTTGGAACAAATGGTTTTGTAGTTTCAGCGTATCCTTTAGATGACAAAACTGCCAAACAACATATAAGGAGATATAAAAAATGAGAGAAAAAATTAAATTAATGTTTGATTATCTTCAGGGCGCAATTTGGACTAGCGATATAGAAACAGGCGAACCTCTTACTGGGATAGATATTGTAGATAAAGATGCTATTATAATTAAAATAAATTATGAAATGGCTGATATGTATTCGTCATATTATGAATTTGATTCACATGATGAGGCTTGTTGGTTTAATAAAGAAAAGCAGATAGAGGACAAACCTAAAATGCTTGAATTGTTATCTAAACTTAAAACACGCCTTAATGAAATCAATGATGGTTCTTTTGAAATTGAAGATTTAATTACTCCAGAATACGAAAAGTTATAAGGTATAATATGAATAAAGAATTAGTTCAAAAATTAGTAAATTGTGAAATATCGTGGAGTGAATTTTCTTCTATTGAAAAATGCAGTTCTTATTTAATAGAATTAGATGATACTATTATAAATATTGATACTATTATTGTTGGTAAAGCAATTCAATGTTGTTTAGACAATGAATACACTATGCAAGATTTATTAGATTGGGCAAATGTAGTAAGATTTTCTGACATTTTCTTGGTTAATGAAGATTGTAGAGATTGTGTAATTAGTATTTTAGATAGAATTGAAGAATCAGATGAAGAAGGAAGCGAATTATCTAATAACGATTTATTGTTAATGATTGATAGGTTAAATAAAAACGAAGAGTGGTAAAAATGTTGAATAATTAAAGTGGTTTGTTAAAAAATTTAACAAACCACTTTTTGTTTATTTAGTTTTAATAAAATCCCTATGACTATTACGGTTACCTCAAGCGTTTTTGTTTTATTACAAAGTAATAAATTCTTGACAATATTATACGTTTTTGTTATATTGTTAAAGTTAAATAAAGATATTATGGTGTAAAATGCAGTCTACAAAAACGTTATCTAAAGATTTTACCAAAGGAAATATTGCAAAGCAGTTATTGTGGTTTTCACTTCCATTTATGGCGTCTAACGCTTTGCAAGTTTTATATAGCACTATAGATATGATAGTTGTTGGCGCCTTCGTTGGTACTTACGGGCTTTCGGCGGTATCTCAAGCAAGCCAAATTATAAACTTTGCAACGATGGTGTGTTTAGGTTTTTCTAACGCGGGGCAAGTATTATTAGGTCAAGCATACGGCGCGAGCAAGCGTAAAGAAATGAACGATATTATAGGCACTCTATTTATTTTTATATGCGCTATTTCGTTAGTTTTTTCTATGGTTATGCTATTTGGGCAAAACTTGATTTTAAAACTAATTAAAATGCCTGTCGAGTCGTTTGAAATGGCAAGAGAATATTTAGTTATTTGCGCAATTGGTTTTATATTCACAGCAGGGTATAACCTCGTTTCAGCAATACTTCGCGGTATGGGCGATTCTAAAAGGCCGTTTATTTTCATAGGTATAGCGTCGGTCGTCAACTTAGTACTTGACCTTTTATTTACGGGTCTACTCGGTTGGGGTGTTGCGGGCGCTGCTTGGGCTACTATTATAGGACAAGCCGTTTCTTTTATTTTTTCCGTATTTTATTTAATAAAGAAAAAAGAAGAGTTTGGGTTTGACTTCAAAAGGGAAAGTTTTATACCAAACAAAAAATATTTAGGTATGATAACTACCGTTGGAACGCCTATGGCAATCCAATCGGGGTTTATAAATATTTCAATGCTTTTCGTTAACTCTATGATAAATGACGTTGGCGTCGTGGCGTCGGCAACTTTCGGCGTAGGTGTTAGAATTGACGATATCGTCAATAAAATTTGTATGGGTATACAGTATGCCGCCGTTCCTATAGTTAGCCAAAATATTGGCTCTAAAAAGTACGACAGGGTAAAACAAACGGTGCATTTTGCTTGGATTTATTCAATAATCCTTACAATTTTATTTATGGTATTATACTTAACGCTTGGCAAACAATTATTTATGATTTTTGACGATAATCCTGCCGTTCACGAAATGTCATCAGAGTTTATAAGCGCAATACTATGGATGTTCCCTGCATTTGCGTTAATGCGCGGTAGCGGTGCTCTTATTCAAGGTATGGGGCACGCTAAATTCGGAATGGTTCTCTCTATACTTGACGGCGTAGTTTTAAGAATAGGTTTAAGTTGGCTTTTAGGAATATATTGTGGTTTAGGTTTTTACGGTTTCGTTTTAGGTTACGGTTTAGCGCCTTACGGCTACGCTATACCAAGTACGATTTATTTCATGTCTGGCAAATGGAAGAAGAGAAAAGCATTAGCAGACGATATTTAAACGTGGCATAGCCATAAATTAAAAACGCTTGAGATATCTCAAGCGTTTTTTATTATTTTTTTTTGTATTTGTTTTTATAGTTTTCTATATTTTGTAAAATGGTGTTTCTTGCCATTTCGTGCGAACTAACCCTTAAAACGTGTACGATTTTATTTTCAAGTTTCTTGTAAACTGATAAAAAGTGTTTAAGTTCGTCAATAATATGAGTAGGAAGTTCGCAAATATCGGTATAGCCGTTATATTGTGGGTCGCCAAAGGGGATTGCGATAATTTTCTCATCCGTTTCGTCGTTATCCGTCATAAATACCACGCCGATAGGGTAACATCTAACCAAACTCATTTTTTCGATAGGTTGGCTACATAATACGAAAACGTCAAGCGGGTCGCCGTCACCCGATAAAGTTCTTGGGATAAACCCGTAGTTCATAGGGTAGTGGGTACTCGTATATAAAACTCTGTCGAGAATAATAAGCCCAGTTTCTTTATCTAATTCGTATTTGTTTTTAGAGCCTTGCTCAATTTCTATACAGGCAATAAAATCATCTGGCATAATTCTGTTTGGGTTAATGTCGTGTAAAATGTTCATAAATTCTCCTTAAGATCTTAATTTTAATTTGTTCAATAATTCTTTATTGCTAATAAGTTTACCTGCGCCTAAAATTATAGAAAGTTCAGGGTCGGGCACTAAATTTGTTTTAAAGCCAAGCGCTTTAGTGAAAAAGTCGTCTATGCCGTAAAGTTTACTGCCTCCGCCCGTTAAATATATTCCGTTTTTGGTGATTTCTTTAATACAGTCTGCATTGAGTTTAGATAATACCATATTAACTATTTCCGCCGTCTTTTTAGCAAATTCTTCAGTAGGCTTTAAAATTTGCGACGCCGAAACGTTGAGAGAGCGCGGTTTGCCAGACGACGTTTGCTTGCCTTGAACTACCGTTTTATTGTCGTCGTCCGAAACTAAACTTGCAACCGACCTTTTTAAGTTTTCCGCCTCGTTATCGGTAATAGTAAGGTTAAGGTCGGTTTCTAAATGTTTAATTATCATTTTATTAAGGGTATTACCGCCAATTTCGGCAGAAAGCCCAGAAATTACACCGCTTAAGTTTAAAACGCAAACGGTAGTTTGACCAGCGCCCATATCGATAACGGCGTGGCAAGAATTGTCGGTAAGCGGAGCGTCCGCGCCGAGAAGGGCAAGTACGGGGGCTTCGGCAAAACTGATATTATAAAGTCCTACTTTATTAAGCGCCGTTTCAAAATTGCTCATAATTTTTCTATCAGACCCGCAACCTACCGTTAAAATAACGTTAGGCGTAAGTTCGCCTTTAGATTTAATTTTATTTAAAAAGGCGTTTAGCATAGCGCATAATGCCTTATAATCTACAATCGTAGTGTTGTTTACGGGACGAATAACTCTAACTTTGTCGTTATTAACTTTGCCTAAAAGTTTTTCCGCCTCAAAACCAACGGCTACCGGTTTTTTATAATTATTTTTAGATATGGCGATAAGCGTAGGTTCTGATAAAACTACGTCTTGACGGGATTTAAATATTTTAGTGTATGAAGTTCCTATTTCTATCGCTATTTTAGGTTTCATAGTTTCTCCCTTAAAATTTCGGCAATTTTTTCAACGGGAAGTCCTATCACGTTAGTTAAACTGCCTTCTATTTCTTTTACTAAATTAAAATTGTCTTGTATACCGTAACTTCCCGCTTTATCAAGTGGCGAGCCCGTGTTAACGTAATCTAAAATTAAACTATCGCTTAAGTTATTAAAGGTAACTTTTGTTATTTCGTGAGAGACAAACTCAAAATCTTTAGAAATAATAGCGTAACCCGTTATAACTTCGTGCGTTTTGTTAGATAATAGTTTTAAAGTGTTAAAAGCGTCTTCTTTGCTTGTTGGTTTACCAAAGATTTTACCGTTTAAAGTAACGATAGTATCCGCGCCTAAAACTATACCGCCGTTGTCGTTATATACTTCGGTTGCCTTTTCGCGCGCTAAAATTTCTACGTACTCGTAAACGGAAACGTTTTTAGGTGGCGTCTCTTCATTTTTAGGCGGAATAACTTTAAAATTTATCCCATATTCAGTCAAAAGCGCCCTTCTTCTAGGAGAGTTAGATGCGAGAATTATTTCCATAAAATCACTCTTTATCGCGAAGACGCTTACAGTAATCTCTAATTTCTTCCGTTGCTAAAGATATTTTAGTAATAACGTCTTTACGGTTAAGAGGCATAAGCCAAACGCTATCGTCACGGATAGAGAAGTCTAACATATCTCCGTAATTTTTGTAGTTGTATTCGATATGCACGCTTTCAAGTTCCGTGCCTTCAAAACTAATAGTTCTGTCTTCGCCGTAAAGGTTGACGAAAAGGGAAGTGGTGGTCGACGTTTGTTTAAATTTGCCGTTAGGTTGTTTTACAAAGCCCGTACAGTTAGGAAGAGTAAACACTTCCGCGTCGAATTCCATATTGTATTTGCCTGAAAACACTTCTTCGTGAATATTTTGCTTTTGCCATTTAAACCAGTCTGGAATATGAGAAAATTCCGTTTCGCCGTCAATTGCTTTAAGTTCGCCCGTTTCAAGCATTTCCCATTGTTTTTTGCAGGCGTTACAAGTTAGAATAGTACCTTCGCCTTGCATTTCAAATTCCTTTTTACAATGTGGGCATTGATATAAAATGGCGTTTAAATTATAAGCCCTATTTTTATACGTAAGTTTAGTTCCGCTTTCTTTAAGCCATTGCCAATCGTCGTAAACGAATGCTTTTTTAATTCTTTCGTTAATTTCGCTTGCCGATAAAGTACTAATTTCTTCAGCGGAAACTATTTCGGTTACCGTTGCCTCCATGGGCATACGGTCTTGTTTATACTTATTCCATTGCGGGTCGCTTACGTAGTTGCCTTTAGCGTTAATCACGGTAAGCGGAACGCCTAAATATTTAACTAGTTTGCCAAGTGATTCCGGCAAATAACTAGTAGTTCCGTCTAAAGAGTATCTTGCTTCAGGGTAGATAACTACCGTGTCTTTAAGGTTATTAATCGCGTGTTTTAAGTTTTTCATAAGCGATAAATCGAATATGAATTTTCTCTTACAAATAGCGCCGACGTTTCTCATTAAAAAATTAGAAAAGTCGTTAAATGCGTCTATTGCTACAACGTAGTTAATATTAAAGGTCGGAATTGCCTTGTATAATATGTAAAAATCGTTAAACGCGCCGTGGTTTGCCAAAACTAGCCTAGGGCTAGTCGGCTTTTTGCCAACGTAGGTAATTTTAACTTTTCGTTGAAGTCTCATTATCCATGCAAGTAGTTTTACGAGCCACATAAGAAGAATAGGCCTTATCGGCTTTGTTTTAAAGTCGTAACGTTTAATGGTCTTTTTCTTTTGAATTCTCATATTTTAAAATCTCCAATTATATATAATTATATATTTATTTTATATAAAATGTCAAGGATATTGAAATATTGCGCCATTTATTAGCCTATTTAAAGGTTAATCTATTGAAAAAACAGGAAAAATATGCTAAAATAATTAAAAGGAGTAATTATGGAAGATTTAAGAATTAACAAACTAGCAGACGTGCTTATAAACTATTCCGTACACCTTCAAAAGGGTGAAAAGATTTTAATAGAGGCAAAAGGCGTAGACTATATGCTTGTAAACGCCCTTATAAAAGAAGTGTATAAAGTGGGTGGATATCCTTTCGTTGAGATGTTCGACAATAGGGTTTCTAGAGAATTATTATTAGGCGAAACGGAAGAATACGCTAAATTAAAGGCTAAATACGCAAGTTTTAGAATGCAGGAAATGGACGCGTACATCGGCATTCGCGGTGGCGATAACTGCAACGAAAACGCCGACGTTCCCGAAAGGAATTTACAAATAGATAGCGAGTTTTATTCTCACCCCGTACACCACGAACTCAGGGTTAAAAAGACTAAATGGGTAGTTTTAAGATACCCAAATCCAGGTATGGCGCAATCCGCGGGTATGAGTACGGACGCGTTTGAAGATTTCTATTTTAAAGTGTGTAATTTAGACTATTCTAAAATGGACAAGGCAATGGATGCCCTCAAAAAAAGATTAGATAATGGCGACAAGGTTAGAATTATTGCAAAAGATACCGATATTAGTTTTTCTATTAAGGGTATTGGTAGCACTAAATGCTCTGGCCATTGCAATATTCCCGACGGCGAAATTTACACCGCGCCCGTTAAAAATAGCGTAAACGGCGTAATTACCTACAACACCCCGTCGGTTGAAAACGGATTTAAGTTTGAAAACGTAAGTTTAACTTTTAAAGATGGTAAAATTATTAAGGCAACGGCAAATAACCAAGAAAAACTCGACGCTATCTTTAATACCGACGAAGGCGCTAGATACGTCGGCGAGTTTGCCTTTGGCGTAAACCCATATATAA
>JAFVRR010000016.1 GCA_017504165.1 Clostridia bacterium | reverse complement strand
TCGAGAGAGTCGAGCCTTTGTGCAAGGAAGTTCAGTTCCTCGATGCCTTCGGTTTCCACTCTTGCGAATGAAAGCATAGGGATTGCATCGCAATCGTAAACGGAGAGGTATCGCTCGTCATCATTACTCATCACTCTCGCTCGGTGCAAGGCATCACGGATTTCGTGTTCCTCGGCAGGGAGGTCAAGGGATGCGTACAGCCATTCGCCGTTCAGCCCCTTGGGGGTTGATATTTCTACCTTCATCTGCTTCGCCATATATTACATCACTCCTTTTGTCTGTTTATTTCATCATCGAGAGCCTTGAGCCTTCTCCCGATTGCAGAAACGACAGGCACGCTGACCGCATTGCCTGCCATCTTATAAAGGTGGCCGTCCTTCAGACCTGTCGCCACCGCCTTATTAAATTGTTCATCCGTAAAGCCCTGCAAACGCCAGCACTCTATGGGCATAAGCCTTCGCACCTTGCCGTGTCGTATGATACCGTGTCTATCGCAAACGGTAAGAGCGAACATAGGCTCGTTCGGCTCTTTGTACCGTCTGCCACGCTGTCGGACGGTCACTCGTTCGGGGGTGAGTATAGCCCTCGGCTCGTCCTCGATAAAGACTCCCGAATGCTCACCCTTACGGTTACTGATGCCCGAATCCTGTCTTGCGGTTATGCATCTTGCGATTTCGGTTAAGTTCGGAGGGGAATTCATATCAATAAACGAATATTTCCGTCCGTGTCTTATGGGAGGATAGACGAGCTTCACACCGTCTGCCGTCCTGATCTTCACGGGTGCGTTTATATCGTAGAGTCCTGTTTTTCCTCCGAAACCGCCTGCATTGCTTGTGAGGGTGATGGCGACTCCGCTTGGGGAGTAGATTCGGTTTCCTTCTCGTCCGGGGATAATTTGCATAAGAGTCTTTGCATTTGTTTCTCGGAAAGAAAGTATTTCGCCGGAGCATCGTCCTCTAAAATATCCGATAATATACACTCTCTTTCGGGATTGGGGGACTCCAAAATCCTTGCTGTTAAGAACCTCCCATGTGACATCGTACCCCAGGTCAGAAAGCGTACCGAGGATGGTAGCAAACGTCCTGCCTCTGTCATGTGATAGCAAGCCGGGTACGTTTTCAAGGAGCAGATATGAAGGTCTTTTAACGGCGGCAATCCGAGCGATTTCAAAGAACAGCGTTCCTCTCGAATCTTCAAAACCTCCGCGCCTTCCAGCAATTGAAAATGCCTGACAAGGAAATCCGCCGCAAATAAGGTCGATATGCGGTAGATCATAGGGGTTGATTTTTCTTGCATCTTCAAAGTATACCTCCTGTGGTTTTATATCGTATATTGCGCTGTACGCTTGGTTGGCGTGTTTATCTATTTCGCAATGCCCGATACATTCAAAACCGCCCACCGCCTCGAGTCCGCTGCGAAAGCCGCCAATCCCCGAGAACATATCAAAAAAGCGAATGCTCATATAGCATCCGCACCCTCGTTATTTGATTCTTTTATCTCCTATGGCATCACCTCACATTCCACTCATCGTCATGCCCTCGGTTTCTTCCTCGTCCTCCGAGAGTTCCTCATCCTCGCTTTCATCTTCGTCCTGATCGATATCCTCGTCCTCGTCAGCTTCGTCAAGCTCGCCGTCCGTTTCTTCGATATCCTCATCCTCGGTAGGATCGTCCTCGGTGATTGCTTCGTCCTCATCGTCAACGATTTCCTCGTTGTATGCGGCTTCGTCCTGTTCTTCGTCGAGTTCCTCATCGGGATGCTCGGTTGCCTTGAGTTCGGCGCGCTCGGTCAGATCTCTGTCGATCTCACGCTCGATCAAGCCGATGACAAACTGTTTCTGCGAGATGTTGTTCCTCTGAAGGTAGTCCTTTACCTTCTGAAACAGATCCTCGGGTACCTGAAATGCAAGCGTTCTCATTTTTCCCATGTTGTTTTCCTCCATATTATTATTGAATTTAGGGTGCAGTTCGTTGTCAACTGCCTTTTCGATAAACTGTGCCATCGTCATGCCTTGAGATTCGATATACTGCTTGATCTCGGCATGAAGGTCGGCATCGATTTTGACGGTAATGCCTTTCTTTTCGTTACTCATCGTCGTTCTCCTTATTTATATAATTCTTGATGGCTGTGGTGAGGAGTTCCTCCACCGTAACGCCACGCTGTTCCGCTTCTTCCATGAGCTTTTCCGCAAGCGGAGACGGAATAAAGATGTCCTGTGTCATTGCTACCTCCTATAGCTCTTGCGTTATTTCTTTTTCTGCCTGTTCACCCGACACGCATAGCCCACCACCTCCTGTTATATTGATTGTCCTTGGCACGCCGGCTGTGCAACGGGTTTCCAAAAAGTTAGGCTGATTTTTCCATCTCATATCCATATACGCCACTTCTTCGGGGGTTGCCTTATAGGGCTGTGCGCTGCCGTATGAGTACGGTTGAATTTGAGCCGTTGTCATGCCTTCGTGCGTTTTTATAAAATCCTCGTATGCCACCCATCCCTTGAGTCCGTTTTCGTTTCGGGGGCTTCCGCTTACAAGGAATTCTATACTTTCGCCATCGTTGTCGATGGTAACCTTGGAAAAAACCAACGCCATTGTTACATTCCTCCCATTTTCATGCCGTGATTTTCTATCAGCTCTTGGTCGGCATACATAGCGATATAATCTTCGACCTTGGAGGCAATTGCCTCGTATTCGGATTCCGTTGGCGTAAAGCCAAACCATTGAGCTTTGCCGTTATCATCCCATACGTGAGGCTTACGGTCACGGCTCGCTCCTTTCAGCCCGATGACCTCGTGGAACATAACGGTATGGCTGTCCACCACTCCTTCCTTGCGGTTGATGATGGATGTCTTTAAGCCCTCATATTGACCTGACACTCTTGCTGTGACGAATTCGACCTTTGCGCGCAAATCCTCGCCAATTTTGCTTATCATTGCTTTGCCCGAGAATATGGTGTCGGCAGAGAGCAGTTCTGACTCTCCGAACATCCTTTTTAATTGGTTTTCGTAGAAAGTTCCCATATCTTAACCTCCGAATTTTATTCCGTTAGCCTGCGCGAGATCATTCATTTCGTCCTCGGTATAAAGGAAATATTCATTTCCGCTTTGCCAATAGGACACGTAGAGGTCGCCTTCATCGATAGGGATTTCTCTCTGCTCGAAGCCTTCACCGAGACCGTCGCTATTCTGACCTGTGATGGCATCACGGAGGCGTTCGGTTTCCTCGGGAGTGAGTTCCTCCGTAAGGTAGCAATCAATTTTGCCGTAGAGCATTCCGCGCCGTTCTTCGACACCCCATTCTGCGAATACGAGCTTGCCTTTGATATCTGCGTGGTCGCTGACATAGTCTGCCATATTGATTTCCGTTGCTTGCTCTCGTGCGATTGCTTCTTCTATGGCATCGGCGTTCTCGGTCAACACGTCGTTGCTTGTTTCATAATAATCGCCGTCGTGGTCGCTGATATTGCCCGACAGCGGACAGAAGAAGGAGAGCTTCGAGCTTGCAAGGGCTTTCAGCATTTCCTTGATATCATCGTACATTTCTTCCGTGTCGCTGTACTGCTCATATACGAGGTTAGCTTCGAGGTCATCGTGGAGTTCCTCTCTCACGCCGGATACTGATTCATCCGTAACTCGCACGTCGTAGAGGCTATCGTTTTCGGGAAGGATACGCAAGAGTCCGTTTCCAACGTCGCTGTCAGCGTGAAGCCGGATAGGTGCGTTTTCATCCTTCATGTCTTTAACCTTCAAACCGAAGATGGAAGAGATGAGACCTAATTCCTTGGCTCTCTCAAACATTGGATTAAATTCCTTTACTACATCGTAGGTTTCGGTTGCCTGCGTATTGGGATTTGTAAGTGTTATTTTCAGCATACTTTTTCTCCTTCATATTTATATTGAATTGCGCCGAGTCCGTATCGGCGGATTGCCATTGCGTTGCAGATGATTGCAAAATCCTTGGGATTCACAACGTCACCGTCCGCAAGGTCGCTGATCGTCATGTGCTTTGAGCCGAGTGCGAGATCCTTTGCACAGCAGAAAAGGGTATATGCTGTCGGTGTACTTTTGCCGAGCCTAATGCGGAAAAAGTGTATTTCATCCTTTCCGATGTGTCGCTTAGCTGCACCCCACAGGCATCCGTCTGCGGTTAAAAGGTAAAGGGCGCACATCTTGATTTTGTTGTTGGTGTTCATACCTTTGATGGCGTTCTCAAAGACCGATCTGTGTTTCTCGTTTCTGAATTGCATAGGCTTTCTTTCACACTCCTTGATGTATCCATTAATTCGGATAATAAATTCGGGGTTGGTTACCGCTGTGAAGGTTTCCATCAGCACTCTTGGCTGTGGGATTTGTCCTTCGTGGATTCGTTGCTCCACACAGGGCGTTTTTTCGCCCGACACGCGCTTTTTCTTCTTTCTGTCGGCACATTCCTTGCATCCGCACCTTTCGGCGTTGTACTCGCTTTTTTCGCTCACAAAAACGCCGTGTCCTCTCGGACGGAAGTGGGGTGTTTTCTGCATCATCTTTTCGATCTCTCTATCGTGAGGGTTATCTGCAAAAATCATTTATTTTTCTCCTTGTTCCTGAAATGAAAAAAGCCGAGGATATTTCTATCACTCGGCTCGACGGTTATTATTACATTGTTTGATTTAGCTCCTGTACGGGTTCTTCGGATATTCTTATATCCATTAAAAATTTGGGATCGACGATTACCTCCGATTCGTTTCGTCCGTTAAATAAAGCGAGGATATGTTGCTTATCTATCTCCGCTTCGTATACCGTTCCGTCCTCGTTAAATCGGTGAGCAAACCATTCGGCTTTCTCTCTATCAAGTGTCCACGATAACGCCTTGATATTTTTTGCGTTATGCGAGGTCACTCCACGGTAAACCGTGACGGTATCGTCCAATTCTTCGTACTGCCGTAACTCGTCCTCGAGCATAAGCTCGTGAGGATCGGCTTGTTTGAACATTGATATTAACTTGCTTTTGCTCACGTTGGTATCGCAGTTCGGGTTTTCCGATCTGATCCACGCATCTGCAAGGATTTTTGAAAAATCCGCTTTCGATAAATATGGAGAAGCGTATTTGAGGAAGGTCAAGCTGTAGGGCTTGTTCGTCATCATATAAATCTCGTAGGCGTTGTCGGTGCTGTTTATCTGTTTCCTCATAAAGCTCTGCCACGCCTGCAGATTTTCTTCGCTCTCGGTTATGTCTATGAGTTGCATCACTCCGTCCTTGGTTGTTGCTACAAAGCCGGATGAGGTGAACGGATGCTGTACTACCATCGGAGAGTACGGTGTCTTATATACCTCCGTCATCAACAGGGCACGAGCTACCGATTTCACTTGCTCTATATCTGTTGTAGGCTTCATTGTATCTCCTTATTTTTGCCATAAAAAAAGCACAGAGCTTTTCTTTCTCTGTGCTGTGTGTGGTGGGCGGTTTTTGTTCTCACGGGAGTTCAAATCCTTTCAGTATTGGAAAATACCCATTTTTCATCTACAAAATCGAACTAAAAAATTTCGCCCGAAAAAAGCAAAAAAGCCTTGAAAAATCAAGGCTTTTTGCGGCGATATCTTTTTTATCGCCCTTTTATGGTGGAGATGGAGAGAGTCGAACTCTCGTCTTGAACGGGTCTTTTGTGCTTTCTACATACTTATTTCGCTTTTAAATCCCTTGCCGACCGCTAAAAACGAACGAACGCGGTAAGCCGTGTATTGCTAAATTTTTTTAAAAAGCGCAATAAAACCTTTTAAAAAGTTTCGCCATAAATGATGCCCTTTACGACTTGGCGAGTTTCGTATCGGACAGCCACTATTAATTAAGCAGCGTATGCGTAATTGTTATTAGCATTTAAATTTAATTCCCATTTTTACGAAGAGTGGGAGACTTCGGTATGCTTACAGCAACGCCACCGCCCAATCAAATCCGGTGCATCCCCATAAATTAGGCTTTAGTTAGCCTAAATAATTTTTAATTTCACGCTCTTGCGATTTTTTAATATCCCTTTCTTTAATAGTGTCTTTTTTATCGTAACTGTGTTTACCTTTGCAAATACCCATAGTTACTTTAACTAAACTGCCTTCAAAAAACATATTTAGCGGAACAAGCGTTAAACCCTTTTCGTTTATTTTGCCGACAATTTTATTGATTTCTGCCCTTCTAAGTAGTAATTTTCTATCGCGCTTACTGTTTTTTGTATTAAAAGCGCCAGACTTATCGTATACCGCAATATGCATATTTTTAATAAAGACTTCACCTTGATAGACCGTGCAAAAACTGTCTTTAAGGTTTACGTTGCCCGCCCTTATAGACTTAACTTCCGCGCCCTCTAAAACTATACCGCAAGTATAACTTTCTAAGGTGAAATATTCAAATTTTGCCTGTCTATTTTCAGTTATAATCTTCATAATCTAATTATAGCACCCAACTATTAAAAATTCAACTCTTTTTGAAGTGGTATCAGCGCCTAAAACTTTAATTTCTACTTTATCGCCTAAACTAAACTTCCACCTACTACCTTCTAAAGTAAAGGTGTTTTCATTTAAAATATATTTATCTCTTGGCAAGGTTTCAAGTTTAACTATGCCTTCAACGGTGTTTTCAAGTTCTACGAAAACACCAAAGTTAGTTACGCCACTAATAACGCCGGTAAACTCACGGCCAATAAACGAACGCATATATCTACATTTGTAATAATCGTCCATATCTCTTTCGATTTCATCCGCTTTTCTTTCGTTTTCGGAAGAAATATTGCTTGCCGTTGCGCAAAATTCGCCATAAGTATTCAAAACGTCTTTCCCTTTTAAAATCGCCTTTAAAATACTATGCACCACAAGGTCTGGGTATCTTCTAATAGGCGAAGTAAAGTGGCAATAGCATTTACTAGATAAGCCGAAATGGCCTAGATTTTCAGGCGAATACTTAGCCTTTTGCATAGAGCGGAGCATTACTTTATTTACAACGCTAAATACGGGCGTATCTTTTAATTTGTCAAGTACCGTTTGAAAGTCTTTAGGGTGGCAAGTTTCCGCATTCCATTTAACGTTAATTCCTAAAATATTTAAAAACGCTTTAAAACCTTCTAGTTTTTCTGGCGACGGTTTTTCGTGTACCCTAAACACGAATGGAAGGTCCATATAATATACGTATTCGGCAACCGTTTCGTTTGCGACAATCATAAACTCTTCAATAATTTTATACGCCTCTTTATCTTGCCTTGGCTCTACGTTGATTTTGCCGTCTTTCACAGTTATATGACTTTCTTTAACAGTTAAGTCTATATTACCCCTATTTGAACGCTTTTTTGATAAAATTTCTTTCAGTTCATTACAATTATTTATAAGCGGAACTAAATTTTTATAAGTTTTTAATGCCTCACTATCCCCGTCAAGCATTTTTTGAACGGCGCTATACGTCATGCGCTTTTTAGAATTGATAACGCCCTCGCAAATATCAAACGACACGACGTCGCCCGCGCTATTTATATCCATAATAAGCGACATTGTAAGCCTATCAACGCCCTCGTTTAACGAACAAATTCCGTTAGAAAGTTCACTTGGGAGCATAGGAATAACGCGTTCTGGGAAATAAATACTAGTCGAGCGAGATAACGCCTCTTTATCTATTTTAGAGTTCCTTTTAACGTAATTAGAAACGTCTGCAATATGCACGCCTAAAGTATACGTTCCGTTACCGTTTTTAGTAACGGAAATAGCATCGTCAAAATCCCTAGAATCGTCGCCGTCTATTGTAATTATAAGGTCGTGCCTAAAATCCGTTCTGCCAACGATATCTTTTGCGGTCACTTCCGTAGGAAGTGTTTCTACTTCTTTTAATACTTCGCTAGGAAATTCTAACGGAAGTCCAGCGTTTTTTATAATGGAAAGTTCTTCAGTTTTAAGGTCGAAACGCTTACCTAAAATTTCTAAAACTTTGCCTTCGGGGTTTCTTCTATTTTCAGGATAACTAGTAATTTCTACGTGTACTTTATCTCCCGTTTTTGCGCCACGCGTCTTTTTAAAAGGCACGTAAATATCAACGTGATAACTTCTATCGTCGGGAATAACGAAACCAAACCCGTTTTCGCCTTGGAAAGTGCCTACAAGTTTAGACACGCCACGCTTTAAAATTTGCACTACTTCGCCTTCGTCGTTAGTGCCCTTTTTAGACGGAACGTTTTTAACGATAACGGTATCGCCGTTAAGCGCACCGTTTAGGCTTTTGTTGGGAATAAAAAAGTCTCCGTTTGTTTCGGTTATAACGAACGCAAATCCCCTTTCGTTGCCTTTGACAACGCCTTTATATAAACCGCTGTTTTGAAAGAGTACGAATCTACCGTTTTTGTAAACGATTTCACCTTCGCTTTCCAATTCTTCAACGATTTTTCTAATAGCGTCCTTTTCTACTTGGGTTTTAGCCTCAAATAATTCGAATAAGCGTTTTATTCCTAAATTTTCCGCTTCGCCACTATTAAATTTTTCAAGTATTGTTTCTTTTAACGACATAATTTCCTTTTCATTATTAAGTAAAATTTAAAAATAAATACGCTTTTCGCATAGTTAGATGTTTAGTGTTTTCAATCCCCCACCGCTTTGCGGAGCCCCCTTTACACAAAGGAGCCTTTTAGGTGATTTTTTAAAGCCATAGTTGCAAGCAAGACAAGACTCGCGAAGGTTTTGGGGTGAGATTAACCTTTTATTATTTGCTTATTTAAAGCACTAGAAACAAGTCAGGCTAGGCTCTTGAATTTTTGTCGGACACGATAGACCTTACTGGTCATCGGGGTCGCACAAATTCAAAGAAACGACGCATGACGCCGTTTATATGGCTTTAAAAAAAGAACGGCTTACTATTTTAAATAATAAGCCGTTTTTCATTAATTATTTCGCACCTGGGATAAGGTATAAGATATAGAAAGTAATCATACATACGAATAAAACGCAAATTGCAATGACCGTTAATTTCTTCATCTTACTCTCTAACGTTTTAGATTTATTTTTACCGTAAAACGTTTCTGAATGACCGCCGATAGCGCCGATACCATCAGAGTTACCTGGTTGCATTATAACTACGATTATAACGAAAACAGCAGAAATAACTGAAAGTATTACACAAATAATACTTAAAGTTATATATAATTCGTTTGAAATTGCAAGAATATTATTTAACATATTTCACCTAATTTTATACTAATTTTTATATATTTTTCGATAACTTTAATTAGTATAGCATAATTTTTTTATTTTTACAACTATTTTAACACTATTTTATTTAATTAATGATTTACCCGTCATTTCTTTAGGTTGTTCAACGCCTAAAACTTGTAAAAGTGTTGGAGCAATGTCGGCAAGCACGCCGTCGTCACGAAGTTTAGCGCCCTTTAAAGTATCGTCAACTAAAATAAATGGTACAGGGTTTGTAGTATGAGCGGTAAACGGTTTTTCGCCCTTTTCGTCTTCGTACATTCTATCGGCGTTGCCGTGGTCTGCAGTGATTAAAAGGCTACCGCCCTTATTAAGTACCGCTTTAACGATTTTATCAACGCATTCTTCAACGGTTTTTACCGCTTTAACGGCAGCGTCAAGGTCGCCCGTATGACCTACCATATCGCAGTTTGCAAAGTTTAAAATAATAACGTCAAACTCGTCGGTAGCAATTTCTTCTAAAACTTTATCAGTTACCAAGTAAGCGCTCATTTCAGGTTGAAGGTCGTAAGTTGCAACCTTTGGAGATGGAATTAAATCTCTAATTTCGTTCTTTTCAGGCGCTTCTACGCCACCGTTGAAGAAGAAAGTAACGTGCGCGTATTTTTCAGTTTCGGCAATTCTTAATTGTTTTAAGCCTTTATCGGATAAATATTTACCTAAAGTATTGTCAAGCGAAATCTTTTCAAACGCGATTTTTACGTTAGTGAAAGAACCGTCGTATTTAGTAAAACCAACGTAAACTGGTGCTAAATAACCCGTTTTTCTTGTAAATCCGTCAAATTCTTCAACCGTCATAGCGCGGGTAATTTCCCTTGCTCTATCAGGGCGGAAGTTAAAGAAGATAATAGAATCGCCCTTTTCAATAAGTCCGATTGCCTTGCCGTCTTTAACAACGTTAGTTGGTAAAACGAACTCGTCGGTTACGTCGCTATTATAACTATCAAGCACCGCTTGTACTGCGTTTTCCGCTTGTACGCCGTTGCCGATAGTTAACATATCGTAGGCTTTTTCTACCCTGTCCCAACGATTATCTCTATCCATTACGTAATATCTACCGCAAACCGATGCGATTTGACCTACGCCGATTTCGTCAATTTTATCTTGGAGTTCTTTAACGAAATCCGCACCGCTCTTTGGTGGAACGTCTCTACCGTCTAAGAAACAATGCACGAAAACGTCACTAAAACCTTTTTGCTTGCACATTTCAAGAAGTGCGTATAAATGAGTATTGTGACTGTGTACGCCACCCGTTGAAAGTAAGCCGTAAAGGTGGAGTTTTTTACCATTTTCAATTGCTTTATCAATAGCGTAGTTGAGTTCTTTATTTTTAAAGAATTCGCCGTCTTGAATTTCTTTTGTAATTCTAGTTAAATCTTGATAAACTATTCTACCTGCGCCCATATTTAAGTGGCCAACTTCGCTGTTGCCCATTTGACCGTCGGGAAGACCAACGCTCATACCGCTTGCGCCGATATAAGTAGAAGGATAAGATTTTTCTAAATTTTTAATAACGCCAGCGTTAGCAATTTCAATGGCGTTGCCGTTTTTATCGTTGTTTAAGCCGTAGCCGTCCATAATTATAAGACAAACGGGTTTTTTACTCATATTTATCACCTAAACCTTGTTATAATTTATATTCTTAAGATAGTATACATTATTTTTATATAAAAATCAATTAAACTAAACTTAAATATTAAAAAAGGATTGCAACTAGTCGCTCTTCCCGTAGGGAATTGCGACAACTAAATAAATCCGTAAACGGATTTGTGAGATTTGCCTATCGGCAAGTGATATTGCTAACGCAGTGATATTCGCCTACGGCAAGTTTTGGATTTATTTAATATAACTTTGGCATAGTCAAAATATAACTGCTTGTAAAACAAGCAATATAACTTTTAGCCACAAGGCTAAAAATATAACTGCTTGCGCAGTTGGCGTTCGCTACGCTCGGCTAAACTTATTAAAACTTAATCTTTTGTGGATAAGAAAAGCACACTACCTTTCACTTTTAGTGAAGTATAGTGTGCTATACTTTTACTCTCTTAAAAAATTCCTAAGGGAAACGCCCAAATGCGTGCTTTTTTTGTTATTTTTTATTTAATTGACTTTCACAAAAATTTTTAAAGTTTGGCTTTTTCCACTTTGTGTTGTAGCCCGTAAAACCTTGGTCTTGCGGGGTTATATAGTCTGGCAAGTTTTCACGCTTGGTAAAGGTTTCGCGTATGGCTTGCAAATATTTAAAACCGAATTTATGGCTTGGCGCAACGAAATGCCCTTCGTCCCACTCGTTCCAGTTGTCTATCATTATTATTTTTTTAGCCCAAGCATCGTTAGGAAGTTTAGAAGTCATTTTCTTCATTTTTTCTAAAACTTTTCTATAATTTTCGGGTTCTAAATACCAAATTTTTTCCCGAGAAAATCTATACTCGGTTGCCTTGCGCCACTTTAAAGTTCTACGCGGAGTAGTATCTCTAAAACAAGACGGCGTTGGAATAAAACGCTTATTATCAATTTCAAATTGCTTTTTTAACACGTCGCATTGACCTTTTATTATTGCGTTTTGGTCGTTAAAATTATCGTAAGGCGCGTTGTAGCCCGAAGAATAGCCAAATCTAAAATCGTATCCACGAGCAAGCAACTCGTCGTGATTTTCTTTGGATCGCCTACTATCGCAAACCGCGAAAATCATACCATCAAAACCTTTTTGTTTTGCATATTCACGGCATTTATCGAACGTTTTGCGTTGACTTTCCGCGCTTTGAAAACATTCTATCGCAAGCCTGTTTTGATTATACACAAAAAGTACTGGTTTGTTGTCTATCAGTAAATAGTTACCGCGTTTGAAATATTTTTCCATCCAAAAGGGCATAAGGTTTTCTAGCATATCCTTTTCGTCAGTTCCTGCCCAAAGCGGAGATGCCTCAAACATAATGGCAAACTTCATAAATTGTTGATAACGCGCGTTGAAAAGCGCTTCGTGTAAGCCGTGTCCGCAACGCAAATCGTTTACCGTAATAGGCTTACCGTAGTTATCTTTCTTCCTATACCAACAATGAATAAAGCAATTGATGCCGTGTTCTACCGCCCATTTAATTTCCCAGTCGCAAACTTCGGGGTTTTCTTCATCGTAATAACCCATTAAAGGAGTTCTATCTGGATATTTTTTGGCTAAATCGTTAAAGCCTTCATGAACCTCCGCCGCACCGTATTTCCACGCGGCGTAATAATATGCCGCAACAATACGGTCAGGTTTTGCAGGGTTCGGTGTTGGAACGTAGTTATGAAACTTTATATTATACATAGTTATTCTCCCTTTATTATTTTTAAATTATTAACTTGATTTTAACAAGTTTAAGTGATATAATCAATTAACAAAACAAACATAAATTTGTGTAAAATAAAGATTTGTGAGAACTGCTATGAAATTAGAAAATTTACAACCTTTTATAAGATACGCTCAAAATATACGCCTAAATAAAAACACGCTTTTTAACGAAGTTGTTTCCTTAGAACCAAGGTTTTTTTACTGCTTAAACGGCAAAGCCGAAGTAAAGGTTAACGGAACTTTATACTCACTTGAAAAATGCGACGTTTTAATTGTAAATTCGGGCGTACCGTATAGAGTAATGGCTTCGCAAAGCGGTGCGGACCTTTGTTTAATAAATTTTGACTTAGACCAAAGCGCAAATACTTTAACAAGACCTATAAACCCCGTTAAAGTTAAAGATTTTAGCAATGATAAAATAGTTAGCCGTATAAACGTTGACTATCCTACTAAACTAAACGAATTTTTGCTTGTTAAAAACGTTCAATACGTGCAAAGTAGAATTGTAAGCATAGTTAACGAATATCAACTTCAACTTGTATATTTTAAAGAAAAAATGAGCGGACTTTTAGCAAATTGCATTTTAGACGTTGTAAGGTCGTTTAGCGCAATACTAAACTTAAACGAAAACGATATAAACGGCAAAATTATAAGATACGTTAACGATAATTTTACAAAGCCTTTATCTAACTTAGAAATTGGTAAAATTTTTAACTACCACCCAAACTATATAAGTGCGCTTGTTAAAACGGCTACGGGAAAATCACTTCATAAATACTTATTACACCTACGCTTACTAAAAGCCGTTTCGCTACTGCAAAACACGGCTATGCCCGTAAACGAAATTGCTATTGAGTGCGGTTTTTGCGACCTTGCCTATTTTTCAGGCTATTTTAAGCGCGCATACGGCGTAAGCCCTTCTAAATTTAGAAACGTATAATAAAAAAGCGTTGGAACTAGTCGCTCTTCCCGTAGGGGATTGCGACAACTAAATAAATCCTTGCGGATTTGTGATATTTGTCTTACGACAAGTTATATTGCTACGCAGTTATATTTGCCTACGGCAAGTTGTGGATTTATTTAATATAACTTTGGCTTTGCCGAAATATAACTGTTTGCAACGCAAACAATATAACTTTTAGCCACAAGGCTAAAAATATAACTAATTTAATATTATTTTTTGTGGACAAGAAAAGCACACTACATTTCACTTTTAGTGAAGTATAGTGTGCTATACTTTTATTTTGGATAAAAAATCCCTATGACTATTGCAACTATTTGCAACCCTTTTATATTATACTATGATTAATTATTTGTTGTAATTAACGATTTGAGAAAAATCTACCGCCTTAAGAGCAGCGCCACCGATAAGACCGCCGTCGATTTCTTCCATAGCCATAAGTTCTTTAGCGTTACCCGGTTTCATAGAACCGCCGTATTGAATACGAACTTTTTCCGCGCAGTTAGGACAGAAAGTTTCCGCTAATACTTTACGGATATAGCCGATAGTTTCGTTTGCTTGTTCGCTAGTAGCAGTTTTGCCCGTTCCGATAGCCCAAACAGGTTCGTAAGCGATAACGAGTTTAGTTAAATCTTCAACGCCCTTTAAGCCTTCAACGATTTGACGTTTTAAAACTTCTTCAGTCTTGTCAGTTTCGCGTTCTTCTAAAGTTTCGCCAACGCAAACGATAGGAGTAAGACCTTTTGCTAAAGCAGTTAAAGTTCTCTTGTTAACAGTTTCGTCAGTTTCATTAAAGTATTGTCTTCTTTCGCTATGGCCGATAATAACGTATTCAACGCCAAGTTCTAAAAGCATATCTGCAGAAATTTCGCCAGTGTATGCACCGCTTTCAGCAAAGTGAACGTTTTCAGCGCCAAGTTTAATATTAGAACCCTTTAACGCCTCGCCTACTGCGTAAATGTCGGTTGCAGGTACGCAAACAACAACGTCGCAATCAGCGTTAGCAACTAAAGGTTTAAGTTCGTTTACAAGTTTAACACCTTGAGATGGTGTAAGATTCATTTTCCAGTTACCAGCAATAATTGGTTTTCTCATAATAGTTCTCCTTAAAATTATTCCTTTTCGTTTAAGCAAGCAATACCTGGTAATACTTTGCCTTCGAAGAGTTCAAGTGATGCGCCACCACCTGTTGAAATGTGGCTCATCTTATCAGCAAAGCCAAGTTGAGCAACTGCAGCCGCGCTATCGCCACCACCGATAATAGTAGTAGCATCGCCGTTTTCCGCCATTGCTTTAGCGATTGCGATTGTACCTTTTGCAAGAGTTGGGTTTTCAAATACGCCCATAGGACCGTTCCAAATAACGGTCTTAGCGCTCTTAACAACGTCAGCAAAAAGTTCCATAGTCTTATCGCCGATATCTAAGCCCATTTTACCTGCAGGGATTGCCTTAGCATCAACAACTTCAACTTCAATTTCCGCATCGATTGGGTCTGGGAAAGAAGTAGCGACAGCAGTATCGATAGGAAGATATAAGTTTTTGCCTAAATCTTTTGCTTTTTTAAGCATATCTTTACAGTAGTCGATTTTTTCAAGGTCAACGAGTGAAGAACCAACTTCATAGCCTTGCGCCTTTAAGAAGGTATAAGCCATACCACCGCCGATAATAAGTGAATCGCATTTTTCAAGCAAGTTAGAAATAACGTTTAACTTATCGGCAACTTTAGCACCGCCTAATACTGCAACGAATGGGTGAACAGGGTTTTCAAGACTGTCAGCCATAACTGAAAGTTCTTTTTCGATAAGGAAACCGCAAACTGCAGTATCTACAAGACCGTATTCAACGATAGCGGCAGTAGATGCGTGTGAACGGTGCGCAGTACCGAAAGCGTCGTTAACGTACACGTCGCAGAATTTAGCAAGTTTTTTGCAGAATTCTAAATCTTTCTTTTCTTCGCCCTTGTCGAAACGAAGGTTTTCTAAAAGAACAACTTCGCCGTCTTTTAACGCGTTAACCTTTTGGGTTGCGTCTTCACCAACGGTATCGGTAGCGAAAGTTACCTTACCGCCTAAGATTTCGTTAAGTCTATCAGCAACTGGTTTTAAAGTGTATTTCTTAACGTCTTTTTTAGCTTTTTCTAAATATTCTTTAGTAGCCGCCTCGCGTTCGCATTCAGGAAGCGCTTCAACTGCTTTCTTTTCTTTCTTGTTTAAAGAAATTTCGCTATTGAAAACGTTGTGTGGTTTACCCATGTGTGAGCAAAGTACTACTTTTGCGCCGTTTTCCATTAAATATTTGATTGTTGGAAGTGCGCCGTTAATTCTGTTTTCGTCGGTAATAACACCGTCTTTCATAGGAACGTTGAAGTCAACCCTAACAAGACATTTTTTACCTTTTACGTCTACGTCTCTTACAGTTTTTTTATTCATAGTAATAAAAACTCCTTTAATGAATATTAAATTCTTTAAATAGTTTACTATTTTTAATAAAAATTGTCAATTTATTAACGCTTATAATATAAATTTAATTTGTTTTAGACACGATAATTCGATATTTACTATATTTTTTATCTTCTTTTTTAGGAATAAGCCTTTCAATTAGCCTATTAAACGGTTTTAATATAGGTAAAAGCAATAACGTCACCGTCAAATTAAAAAGAGTGTGAAAGTTTGCAATTTCCCTTTCTATCGAGCCCGAAAACTTATAAAACGCGCTTGCTATTTCACTTTTGAATAGCGATAGCGGAAGAAATAATATCATCGAGCCGACGACGTTAAATGCAAGGTTGAAAAATGCAGTACGGCGCGCCTCAAGGGGTTTTCCTACCGCCGATACTATTACCGATAAACAAGTGCCGATATTTGCGCCAAGTATTAAAAACATACTGTTTTCAAAGGTGATTAGCCCGTTAGACGCTAGTATTATCATAACGCTAGTGACGGCGGAAGAACTTTGAACGATAGCCGTTATAATTAGACCGTTAAATAAAAGTAATAAGTCGTTTTTTACTAAGAAAATACTTCTAAACTTTTCAAAGTTTTTAAAATAACTTATCCTTTCGCTAACTATATCAAGCCCTAAAAAGAGCATTCCAAAACCCATCATAACTCCGCCTATTTCAGGGAGTTTCCCCTTTTTAATAAAAGAAAAGATAAACCCTAAAAAAGCAATTAACGAGCCTAGCGCCGTAATATCAAAACTGTCTTTACCCGATAACGACACTAGTTGCGCGGTAATAGTCGTGCCGATATTTGCGCCCATTATAACGGAAGAGGCTTGATAAAAACTCATTATCCCGTTAGACACAAACCCGACTAGTATTACGTTAGTTGCAATACTACTTTGAATAACCGCGGTAGAAACTGCTCCCGTCATAACGCCGTAGATATTGTTTTTAGTGCAAGAAGAAAGTAACGTTTTCATCTTTTCGCCCGCAAGAAGTTCCATATTATCGCTCATATACTTTAAGCCTATTAAAAATAGCGTTATTCCGCCAAGAGCCAACAAAACCTGCCCTAAAATATACATATTATACCCTAAAACCCTTTTAATATGTATATTAAAACCCCGCCGAATTTATTATTTACATAATAAAAAACTTACGCATATAAAAGCGTAAGTTTTTTAGATTGTTTTTTAATTTTAATATAAAGATACCCCTATTATTGCTATACATATAATGTAAAACAACAACACTACACCCATTGAAATACCGAACGCTATACCCCAGCCTTTGATAAAGGTTCTTCTTTCTTCAGATCCTGTTGGAAACATTAAAAGACCTATAATTAAGCCAATTAAACCTAACAATATACCTAACAATGCACCCAAACCTGATTTAGATTCTCCCGACAATGAAACATCCGTAGATGTTTTTGATATTGAACAACCGCAATGAATACATATTACTGCGTTGTCGCTTACTTCTTTGCCACAATGTTTACAATACATAAATTTTTCTCCTTTTGTAATTATATTAGTATTATATTCTCAATTTTTGAGATTGTCAAGTAAAATTCTCAATTTTTGATAAAATAATAATATAGGAGAGTGTTTTATGGAGTTTTCGGAAAGTCTTAAATCTTTGCGCAAAGAATACAAGATTGACCAAAATAAACTTGCAAGTGAATTAAAAGTATCCCCCAAAACCATTTCGCATTGGGAGACGGGGTATACCGAGCCTTCTATTGCGCAATTAATTTCTCTATCAAAAATTTTTAACGTTTCGCTTGACGAACTTATAACGGGAAAATGAAAATCACGGCTAAAAAGTAAGCCGTGATTTTTTTATGATATATTATTTTAAACCTTTTAAAATAGATAATCTATACGATTTTGGCGTAACGCCCGTTATCAGTTTAAAATTCTTGTTAAAGTTAGACGTAGTATAGTACCCTACGTTAAAAGAAATTTCGGTAATAGATAAACTTGTATTTTTTAAAAGTTCTTTAGCCTTTTCTATTCGTACGCGGTTAAGGTATTCTATGCAAGTTTCCCCCGCCACCGCCTTAAACAAAAAGCAAAAGCGAGATTTAGAGTAACTAACTGCGTTTGCAATTTTATCAAGGGTTAATTCTTGACTGAAATTTTCTTCTATATACTCTTTAGCGTCTTGAACTACGCTTTTATATTTATTAAATATAACTTCCGCCTCAGTACCGCTAATATCTTTTGTGAAAGAGCGATTAACCAATATTAAAAGTTTAATCAAAAGGGCTTTAGTTAGTAAAACGTATCCGTCGTTTTTTAAGGTGTATTCTTGTAAAACTTCGTTTAAAATTCTTTCAACTTCTTCGCGAACTATACCATCTAAGGTAAACCTTAATTTAACGTTCTCTTCTTCCACCATAAACGGTTTAAGGTAGGCAAATTCTAAGTAGGTAGAGCAGTTTTCGTTATTAGACGTATTAGGTAAAATAAAATCGCTAGTGAACTCGAATTCAAAAACTTCTATTTTATTATTATCGTCCGCAATAATTTTATGCGGAACGTAAGGCGGTACGATAAAAATATCGCCCTTAGAAATTTCAATTTTTTTATCGTTAATATAATGATACCCGCATCCGCTATTTACGTAATTTATTTGAATATACGTATGCCTATGAAGTATAGTTTTATTGTCGGTAATATTATATTTTCTAATAAAAAACGACTTGTCTTGGCGTATACCCTTTTCTATCGTATCAAATATTAAAATTCCTAAATATTCAGGTTTGTCAAAGTATGAAAAATCCATATTTATTCCCCTTTATACATCAACTTTAACCCTTTTTAACCCAAAAGTCAAGTATGACGGCAAAAAATGCCGTCATACGTTAACAGTTTTTATTTTGGCTACGTCACAATTTTACTTTATCAACCGTTAGCAGTGATAGAGCCTTTATTAATCGTGGTCTGCAAAGCCGTGCCAGTGTCCGCCACCCGTCGTAGTAATACCGTCAAGTTCAAGTAAACTTTCGTGGTTTTCCGCAACGAACTTGAACACGTTTGCAAGTTTTTCAATCCATTCTTTATTAAACTTTTTAATCCAAGGAGCGAAGAAACAATTTCTATTAGGAGCGTCTTTAAGTTTTTCGTCTAAAACTCTAACGTCTCTATCGGCGTTTGCAATACGCGAAGGCTTACCACTATTGATTAAATCAAACGTTTGGAATAAGTTATGAGTATGTAAGCAGAAATTTGCGCCCGCGTTTATATCAAATACCGTCGTACCCATTTCCGCAGTCACCGCTTTAGCGTAAGTTTTAGCAGTTAAACCGTGGAACTCGTCTGGGTTATAAAGAATGGTTGGATAGTAAAATCCCGCCATGTTAGAGCCTGTCGACTCGTCGATACGCAAACCCTTAAGTCCTGGAATTTGGTCGATTAAATCGTAAAAATAGTTCATACAGCGTCTAATTTCCGCACATCTTTCGTCATAATATTTAAGTTGAACTCTTGCAAGCGCCGCGCAAAGTTGGTTAACCCTACCTTTCATACCGCTAAGCGAAATGTGGAAATAAGGTTTTAACTCTTCGCTTACTTGTATGCGCTTTGCGTTGTTTCTATCGTAGTGACCGAAAGCGAGAACTCTTTCATAAGTATGCCTATCGTTAGTAACGGCAATACCAAGTTCGCCGGCTGCAAAAGATTTACCACTCATAAGCGACATTGCGCCAACGTCGCCAAACGTACCTAAACGCTTGCCTTTATAAAGACCGCCTTGAGCGTGAGAAACGTCTTCAATAACCTTAAGGTTATACTTTTTAGCAATAGCCATAATTTTATCCATATCGCAAGGATACGCTAAGTAGTGAACGACCATAATCGCTTTAGTTTTAGGCGAGATAAGTTCTTCAATTTTATCAGGGTCCATACTTAAGTTTTCATCGATATTACAAAAAACGGGCGTTGCGCCAAAAAGATGCGCGGGAACGATACTTGCCCAATAAGTTTTAGTTGTACAAATAATTTCGTCGCCTTTAGAAAGACCGATACCGAACATTGCGGCTGCAAGCGACATCGTGCCGTTACAATAAGCAACTGCATAGTCTGTGCCAATCCACTCTGCAAATTCGCTTTCAAACTTTTCAGTTATTTCAACGCCGGAAAATCTATTGCCCCTAATTACTTCTAAAGCAGCGTCTTCCGATTCTTTGTCGATAATAGGCCAACGAATCATATCTTTGACTTCGTCAGGTAAAATGCCATCCTTAAAAAGTGGTTCTCCACCAAAAATTGCTAACTTTTTCATATATTTCTCCTTACTCGTCTATTGGTAAATTAAGATTAAAAATTCTAATCGCGTTACCGCGACAAATATTTACGTAATTTTCTTTGCTTATACGACCTGCTTCATAACTGTCGTCAAGCCACTTTGATAACTTTGACAACACGGTAGTTTGTCCTTCCGCACAAATATCAGTGCCAAACAACAACCTATCGCCAAACTCTTCTATAAATTTATAAGTAAACTCAGGGTCACGAGTCATAGCGTTACATCCGCTACCTGCGGAAATATCGCAATATAAATTAGGATATTTTCTCATAAGGCGTAAAATTGCGCCGCCGTTTGCAGGACCTTTAACGTAATCTTCCCTTGATTGTTCCGTCACGTTATCGTCAATTTCGCACCAAAATGCTTGAGCGTGCCCTAAAATTTTTAAGTTAGGGAACTTTTTAAGCGCCCTTTCAAGTTTAGGTAAACCAACGTCGTCAATAAGACCGTAGTTATCGTATTTTTTATGGCTTACGTGAATAGTAACGGGCATACCACATTTTTCCGCGTGGTAGAAAAAATTATCAACGAGCGGGTCGTCCATATCTAAATTGGCGGTAACTTCACCAACGCCAACCGCACCGCGCTCTTTATAATAATTTAAAATGTAAGTTAGGTCGCTTTCGGCGTTGTTTTTACCCATTCTTGGGTCTACGCAACAAGCCCAAAAGAAAGTATCGCTATACTTATTCCCTAAATACTCCATCTCTTCATTAGATTGAACGCAAAAACGGAATTCAGGGCTAACAAGCGGTAGTACTATACCCTTTTCAATGCCTAATTCATCATAAACTTTGCGAAGATACTCGGGCGACGCCAAAACTACGTGAGAGTTTATTTGCGCACCTTTCCACATACTAGTGTGAATATGCACGTCAATTTTTTTAACTTTTTCCATAACACTCCTTAATCTTCAATTGGTAAATTAAGTTTAAATATTCTAATCGCGTTACCGCGACAAACGTTTAGGTAATTTTCTTTACTGATACGACCTTCTTCATAAGCCTTATCTAGCCAATCAGACAACTTACTTGTTTGTCCCGACCTAAAAATATCCGTACCAAACAATAACCTATCGCCAAACTCTTCAATGAATTTATAAGAAAACTCTTCGTCACGCGTCATAGCGTTATAGCCACTACCTGCGGATAAATCGCAATATAAATTAGGATATTTTCTCATAAGGCGTAAAATTGCACCGCCGTTTGCAGGGCCTTTAACGTAATCTTCCCTTGATTGTTCCGTCACGTTATCGTCAATTTCGCACCAAAACGCTTGAGCGTGACCTAAAATTTTTAAGTTGGGGAACTTTTTAAGCGCCCTTTCAAGTTTAGGTAAGCCAACGTCGTCAATAAGCCCGTAGTTATCGTATTTTTTATGGCTAAAATGAATAGTAACGGGCATACCGCATTTTTCCGCGTGGTAGAATAAATTATCAACAAGCGGGTCGTCCATATCTAAATTGGCAGTCACTTCGCCAACGCCAACCGCACCGCGCTCTTTATAATAATTTAAAACGTAAGTTAGGTCGCTTTCGGCGTTGTTTTTACCCATTCTTGGGTCTACGCAACAAGCCCAAAAGAAGGTATCGCTATACTTATTTGCTAAAAACTCAACTTCTTCGTTAGATTGCATAAAACGTCGAAATTCGGGACTTACAATGGGAAGTAATATTCCCTTTTCTATATTGAGTTTATCGTACGTTTCGCGCAATTCTTTAGGGCTAGCGCTTCTTATAACGTCGGAATTGCCTTGCAAATCTACCCACATATTACTGTGAATATGCACGTCTATTTTTTTCATAAACAAATTTTCCTTATAAAAATTCGTTTTTGAAATTCCTTAGCACACTCAAATTGTAGCATTAAAAAACTCCAAAAACAAATTAAATCTTCTTATTTTTATATTCAATTTTCTTTTATTTTTTTGCGTTATGTTTTTAATAATCTTGTTATAACACTTTTTTAAAGCCTTAGTTGCAAGCATTTCAAGGCTCGCGAAGGCTTTTGGATGAAATAGACCTTTTCGGTCATTGAAGTCAAAAGCCAAAGCAGTTAACGCAGAAATGCGAAATTACTACTTTGTTTAGCCAAAGTATTTATTTAAAGCACTAGTTGCAAGCAGTTCAAGGCTCGCGAAGGCTTTTGGATGAAATAGACCTTTTCGGTCATTGAAGTCAAAAGCCAAAGCAGTTAACGCAGAAATGCGATGTAAATAGGGCTTTAAATTAGTCAAGACGACCAGTTAAATGCCCCTCGCTATTAAGGTCGGGAAAACCGTTTTGACGAAGCGCCTCGTATAAGGTAATTGCTACGGAGTTTGATAAATTCAAACTTCTTAAATCTCCCCACATAGGAATTCTAAGGGTGTTTTCGTAATACTTTTTAAGTAGCGGTTCTGGAAGCCCGTGCGATTCTTTGCCAAACACTAAAAAATCGCCGTCTTTAAAGGTTGCGTCGCTATAAATTTTATTGCCTTTAGTAGACATAAAATGAAAGTTGTCGCCGGTAAAGTACTTGTCCATTAACTCTTGTAAACTGTCTACGTAATGAAGGTCTAAATACTGCCAATAATCAAGCCCCGCCCTTTTTAAATGCTTGTCCGTAATTTCAAAACCTAGCGGGCGCACTAAGTATAACGAACTATTAGTTGCCGCGCAAGTTCTTGAAATATTGCCCGTGTTTTGTGGAATTTCGGGCTCTACTAATACTATATTGAATTTCATAATATCCTTATCCTTTAAGTCCGCGTTTTTTAAACTGACAGACTCTGTAATTTTTTCTAATTGGTATTATAACGGTAGCTTCGTCGTTTTTACTACTTCCGCAAATTTCCCCTTTCATATCCCCTGCGATTATACCGTTTGACGAACATATCACTACGGGAAGACCAAACAAATAGGAATACGCCCTAACTAGTACGCTATACTGCGCCTTTTCTTCACTAGACGTTATTGCAATTATAATATCAGCGCTTAGCATTGCCATTGCCTTGACGCTATCGATATCAAAGATATCGTCTTCTACAAGTACGCCTATTCTATGCGTTTTCGTTTGGTATATTCTATGCCCCGTACCGCTAGAATACGGCGCTTTGTCTAAGCAAAAATTCATATCCGATATACCTAAAAGTTTACCGTTTTCGGCAATCAAACAAGATTTTCTTATAATGCCAAAATTATCGGTTATTGCGCCCGACAATACTATTTTATCGCTGTTTCTACTAAGTTTTGCGACGTTAGAAAGATTGTTTTCTTCGCCCGATAGTTCACGGCGATAACTAATTTTATCTAGCCCGTTAAAACCAAAAACGAAAATGCTTTCATCTCTACCTTGCAAAGTAGAAAAATCGTCTATCCTATCACGTCTATTAAAGTATAATTTTAGCATTAAACCACCCTATTTATTATACTTTAACTTTTTAAAAAAGGTTAATACTAAAGCGATAAAATTACCTCTTTTATCTCGCTAGAACGCTTTGCCGAAAAGACTTTTTCTTTTAATTTTTTACTATCTTTATAGCCTTTTAAGTAAAACGCCATTTGCTTTCTAAAAATTATAGCCGTCCTTTCTTCACCGTATCTATCTTCTAAAAGTTTTAAATGCTTTAACATTTCTTCTTTTATAGGAATAGCGTTAGGCGTTTTTAAAATTTCGGCAAAAATCATAGGATTATTCATCGCTCCGCGCGCGATCATAACGCCGTCAACACCCGTGTTCGCTACCATTTCATCGGCGTCTTTAAGCGAAAATATACCGCCGTTTCCGATAACTGGAATTTTTACCGACTCTTTAGCCTTTCTTATTTCGTCGTAATTACAAGGACCGCTATAAATAGCCGTTTTAACTCTGCCGTGAATAGTTATCATATCCGCACCGCTATCTTCGCACATTTTAGCAAATTCTTTAGTAACGAAATTACCTTCGGTTAAGCCTATTCTAAACTTTACAGATACCGCTTTACCGCTCTTTTTAACTTCGCTTATGATTTTTGACGCTAAACTAAGGTCGTTTAAAAGGGCGCTACCTTCGCCGTTGTTATATATTTTAGGAACGGGGCAACCCATATTGATATCTATGATATCAAACTTTTCTAGATAACTTGACGATGCAATTTCGCCCATAATAAGTGGGTCGTTACCAAAAATTTGCACCGCTTTAATATCTTCTTCGGGGTATGTAAATAAAATATCCGAAGTCTTTTCGTTGCCGTATTTTAAACCCTTGCAACTGACCATTTCGGTAAATGCAAGCCCTGCGCCGTAATCACGGCAAATAATTCTTAAAGCGGCGTCCGAATAACCTGCAAGCGGGGCTAAGAAAAGGTTGTTTTTAGTTTTTACCTTTCCTATTTTTACGCTTTTAATTTCCATCGGCATTCTCCGCCTTAAGTTTATCGTAATACCTATCTAACTCTTCAATTTTCATTTCACTTATATCTTTTCCGTTTTTAATAAGGTATTCTTCAAGCCTTTTAAAACGGTTAATGAATTTATTGGTAGACTTAATAAGCGCAGTTTCGGCGTCAACGCCTAATTTTCTTACGGTGTTAACGACGCTAAAGATTAAATCGCCACATTCCTTTTCAATCTCTTCTTTATTCCCTAATTTAACCGCTTGCTTAATTTCTTCTATCTCTTCAAAAACTTTTAAGTAAGTTTCTTCAACATTATTAAAATCAAAGTTGTATTTGCCTGCCCTAGAACCGACTTTTTGCGCGCGCATTAAAGCAGGTAAATTTTTAGGCACGCTGTCTACGTATTCGTAGGCGTTATTATAGCCCTTTTCAATAGCCTTGTTTTTGTTCCAAGTAGAAAGCGCCTCTTCACCGCTATTCGCCTTATCTTGACCAAAGACGTGAGTGTGCCTTGTTATTAGTTTACTGCATATATTTGAAAGGACGTCTTCAGCGTTATATCTACCGCTCTCTTCGCCGAATAAAATGTAAAAGGCTACTTGCAATAATACGTCGCCTGCCTCTTCGATAATTTTATCGTCGTCATCGCTTTCAATGGCGTCTAGAAGTTCGTAAGTTTCTTCAAGTAAATTCTTTTCAATGCTCTTAGGCGTTTGTTCCCTATCCCAAGGGCAACCGTTTTCAGAACGCAAAATTTCTAAAATTTTTAATAAATCGTTGAAAATAAAACGCTCTTTTTTAGTTAATTTTACGCTAGAAATATAAAGCGAAGTTGAATAATCGTAAACCTTTACCCTATCAAGTTCGTAGATTGGGATTTTTTTAGTGTAATTATTAGACGCAAGATAAACTACCGTTTCTTCGCCTATTAAATTCATTAGTTTAAGTTTTAATTCGCTTGCAATTTTAACGGAATCTATTGCGTAAATAACCGCAGGGAAGGAAAACTCTTCATCAAGAAGTACGTCGTAAGCGGAAAGCGACGCGCACGAAGTCGTTGAAATTTTAAGTCTTTCAAGGCATTTTTCTTTTGCGGATACACCGCTAATAACCTTAGCGTCTTTTACTCTTTTTAAAATTTCTTTAGTGGATAAATCTTCCGTTGCGCTACCGTCTACTAAATAGCAAACGTCACTAATCTCTAAAAGTTTAATAACTTCTTTAGCAAGGTTTACGTTTAAAGTGTTAAACGAGCGACTTTTTTCGTAAACGTAGTCAAGGGAAATTATTTCCTTATCTAAATCTTTTACAGCATCAAAAGAAAGGGTGCGCATTGTCCTTACGACTAATTTTTCAGCACCCTTTATTGCGTTTAAACCGCTTAAAGTTATATCGTTTTTATCACATCCAAGACCTATTACCGTTAATTTGTGCATTTTTATCTCCGCTTTTTTCTTAGAATAGGCGAAATAGCAATAAATAGATGATTAGTAATAAATTACGGTTTGACGGATAAAATACAAGAAAATATAAGCGTTCTTGCGAAGGCGCATACCTGTAAGGTCTGTAACTGAGCAAAACCGAGATATTTTAAAGTAGTTTGCCGTCAAAAATCAACTAGAGATTGCGTTTGAGCCTAAATATAATATATACCAAATTTAAAAAACACGCAACCAAATAACAAAGTATATCGGTTATAATAACGGCAAAAATATTGATGCTTTTTACTTTTAATAGTAAAAAAGTTAGAAATATTTTGATAATTGAAGATATTAGCGAAGTGATTGAGGGAATGTACAAATGCCCGCAAGCAATCAAACAAGCGGAAAAAGTTTGCATTATAGGAAGAGTTAAAACTGAAAGAGCTGCAAGTTTAGCCATACTAATAGTTAGCGTTTTATCGTATGCACTAAGCCCCCTATAAAGTAAATTCACCGCAAATGCGGAAAAAAGATAAAATACAATCGCAAATACTACCGAGCAAATTAACGTTAAAAATATTGGCTTTTTAATCTTTTTATACTTTAACTCTTTTTCTTTAGATATTATCGGCACGCTAGTTACCGCAATACTATACAAAATGGACACGGGCACGCCGACTAGCGATTCCACCGCGCCCGAATACAATCCGTAAAGTGAAGTTGCGTTAGTTAAATAGCCGTTAAGAACGTTTAAAATTATAAAACTTTCAACCGTTCTTGTCAGTGGCATAATAATCGTAGTTAACGTTATTGGCAAAACGTTTTTAACTATTGATTTTACGTCGCTATCGCTAGACTTTAAGAATCTAAATCCGTTAGACTTTTTCTTTAAAAATATAAAGTAGCCTACGACCGCAATTTCCGATATTGTAACGGATAAAGTTGCAAGCGACGCCTTAATTGCCAAGTCGTTACTAAAACTAGTTAACGTCAAACCGAAAACCAATTTTATAATCTGCTCTAAAACTTGCGAAATCGCCGTTGGTTTCATATTGAGCAAGCCTTGATAATACCCCCTAAAGCAAGAGATAATACTAACCGCTAAAACGGACGGAGATATTAAAACGTAACTCAATTTAGCAAGGCTATTCCCTTGTAAAATGGCGATTTTATTTGAAAAAACCGCCATAATTACACTACCTATAACCCCTATCGGCACGAATACTTTTAATGCGGAATACAACGTCTTTTCCGCGTCTTTTCCTTCGCCAATTAGTTTTGCTATACCGTTAGGCACTCCCGTTGACGACACTGTTAAAAGTAGACAGTATAAAGGGAATACCATTTGATAAATACCTATTCCTTCCGCGCCTAAAATATTGGTTAAAGGTATTCTATAAAGCGCGCCTATAACTTTAGTTATAAACCCGCCGATTGCAAGGGCTAAAGCGCCCGAAATAAGTTTATCTTTTTTTGACATATCACGATAAAACTTTACTTTTAATAAACTCGCCCGCAAGTTTAAGTAATCTTATTTCCGTTGCCCCAAATTTAGTTTTACCGTCGGTATCAAGTAGACATATTACGGCAAGAGTTTCTCCATCTTTATCGGTAACGGGCAAAATCAATTGACTTTTAAACCGCCCGTCGTCGCTATTAAATAGTTTTATGGGTTTTAAATTATCAACTTCGCTAATAGAAAAACTTTTGCCCTCTTGAAAAACTTTAGCCCCCTCTTTTGACAAAGTATCGTTTAAAAATGCTTTTGCATCACCTTCAGCCGCAACCACGCACTCGTTATCTAAAATAACTACCGAATAATTCGTTTCTTTAAATAGCGATTTCGCTACCAATATAACGCTATCGGTAATAGAGTTTATAGGCGAATACCTTTTGAGCATTACTTCGTTAGTTTGAACGAAAATTTCAAGTGGATCGCCCTCTTTTATCTTTAATGTTTTGCGTATTTCTTTAGGGATTACAATCCTACCTAAATCGTCAATACGCCTTACAATTCCCGTTGCTTTCATAATTTACTCCTTTAACGATATAGTTTGTAAATTTTTGGTAAATATGTAAACAAACGAAAAAAGTGGCTAAGTGTAGCCACTTTTTTATTTTATATATTTAATTAACCTTCAAATTTAGAATCTAATTTAGAAACTTCATCATATAAAGCAACTACTTCTTCTTCAGGTTCTTTAGTGCATTTAGAAACTATAATTGAAACTAAAAGCGCGCTAATAAAGCCTGGAATAATTTCGTATAAGCCTGTTGGGCCAGATAAGAAAATAAGCCATAAAACAGAAACAGCAAAACCTGTAATAATACCTGCTACAGCGCCTTTATAATTAAACTTTCTAAAGTAAAGTGAAAGAATAATTGCAGGGCCGAATGAAGAGCCGAAAATTGACCAAGCGTTACTTACAAGACCCATAATACCACCAGTACCTGGAAGTAAAGCAATTGCAAGCGCTATTACTGAAACCGCGCAAACTACGATTCTACCTACAATGAGCATTTGCTTATCCGTTGCGTCCTTTTTAATTTGCGCTTTATAAATATCACTAGCAAACGCGCTTGATGATGCAAGTAATTGGCTATCTGCAGTTGACATTGACGCCGCGATAATAGCGGAAATTAAGATACCTGCAAAAAGACCAGGAACAAGGCTACGCGCGAGCATTACGAATACTAGCGTTTGATTACCGTCGTTTACAGTATTGCCAAAATATTCGTGAGCAACAAGCGCTACAACCGCGCTCATAATACAAATGATAGTAGTCCATGAACTACCAACGATTTGTGAACGGCGCATTTCTTTTTCATTTTTAATAGAAATATATCTAATTAAGATGTGTGGCATACCAAAGTAGCCAAGACCCCAACCAAGACCAGACAAAATAACGGCAATACTGTTCCAATCAAATTTACCAGATGCTAATACGTTATAATAGTTTTCTGGAGTAACTACCGCGCCTAATGGAGCAAAGCCTTCGCCCTTCATTACGAACAATGCAATAATAGGTAAAATCATTAACGCTGCAAGCATAAGTAAGCCTTGGAAGAAGTCCGTCCAGCAAACGGCGTTGAAACCGCCAAGTAAAGTATAAATAATAACGATAGCAGCGGCAATTATCATACCCCAAGTTTTATTTACAAGACCACCGGTTACAGTATTGAAAAGTTCGCCACAAGCAGTAATTGAAGATGCAGAGTAAATACAGTATGCAATTACGAAGATAACCGCGCAAGTAATTCTAAGCGTATTGCTTTTTGCTTTAAAACGGTTAGATAAAAATTGTGGTATAGTAATAGAGTCGCCCGCTTTAATAGCGTATCTTCTAAGTTTAGGAGCAACGAAAATCCAAGCGCAAATAGTACCGATTACTAAGCCTACTGGAATCCAAACTTGACCAACGCCAAGCATACAGATAGCACCAGGTAAACCCATAAGTACCCACGCGCTCATATCAGATGCGCCTGCAGATAAAGCGGCAACGAAACCGCCCATATTTCTGCCACCTAAAAAGTAGTCTTTTTCGCCTTCTACTTTCTTTTTGCCTTTAAAATAGAAATATACACCTATTGCTAATACTACTACGAAATAAGCAATAAAGGCTACAACTTCCCAAACGTTCATAACCCTCTCCTTTTTATATGAAAAAAAATCATACTTTATCGTGCTAAATTTTATTTATGTTAGCATTATATTCCTTTTTTTCATAAATTGCAACTATTTTTACCCTATTTTTAAATATTTTATTAAAATACTTGCAATATTTTTTAATATATGATAAAATAGTATGCAAATAAATCATACTAAATTTAAGGATAGGAATATGACGTTAAAAGAATACCAAGCATTTATTTTATCAATAGAAAAAGGTAGCATATCAAAAGCTGCGGAAGAACTTGAGTCTACTCAATCTGCCGTAACTAGATTAATACTTAATTTAGAAGAAGAATTAGGTTTTTCGGTAATGAAAAGAAGTAAGGCGGGAACTATTTTAACGGAAGAAGGCTCAAGGCTTTATCAAACGGTTAAAGACATAGTTGACGGCGACAAAAAGGTTAAATCGCTGGCCCTTAAAATAAGGGGCGAAAACACTAATAGAGTTACGATAGGCGCTTTTTCTTCCGTTGCAGTTAACTGGTTACCTAGTATTATGAGCAAGTTTAAAAACGCCCATCCCGAAGTAGAATTCGGGCTTATTAACGGCAACTACGACGATATTTCTAAAGCGCTTGAAGACGGTATTTGCGACGTTGGGTTTATAACTTTGCCATCGCATAGCAACTTAAAATGCTATCCGCTCGTTAAAGATAGAATTTTGGCGGTACTGCCAAAAAATCATCATCTTTCTAAACTTAGTGAAATTTCCGTTGAAGAGTTTTCTAAAGAGCCTGTTATTTCCCTTCCCGAAGAAACGGACTTCGATTCGCGCACGGTGTTTAAAAGGGCGGGAATTATCCCTAAAATAGCCTACCGTACCAACGACGACTACGCCATGATTTCTATGGTAGAGAATAATTTAGGTATTTGCTTAGCGCCCGAACTAATTTTAAAAGGTAGGAGCGATAAAGTTAAAGTTTTAGAAACCAATCCGCCGTCGTTTAGAACGATTGCCCTTGCAGTGCCTTACGAAAAGACGGCAACTCCGCTAACTATTCAATTTGCCGAGTACGTTTTAAAATGGGTTAAAGAAAACTGCGACAATTCTATATAGAAAAACGCTTTTCCGTTTGGAAAAGCGTTTTTAATTTAGATTAAGCCTTTAGCGGTTAAAAATTCTAAAATTTTAGTCGGTTGAACGGCATAGCCTGAAATAAATTGACTATTTTCGCCTCTTCCCGACGCAAAATTTATACCGCAAATATTATAGTTTTGGTCAAGTAGCGCCCCGCCCGAAGATCCACTGTCTATCGGCGCGTTATGTTTAATAACTTCAAACTCTACGTTAGAGCCTTCATCGTCTAGCATAGAATCTTTATCAAGCGCTTCAATGGCAAGATATTTTGAAACCGTACCGAACGTTATGGCGTTCATAACCCCTTGCGGATTGCCTATACTTATAACAACGTCGCCAACGCTTGGATCGGTTTCGTTAATTTTAGGAACGTAATATTCCTTTTCCGTTTGCGGTCTAAAACTTACGACCGCTAAATCGTAACTAGCATCGTAACCTTCTAGTTTTGCATTCCAAATTTCGCCGTACGCATCCATTACGCTATAAGAAAAACCTTCGTATACTACGTGATTATTCGTTAGCGCGTAATAACTTAAGCCGTTCCCTTTATAAATAACACCGCTACCTTGAGCAATTGTTCTACCCGTTATAGAATAGGCAAATATCGTTACGTTAGCGGTTAAAACACCCTTTTCCGCCACCCCGTTAATAATTTTAGTTTGGTCGGTATCTAAATTATTAAAATTTACAGTACACGCAGAACAAAATAAAGCGATAATAACCGCAAAAAGAGTTAGGGTTTTTTTAATATACGCTTTCATTTGTTATACTCCTTTCTTCTAGCGTTTCTAATCTTTGCCCTTTCGTATTCTTCCCTTTCTTCTTCCGTTTCTAGGATTAAACCTGGGACTTTCGTCGGTTTCTCATTCTCGTCAATAGCGACCATAACTATATACGCCGTGTTTATAAGCCTTCTTTCGTGATTTAACTCTTCAACGTAAACGTCTACTTTTACTTCCATTGAAGTATTGCCAACGTAGGTTATTTTGCCGATAATACAAATAACGTCGTTAGCATATGCTGGCGCTTTAAATTCAAGCATATCTACAACCGCAGTCGTTACGTTTTTATTAGAGTGACGCCTAGCAACCACCGCTGCAACGACGTCCATCCAACTCATAAGTTTACCGCCGAATAATCTTTTATAGCCGTTTAAATTGCCTTGCGTTAAAATATGAACTTGTTCAGTTAACGAATCTTTTACTCTTTTACTTTCCATATATTTATTTTACCACAATTTTATTATATTAACAACACAAAATAAAAAAATCCCAAGCGGGATTTTTTTAATATTTATTAACCTTCAATTGAAGACGCTTTTTCTTTTTTGCTCTTTACAAGGAAGAAGTCTACAAGCGTAGCAATAGCGTATAGCGCGATTGTAAAGTATAATACGTTTTGATAGCCTACTTGATGCGATGGGCTAGCGTTAATAATAACTTCGGCAATTTGGTTACCAGTTAAGCCTGCAAACGCCCAAGCGGAAAGGGCTATACCGTGAAGTGAAGAAATATTCCCCATGCCGTAAATGTCTGAAAGTAAGGTTGGTAAGTTACTAAAACCACCGCCGTAGCCTGCGTTTACAACGAATAATAAAGCAATACAAATAAATGCTACAGAGTTAGTAATAGCGCCCGTAAATACTGCAACGGCAGTCATAACGAGTTCACTTATTAAAATAATTTTATAGATTGTATTTCTATCTTTAAAATGGTCGCCAATTGCAGAGTATGCAAGTCTACCACCCGCGTTTAAAAGACCTGTTAACGTAGATAAAAGACCTGCCATTGCGTAAAGGCCGATAACGCCGTAAATTTGTTTTTCGTGAGAGATAAGGGCTAAGCCACAAGTAATGTTGATATAGAATACGAGCCATAAACCGATAAACTTAACGTCTGCAAAAATTTTAAATCTACTAAAGAACTTTTTAATATCGAACTTTTCGTGAGATTCCACCCAACCTTCAGGCTTTTTGAGAAGTAAGTGGCCGGTAAACATCATTACGAACCAAACACACGCTAAAATATATAAAGCAATTTCAACGCCAAATTTACCGTTAAAAAATTCAATAACAGGCGAGAAAATCATTTTAGCAGCGCCAAAGCCCGCAACTGCAAGACCCGTTGCTAAACCTTTTTTATCTTTAAACCAAAGCATTAAAGTTTTAACAGGTGAAAGATAGCCAAGGCCTAAACCGATACCCATAATAACGCCGTAGAATAAAATGATAAGAAAAGCCGATTTAATTCTAACTGCAAACGCCGTACCAACAACGCCTACCGCAAAGCAAATTGATGCAAGTAAACTTGCTTTATGAATATCTTTTTCAACGAAGTCGCCTAAAAATGCAGCGGACATACCCAAAAAGAAAATTGCAAGCGAGAACGCCCAACCTAAAGTAAAACTGTCAATACCCGTAGCAGTAGCAATTTCACCACTAAAAAGCGACCAACAATACACTGTACCAATACTAGAGTGAAGTAAAAGCGCAGGTATTGCCGCCCTAGTCCACTTATTTGATAAATTCTTCATTAGTTTCTCCTTAAAGAAAAAAATTCACAACAAAGTTTATTATATTCCTTTCTTTTTTATAAGTCAAACGATTTAAAGTTTATTTAACATCTTTCTTTTTACCTTTTTTTAACGGACAATAGTAGTTACCGCAATCGTTACAATTTTTGCTTTTTGCCGTTTTTATTCCCGCTAATACTATTAAAACGATAACTATCACCCCTATCAATATATCAATTATATACATAATATATTATATAATAAAGAGGCGTTAAAAAAGACCACGAAATCGTGGTCTTTTTATCATTCTTCATCTTCTTTTTCTTCGATCTTTTTAACGTTAATTTCTAAAACCTTTTTCCTTGTAGTTTTAGTGACTTTAACGAATAAGTTTTTGTATTCAAAAGTTCTACCCGTAAGTGGAATTTCACCTAAAAACTCGGTAGCCCAACCGCTAACGGAATTAGCGTCGAATTCTTCTTCATCTTCAATAAGTTCAAAGAATTCAAAAAAATTATCAATTTCCGTCGCGCCGTTTACCGTATAACTACCGTCGGAATTTTCTTTAATTTCAACGATTTCCTCGTCGTGCTCGTCATAAATTTCGCCGACGAGTTCTTCGATAATATCTTCAACGGTAACAAGCCCTAAAGTTCCGCCGTACTCATCTAAAACAATTGCCATATGCACCTTTTTAGACTGCAATTTCTTTAAAAGTACGGAGATTTTAGTGTGTTCTACAACGAAAACCACGTCTTGCATTATCTCTTTTATATTAAATTCCTTTTTATGGTAACTTCTATAAAAGTCTTTTTCATGAATAAAACCGATAACGCTATCAATATTTTCGTTATACACGGGAAGTCTTGAATAACGCTCTTTCTCGAAAACTTTTTTAATGTCGTTTTTGTCCGCGTCAACGGGAACTGCTATAATGTTTATACGTGGAAGTAAAATGTCTTTAACTTCTAAATCGTCAAACTCAATCGCGCTTTTAATAAGGTTAGACTCTTCTTCTTTAAGAGTGCCGTCTTCCTCCGCTTCGTTGACAATAGTTATAAGTTCGTCGTCTGTAATAGTATCGTCGGCCTCAAGCCTAAACATTTTACCGATAAGCCACTTAAATCCACTAAACACGAAGTTAATAGGCATTAACACGTAATAGAAAAAGATTATGCCCGGATAAAAAGCCGATGCAATTTTTTCAGGATACGTTTTCGCTATAAATTTCGGCGTTATTTCACCAAAAATTAAAACTGCTACGGTGATTGCTGCGGTTGAAACTGCTGAAATGACCGATTCTGGACTATTAAATAATAGTTTTGCAAATACTAGCATTGATAACGACGATGCTAAAATATTTACGATGTTGTTTCCAACTAAAATAGTTGAAATAAGTTTATCGTACTTATCGTAAAGCGATAAAACTTTTTCGTACTTAGGTTCTTTTTGCGCTAAACTTTTAACCTTAATAACGTTAAGGCTAGTGTAAGCCGTTTCAGTTCCAGAAAAGAAACCTGACAAAATAATTAAAACTACGATTGCAACTATTAGCTGCGGGACGCCTTCTGGCATTTTAAAATTTACTCCTTTGTATTCCGGTTATATTCTGAAAAATCAGTATCGGAATTCTATTTTTTTATATTCAGCATACTTTTCGTACGCCTTTTTCCTAAAATAATTGTTACCTTGTCTAGTTAACTTTAAGCCTTTATTTAAAAGATAACTATCAAATTCTTCCCTTTTAACACCCTTTTTAGAAAGGTGAGCATAAAAGGCATCTTCTAAAACTTTTTCAAGTTCTTCGTGACCAGTTTGATTAGACTTATTTATTTCCGCCTTTACGCTGTTGAGAATGGAATTTACTTCCTTTTCCCCTTTAAAGTGATGAGCATAGTCGGAAACGTACTCGTCTAAACTTTCTTTAACAAGTTTTTTAACTTGGTTTGCAATAAAACTTTGCGGACGCTTAACGTCACTAAACTTGCCGTTTAAAATAACTGCGTAATAACCCTTTTCATCTTTAAATAAAGCATTGTACGGATTTTCAAAATAGGCTTTTACTTCATTCGTTTCGTAAAAATTATTAACAAACTCGTTTTCAAGATCACGTAATTTTTCTATTAAATCATCGCTTGTGGAAATTTTAGATAAAACTTCGCTAGCGAATTTATCTTCACCGTTTTCACAAGTTACGGTTACCGCGTATTTTTTAAATATGAACTCTATAAACTTAACCGCCTTTTCTTCGTTAAAGTATTTCTTTTGCGCAATACTTTCATCGCAAGTTACGTTAGATAAATAATCAACTTCAATTTTACTTTCTTCAACTTCGTTATCAAAAGCGGTAAAATCATGCTTGATTTCTTTAATAGGCATTCTTAAATGTTCGTATTCCGCCTTTTCTTTTTTTAAAATCTCTTCGATTTCTTTGTACATTTTATCAATACAGTTCATAGATCACCATTCTAATTTATAGGTATTTTAGCACATTTATTAAATTTTTTCAATTGTTTTTAACCTTTTTATTGTAATATCCCCGCTTTTTTAACTAATTTATTGATATTTTAATTCAAAAGTGATATAATAACCCTGCTACACAGTATAATATTTTATAAACTAGGGCATACGTTTGGTAAAAGCGTAGGTTGTTTTTTTCATACCCTAGTTTGTGTGAACTGTGTAGCAACAGAACAAAACCGCGTTTTTCGTGCGCTGGTTTTGTCTAGCGCACTTTTTTATTTTAGGAGAATCACTATGGACAAACTAAAAGAACAACTTAACTCCGTCAACGTTGAAGAATTAGAAAAACTTCCTACACACACTCTACGCGATTTGGGGCGTAGTATAGGCGTAAAACGGCCAACCACAAAACCAAATAAACAAATAGTAGAAGAAATTAAACTTATACTAGAAGGTAAACTTGAACCACATTTTACAACTAAAGGTCGCCCGTCAAAACAATCTACCACAAATCAAATATTTGAAAATTTCACTAAACAATTCACCAAAAAAGAAATTACGCTTAATAAAGATTTAATAGAACTTCAATACTACAAAAAACAAAATGAAGAATTAATAATAAAACTTAACGATTTAATAGATAATATTAATAAAATAATAGAAATATTAACGATTAATTAAAAACAAAACGCTTTCTTGATTTGAAAGCGTTTTTCTATTTTCTTATTGAGAATTCGCAACCGCAATAGTCTTGGCGGTAAAGCCCGTGCTCTTTAGATAGTTCTATACTTTTTAAATATCCGCCACTCTTTTTAAAGTCTGCATATAAGTATTTAACACCATACTTAATAGACAATTCTTCGCCTATTTCGTTAAGCCAAGTTGCATTTTTATAAGGGCTAACTGAAAGTGTCGTAGTGAAATAATCGTAACCTAACTCTTTTGCCATTTTAGCCGTTTCTTCAAGGCGAAGAAGATAGCAAATTTTACATCTTTTACCACCCTCAATTTCATTTTCTAACCCTTTTACAGCCTGCAAAAACTCTTTGGGGTTATAATTACCGCTAATTACGCTAATTTGATTGCCGTAGACCTTTTTAACGAAATTTATCTCTTCAACTAGTCTTTTATTATACTCTTCTTCACTAGTTATATTGGGGTTATAGTAAAAAACGTCCACCTTAAAATAAGGCGAAACCTTTTCTAAACAATATGAAGAACAAGGGGCGCAACAACTGTGAATTAATAGTTTTGCATCCCCTTTTTGTTCGCTTAATATTTGGTTTTGAATTTTGTCGTAATTTTTAACGTTCATCTTTTAAAATTTTATTATAGCCTTCGCCGTATTTTACGCATTTAGAAACGCGCGATAAAGTTGCGGAAGAAATATCCGTTTCTTTTATAATTTCTTCGTACGTTTTACCTTCCATTAAAAGTTTAGCCGACGCTATTCTCTGCGCCATATTCTCTAACTCTTTATAAGTGCAAAGGTCGTTAAAGAAGATTTTACAATCTTCTTCCGTTTTTAATTTTAAAATAGCCGAATAAAAATCTTTTAAATGGATTTCGTTAATTCCCATTTTTTATTCCCTTTTTCTTTTATTTAGGCGAAATCACAATAAATTGTTGATTAGCAATTTATTGCGTTTTGACGGATAAAGTACAAGAAAATATAAGTGCTTTTGCAAGGGCGCATACCTGGCGGTACGTAACCGAGCAAAACCGAGATATTTTAAAGTAATTTGCCGTCAAAAATTAACTGTGTTTGTGATTAAGCCTATAATTCATCTTTATTGTTAGCGCTAGATAAGAACGCTTTAAGTTGTTCTGACTGAGGGTTGTTAAATAAGTCTTTAGGCTTACCGCTTTCAACGATTTCGCCGTCCGCCATAAAAATCACTTCGTCGGATACGTTTTTAGCAAAACTCATTTCGTGTGTAACTATAATCATAGTTCTATCTTTTTGCTTTAAAGACTTAATAACCTTTAAAACTTCGCCAGTAAGTTCAGGGTCTAACGCCGAAGTTGGCTCGTCAAAGCATAAAACTTTAGGGTTCAATGCAAGCGCCCTTGCTATCGCAACACGTTGACATTGACCGCCAGAAAGTTCGCAAGGGTATGACTTAATTTTGTCTAATAACCCGACCTTTTCTATAATTTCAAGCCCCTCTTTTTCAATTTTTGCCTTTTTTTCTTTAATAAACTCTTTAACTAAAGACTTTCTTTCAAGTAGTGGTAACTTTTGCGCCTTTAAACTCTTTTTATACTCTTTAATATCGTCGAGAAGGAGCATATTAGGCGCAAGCGTAACGTTATCTAAAACGTTATATTGTGGAAAAAGGTTAAAAGACTGAAACACAAGCCCAAAATTAAGGCGTTTTTCACGTATTTCCGCCTCACTAATAGATTTATCCATAGGCGCTTTTAATAAAGTTTCCCCGTCAAGCGTCATTTTACCGCTATCAACTTCCGTTAAAAAGTTAATACAGCGAAGTAACGTCGTTTTACCGCTACCCGAATGACCTATTATAGATAAAACTTTACCCTTTTCAAGTGAAAAATTTACGTCTTTTAACGCAACTACCTTATCACCAAAAGTTTTATTAAAATTATTTACTTCTAAAAATGCCATAATTACGTCCTAAAATAACCTAATTTTTTCTCTAATTTGTTAAACAAAATGGTTAGCAATCCTACGAAAAGCAAGTAGAATGCGCCCGCGTAGAATACAGGCCATACTAGACCGTCTAACATAAACTTTTTCGAATAGAAAATAAGTTCGTAAACGCTAATAGTGTTAGCAAGCGACGTATCCTTAATTAAAGTAATAATTTCGTTACTCATAGGAGCAAGTATATGCTTAATTACTTGTAACAAAATAACTTTAAAGAAAATTTGGCGCTTTGTCATACCTAAAACGTATCCCGCCTCGAATTGACCGTTTGATATATTTTCTATACCACCTTTAAATATAACCGAGAAATACGCCGCGTAGTTTATACCAAACGCAACGAGCGCCGCTATAAACCTTGTAGAAATAGTTTGGTCAAACCATAGCCAACCCGTATTCATTCTTGGCCATACGAATAAATTGAGTAAACCAGGTAAATAGAATATTGCAAAAATTTGCAACATTAAAGGCGTTCCCCTTAAAATCCATACCACAACCTTCATAAACATACTTAAAGGGGCGAACTTTGACATTGAACAAAATGCCATAAGTAGCCCCAATGGTAACGCTATTACTAACGTTAAAGCAAAAAGCAAAACTGATGTTATAAAGCCTGTTAAAAGTACGGAGTTTACTTCTAAAAAGACTTCCATTTATTTAAACCTCTTTTATATCTTATTTAAGAGCGTCTACGTTTAAAGATACTTGATATTTTTTAAGAAGTTCCGTCATAGTGCCGTCTGCATATTTAGCCTTTAAGAAAGCGTTTAATTTTTCAGTTAAGTCACTATTTTTTCTTAAACCAACAGAGAATACTTCCGCACCGTAAGAAATACCGTCAGCAATTACTAAAGATGCAAAATCATCTTTACCAACAACGCTTTCAGCCATTGTTAAGTCGATAAGAGCACCATCAGAAGTTCCTGCTTTAACTTCAAGTAATGCTGCTAATTGAGATGCAACCGCGTTGATATTAGTAACTTTAATATCGTCTGCCGCTACGTTGTTACCTGCAGAACCTTTTTCTACTGCGATAGACATATTTTTAATATTGTCTTTATCAACCGTAACACCGCTCTTTACAATAAGAACTTGCGCGTTTTTAGCGTATGGAATAGAAAGGTCGATTTCTTTGGCAAGTTTATCAGACGCCGTCATACCGTTCCAAATTAAGTCAAATTGATTTGATTTAAGTTCAATAGTCTTTGCGTCCCAGTCTGCAATTTCAAAGAATTCGCAAGCTACGCCAAGTTCTTCGGCGAACATTTCAGCAAGTTCGGCATCAAAACCAATCCACTTACCGTTTTCATCTTTATAATCCATTGGTTCATAGTCGGTAATACCAATTACGATTTTACCGGCAGTTTTAATTGCCTTTTCATCTTCTACTTTACCACATGCTGTAAACGTGAATAAAGATACTACTGCAAGCATTACTGCTACTAAAGTTGTTAATAATTTTTTCATAATATCTCTCCTAAAAATTTATTTCTTAATTTGGTTTACTTCATTACTTTACTGTACTAAAGTTAACTTATGTACCTATTATACTTTATTACGCTAAAGTTGTAAAGTGTTTTTGACCCCTTTTTGAAAAATTTTTACATTTTTTAAATTGAAAGTTAAAAATTTACGATTATATCGCAAAATTTACTATAAAATAATTTATGTAACAATTGCTAATATATAACGTATTAGCACATTAAACATATAAAATAGATGCGCATACGTATAAAATATATAAAAAAACGCCTGCTCATACGCAACGTATGAACAAGCGTTTAAGGTGGTAATTAATTTTATAAAGTTGTATTAACGTAGCCCTTTAAAGCATTAGAAACGAGTTAGGCGAGGCTCTTGGGTTTTTGCGGACGAAATAGACCTGCCGGTCATTGAGGTCGAAAAAACACAAAGAAACAATGCATAACGAAGTTTATAGGGCTTTAAACTAATAAGTTAATAATAAGGTCAGACATTTCGCCAATATTATCTACTTCTAAACCTGCAACTAACGCAGATTGAACGTACAATACTTTTGCTAAGTCGTTAAACTTTTCTTTATCTTCGTTAAATAAAGTTTTAAGTTTATTGTAGATAGCGTGGTTTTCGTTGATTTCTAATACCTTTGTTACCTTCATAGCGTTTTCGGCGTTAGGCATTGCGGACATAACCTTTTCCATCTCAATAGAAATTTCCCCTTCACTTGATAGGCAAACTGCGTGGTTTACAAGCGCTTTTGTAGTTACAACCTTTTCAACCTTACCGTCAAGCGCGTCTTTAATAGCGTCTAAAATAGGTTTATCTTCTTCCTTTACGTCGCCACTTTCAACGCTAACTTCTTGCGTAGCGTTTTTAAACGGCTTTTTGTCGTATTCGCCCATAAATTTAATGGCAAATTCGTCAACTTCGTCAACCATAGCAAGTACGTCTATGCCGTCGTTTAAAAGTTTTTCTACTTTAGGAAGAGATTTAACGGCGCTTACCGTTTTTCCGCTAGCATAGAAAATACTATCTTTATTAACGCCCATATTTTCAACGTATTCTTTTAAAGTTACAAGTTTATCTTCCTTTAAAGAGTGGAATAACACAAGGTCTTTTAAAACTTCCGCTTTTGCGCCGAAAGATTGATAAATGCCAAACTTGATTTGTAAACCGAACGCTTTAAAGAACTTTTCGTAATTCTCTCTGTCGTTTTTAAGTAAATTTTCAAGTTCTGACTTAATTTTCTTTTCAATACTTGCGCCAATTTGCGTAAGTTGACGTGTTTGTTGCACCACTTCACGAGAAACGTTGAGCGTTACTTCGCTATCCACTAATCCCCTAACGAAACTGAAATAGTCTGGCAACAAGTCGGCGCATTTTTCCATAATCATAACGCCGTTAGTGTAAAGTTTTAATCCCTTTTCGTATTGTTTAGAGTAGTAGTTATACGGTACTGTTTCAGGGATAAATAAAAGGGCCTTAAAGTCTACCGCGCCTTCAACCGACATATGAATAGTCTTTAAAGGATTAGTGCCGTCGAAGAAGTTTTCTTTATAAAACTCGTCGTATTCTTCCTTTGTAACTTCGCTTTTATTCTTTTTCCAAATAGGAACGATGGCGTTTAAAGTATCTTTTTCTAAATACTTTTCTTGCTTGCCCTCTTCATCGGCGTTGGGCTTAAATTTAGTAACTTCCATTTGAATAGGATAGCGAATGTAATCGGAATACTTTTTAACTAAATTCTTAATTTTGTACTCTTCCAAATAACTGTCGAAAGTATCGTTTTCGGTATTTTCTTTTATATATAGAATAATATCAGTACCGTTGCTTTCCTTTTCGCAAGGCTTAATATCGTAGCCGTTTACGCCAGAAGAAGTCCAAATATTAGCAGTTTCTTCGCCGTACGCTTTAGAGATAACTTCCACCTTTTTAGCAACCATAAAGGCAGAGTAAAAACCTACGCCGAATTGACCGATAATGTTTATATCTTCTTCTTTAAGTTTATCGTTATTTTTAAATTCAAGCGAGCCCGAGTGAGCAATAGTGCCCAAGTTTTCTTCAAGTTCACTTGCCGTCATACCGATACCGTTATCAGAAATAGTTATAGTCCTATTATCTTTATCAAGTTTGATATCGATATGGAAATCGTTTCTAGATAAACCTGAAATACCGTCTGTTAACGACTTAAAGTAAAGTTTATCGATTGCGTCTGAACAGTTTGATAAAAGTTCGCGTAAAAAGATTTCTTTATTAGTATAGATAGAGTTTATCATCATATCTAATACTTTTTGCGATTCAGTTTTAAATTTTTTCATTTTTAATTCTCCATTTTTAATCTATATATTTTACGTCTTTAGTTTTATTGTTAGCACTCTAAAGGCGAGAGTGCTAATTTATTATATATCTATATTATATAAAAATCAAGTGTTTTAATAAAAATTTTAAAAAAATATCTCCCCACTAATTAGTAGGGAGATTAAAGTTTTATTACTTCGAATGGATTAAAGAGCGAAATTGCTAAGTATTTCACGGTTTGTTAATACAACGGGTAATTTTTAAGCCTTTACGTCAATTTCGTAGCCGTCTTTCGTGTTCTTTACGATATAACCTAATGATGCAAGTTCGTTTCTAATAGCGTCAGCAGTAGCGTAGTCTTTTTCCTTTCTAGCAAGTTGCATTTTTTCCGCTTTGTCGATAATATCTTGAGGAATTTCCGCCTTTTCTTCTTTAACAAGGTCTAAACTTAAACCGAAAACCTTATCGAATTTAAGCGCGGTTTCGTAAACGTTTTTAGACGCAGGCTCTTTAAGCATAGTCCAAAGAACGCCGAGCGCCGATGGAATATTAAGGTCGTCGGCAACGTCTTCGTTAAATTCTTCAATATATTTATTTAACTTTTCTTCGTCTAAATTGTCGCTTGCGTTTTTGTGTTTTAAGATTGCTTGGCATAATCTTTCGTAAGAAATTTTAGCCGAATCCATAGTTTCAAAAGTAAAGTTGAGTTTCTTTCTATAGTGAGCGTTTAAGCAGAAATATCTAAACACCATAGGAGAATAGCCCATTTTTTCAAGTTGTTCAATGGTGTAAGTATTGCCAAGAGATTTACTCATTTTACCGCCGTCAACGAGCATGAATTCGCCGTGAATCCAGAATTTTGCAGGGTTTTTGCCCGTTAAACCTTGGCTTTGAGCGATTTCATTTTCGTGGTGGATTGGAATATGGTCTACACCGCCGGAGTGAATATCGAACACTTCGCCTAAATACTTTTTACTCATAGCCGAGCATTCAATATGCCAACCAGGATAACCTTGACCCCAAGGGCTAGGCCATTGCATAAGGTGTTCCTTTGGCGCTTTTTTCCAAATAGCAAAGTCGTAAGGGCTACGCTTTTCGTCGTTAACTTCAATTCTAGCGCCCGCCTTTAAATCGTCTAAGGAATTACCCGATAAACAGCCGTAGTCAGGGAATTTTTCAATGTCGTAATAAATACCGTCGCTAGTTTCGTAACCGTAACCCTTTTCGCAAAGACCTACTACGTAGTCAATCATTTCTTGAATGTGATCGGTCGCCTTACAAACTACTTCAGGTCTGCCGATATTGAGTTTTGCAAAGTCTTTGAAAAATACGTCCGTATAGAATTCGGCAATTTCATAAGGGTCTTTATTTTGTTCCCTTGCCGATTTTGCCATTTTATCTTCACCGTCGTCACTATCCGCCATTAAGTGTCCAACGTCGGTAATATTCATAACCCCTTTAAGTTTGTAGCCTTCGTATTTTAAAACCCTTCTAAGTAGGTCCATAAACACGTAAGTTCTTAAGTTGCCGATGTGGGCGTAATTGTATACCGTTGGACCGCAAGAATACATTCTAACGGTGTTGCCGTTAAGTGGTTTAAATTCTTCTTTTTTTCTAGTTAAAGTATTATATAATTTCATTATTTACTCTCCTTTTTTGCTAGTTCTTGTTCAAGTTTTTCTATTTTTTCTTTAAGCGCTGAAATTTCTTCCCAAACAGGCGCGCGTTTTTCTTGCTCTAAATCCTTTACGTTAACGCCGTTTTGCTTAACTATACGGCCGGGAATACCTACTACCGTAGAATTTGCGGGAACGTCGCTTAAAACTACGCTACCAGCGCCGATTTTACAGTTTTCGTTTATAGTTATACCCCCAAGTACCTTTGCGCCTGCGCTAATAACACAGTCACGCTTAATGGTTGGGTGACGTTTTTTGCCTTTATCTTTACCCGTACCGCCTAAAGTTACACCTTGATAAATTACGCAACCCGTTTCAACAACCGCCGTTTCGCCGATAACTACGCCCATGCCGTGATCGATAAACACGCCCGGCTCAATAGTTGCGGCGGGGTGAATTTCAATGCCCGTAACCTTTTTTGCGTTTTGGCTTATCATTCTTGCAATAAATTTTAAATTGTGTCTATAAAAAAAGTTTGCGCGCCTATACGCAATAAGCGCCTTAATGCCGGAATAGGTATGTCTAACTTCAAACCGAGTTCTAGCGGCAGGGTCGTTAGCCATTGCGGCGTCAATATCTTTTTTTAAACTTTTACTGAACATATATTCTCCATTTTAAATATCTATATATAAACCCAAAATCTTTGTAGTATAGCGTTTAATAAATTAAAAACTTTATAATGCGAGTTAGACGCGCCTTATCGTTGCAGGCAATACTAGTCGTATTGTCAAAATGGTAAGGTGTGTATAACGAAGTAGTAAATTTATTCTATCTAACGCCAAACTTTTAAATCTTTGTAGTATAACGTTTAATAAATTAAAAACTTTATAATGCGAGTTAGACTTGGCTTTATCCCCGAAGATAATACTTGCCGTATTTTCAAGGGGTTAAGACGGGTATAACGAAGTATTAGAGAGTTTTTAATATTAATAAGTTATACGGAAAAGATTAACTATAAAAAAATACCCGAAAAAACATAAAGGCGCTTTTTCGGGCGTGTTTCCACTTTAATCAAAATTAAACAAAGTTTAATTCACTTGAAAGCCTATAACGGGGCAAGCCGTAGATAGTTAATCTCCCTTAAAATTAAGGCGCACTTTCACTTTTTACTTTACACGGTTTTTCACCAACCACCGCTCTCTAAACTAAAATAAAAAACTACTCTTCCCTAAAACGGTTTAGATATCACAAATATACTACCATATATTTGAAAATTTTGCAAACAATTTAACTAAATTATTTATATTATGACTTTTTATCCGAAAAAATCTTGCAAAAAGTTTATTTATGGTATATACTTAAATAATAAAAATAATAGTATTATATGATTTTTTAGGAGAAATTATGCTTGATATTAAACTTATAATCGAAAACCCACAACTCGTTAAAGAAAGGTTACTTAAAAAAGGCTATGACGTTGACTTTGACGAAGTTATTAAAAAAGACCAACAAAAACGCGCTTTACAATTTGAAATTGAAAGTTTAAAAGCGCAAAGAAATAAAGTATCTAGTGAAATTCCTAGCCTTAAAAAACAAGGCTTACCAGTTGAACACATCTTTGAAAAGATGCGTGAACTCGGTGATGAAATTGCTAAAGGCGACGCTAAGATTAACGAACTTACAAGCGAAATTTTCGATTTCGTTGCTTGCCTTCCTAACATGCCTGACGACGATTTACTTCCAGGCGAAAAGGAAAACAACAAAGTTGTTAAAGAATACAACGAAAAGCCAAAATTTGACTTTGAGGCTAAAAACCACGTTGATTTATGTACAAACTTAGGTATTATCGACTACGAACGCGGTGTTAAACTTTCGGGTAACGGTTTCTGGGCTTACCGCGGTGACGGCGCAAGGCTTGAATGGGCGCTACTCAATTTCTTTATTTCTGAACATTTAAACGACGGATACGAATTTATCTTACCACCGCACCAACTCTCTTATAACTGTGGTTTCGGCGCTGGTCAATTCCCTAAATTTAGCGATGAAGTTTACTGGCTTGACGTTGACGAAGATAGAAAGAAAAATAGATTTATGCTCCCTACTGCTGAAACGGCGCTAGTTAACTTATACGCAAACGAAATTATCGACGAAGATAAGTTACCGTTTAAATTCTTTGCTTACACTCCTTGCTATCGTAAAGAAGCGGGCTCTGCAAGGGCGGAAGAACGCGGTATGATTAGGGGTCACCAATTCAACAAGGTTGAAATGGTACAAATCACTACTCCTGAAACTTCGGATAAGGCGTTTGACGAACTTGTTAACAAGGCTTGCTCGCTTATGGATAAGTTAGGCCTTCACTTTAGACTTTCTAAACTTGCAGCGGGCGACTGCTCTGCTTCAATGGCAAGAACTTACGATATCGAAGTTTGGATTCCTTCAATGGGTATTTATAAAGAAGTATCTTCCGTTTCTAACGCAAGAGATTATCAAGCGAGAAGAAACGCTACTAGATATAGAAACAAAGAAACTAAAAAGACAAACTTCGTTCACACTTTAAACGGTTCGGGTTTAGCAACTTCAAGGGTATTCCCTGCTATTATCGAACAATACCAAAATGCAGACGGTTCTATTACAGTACCTGAAGTATTAAGACCGTTTATGGGCGGACAAGAAGTTATTAAACTTTAATTAAAAAGGGAGTTAAGCCCTTTTTTAGTAGGAAATTATGAGAAAATTTACACTAGAAATTATTAAAAAGTTAGATTTTTTAGAAGAACTTGAATTATTTAACAAAATAATAGGCGATAACGAAGAAGAATTATACTCTCTTTCTTGCGATTACGTTTTATCTAAACAACCGCAAGACGATATTATAGAAAAAGCGTGCGCTCTTTGCCCAAGTTACCCTAAAACCGCCGTATCGCTAGTTATTCAACTTCTTGCAACGGAAGAACTTTATAACGAATACAAAAAAAATAATATTTCGGACGAAATTTTCTATAACACGATAACCGATATTAAAAGAAAATTTATTGAAGGTAAAAACCTTCACGGAATAGTCGGCACGCCTGCGGAAGTATGGCAACGTGGATTTTTTAACCTTACTAGGTTTGCGCTTGGCTATTTCCAATACGACGTTAACTACCTTTCCCCTTGCGACTATAACGGTTTTGGCGCAAATATTAAAAAGGGGGACGTTGTTCCTAGAATACATATGCCGTCGGGTGGGGATTTTTCTAGCGCGTCAAGGCTAAACTCTTATAAACTTGCATACGAATTCTTTAAGGGTAAGACTTTTAACGATAAACTTTTCGTTATGAAAGCGGATACTTGGTTTTTATTCCCTGAATACGAAGAAATTTTCCCAAAAGGCAATATCCACGATTTTAGGCGCGAAGTAGACCTTGTAGGTAGCGAAGAGTTCGACACCTTAGGTATTGCGTTTAGAATTTGGGGTACTAAAAAAGACTTGCCTACCGAACAGCTCCCTGAAGATACTTCAATGCAACGCGGATTTAAAAAGTACATTTTAGATAAAAAACCATTTGGTTGGGGTTATAGTTTTATAGTATTTGACGGCGAAAACATTTTAACTAAAAAAGATTAAATAAAAACACCTTTAGGGTAAGCCCTAAAGGTATTATTTTTTTATTCCGCAACTACGGTTACTTTTACTTTTGCTAATACTTCTGGTAAGAATTTAACTTCTACCGTGTATTCGCCTAAGTTTTTAATAGCGTCTTTAAGTAAAACTTTCTTTTTGTCTACGTTAAAGCCTAACTCGTTGATAGCATCGGCAATTTCTTTAGTCGTTACCGAACCGAAAATCTTGCCGTTTTCACCGCATTTGATTTTTAAAGTAACGTTTTTGCCGTTAAGGTTTTTGGCTTGTTCTTTAAGCGCCTTAATTTCTTCTTGGCGGTGGAATTCTTCCGCGCCCTTTTTAATGTTTAAGCTGTTAATTTTAACGGCGGTTGCCTCTTCTGCTAAACCTTGTTTAATTAAGCAGTTTCTTGCGTATCCGTCGCTAACTTCTTTTATATCACGCGCTTTGCCAAGCCCTTTTACGTCTTTTAATAAAATAACTTTCATACTAATAATCTCCTTTACTTAATTTTATATGATAAACTAAATTTTGTCAACATCTAAACTATTTAAAAAGTTATTAAAACTATTAACAAACTATAATTTTTATGTTATACTTAAGTTATGAATAAATTTTATAATTCCGCCACCGAACTTATCGGGGCAACACCACTTCTTAAACTTAACAATATTATAAAATCGCAAAACTTAAAGGCTAATTTATTTGCTAAACTTGAACTTTTTAACCCTGCGGGCTCTATTAAAGATAGAGTTGCCTTTAAAATGATTGAAGACTATGAAAAAAACGGTCTTATAACTAAAGACACCGTTATTATCGAGCCAACTTCCGGCAACACGGGTATAGGTTTAGCGCTAGTTTGTGCGTCGCGCGGGTATAAAGCGGTTATCGTTATGCCTAATAGTATGTCCGTAGAACGAATTAAACTTATGAAAGCGTACGGCGCAGAAGTAATTTTGACCGACGGCAAACTTGGTATGAAAGGGGCAATAGAAAAAGCGGAAGAGATTAAAAAACAAACCCCTGGCGCGATTATCGCGGGGCAATTTGAAAACCCTTCTAACCCACTAGCCCACTATTTAACAACGGGGCCTGAAATTTATAACGATTTAGACGGCAAAGTAGATATTTTAGTATCTAGCGTCGGAACTGGCGGTACTATTTCGGGTACGGGGAAATATTTAAAAGAAAAAATTGACGGCGTTAAAGTCGTTGCGGTAGAGCCGTTTAACTCTCCACTTTTATCTAAAGGTTACGCGGGCGCGCATAATATACAAGGAATAGGCGCTAACTTTGTTCCTAAAACGCTTGATACCGCCGTTTACGATGAAATAATGTTGGTAAAGGAAGAAGATGCCTATAATACTTTGCGTTTACTAGGTAAAACGGAAGGCGTACTCGTCGGCATTAGTTCGGGCGCTACGCTATTTGCAGGCATTGAACTTGCTAAAAAGGAAGAAAATAAGAATAAAAATATAGTAGTTATTCTTCCCGATACGGGCGATAGATACCTATCAACCGAGGCGTTTGAATAAAAAATAAAGCGTTGCTAAATAGCAACGCTTTTAGTTTAAAAAAAAACGCGTGAGTTAAACTCACGCGTTAATTTAATCTTATTCACCTTTGAATGGTAATAAAGCAGCAATTCTAGCCCTTTTGATAGCGCTAGCAAGAGTTCTTTGGTGTTGTGCACAAACACCTGTCATTCTTCTTGGAAGTATTTTACCCTTTTCAGTAATATACTTTCTTAATTTTGCAATATCTTTATAATCAATAGTATCAACCTTATCTACACAAAAAGCACATACTTTTCTTCTTGGTGCTTTTCTGATTGGCTTTTTAGCCACAACGGTCTTTTCTTCCATTATTCTATCTCCTTTTTAAAATGGTAAATTGTCATCGTTTTCAACTTCTTCTAATTGAAGTTGTTCCTTTTTAACGGGAGCAATCTCACCGTTTTCACGTTGACCACCCGTTGATAAAAATTCAACTTCGCTTGCAACGATATCAGTAACCGTTCTTCTGTTGCCGTCTTTGTCATCATAAGTGCGGTTTTGTAAAGAACCAACGATAGCAACTTTGCTACCTTTCTTTAAATATTTACCGCAGTTTTCCGCTTGATTTCTCCAAACGGTAATGTTGAAAAAATCCGCTTCACGAGTTCCGTCAACACCTGCAAAAGCGCGGTTAACGGCAATTGAAAAACGACAAAAAGCAACGCCTGTAGAAGTTTCTGATAATTCTGGGTCTCTCGTGAGATTTCCTATTAAATAAACCTTATTCATATATTCTCCTTTAGATTACGCTCTTGTAATCAATCTTCTCAAAATGCCGTCTGTAATACGAGCAACTCTCTTAAGTTCGTCAACTAAGTTAACGTCACATTCGAAAGTCATGAGAACATAGTAGCCTTCTGCTTCATAGTTGATTGGGTATGCAAGTTTTTTAACACCTTGTTTGTCAACCTTCTCAACCTTACCACCATTTTCGCTTACAACTGTTTCGAATTTATTAACGATACCGTCTCTAACTTCGTCAGCAAGCTTAGTAGATAAAATGTAGAGCATTTCATACTTTTTCATATTGTTTAACCTCCTGGACTTATTGGAATACGACTAACCCGTATTCAAGGTTTGGCGACAAAAAGTCGCATATCGCAAAAGCGATGATATAATTATATATAAATAATTTTAAATTGTCAACGATTTTTAACTAGTTTTATTTTACCTATATTTAATATAATAAAACGGCGTTATCGGGAACACTTAACACTTCCGCGTTATCCCCTTTAATTTTAAAGAATTCTTGATGATAAGTTTTATGCGGAACGAGATAAATTCTCTTTCCTATAAAGTACTTTTCTATATCCTTTTTGAGAGCGCCTTTTTCTAAAATATAATGGCACACGTCGACGTTTAAATCTATTATTGCGGATTTAAAATCGCTAGAGAATAAATCAAGTAGTCCCGTTCTGATTTTCATCGCTACGTAGTCGTCGGAAAGCACCCTACCGTCGCCTTTACAATACGGGCAAGGTTTATTCAAAAACGCCGATAATTCCTTGCGTTTTTTCCTTCTTGTAAACTGAACTATACCAAGCCCAGTCATACCGATAACGTTACATTTAAGCCTATCTTTTTTAAGGTGTTCTTCAAGTGTTTCAAGTAGTTTTTCGCGGTGCTCGTCGCTGTCCATATCGATAAAATCGACAACGACTATTCCGCCTATATTTCTAAGCCTTACTTGCCTTGCAATTTCTTCCGCTGCTAAAATATTTGTTTTAAATACGGTATCTTCAAGTTTTTCTTCGCCTATAAAACTACCCGTATTTACGTCAATAACCGTTAACGCCTCTGTTTTATCAATAATTAAATAAGCGCCCGTAGACAAATTTACCCTGTTATGAAGAAGAGATTCAACGTCTTCTTCTAAGCCGTACGTTTTAAAAAGGTCTTGCTTACCGTTATAAAACTCTAACTTATTTTTAATGATTTTTTCACGCGTTTTAGGTAGTTTTCTAAGCCTTTCGTAAATCTTTTTATCGGCTACGATTATCTTTTCAACGTCAGTCGTAACGACGTCGCGCACCATTCTCATAACTAGGTCGCTTTCAGAGTAAACTTCATCGCCAACGCTAACTTTTTCGTAGTTTTTTAAGATTTCTTCGTATTGAGAAAGTAGATTTTTCGCCTCGATTTTAATTTCGCTAGGCTTTGCGTATTCCGACGCTGTCCTTGCAATAAAACCGCCTTGTTTACGCTTGATTTTATCAAGCATAGTAATAAGCCTTTCTTTAGTTTCTTCGTCGGTAATTTTTCTAGAAACGCTACAATTTTTAAGCGAAGGAGCGTACACGACGTACTTGCCCGCAAGCGATAAATAAGTTGAAAGCCTTGCGCCTTTAGTGCCGGACGGGTCTTTCACCGCTTGCACCATAATTTCATCCCCTTCTTTAATGTCTAAAGTGGTAGGAATATCGCCGTCGCCAAGTAAACTTTTATCAATTAAAGTATCGCCAACGTATAAGTATCCGTTTTTTTGAAGCCCCACGTTAACAAACGCCGCTTGCATACCGCTAATGACCGTTTCTACTCTTCCCTTATAGATATTGCCGACAATTTGGTTAGCATTCGATTTTTCTATGTGGTACTCTAAAAGGCGTTTGCCGTCGGCAAGCGCTGCTATAGTATTACCACCTATATTATCTAAAAACAAATTGATAGACATTTCTAACTCTCCAAGTATTCTTTTGCTGTTTTATCGCCTTTAAACCTTACTGATTTTTTTAAAATATTGATATGATTAGCGCCGTAAAGTTCTTTTAATTTTACCGCCAAGTAATCTGGGCGTAACGTGTCGTTACCAAACTTTAATCGCGCTATAAGCGTGTTTTTGTCAAATTTAAGGCTTATAATTTTATCCCTAACTTCTCTTTCATTGCCCTTTTTATCTATAATTTTTAACTCTTTTAAGTTTAAAATTTCGTTTACGTCAAAAGGGTTAATTCCGTCAATATAATAAGTAGCGTCGACAATATCACACGCGATATTTACCTTTTTATTCGTGTTGTACGCCTCTTCGCATTTGATACCTTTTGGGGAAAATTTGTTAAACTTTTCTAAAAAAGTTTCCGCATTTTCTTCGGTATCGATAAAGACGTATTCGCTCTCGCTTTTAAGTCCTAGTGCTATTGGCGAACTCATAAACATTAAGATATGCGGGCTAAAACCTTTAGAATAGTTTACCTTTATTTCCGCACGCCTTAAAATTTTGGTTAGGTGTTTTAACGTGTCTAAGTGTGGAATAAACTCCGCGCCTTTTAGTTTTGAATATCTAATTAGTATCATTTTATATCACACCTGCCTTGAAGTCCACAACCTTTGCATCCGCTTTGGCAACCGCCCGTGCACTCGTTATTGTACGCCTTGTGCCTTTCTTTAAGTAGGAATTTTTTAGTTATTCCTATATCTATAAAATCCCAAGCCAAAATGTCTTCTTCGTTAAATTCGCTAGTATAACTATCGGATGAAACGCCCGCGTCTTTAAAAGCCTTGTCCCAGTTTTCAAACTTAAAATACTCCGACCAACTATCAAAAATTGCGCCGTTATTATACGCGTTTAAAATAACTTTCCCAACCTTTCTGTCGCCACGCGCTAAAACCGCCTCCATTAACGACAATTCGTAGTCGTTCCAACTAACCGAAACGCCTTTTAAGAACAATTTCTTTTTAACTATATCTAGTTTATGCTCAACTTCTTCACGAGAAATAAACCTTTCCCACTCAAACGGAGTAAAAGGCTTTGGAATAAAGGTGGATAAACTCACGTTAATTCTAAGCGCGCGAAGTTGTTTAGGATTTTGAGAGTAAATTTCCCTTATTTTCTCTACAATTTTACAAATACCTTCGATATCTTCGTCAACTTCAGTAGGCAAGCCCATCATAAAGTAAAGTTTTATTGCCGAAAAACCTAAATTGAACGCCTTTTCCGCTCCGCGTTCGATTTCTTCTTCCGTTATGTCTTTATTAATAACGTCACGAAGTCTTTGCGTGCCCGCCTCTGGCGCGAAAGTCAAACTGTTTTTCCTTGCGCTTTCAGCATAATATTCTTCAAAACTGTCAATTCTAAGCGACGGTAAAGCGACGTTTGTATTTTTTGGTAAACTATCTTTTAAATTCTTTAAAAGAAGTTTAAGGTCTGGATAATCGCCCGTCGATAAACTGTTCATACTAACCGTTTCAAAACCGGTGTTTCGTATTAAATCGCAAGCGGTAGTAGTTAAGTTTTCTACGCTCCTCTTTCTTACCGGGCGGTATAAAAATCCCGCTTGACAAAACCTGCAACCGCGGTAGCATCCGCGCATAACTTCAATTACCGCTCTATCGTGCACCGCCTCGATATTGCCCACCGCTTGAGTGTGTGGAAATACCGCGTTTTCAAGGTCTAAACAAAAGGCTTTTTCTACCTTTTCGCCCTTAAATTCGATAATTTTATCGCCGTTATATATAGGATAAGTTAAAGACGGCACGTACACACCTTTAATTTTAGAGGCTTTTTCTAAAAACTCTTTCTTATCTTTAACCTTAACGCCAAGCTTAGCAAGTTCGCGCATTGAATCTTCGCCGTCACCTATTACGAATAAATCAAAAAAGTCGGCAAGTGGCTCTGGATTGCAAGCACAAGGTCCGCCACCTTGAATTATAGGGTAATTATCGCCCCTATCTTTACTAAGAAGTGGAATTCCCGCTAAATCTAGCATATATAAAATTGTGGTGTAACTCATTTCGTATTGAAGTGAAAAACCCACCATATCAAAATCTTTTAAAGGTTTTTTAAGACCTAAAGAGTAAAGTGGTATGCCGTTTTCTTTAAGCCTATTGCCAAAGTCCGGCCACGGAGCGTAACATCTATCGGCTGACGCGCCTTCTACGTTGTTTATTACTTCGTTTACAATGCGAATACCTAAATTGCTCATAGCAACTTCGTATACGTCTGGAAAACATACGCAATAATTAAACGCGCCTTCAGTTAAGTCGGGCTCGCCGTATTCTCCACCTATGTATCTTGACGGTTTTTCAACCTCTAATAAAATTTCGTCTAGCGTTTTCATTAATATTCACCTATAATTTGAATAATTTACAATAAAATCATTTGATATTTATTAAAAAATGTGTTAATATTTACCTACCGAAAGTTTTTTATAAAAGCCTTAGTAGTTAAATATTTGCCTGTATAGTTAAATGGATATAATAAGCCCCTCCTAAGGGCTAGTTATGGGTTCGATTCCCGTTGCGGGTACCATAGAACAACACAGAAAGTGTTGTTCTTTTATTTTTTAACGCGAATCGAACTGCGTTCGCCCACTAAGCCGTGGCGGCTATCCCCTCGCAAACTAAAG
>JAFVRR010000001.1 GCA_017504165.1 Clostridia bacterium | reverse complement strand
TGGATTTCTTTTGATGCAACAACTGAAAGCATCTACTGCAGATCCGGCATTTTTGTTTGGTATCGGTATTGCATCAGCCATAGCAATGGCTTTTTCGGCTATTTTCCAAGGCAAGGCAGGTGCGGCAGGCGCAGATGCGTTAGCGGAAACGGGCAAAGGGTTTTCGCAATATATAACCGTCGTAGGTCTTTGCGAAACGGTTGCCTTGTTCGCGTTGGTATTTAGTATGGTTGCGCTTGCATGAACAGCCTTATAAACATTAAAAAGTGACTAAAAGCATAGCCCTCGTCCTATATTGGAACGAAGGCTTTCTCAAACCTCAATATCTGCATCGATGCAGCAAAAAAAACACCCACGGCGAAATCGCAGCTTCCGAAGGAGGTCTGCCCCAAAATGTAGGAAAGACCTCCCCCAAAGCAAAACCTTGCACGGATTTGCGAAAACGAAGCCGATATTTACATTTTCTTCTTTTCTGCCGTTGGGCTGTATAGCGCAAAAGTATAGAGAAATCAAGGACTTTTGTGCTGTTTTTGCCTATCTTGTGATATTAGATAAATGGTAGGAAGGTAAAAATGCGAATTTTCTGAAGGAAATATCGTATCCTCACATTCTCCGTCTTGAAAAAAGCCGTAAAATATGGTAAAACAGAATACCAAATAAAAAACACGAAAGGAGGGATACCTATGACGGCAGAAAAAAAGTGTATGGCAATATGAGGATCATGGCGTTTTAAGGCAAAGACTATGCAAGGATAGAAATTTTTGTAGGCGATTTAGAAGTTGTGAGAAGTTCTGATATAACGGATGAAGATATTTTTAGAAGATTTACCAGGACATAACCCAAATTGGTGGTGCAAGGTAGAAGTCGGATATATATTAAATCTAAAAGGAGAAAGGAAAAATAAAATTCCTTACGATTATAATTCCTAAAGCGAATAGGGTAAAAGGCGAGAAAATTCTCACCTTTTAGTTTAACTTTTACAAACTCAAAATTACGCCGACTGACCATTTATAAGAAAATAGTTCAATTAAGTTGGCGCCCCCGCAACCAAAACAAAAACGGATAGGTAAACTCCTATCCGTTTTTTGTTTTTATTGGTTTAGGCGTGTGATTTTCACCACTCCCTAGGTTATGAGCACGGCGAGCGGTGCTCGTTGGGGAATTTTTGAGAACGCGTCCAGTGGACGATGAAGAGAACAAAAATTCGTGCAGTGGTCGAAAAAATAGAGGGAAAGCGTAAGCCCGATAAATTTTTTCGGGTTACCACAAGCTGGCGCGCAAGCGATAACCCGAAGGTCGTGAGGTTCAAATCCCACTCCCGCAACCAATAAAATAAAGGCAATCCAAAAGGGTTGCCTTTATTTTATTGCATTAAAGAGTTTGTGTGGGATTTGAACGGGTGGGAAACCGCAAGCGAAAAGTTTAAGTTTTACGTTGCTTGCGGTCAAACAATTACCAATTGTTTGCCACCCCGAGCCCGTGCCGAACTATGTTCGGGCAAATCCCATCCACTAGCGTGGGACGGCAAACCCCTCGACGAACTTTGTTCGCCCCTCCCCTTATCAAGGGGAAAAGCCCGCAAGCACTAGATACTCGTTTGAACTTTTTCGGTTCAAACGAGTTTTCTTTTATTTCTTCTAGGTTTTTGCCGTTTATTATCTCTAAGCACTCTTTTTTATTAAGTCTTTTTGTTTCTCGATTACGTGGGTAGAATGCGAAGCTCGAAGCAAGAACGCTACCAATTCTTCATAAAAAATATTACCTAATAATTTTGGAAAAAAGTTTGAAATTGTTTTACAAAAAATTTGCAAGTGATATAATATAATTAGTCATAATTAGACCGTAACTTGAAAATTATACCAACAAGGAGTAATAACTATGAAGCATACGTTATACGGTGACGGTATCCACGATGATACCGCCGCAATCCAGGAGCTTATTGACAGCGGTATACGCGAAGTTGCTCTTCCTTCTCCCGAGAAATTCTATCTTATTTCAAAATCCTTGGTGCTTCCGTCAAATTTTCGTCTTGTTCTTCCGAGATTTGCGGAGATTAAACTTGCGGCTAACTCAAACTGCGTGATGGTTAAAAACAAAATGATTCCCGATTATGCCAAGCGTATGGACGATGATGTTTATGAACTTCCGCTCACAGCTCACCTCTGGGGATACGTCGACGATTATTCCCCCGATGCCCCTTGCGAAAACATTGAGCTTTGCGGCGGAATTTGGAACTGCAACAATATGGAGCAGATCCCCAATCCCGAGCAATCCAAGAATTTTAGCGTTCGTGAATTTTATGGTTGCGGAATGCTTTTCTATAACGTAAAGAATTTCAAAATCTGCGATCTTACGGTGAAGGATCCCTCTCAGTATGCAATTACCCTCGATAAGGTTTCCTATTTCACGGTCGAGGGCATTACCTTCGATTTCAACAAAGGCAATCCCTATCCCATTAATATGGACGGCATCCACGTTGACGGAAACTGTCATCACGGAGTCATCCGAAATCTCAAGGGCACCTGCTACGATGACCTTGTGGCACTTAACGCGCACGAAGGCTCTCGCGGCGATATTACAAACATCGATATCAGCGACATTTACGCCGATTATTGCCACAGCGCGGTAAGACTTCTGCTTGTCCGTCAGAATATCAGCAATATCCGCATCTCAAACATATACGGTAATTTCTACCAGTACTGCATAGGATTCACGAAGTTTTATCCCGGCGAAACCGAGGGCAGCTTCGATGCGATTTCCATAGACAACATTTTTGCGGCAAAAGCTCTTACCTCAAAAATGGGAGAAATTTCGTTTTACAAGTCCGCCCCCATGAATTCACGCCGTCTTATCTGGATACAGAAGGGCACGGTGGTAAATTCGCTCTCCGTGAGCCATTGGCACAGACGCGAAAAGACTCTCCCTCAGGAGCTGATATGTATCGATGACGGAGCGCTGGTAAACCGCATGATTCTCTCCGATATCACCGCAGAGAACTGCACCGACCGTGAAATGCCGCTTATGTGCAATATGGGAACTATAAAATATCTCGCCACCGCCGATCTTTGCAGCGGAAACGGTTCCGTCATCGTGAACAAAGGTATCATCGAAAAGCATATTGAACGATAAAGCGAGGAGCGTTGAAGCGAGCGTAAGCGAGCGCGCAAGGCGACCGCGACGGCGACTGGGCGATGTCCGCACAATCGAGCGAAGCGGCTTCTCTTGCAGGTTTATCAAGTCCTGTCTCCGCAACCAATTAGTGCGACAAAAAGATATCGCACCGAAAAACTGAGATTTTGATGTGAACCCAAAAGTTTAGACAAAAAATTAAATTAAATATATTGGAATTGAGTTCGGTATTTAACTGGACTCATTTTCAATTTTAAAGATATTCTTTCATTATTGTAATAGTAAATATATTCGTGTAGTTTTTGCATGAAAGCGTTAACGCTTTCAAAAGTTTCGCCGTAGTACATTTCTACTTTAAGTCTACCAAAAAAGTTTTCCATACTTTCCCCTTATCAAGGGGCAGAAACCCCGCAACCACTAGACTATCAATTGAACCACATCGGTCAATTGATAGTCTTTTTCTATTGTTTTAAATCAAAAAAAAGTGATATAATATTACAAAAGGTGTCATTATAATAGTATATAATAAAAGCAAAAACAATAGAATATTTTCAAGATGTTTTAAATTATGTTGAATTTTTAAATAATAAAACATACGCGGATTGGATGAAACTATCAGAAAACAATAGCACAAATCGTACTAGGGTAAAACAGATAAATTCAATTTATTATAAAACTGTTAAATATGCTCAAAATAAAGTAAATGGCGAGGTTACAGAGTATAAAAATGGGTATTGACAATGGAATTTCTATATAATATAATAAAAACATATAGAGCAAGTAAAATTCATAATTACACGTTAAAACTTCGTGAGAAACGGCAAAATTTTATAAAAAATAAGCGAGCACACTCGCTTTTGCTTGACAAAATCAAGCAAAATTCAACGTTTTATGGTGTGATAATTATAAATAAATATTGACAATAAACACTCGTAAGGGTTGTGGCAACTAGTATTATAATTATTTTTTCGCCTTTTGAGGCGATTTTTTGTTTAATTTATAGGAGGTATATATGAAAACTTTAAAGAAAATTTTGATTGGCATTCTTTCTATTTGTATGCTTTTCTTATTTTCAATGATGAGCGCTTGTTCGTGTGGCGAGCCAGAAACGTCAACTGGTTTTACCGTTACCTTTATGTTAGAAGGTGGGCAATATGGTGAACAACAAAAGGTTCAAAGAGGCAGGCGTGTAACTAAGCCTACAGACCCAACGTTTAGCACTGAGGGGCATGTGTTTACAGGCTGGTTTACTACCGAAACCTTTGACGAAGGTTCTTTATGGAACTTCACCACTGGTATTGTTACGTCAGATCTTACGCTTTATGCAGGGTATAGAGTTGTTAACGATTACGTTGCAGAAGTTGCTAAGGCAAACGAAGCAGTAACCAGTAAGTTGGTGTGGACGCAATCGGCAGTTTCACAAGCAACCGATTATACTATTGTTATTACGGATGCACAAGGCACTCCAACGACGTTAACGGGTTCACTTGCTTTTGACGCTGAAAACTTCAAAGTAACTTTTACACCTGATAATATTCCACAAGGTGGTATTTACACTGTATCTGTAAAAGACAACACTAAAACGGCTGATGCTTGCGTAGTTGAAAACGTTATTTTTAACGGCGAAGGCTCTCAAGCAAACCCATACTTAGTGGCTTCTGAACTCGACTTTACAGCAGTTAATCAAGCAAACGTACAAGCAGGCACATATTTCAGCCTTGCAAAAAGCATTACTATCGTAACCAATAGAGATAGCCAAAAAGACTACGTGTTTAACGGCACTTTACTTGGCAACGGCAGAACGATTACCATATCTGGTAACTCTGCGGCAATCTACAAGGTTGGCGAAACAGGTCTTGTAAAACAAGTTAGCGTTGCGGGCGCAATATCTACTTCTTTATATGATAGCGTTGGTTCTATGGTAGACTATAACGCTGGTAGAGTGGAAAAGATTAACGTTACTGCAAACGTAGAAAGCACGGCAGGAACTGTAGGCACTTCTGGTATCACAAATGCACTTAACGAAACTATTGCAGATGGCGCTGGCGCTCGTGGTATTGCTGGTGGTGTTGTTGGTACTAACCTTGCAACTGGCGTTGTTTATAATTGTAAAATTACTACTAGCAGTTCTTCAACCGGTACTATTAAAGCTCGTATTGGTGGTGGAACGATAGTAGGTTTCAATAAGGGTACTATTGAATTATGTACTTCTGAAGGTTGTTTCGGTGCGTGGAACGCTAAAGAAACAGGTAAATCTACAAGTAACTATAGCTATTCTGGTGGTATTGCTGGTATCAATGCCGGCATGGTTACCAAGTGTGCTGTAACAGGTTCGGGCAAACTCCTTGCTCAACGTATTGAAAACGAAGGCAGTATCGTTGAGGGAACTACAAACGTAAACCTCGGTGGTATAGTTGGTTATAACATGACTGGTGCTACCATTAACGAAAGCTACTTTACTGGTATCCGTGTTCACGGTGATGAAAACGTAGGTGGTATAGCAGGCGTTAACGCTGGTTCAATTACAAACTCTTACGTTGCTGGCGCATATAGTTCAACTACTACTATCTGTTCTTACATTGGTGGTAGAACTAACGTAGGTGGTTTAGTTGGTAAGGTAGAAGAAGGCAGTGTAATTAGCAACTGTTTCGTTACGGCAAACGTTTATGCATATGGTACGAACGGCGTGGCTTATGCAACTGCAGAAAAAGCAACTAACGTTGTATATCTTTCTGCAAACTTAAATGCTAAGAGCAAAGACGATACTAAAACCAATCCAGATCCAGCTACTTTAGTAGCTCCTATCGGTACTGGAAACGTGGTAGTAGAAGTTGTGGGTGGTTCAGCAGACGGCGCTACAACCGATTACGCTTTGGCAGAAAGCTATCTCACAGCTATTAATGGTGCAGATAAGTTCTTCTTTGAAGAAACTATTAAACTCAAATTCATAAATGACGTTCTTCCAGAAGAAACAATGCAAGTAATTTTATACGACGACGCAGGTGTTCAAATTGAAGAAGTTACCGTTGCAGAAACTGGTTCAGCTATCGACGGACCAATTAAGAAGGGATACTTGTTCGCTGGCTGGGCAACTGAACTTAATGGCGAAGTAGTATTCGCTAAAGGTGCAGCTGTTTCTCTATACGATTTGTTAGACTATACTGGCGTTGACGGAAAGGCTAAACTTTATGCAGTAATGGAAGTCCGTGTTCCTAACGAAGGTCTTATCGTTGCAGTTTACGACAGATATATTGATAAACTAGTTGAAGGTTCTTCTGTTGCTATTGAAACGGCGTTCAAGGCGTGGATGGAAACTAAAGGCTATACTTATAGCGTAGAATTTAGACACTATACTGGCGATTCATTAAGCGTTGCAAACTTTGGCGCAGCAGTAAATGCTGATGGGGATATTGACGTTGTTATCGGTGCAGGTGCAAACATTACGTCAACAGGTAAGGTTGAGTATATTGCAAGAGCATATATGACTTACGAAGGGCTTACTGCAAGATATGCTTGCTTACTTACCGATACAGAAAGAGCAGTTGATTTCTATGCTTTCGTAACTGGTTTAGAAGCAGGAACTGCAACAATTACCTTTAACGTTGGAGGAACAACTACAAGTGGTGACGTAGACAATCTCTTTGGAACTACCATTAACGCTCCAGAAGTTACCGCTCCTGAAGGATATGAATTTATGGGTTGGGCAACTACTGAAAACGCTACAGAAGTGCAAGTTGCTGGAACAAAGCTTGGTTATGCAGACGTTAAAGAATTTATCGTAGAAGGCGCAGTAACGTTGTATCCAGTAATTGCTGAAAAGCAAGTTGATTTAGTAGTTTATATTCACTTATCTGCTTCTTCAAGCGTTTATATTACCGATATAGAAGCAGACGCTATCGAATCTGCTATTGCAACCTTATTTGAAGGCAAACTCGTAAGTTTCGTTCGTATAAGCGGTAAGAATGCTGCAGGTTTTTCAGGCGAAGTATTAAGTGCTGCTAACGTTGATGTTTATATTGGTGGCAACAATGCAGGTGACGTTGTTTTCGATTCTGAATATGGCAAAACTGCTGCAGGCGAAGGTCACTTTGCAAACACTTCAAGAAAGGTGGGTATAGTTGACGGCTGTGCAAATAGAGAGTTAGCAATCACTTTATATGAATATTTAACAACGGCTAAAGTTGCTGAATAAATAAAAAACTTTTATAAAGGTGTCTAAAACGGCGAAAAATTATTTTCGCCGTTTTGGTAAATTATCAATAATTTTATAAGGTATTATGAGTAAAATGAAAGCATTTTTTAGAAAAATAGGCAAAGCCATTAAGCATTTTTTCTTAGTTGGCATACTTAATTGGTTCAAAAACTGGTGCAAAGCAAAAACGGCGCTTTGTATAGCGCTTGCGCTTGTTATTGCAGGTGGCTTTTTGGCTAGCATGATTCAAACTGACTTTTTCAGAGTTTCTATCGAAACGAAAACTATCGTAGTAGACATTGAAAAATCTGGAAACGCAACGTCTAGCGCTGTTCAGCAGTCTAAAGAAACTGGCGTTGACACCAAAAGCGTTGCAGATATTTATAGACCAAAATATGCAAATGAAGAAAACCTCGTGCCTATGGTATTAGTTGCGCCAGGTATTCAACGTACAAAAGAAACGCAAGCATCTTTCTGTATAGAGTTGGTTCGCAGGGGCTACGGCGTTATTTGTTTAGACCCTTATGGACAAGGCGAATCTACTCCATCTTACGAGAAACAATCTGCAACTAACGAAGGTTACGGTTTGTTCCATTGGATGGACTATATGCATACTGATGAAGGTAAAGAATATTTTAATTGGGTAGACTATACTCGCATTGGTGCAACGGGGCACTCTGCTGGTGGTAACGGCGCACAAAAACTTGCAGAGCGTGAAGGTAAAAACGCAACCGACCGTGGCGACGCAACTTCCCGTCTTGCAGCAGTTTATATTACGGGCTATATTCGTGGTTGGAACTGGTCGAATACAAAAAGTAATATCGGCATAAGCTATTCGAGTAAAGATGAAGGTGCGTACCAAAACGAAACGGCGTTAAAGAAGGCTGATATCCAAGCAAAACTAGATAACGGACAAAGTTTAAGCGAGGCTGAAGAAAGGTGGCTTACGATAGGTAACGCAGATATGCGTTACGCACCAGAATCAATTGAAATAGTAAACTATCAGTTGGATCGTAATGGCGAAGCGTTGATAGACGAAGTTGAAGTAGGCGCTAGTTACGGCAATCCTTATACTTATACTTACGCTGTTATCAATAACGAAAGTTGCTTGCACGCATTCCAACCTTACGATTCAGAAACTCTTACAAATATGGTAAGTTTCTTTGGCTACGTGTTTGAAAATTATGATGAAAACGGCGTTACGCAAAGTGGAATAAAAGATACCAATCAAGCTTGGTTATGGAAGGAAATCGGCGGTGGCATGGTGCTTGTTGGTGGTTTCGTGTTCATAATGGCACTTTTCGTGTTGTTACTTAAAACCAAAGCGTTTAAAAGCCTTAAGAAGGAAAGACCTGCAAGAACTGGCGACCAAAAGGTTAAGGGTAGAATATTCTTCTGGCTTGCTTTTGCTATTTCAGCAGTTATAGCTTACTTCTTATATATGGTTGCCGTTCAAAAATCGGTAGAATGGTTCCCAGATGCTGCTGGTAGCGTTCAAACGTGGTTCTTCCCACAACGTTTTACCAACGCTATTATGATTTGGGCTGTTGCTAACGGCATTATCGGCGTGGGTATATTCTTCTTAACTTGGGGCATTGAATACCTTATTGATTATGTTAGAGCTAAAAAGACTAATGCAAACGTTGTATATGATACTGCAAACGGACAACTTCCACTTGCTAATAATACGACTATTGGAGACGTTCACGCATCTTACAAGAGTAAGCTTGACCCGTTAAAATTAAAGGGTAGCGATTTCTGGAAAACTCCGTTACTTGCCGCTATACTAATCCTTTCGTTCTTTGCGATAGACGGCTTGTGCTACGCTATTTTCCACGTTGATATGCGTTTCTTCTTCTTGTCTGCAAGATTTACTCTTAACGGCAAGGCAATACTAGCAATGGCAATGTACTTACCATTGTTCTTCATATTCTATATGTCCAACTCGCTTAGAGTAAACTGTTCAATGCGTCCTTCTAACTGGCCTGAATGGTTAAGCCAAGTTATAGCGGTTTTAGGTAACACTTTAGGACTTGTGGCGTTAGTTGTAGTTCAATACGCAGCTTTTGGTAGCACGGGTGTTGTTGGTTTTACCGGTGAAGTTGGCCCACAATGGCTATTCGTAAATATGTTGTTTAGTATTATTCCTATGATGGCGGCGCTTCCATTGCTTAATAGATGGTTCTTTAATAAGTCTGGTAGAGCTTGGATAGGCGCAATGGTTGTCTGTGCAATCTTTATTATTATGACTGGTAGTGGTACTACTATTTACTACGCATTATAAAATATTATGAAAAGGTTTTTATCACTTATATTGATTTTAATAATATGTCTTTCTGCAGGCACAATTTTTAGTGCCTGCAAGCAAGAAAGCGTAAATGTTTTGGTTGGGGAACAGTTGGATGACAAAGTTAAGCCTTTCGTTAAATGGGAAGGGAGGCACACTTTTAGTCAAGCTGAAGGCGAACAGCCTGCAAAGGTAACTATGTACCACTCGGCAACAGGGTTTACCATTGATTTTACAGGCACTTCGCTTTACGTAGAGTTTGAATCTACCATTAGTGGCAATAGTGAAAATCATAAGCCATACTTTAACGTTGGCGTTGATGATGAGATTATACCTACGGTATCGCTAAATAGGACGTTTAAGCTTAATGGAGGTAAAGAGAGAGTTTGCATTGTTAGTGGGCTAGATAATGGCAGACACACGGTTAAATGCTTAAAAATGAGCGAGCCGTATGATGCAACAGTGTCTATTCTTTCTTTTGAAACAGACGGCAGTTTTCATCAAAGAGATTTAGATTTTGATAGTGGTAGTTTAAGGTTTATGTTCGTATGTGCTTCAGGGGGTTCTGGTCATGGAGCATTGGGCACTGGTGGTGGTAGAAACACTAAAAACAGCAGTGCGCTACACTCGTTTAACTACCTAACTGCAAGAATGTTTGGCGCAGACGTTCAATACGTTGGCAATAGTGGTTGGGGTGTAACTTATCCTACTAATAAGTCGGTATACGACGTGTTAGATTACACGGGTATTACTACAAGCAATAACGTTTCGGGTGCAAAAACTACGCCTGTTTGGGAACATTCTAAATGGATTCCAGACGTTATTATCTTTAATATTGGTGGCAACGATACTCCAGATAACAATTTTAATCAAACAACTTATAACAATGAAGTCGTTTCAATGGTAAAAAAATTACACGATTTGTATCCTAACGCCTACATGGTTTGGACACACACTAATTCCAAGGCTGGTAATTACGCAATGGGTGCACTTACAGATGCAGGAATTGTTGGTGAAGGATACTTAAGAGAAGTTATCATTCCAAAGGTAGGTGCTGATGGAACTACTGGCGCAAACGGACACAACAGCTTAAAAACACATATAACTACTGCACAAATAATTGCAGATGTGTTATGTGAGAGTTGGGGTTTTAACGTGTTGGAAGATAACATTTCATTAGAAGACTATCAAAGCGTTATAGTATAAAACACAATTAATGTTCAAAAAAGCTCGGGCACATAAGCATGCCCGAGCTTTTTATTGTTTACAAACTTAAAATCACGCCGACAGACCATTTATACGAAAATAGTTCAATTAGTTTTTAGGACGTACAACACAAGTGAGACATCGTTGAACCTTGTTAGGTTCAACAGTGTTTTTATTAAAAAATTTTACCTAATTAAACGTTAGTTTTTATTGTCTTTTATCCTTTTAAGTGGTATAATTTACTAAATAATAAATTTTGTATTTTAAATAAGAGAGGTGTTTTAATTATGGATTGGCAAGCATTGTTAAATACGTTGATACAATGGGCAACAAATACAGGCGTAAAAATAATTATCGCGTTGGTAATTATGTTTATTTCTTTCAAGATAATAAATACTGTTACAAAAAAAATTATAAAAAAAGCTGAAAAAAAGCATGCAGATAAGACAATTTTTCAAACACTTGCTTACGTGTTAAAAATAGGGCTTAAAATTGTCGTAATTATTTGCTTGATTGGGTATTTAGGTATAGACACTAGTGGATTGACCGCATTGATTGCATCACTAGGTGTAGGCGTAGGTTTAGCAGTAAATGGGGCTCTTTCTAATCTTGCAGGCGGTGTTTTAATTATTTTAACTAGGCCTTTCAAGATTGATGATTATATAGAGGCGTTAGGCTATTCTGGTACTGTAGTTGATATTCATATTACTAATACTAAACTTTTAACGCCAGACAACAAAGTAATATATCTTCCTAATGGGACTCTTTCAAATGCTGAAATAGTTAACTATTCGGAAAAGGATTTAAGACGTGTAGATTTTATGTTCTCAATCGGTTATGGTGATAATTTTGAAAAGGCAAAACAAATTATAACGGATATATGTGTTGCTAACGAACTTGTTTTGAAAGACCCACAACCTTTTGTAAGAGTTAAAGAGCATGGTTCTTCTAGTATAAATATAACGGCAAGGGCATGGGTAAAAAATGCAGATTATTGGACGGTTTATTTTGATATAATGGAGGATGTAAAAACGGCTTTTGATAAAGAAGGAATTGAAATTCCGTTCAATCAACTTGACGTTAACATCAAAAACAAATAGAATAAGAGAAATTTTAATTAATAAAAGCGTTAGAAACTTCTAACGCTTTTATTATTACGGCTTTGCTAGTTCACCACCCGTGCAACCAAAAAGAAAGCACTCATCTTTTGATGGGTGTTTTTCTTTTTGCATCGAGAAGAATATTGGGTGGGATTTGAAGTAAAATAATAAAATTTTTAGGGGGAGATTTTGCGATTTTTCAGTCGCGGGGTCTCTCCCTTTTTTCGTTTACTTAAAAAATATTTATAAACTATTTGCGCCTGAAACGAGGGTTGTAAAAATTAGATAAATAATTTCTTTTCCTTGTATTCCGAAGGGGACACTCCGGTAGCATCCTTGAATTTTCTGCTAAAGTACGATTCGTCACTAAATCCGGAAAGAAAACAAACTTCACTTACAGTATACATATTGGATTCAAGGAGCTCCTTTGCTCTGGTTAACTTTAAATTATTAATATATTGAATTGGAGATACACCGAATCTGCTTGCAAAAAGCTTGCGTAAGTAAACGGTGCTGATATTACAAGTATTGGCTAATTTTTCTATGCTGATAGTATCTGTACAATAGTTAGAGTGAATGTATTTTATTGCTATATCAATTGTTTTATTTTTCTTTGTTTTATTATAGGGAATTTGGTATTGTCTTTGCATTTTATATATAATTCCATACAGTTCTTTCATTACTAGGTTTTTATAACCCGGTTGCTTTTTTTGAAACGCATTTTTGCAAGCATTGAAAGCTTGCAAATAAGAGGCGGTATCTTTAGTGCTGAAGACAAAAGGCTCAAAGGAAACGTCGTTAAGAACGTCAAAATTTATTGCGTAACAATCACCGCTGTACCTTCTTTTTACAACGTAATTTGAACCTTTAGGCAAATAAACAATAGCACCTGCGCCGACTACAAGTTTCAATTTATCATCAAATATAAAAGTAACTCCCCCTTCCGGATAAAAAGCAAGACCGTGATTCTGACGGTTCTTGTGGATCGGCGCTCCTTCACCCGGCTTTAAATGACAAGCAAAAGTAATTTTATCTATAACAAAATCGTAATTCATAAATTCGTTCATAACCATCACCCCCAATATTTATAACATTTTGTTTCGAAAAAGTCAACGAGTTTCGATAATTACATTCACTTTATTTTTGTTTTGTTATATAATATAGTTGCAAGGAGGCGTTAATATGATGCGTGATATTTTAAATGATCAATACAAAGAAATTTGCTGGGATACCGAGAGTGGTATCACTCCCGAAGCGCTGGAACAAGAGGTTTTTGAACTGGAGAAAAGATTTGAAAGCCGTTCAAAATCTTTTATAAAGGCAAAAACTTTTGAATTGCTACTTGAAAAAGGGCAAATTGCTGTTTTGCGGGAAGATATTTTTCAAGAAAAGGTCAATGCTCGTAATATTATGATCAGACAGCGTTCTCGTTGGTGGAATAAAGCAAGAGAGAATTTCAAGGATATGTATGAGGACGTTGAAAAAGCAGGACGAACCGGAACGTTTGTTGCCTATGAAGATTTTGGTCATACTTCTTCAAACACAAAAATGCTGGTTAATTTGGGCTTTTGCGGCTTGATTAAACAATTAGAAGATGCGGAAAGCAAAATTGACGGTATCACGGAAAAGCAAAAAGACTTTTATGATTCGTCAAAAATTGCAATTTCAGCAATGCAAAGCTTTTGTAAGAGACTGTCTTTGGCAGATGGTATTACAGAAGAAAATGCAAGATGTCTTAAAAATATTTCCGAAAAAGCACCGTCTAATTTCTATGAGGCGTTACAGATAATTGTCGTTTATTTTTATCTTCACGAATATATTGCCGGTACAAGAGTAAGAACACTTGGCAGACTTGACGATGTTTTATATCAGACGTATAGGAAAGATATTGATTCAGGCTTGCTGTCACGAGAGTCAGCAAAGGAATGCTTAAAGTATTTCCTCAATAAATTCTGGACAATGAAAGTACCCTACGATCTACCTTTCTGTTTAGGTGGCATTGGTGCTGACGGAGAAGAAATTACAAACGAATTATCATATCTGATCGTTGAAGCATATAACGAATTAAACATACACAGCCCGAAAATTCACATAAGGGTCTCTGATAAAACCCCGGGCTCTTTTATAAAGCTCGTTTTAAGCTGTATCAGAGGTGGGAACAGTAGCTTTGTTTTTGTTAATGATGCGATAACCATCAAGGCAATGATGAAGTGCGGTGCAACATTAGAGGAGGCAAGAAACTACGTACTCATAGGTTGTTATGAGCCTGCCATTTTTGATTTGGAATTACCTTGTACGGGAAACGGAAGGGTAAGCCTTCCCAAGATGATTGAGCTTGTCTTTTGCAATGGCAGAGATTTTGCCACAGGCGAGCTTGTTGGTGTTGAAACTGGAGCTATTAACAGCTATGCGGACTTTATATCTGCACTGAAAGAACAAATAGCTTATTGCATAAATAAAGCGCTTACCTATATCAGCACGGCTGAAAAATATTATATGCAAGCAAATCCCGACCCCATTCTTTCTGCAATGCTCAGCCCTTGTGTAAAAAAAGGAACGGATGCCTATGACGGCGGAGCAAAATATAACAACAGTTCATATTATATCAATTCTATCGCGACCTTTGCTGATTCTGTTGTGGCAGTTAAAAAACTCGTTTTTGAGGAAAAAAGATTTACCTTTGATGAGTTTGGAAGCATTTTAAAAGCAAACTGGCAAGGTTATGAAAAATTGAGGATTGAGATGGCTAATTCCACCCTAAAATACGGAAACAACGTAGACTCCGTGGATGATATAGCCGTAGAATTTTCGGATTTCTGCGCTAAGCTTATTAACGGCAGGACCAACGGCAGAGGCGGTATTTTCAAAGCGTCTAACTTCTCGATTGACAAATGCTTTTCCCTAGGAGAAAAAACAATGGCTACTCCTGACGGAAGATATGCCGGAGAGCCACTTTCAAAGAATCTGTGCGCCACAACGGGAAAGGATAAAAAAGGAATCACAGGACTTATTAACACAGTTACTAAAATGGATTTAAGTGATTTCCCCAACGGATCAGTGCTTGATTTCGTTCTGCATCCTTCCGCAGTAAGCGGCGACGATGGACTCAATGCTTTTTACGGTATCTTAAAAACCTACTTCAAAAAAGGTGGCATGGCTATGCACGGAAACGTATTTGATAGTGAAACGCTAAAAAAAGCACAAAAAGAACCCGAAAAATACAAAAATTTGCAGGTTAGAGTTTGTGGATGGAATGCTTACTTTGTAAATTTGAGCAAGTCCGAGCAAGACTGCTTTATTAAACAGGCGGAAACAACAATTTGTTGAAAGGAGTTTTTATGAAAAACATTTATTTAATTGGAGATTCTATAAGATTTGGCGCACTCGGCAGTCCCGGATACGGTGTTTACGTAAAAGAAATGCTTGAAGGAAAAGCGAAGGTATATGCTCCCGGGGAAAACTGCCGCTTTGCGCAGTATACTCTCAGATATTTGCATGAATGGGCAAGCAATGTTGAAAAGGAAAAAATTGATATAGTACATTGGAACAATGGACTGTGGGATGTTCTCAGATTGTTTGGCGACGAACCGTTAACCGATATTGACACCTACGGAATAATGTTAAAAAGAGTTTACAAGAGAATTAGATTCTTGTTCCCAAATGCAAGGGTTATTTTTGCTCTCTCAACCTCTGTGATCGAGGAATGGGCTAGACCCGAATTTTTCCGATATAACAGCGAAATTGAGAAATATAATCAAAAAGCACGTGAAGTTATGAGCGAGCTTGGTGTGCAAGTAAACGATTTGTATACGTTAAGTGCAAGCTTTGACAATTCTCTTCATTCCGATTGGGTACATTTTGGCGTTGAGGGCTCTAAAATTTTGGCCGAAAAAGTAATCGAGGCTTGTATTGAGAATGAAAAATAAAAGCATAAAAACAATCTTACTCTCGCTTATCGTAATGGCTCTTTGGGGCTCGCTATTCCCTTTTATCAAAATCGGATACAACGCTTTTGGCATAGATTCATCAAATATACCGAGCATTTTAATGTTTGCAGGAACGAGATTTATTGTATGCGGTATAATAATCTTCCTGATTACACTTTTGAAGAACAAGCTCTCTAAAGGTACACCTGCTCATTTTCCGAGAGGAAAAGCAATTGCAGAAATATTCCTTATCGGTCTGTTTACAATAATTTTGCACTACTCTTTGCTTTACATAGGTATAAGCATAACTGATAGCTCAAAAACAGCGATTATAAAACAGCTTGGCTCGCTTTTCTATGTTTGCTTGGCTTTTCTGTTCTTCAAAAACGAAAAATTCAGCATTTGGAAAATCGTTGGTGCACTTCTCGGCTTTGCGGGAATTATTGCAATCAATTTTTCCACAGGCGGAGTCAGCTTTTCTTACGGTGACATTTTAATTATTGGTGCATCATTCTGTACGGTGGTTGCTAGCATAATCAGCAAAAAAACACTTGAGGAAAATTCGGCATTTTGGGTAACAGGAATTTCGCAGTTGTTTGGCGGCTGTGTGCTTTTTATAGTTGCACTTATATTGGGCGCGGATATCTTAAGCTTTGACTTAGATGCACTTTTTGTTTTCGCATATATCTGCACCGCCTCAACGCTAGCTTACATTCTTTGGAATTATATTCTTAGCACAAACAGTCTTTCAGGTATGTTTATTATTAAGTTTTCCGAACCGTTGTTTGCCTGCGTTTTTGGCGCGTTGCTGCTCGGGGAAAATATCTTCAAGTGGCAGTATTTGATTGCATTTGTTTTAATATCGTCAGGCATTATTTTGGGAAATAGAAATAAAGGAGAAAAATAATGAAAGCAAACATATTTGAGATCAAGCGCTTTGCCGTTCACGATGGTGACGGGATCAGAACGACTGTGTTCTTCAAGGGATGCCCGCTTCGATGTGTATGGTGCCACAATCCGGAAGGGCTGTCCTTTGAAGCACAAGAGGCATTCTACGCACACAAGTGTATCAATTGCGGCAAGTGTAAAGAGGAAGGGTTTACCGTTTTGGATTGCTTAGGCGAAGCTCGCGTGCTTTACGGCAAAGAAATAACAGTTGACGAGTTGCTTCCTTTTCTTATTGAGGACAAAGACTTTTATGATAATTCCGGAGGAGGCGTGACGCTTTCTGGCGGTGAGTGCCTGATGCAAGCCGATTTTTGCGCCGAGCTTTTAAAAAGGCTGAAAGAAAACGGCATCCATACCGCTGTGGACACCTGCGGATTCGTATCAAAGGAAGCCTTGGATAAGGTCATTCCATACACCGATATTTTTCTATACGATCTGAAAGCCTATGATGAGGACGTTCATATAAAATGCACAGGGCAGTCAAATAAAATCATTCTTCAAAATCTTTTATATCTGGACTCACTTGGCAAGAGCATTGAAATTAGAATTCCTTACGTGCCCAACTTTAACACCGACCAGATAGAAAAAATAGCCGACTTTTTAAGACCGCTAAAAAACATAAAGGCAGTAAGAGTTCTGCCATACCATAACTTTGCAGGCTCAAAATACACCGCTCTTGGTATGGAAAACAATCTTCCTGAAACTCTTCCAACAGATGAGGAAATAAAAAGGGCGCAAAGGTGTTTTTCTAGTCGTAACGGTAATTTAGATTTTTAACAAGTTAAAAGGCGAGAAAATTCTCGCCTTTTATGTTTAGGGTTTACAAACTTAAAATTACTTCGACTGACCATTTATACGAAAATAGTTCAATTAAATTATAGTTTGTGCAACCAAAAAAACACTCTTGCGAAACTGCCGGTTTGACGTTATTCGTAATTTTAACCGAGAGGTATTTATGCTTGCGATTGCCGTTATTTGCATTCGCAATATGGAAGAATTAGTGTCCGATTTTTATTATATACAGACTTTTATTAATATAATAGTAGTAAAATAAAAATAGTATTGAAAAGGGTAAAAGTATATGGTATAATTATAACAAATAACAATGAATTTAAAAATATTTAACGTTTTTTATAAGGAGTGAATAAAGAAAATATTATGAGAGAGGCGATAATAAGAGGGGTAGGATTTGAATTCTATTGTGATTTAGGCGTTGGGGTTGGCATAGTTTCCGCCGTTCAACGCACAAGAGATAGCGTTGAAGTCCCTGAAGAATTAAAAGACGGAGAAGACTATAGTGATTTAATAACTAAAACCTATTTTACAGGTCAAGATTTGCTAGATTTTATAAAAAAATGTGAAACGAACGGCAATTTAAGTAAAGGGGCTTACGACAGTATAGCGCCACTTATAGAAGTAGAAAAATTTTATAAAGTCGTTGCGTATGACGATTAAAATATACAAATACAAAATATTAACGGATAGGATTATGCCTATCTGTTTTGCCTTTTAAAGGGGGAGTTATTAGGGGATATTTTAAAAATTATAAAAATGCAAATTTTTAGAGTTTATGCGATTTTTTAAAAGTCTATTGACATATAGTATAGGGCGTGCTAAACTAAAATTAAGGAGGCAGTTATGGATAGTAAAATATTATCGTCAAAATACTATAAACTCGGGACTAAAAAAGAACCTTGCATTCCATCTAAAATAATGAAGGTTGCGGTAATTATTCTTGTATTATCGGGCATATTAACGCTATTTAGTTCTCTTTTACTTGAAATGAGTTTAAACTTAGGCGTGCTTATTGCGTTGATTATTTTTGCCGTAGTTTTTGCATTTTCTTTAGTTTTTTCTTTCATTTTAATATTTTTATCAAAAAAGCATAGCAGTATAATTATATTGCGGTTCGTTTGTTATTTAATACTTCTTGCAATGGTCGTAGTTCTATCAATAGGGGTATTGAAAATTTTTAATAAAGTTATAACGTTGTATATAAATTCTAACGGCGTACTCGACGAAGAAAAACTACTTAAAGTACTACAGCCGGTAACGGGGTATTTTACCGCTGCAACTATACTTGAAATTGCATTTAATATATCTATGCTAATATCCTTTAAAATTAAAAAGTTAAGTGATAGTGCGGTTGCTAAAACCTTTCTTGTTTTGTATATTTTAACGATTATAGCGGATATTTTGATTTTCGCATTTTCGCTAACTAGTTTATCTTTGATATCTGAAATATCTTCCGTTTTATGGGCGATTTGTTTATATTTTATACTTGAAGATAGAACGGTTGACGTCAAGTGTATGGTATATATAGATAAAGATGGCGAAGAACTTGTAGATGAAGAGCAAAATCGAATAAACAGTAAAGAAAATATCAAAATAAAAAGAAATGTATTTGAAGATTTAAAAGTAGCAGGTTTAGTTAGCCTTGGCACGTTGGGTACGATTATTACGGTAAGCGTTGGAATATTAGGTATAATAGGCGCGTTTTGTCTTTTTAAATTTGACGTTAGAACTTGGGCTTGGTTTATAATTGCTAGTATTGCAGTCTTATTTTTCAGCGTTTTAGCCTTTTGTATTCTAGATTCTACGGGGCGTAAATGGCTTGATATATTATGTTGCCTTTCTATTTCAGGCGGTTTAATTTTAATATTATGCATTGCAAAAATCTATCCAAACTATGACGAAATAACCGCTTATATTTTATCTACGGTTATCGTCTCAATTTTAACTTTTGGGGTCGTAACCTATTTCTTTTTCTATAACGGAAGTAAAGAATTATCTTTAAAATTTAGGATACCTGTATTTGTAATATTTTCGTTATTTATTATATATTGTATATTAAGTATATTTTTTACTGACATAATGTCAATACAATCTCACTCTATGTTCCCGCCGTTATTTGTATGTATGGCTATTGGATTAACGGTGACGGGCGCGTTAAAATATATGTTTAAGTATAATTCATAAAAAGGTAAATTTAGGCGGGGGAAAATTCCCCCGCTTTTTTACGTATAAAAATTTTTTAGTAGAGAATACTAGGTTTATCCCCAACTTTTTTACATAGGGGGTAAATATGACTAATAAAGTAGTTATTTGTGGTGTAGATACGTCTAAACTACCACGGCTTACAAACGAAGAGAGTAAAGCGCTGTTACTAGAAATAAAAAACGGTAATAATGATGCAAAATCTAAGTTTATTATGGCAAATATCAGGCTAGTACTGTCTATAATAAGGCGGTTTCCCAACGCCAAAGTTTCAATGGACGATTTGTTTCAAGCGGGGGTAATCGGGCTTATTAAAGCAACGGATAATTTCGATTTAAAATTCGGGGTAATGTTTTCTACCTACGCCGTGCCGATGATTCTTGGCGAGATAAAAAGGCTTATTAGAACGAACAACAGTTTAAGGGTGTCAAGAAGTATTCGCGATACCGCTTATCAAGTACTAAAAACAAGGGGAGAACTTGAAAAAAGGGATATAGTTGCAACCCCTGACGTAATTGCAAAAGAACTTAATATTTTAGAGCGTGAAGTCGTTTACGCGCTAGACGCGATTAGCGACCCCGTGTCGTTATACGAGCCCGTTTACAGTAAAGATGGCGAAGAACTACTATTAATGGACCAAATTAGCGACGAGTGTAATAGCGACGAAAAGTGGACGGAAAACGTAGCCCTTTATAACGCCGTTGAAAAACTTAACGAAAGGGAGCGAAAAATATTATATATGCGATACTTTGAAGGCAAAACTCAAACGGAAATTTCAACGGCGATAGGATTATCGCAGGCGCAAGTTAGTAGGCTAGAAAAGAACGCCTTAAAAGTACTAAAAAACAAAATAAGTTAAAAAATCCGCGGAAATCCGCGGATTTTATTTGTTTTTAAATTGTTCGTCTTTACAAGATTTGCCAAAATACATAAGTTCCCAAACTGCAGGGTCGCTAACCGATTCAACTATTTTGCCGTCTTGTAATTTTTCTACTGTTGCCGTACCGAAAAATCTTAAATAGCCACCGTCAAACCCAATAAGTTTTGCTAAAACTGATAGCGGTTTTGGCAAAACGTCTACAAAGTTAGTTTTGTTAATATCGCCTTTTCTATCGTAAATAATGCGGTATTCTTCGCCCTTTTCGGTAGTATACTCGTAAATAACTTTATTATAAACTGGTTTTCCCGTATGCTCGTCGATATATCTATCTTTAGGTAAAAATTTTAAAGTGTGGTTGGAATTGTCGCCGATAATTTCGCCGTTTTTGGCAATCATAAATACGTCGTGTTCTTTATAGCCGTACTTTTTTTCTGCCGTAATCCAAGAAGAAATTACCTTGTAATCGCCAATTTTTGCTCTACCCCAATACCAATGGTGCATAAGTTTCATCATTGAAACGTTGCCCCAGTTATGGTCGTGATAGCCAGAGCCTTCAAGGTGAAGTGCTTTGCCGTTGTCGTAAACGACGTCTGCCACCGCTTTGCCTTCGGGTATAGCGGGTAGCCACGCGAAATAATATTCTTCTTTATCGCCAAAGAAAATACTTCCCGTTTGCGAACGCCACGCCTTAATTGTTCCGTCAAGCGTTAGTTTCGCCGACATCGTTTTGCCTTTAAATAGGACGTCGTAATGCTTAAGGTCGCCCTTGCAGTAGCAATCGCCCACTTTTACGTCGCATTTATCTTTGGCGTAATGACTTTTCTCAATAGTTGCGTAAACTTCTTCGCTATATTTAGTGCCGTCGGGCAGGGTTAATTCCATTGTGGAAATAGGTTTTATCGGTCCGTTTACCGCAATTGGCATTTTTGAGAATAAAAAAATGACTAAAACTGTTCCGTCGGGGTAGTGGGAATCGAAATACCACCATTCGTATTCGCCTTTTTTTCCGCTTACTCTAGACCCGTCTTCCCAAAGTTCGACTTCGCCTTTTTTAAGGTTCATTTTTTGGTAGTGAAAATCATCGTCAGGGTGTATTGATTTTTTAAATTTTTTATCTTTCATATATACCTTTAAATTTTTTTATCAAGCCTAAAATCTAGGTCTTTTTTGATAGGGTATAGTGCGTCTACGTCTTTAGCGGTTACGTCTTTTTTGCCCGTTTGTTTTTTTAATTTTTTGTATACGTCAACGTAAACGGAATAAATAGAGTATTCGCCTTCTCTTATTCTTTAACTAAATTATCGTAATTAGAATTAAATTCGTTATTTTTTTAATAGTCGTTTTCTAAAACTACGGCATCGTATTCTATAGTTTTTAAATCCCTATCAAAACCGTTTTGTAAGTGTATGGCAAAACGCCTTCGACCATTCCTTCGTTAAAGCCTGTAAGCATGCTAGGGGTGAATCCGTTTTTATACTTAAATTAGGTACGCTACCGCCACCTTTAAAATCGGGAACTAGCGATTCTTCACCCAAATTGTTGCTTTTAATTTTAATTTTTGTAAAATTTATCATAAAATATTCTCAAGTAAATTTTAACAGTTTAATATATAATATTAAATGCAAAAAACGCGCAAGTTATCTTTAATATTTTTCAAATAAAATATTATAAAATGTATTGACAGGGGGGGATAACAATGCTATAATCGTATGAAAAAAAAGTGGAGGTAAAGAAAATGTATCTTTATAAAGATATTACTAAAATTCGTGAAAATGCTAAATTTGTTTTACAAGAAATTGCTGAAGCAAAAAAGGGCGATAACATTTTAGTTATTGCCGATAGCGAATCGTATACAAATGCTCGTGCTCTTTGTGATACAGCAAGGGAAATTGGTTGCAACGCAGTTATTTTAGACGTTGATATGTACGGCGGTAAAGAAGGTTATGATAATATTCCTATTATGGAACCTGTAAGGCAAGCAATTTTACACGCCGATATTACTTTTATGACAACGCCACAAATTAAAACGGGTTTTTCAACTTACTTAGGCTCGCAAGATGATGGCGATGAATCATTACTTGGTAAATCTAAACGCTTTACTTTTGAAAGTGGTGGTATGGAAGATTGGAATATCAACAAAGAAGAAGTTTTAAACAATCGTAAGCGTGCGTTATGTCTTTATAATTGGGTTAAAAATGCTAAGCAATTACATATAACTACAAAACGTGGTACTGACTTTACTTGTGATATTTCTAAAGGTTTAGACGCTATTTATCCTGTTATGGGTATTATTCCTTTCTATTCGGAAGTTGCGGTTATTCCTTCGTTTAATACGGTAAACGGCGTAGTCGTTGCAGACGGCGCTTCAGAGCGCACACACAACCAACGTGGCTTTCCAATTAGACCTAATATGCCTACTTGCAACGAACTTTATAAAGAACCTATTCGCCTTACCTTTAAAGATAGTTATTTAACTGATTTTTCTGGCGACGAAGTTCAAGTTGCAAGGCTTCAAGCACTTTTAGATGAAGTTGAACCTAAGGCAAATTTATGCGATGAAATCGGCTTAGTTTGTACTACTTCTATTGAAAATAACGAATATGGTTGGAAGGTTGATGGTAGCCACCAAATCCATTGTATACACGTTGCAATTGGCAATAATAGACGCCGTGGCGAAATTATTCACTCTACCGAACACGTAGACTTTGACGTGCACGACCCAATTATTGAAGTTGACGGCATTTGTATTTATCGTGACGGCAAGTTTAACGATGATATAATTTTTGAAAAGGGTAAAATTTAAAATGGAAAAGAATATTAACGGCATTGTATTTAAAACTGTTAAAAAAGAGTGGGACGTATATTTTGATATGGCACTTACAATGCTTGAAGAAATTATGAAAAACAATGCGCTTAATAAAAAAACGGTAATGATTGTGCCAGTAGGCCCTACCGACCATTATCCTATTTTAGCAAGGCTTATTAATCAATTAAACGTTTCGTTAAAAAACGTATGGTTTTTCAATATGGACGAGTATATGCTTACCGAAACGGAAATGATTTCGCCTACTCATTCTATGAGTTTTGAGCGCAGAATGAACGATGAATTCTATTCTCTTGTTAAAGAAGAATTAGTGATGCCGAAAAGCCAAAGGTTATTCCCAAAAGTTGGTAAAGAAAAGGAATATGATGAATTAATCGAATCGCTTGGTGGCGTTGATTTATGTTTAGGCGGTCTTGGTATTAACGGACACGTTGCTTTTAACGAGCCTGCCGAAGAAAATGATAATATAACCGCTGAAGAATACGCTAATCTTCCAACAAGGGTGCTTCCAATTTCACGCGAAACGCAAACAATTAACGCATACGGGTATCAGCGCGGTGATTTACGCGGTATGCCTAAGTGGTGTATAACGGTTGGTATGAAACAAATTTTAAGCGCTAAAAAAATCTATATTGCGCTCAATAGAGATTGGCAACACGGAATAGTTAAACACGTGCTTTTCGATAAGCCTCAACCACAAATTCCAGCGTCACTTATACAAGGCAAAAACGCGACTATTTGCGCTTACGAAGGTGTGGCAAACGGATTATTTGAATAGTAGTTATCACAAGTTGTATTTAAAAAGGAGTTCAAAACGAACTCCTTTTTCTATTATATTTTTTTATCAAGCAAGGCTTTTTCCGTGTCTTGAATAGACTTTTTGCTAGTAGGTAAGTGGCAAACTAAATAAGAGTAAACCGTGTCGATAATAGCAAGTTGCGCAATTCTTGAGTTTAAGCCTAAAATACGGTAGTTAGTTTCGTTAGATTCGGTAGTTAAGATATAATCGCTAATTTTATAAATAGGCGATTTACTACGGTCGGTAATAGCGGCGGTAATTGCGCCGTTGTCTTTAGAAATTTTCATCGCCTCGATTATATCTTTAGAAGAACCGCTATGCGAAATGCCAAGTACAAGGCAGTTTTTATCGGTATGCGACGCAATAATCGCCTGCATATGATTGTCGTTACAAGCGGTTGCGTGAAGACCTAGCCTTGATAATTTATGCGCTGCGTCAACCGCGATAGATGCGGAATTTCCTAATCCGAAAATATAGATATATTTTACTTTAAGTAAAGCCGAGCAAAACTCGTTTAATTGTTTTTTATCAATTTTTGCTTTAGTTTTTTCAAGTGAAGAGTAAATATCTTCGCAAACCTTGTTAAAAATATCGTAAGGTGTGTCATCAGCGCCGATATTTTCGTATACTTTTGTGAAGTCTTCTTCCTTTGCTATTGCAATTTTAAGTTGTTGATACCCGCCCAAATTTAATCTTTTAGCAAAACGAGTAATGGTTGCCTCACCGCAACTGCAATTTTCGGCAAGCTCGGAAATAGAAAGGGCTAAAACGTTTTGCGGGTTATTTATAATATAGTCGGCAATACGCTTTTCCGCAGTTCCCATTTTTTCATATAATACTTGAATGTTAGATATAGTCTTGCCCATTTTTATCTCCTTTGTGTCATTTTTTATATAATATCAAAAATAAGTGAAAATGTCAAATCAAATACCGCTTGGAAAAAGTTTGACAAATGAAAATTATTTTTATTTTTACAATAAAAACGCAATAAACACTTGAAATTTATTTTTGAATGTGCTAAAATGATAATTACAATATAATACAAATGTATTATTTTTAAAAAAAATATTAAAAAACTTAATTTTATTAAAGGAGAAAGTTATGGAAAAATTTTACACAATGCCTATTGAAGAATTGGCTAAAACAAGTAACATCAAACTCGACGTTTGCGACAATGAAACTGATATGTACTGGAAAGTTGCAATTGAAGTTTTAGAAGTTATTGAAGAAAACAACAAAAAGGGTAAAACTACTTTTATGATCGTTCCTTACGGTCCACTTGGCCCTTACTTCAGACTTGTTCACCTTGTAAACAAATATCGTGTTAGTTTAAAAAATTGCGTATTCTGCAATATGGACGAATACGTTACTGATGATAAAAAGTTTATCGCTAAAGACGACCCACTTTCATTCAGGGGCGGTATGGATAGAATTTTCTATTCTCAAATTGACGAAGAATTAAACGTTTTACCAGAAAATAGATACTTCCCAGACCCAGAAAATCCAAACATCGTATTAGAACTTATTGAAAAATACGGCGTACCTGATATGGTATTCGGCGGTGTTGGTATCAACGGTCACTACGCATTCAACGAACCACCAGAAGAAGGCGAGGCTTGCACTAACGAAGAATTCTTAAATAGACAAACAAGAGTGTTAGAAGTTTCAAGAGAAACTAGAACAATCAACGGCTTTATGAACGCAGGTGGTAACTTCTTAGCAATTCCTAAATACTGTATCACTGTTGGTATGAAGGAAATGTATATGGCTAAGAAGGTTAGAATGTGCATGCCAAGAGATTGGAACGCAGGCGCATTAAGACGTATTTTATCCGGCGTTGTAGATTGCCATACTCCATGTTCATTATTCCAAAACCACCCAGATGCAGTTTTATACGCTGGTAGAGAAGCGTTATTACCACCAGTACCTGCAATCAGAGTATATAACAAATAATAAGGCTACTACATAAAAATTGTTGATTAAAGAAATTGTGAAATGCTACGCAAATCGCGTCTTAACCCCTTGGCAAGATGTAGACTCTTCCCTGCGAGATTAAGCCACGCCTTACTTGCATTTGACAACCCCTTTTAAAAATCAAAATTTTTATTACATAGCCTAATAGTGAAAATTATTGATTAAAGAAGTAGTGAAACACTTCGTAAATCGCAAAAATAAAGGATATTAAAATGAACGATTTTTATTTTATTAACGGCAAGGTCGTTTTAGCCGATAAGGTTTTAGACGGCGCTTCAGTTAAAGTAAAAGACGGGAAAATTGTTGAAATTTTAGAAAGTGGCGAAACAATCGAAGATTTACCTAAAATTGATTTAAATGGTAAATACTTAATGCCAGGCTTTGTAGAAGTACACGTGCACGGCGGTGGCGGTTACGACGTTATGGACGGTAGCCCCGAGGCCATTGAAGAAGTGGTTGACGCGCATCTTCATCACGGTACTACTACCATTTGCCCGACTACTATGTCGGAAGAGTTTTCCGTTATATTAAAAACTTTTGATATTTATAGAGAAGTTTTAAAAAGGAAGAAAACTAAAGCGTATCTTGCAGGTCTTCACTTAGAAGGTCCGTTTATTAGCCCTGCTATGGCGGGCGCTCAAAGAAAAGACCTTATAATTCCGCCAACCGATTATCATATCAACTGTTTAAAGGAAAATAGCGACATAATTGCAAGAATTAGTTGCGCGCCTGACGTTGATAACGTAATCAATATGGCAAAGACCTTAATCCCTTACGGAATTTCTTTCTCTATGGGACACACAAGCGCTACTTACGAACAAGCGGAAGAGGCGTTTGAGGCGGGGTTTGAATCGGTTACGCATATTTATAGCGCAACTTCGGGTTTCCATAAGGTAAACCAAAAAGTTCACATTGGCGTAACTCAAGCGGGATACGGTATCGACGGATTGTACGTTGAGGCGATTGGCGACGGTTGTCACGTACCTAAAGAACTTATAAGATTACTTGTTAAGTTTAAAGGCGCTGACTACGTTTGTTTAGTGACTGACGCTATGCGCGCTACGGGTACTGACGTTACTGAAAGTTATTTAGGTAAAAAAGTTCCCGAAAACCGCGTTATTATTGACGACGGCGTTGCAAAACTTCCAGACAAGTCTTTCTTTGCTGGAAGTATAGGTACGCTTGATAGGGCGGTTGCGTTTGCTATTACTAAAGCAAATATTAGTATTCCCGAAGCAGTTAAAATGGTTAGTTTAACCCCTGCTACTTTACTTAAACTCAATGATAAAAAGGGTAGTATAGCAGTAGGTAAAGACGCAGACTTCGTTATTATGAACGAAGAATTTAAATTAGAAAACGTTTACGTAAACGGCGAAATGGTCGTATAACTTAAAATGATTATAAATTAAGGAGTTAATTATGAATGATTTTTTACAAACGCAAATTTTAACAGAGTTAGAAGATGCGGTAGGTCGTGAAAACTGTTCTATTAAAGAAATAGACAAAGTTACTCACAGTGTTGACTATTTTTGGCTTTCAAGAATGTGGGCTGATAGAGGTAGAAGAATGCCTGAGGCAGACTTCATCGTATCACCAAAAGACGCTACTGAAACGTCAAAAGTTATGAAAATTGCAAACTATTACAAAATCCCAGTTACTACTTGGGGTGGCGGTGGCGGTACTCAAGGTGGCGCTATTCCAGTTTGCGGTGGTATCTTACTTGATACTAAGAGAATGAACAAAATTTACGAAGTAAATACCGATAGTATGTACATAGAATGTGGCGCAGGCGCTATTTATAAACATATCGAATGGGCTGCAAACGAAAAGGGTTACGCTACAATGCACTACCCATCTTCACTTACTTGCTCAACTGTCGGCGGTTTCTTAGCGCACCGTGGTATCGGCGTCGTTTCTACTAAATACGGTAAAATCGACGATATGGTACTTCAAATGGAAGTCGTTCTTCCTAACGGTGATATTATTAATACGTCATCTGCACCAAAGCACGCTGCAGGTCCAGATTTAAACCAAATCTTTATCGGTAGTGAAGGTACGCTTGGCGTTATCACTAAAGCGCAAATTAGAATTTACGAAGAACCTGAAGTTAGAAGATTTAGAGGTTTCTTATTCAAAGATATGTCTTCTGCATTTAAGGCAAGCCGTGAAGTTTTACAAAAATTCAAACCATCGGTTATGCGTTTATACGACGAGGCTGAAACTGCAAGTTTAATTAAGAAAATCGTAGGCGTTTCTAAACCAGGTGCGTTTATGAACATCGCTTACGAAGGCGTTAAAGAACTTGTTGACGTTGAAGAAAAAATCTTACTTGACACTTTCGCTAAGTACGGCGCTGAAGACTTAGGTAGCGAATACGGCGAAAAATGGTGGAAGGAAAAAATTACTTTCTTCTATCCTGGCCATATGATGGACCTTCCACAAATGTTCGGTACAATGGATACTATTGCTCCATACGACAAGATTGAAAAAATCTACTGGGCAATGAAAGAAGCGGTTGAAAAGAACTTCCCACAAGCAAAATTCATCGCTCACTTCTCTCACTGGTACGAATGGGGTTGTATGATTTACGATAGATTCATTATCGATGAAAAGGACGTTCCAAAGGACCCTGTTGAAGCAATGCGTTTACACAACGCTATGTGGAACTTAGGCGTTAGAACTGCAATCGCTAACGGCGGTGTAGTTAACGACCACCACGGCGTAGGCTTTAAACTTGGTAGACTTATGAAAGAACAATACGGTCCTGCAATGCAAGTGTTTGAAGGTATTAAGAAATCACTTGACCCTAACGGAATTATGAATCCGTTCAAACTTGGTTTATAATAGGAGAATAGATATGAATATTTCAGAAAAAGCAAAAGGAATAATTGATAGTTGTAGATTTTGTTGGATGTGTCGTCATATTTGTCCTATTGGAAATGCGACCGGTTTAGAAAGAAACACTGCAAGGGCAAGAGCGCTTGGCGCATCTATGGTTGTTCGCGGTGCTACTGAACTTAAAGAAATTTCTAAAAACGTTTACGAATGCGCGCTTTGCGGTGCTTGTACTAACAACTGTATGACAGGTTGGGACCCAAAAGTGTTCATTCAAGAATTAAAAACTGAAATCGTTTTAAACGGCGTTGCTCCTGACTATATCGTTGGTTTAATTGAAAAATATTCTGAAACTGGCAATATTTACGGCAAAAAGGCTTGTTCTTGCTTAGATTCTTTATACGGTAACGGCGGTAAAATCGGTTTATTCGTAGGTCAAGACGCGTTATACAACGTACCGGAACTTGTTAAAAAGGTAGTTGAATTATTAGCAAAAGCGGGCGTTAAAGTAGATTTACTTAAAAATCAAGACAGCGGTGCTGCTCTTTGGTTCTTAACAGGTAAAACTGAAGAAACTAAAAACGCTGCAGTTGCTTGCGCTAACGCGTTAAACGAATACGAAACGGTTATCGTTTACGACCCACAAGACTATAAACTTATGAAACACGAATACAACGAATGGAACGTTGAAGTTAAAGCGGAAATTGTTTCTATTAACGAATATCTTTTAAAACTTATAAAAGACGGCGCGTTAAAAGTTAAAAAGGGCAATAACGAATACACTTTACAAGACAACTATTTCTACGTTCGTGATTTAGACGATGAAACTACTGCACGCGAAATTATCGCAAGCGTTGGCGTTAATAAAGAAATGCTCTTAAAGGGTAAAGAAACTAATATGGCAGGTCATTTAATTATGAACGAATATATGCCTGAAGTTATTAAAGAAGTTGCCCAAAATAGATGGATTAACGCTAAAAATATGGATTGCAACGTAATCGTTACTGAAAGCCCTGCTGAATACGTGCTTTTAAAGGCAACTGCTCCACAAGGCGCTAAAGTATTAAGCGTTGAAGAAATGTTACTTGAAAATATTTAATAACCCAAAATTAAGAGGTGAATTATGAATTTAAAGAAAGGCTACGTTGAAAAATACGGATACGAAAGAGTTATTACTGATAGAAACAGCGTATTAACTTATGCTGAACTTGACTTTTTAAAACTTGCCGACGGTCAAAGTTATACTATTACTGAAAAAGGTAAAGAATTTGCCCTTATTATTTTATATGGTAAATGTTCTATTAAAGGCGAAGGCTTTGAATTTAAAGAAGTAGGTAAAAGGGCAAACGTGTTCGATGGACCTGCAGAGGCGGTTTACGTAGGTAAGGATACTGAGTTTACCGTAACAGGTTTAGGCGGTGACGTTAAAATTGCCGTTTCTAAAGCGCCTGCTGAAAAATACTTTAAACCTCAATACGTTGAAGTTAAAGATATTAAGACTAAATATTTAGGTAAAGGCTCTTTCACAAGAACCGCAGCGTTTAACTTACCAGAAACTGTTGAGGCAAACCTTTTATACATTGGCGAATTCTGGGTAGAAGACGGCAACTGGGCAAGTTATCCACCACACAAGCACGACGTTGACAATATGCCAACCGAAGGTTTCTTAGACGAAATTTATTATTTTGAGTTTGATAAACCACAAGGTTTTGGTTTCCAAGCCGTATATTCTAAAGAAGGGGACATTAACGAAGTTTATAAAGTTAAATCTGGCGAAATGGTAGAAGTACCAAAGGGATATCACCCATTCACCGTTGCCCCAGGCTACAAAAACTACTGCTTATGGATTATGGCGGGTAAAGACCGCGGTATCTTCTGCACTACTGAAGAAGAACATAAGTGGATTGTTAAATAATAGTTTATCCTAACAAACTTATTGATAAACGGCGCTTGAAACGTAGCGTAATGCGTTTTTAATAAGCAGTTAGTCTAAACAAGTGTAAAAAATTATGGGGTATTGCTAAAATGGCAATATCCCATATCAAAATTAAATTAAAAGGTGTTAAATGTACAGTTTAGGTGTAGATTTTGGTGGAGGCGCAAGCAAAGCCACCTTACTTAGTGATAAGGGCAAAGTTATAAAAACTGCTACGACCGAATATCCTACTTTTTACGGAGAAAACGGCAAGGCGGAACAAAACCCTATCGACTGGTATAACGCCGCTTGTAAAAACATTAAAGAAGTAACCGCAGGAATTGACGTTAGCGAAATTTCTTGCGTTTGTTTCGATGCTGCAACGCATACCGCAGTATTAATGGATGATAACGGCGAGCCCGTTTGCAATTCCGTTTACTGGACGGATACGCGCAGTATCAAAGAAAAGGCGTTTTTACAAGAAAATTACGGCGATTTTATTTTTGAAAAGTGTAAACATAACGTGGATACCATTTGGTCGTTACCTGAAATTATGTTTATAAAGAATAATTACCCCGAAATTTATGCAAAAGTTAAAAAAATAACCTTTGCTAAAGATTTCGTGCGCGGTAAATTTACGGGCGATTTCGTTACCGATTATATCGAAGCGCAAGGCAGTATGCTCTTTGACTTTGATAAACACGTTTGGGAAGATAAATTTTTATCTCTTATCGGAATGACGAAAGAAAATATGCCTAGTATCGTAAATCCTTTAGACGTAGTTGGCTACGTTACCGAAAAGGCGTCGAAAGATAGCGGACTTAAAGTTGGCACTAAAGTAATTTGCGGTGCAACGGATACCGTTATGGAAGTATTCGCGTCGGGTGGTGTAAATAAAGGGGATATGACGCTTAAACTTGCAACGGCAGGTAGAATTTGTATAGTTTCCGATAATTACGTTGCCGATAAAAACGTAATTAACTACGCTCACTTAAAAGACGGACTTTATTACCCGGGTAGCGCAACAAAGGCGTGCGCATCTTCTTTAAGGTGGTTTAGAGACGTTTTTGGTGGGGAATATAGTGAATTTGACGAACTTGCTAAAAACGTTCCCGTTGGTAGTGACGGTCTTATATTCCACCCATACTTAATGGGGGAACTTACTCCGTACGCTAACCCGAAACTTCGCGGAGGCTTTACTTTCGTGGGTGCAGAGCATACTAAGGGGCATTTTGCAAGAAGTATTATGGAAGGAGTTGCCTTCTCACTTTTAGATTGCATTAAATATTTAAAAGCAAAGGGAATTAAAGTTGGGAAAAAGGCTTATTCAATCGGCGGTGGCGCAAAAAGTGAACTTTGGAGGCAAATCGTTGCAGACGCGTTAAATATCACTTTAATTACGACGAAGTATAACGATTCTTCTTTCGGTTCGGCAATGTGCGCGGGCATAGCGTCAAACTTCTTTAAAGATTATGAAGACGCTTTAAAAGTTTGCAACAAGCAAACGGGAAAAGTACGCCCTAATAAAGAAAATCATAAAATTTACGCAAAAATATTCAAAAAATATAAAAAATTAAGCAAAGTATTTACGGATTTAAGTAATGAAAAATAAAAAAATTCTCGTTTTACTAAAATTTTATAAAGGGGAACTCAATCCATTTGACGCGTCAACGCTAGAATGTGCTCTTAATACGGAAAGTCGTGATATTACCATTTTAACTATGGCGCCGTCCTCCGTTTATGAAAATTTTAAAGGTTTAACGAGATTAGGCGTTAAGGGCGTTTTTATAAGCGATAGCGCTTTTGCAGGCTCTGACACCCTAGCAACTAGCAAAGTACTTGCAACTGCGATAGAAAAAATAAATCCCGACGTCGTTTTTTGCGGTAGACAAAGCGTAGACGGCGATACAGGGCAAATTCCACCGCAAGTTGCTAAAAGGCTAGGCTTTAAGTTAATTACTTCCGTAATGCGATTAAACGGCAATATAGCGGTTAAGAGAAACGGTGAAGAAATTGTCGTTAACGATAAAACCGTGATTTCCTTTGAAAAGTCTTACACTTTAAGGTTTCCATCAATATTTTCTAAAATTAAAGAAGTTGAAACTTGGGACAATAAAGTTTTAGGAATAGATTGTAACGAGTGTGGGCTTGAAGGCTCGCCAACTAAGGTTATAAAGGCGTATGAAAGCACCGTAGGTAGAAGGTATTGCGAGTTTGTTACTTATGATAAGTTGGACGCTTTAATCAACGAGGCGTTAAACTTAGACAAAGAAGAAAGGAAAGTAATAGGCGAAAAAACCGATAGTGTTTACTACGTAGGCGGAGCGTTAAAGCAAGCGAAAACTATTTGCGACAACCCTATAGAAATTACCTTTAACGGCAAAACGGCAGAAGAATTAAGCCGTGAAATTTTAGATAAAAATGCTAAAATAGTATTGTTTTCCGATGAGGACGAAATTAAGGTTTTGGCATCTCAAGTAGCCGTAATTTTAAATACGGGCTTATGCGCTGACTGTACTTCGCTTAGGGTAGATAACGGTCAGTTTATTATGACTAGACCTGCGCTTGGCGGTAACGTTACGGCGGATATAATTTGCAAAACTACCCCCGCTCTCGCAACGGTTAGAACTACTAAAAAACAAGGCTATAGCGTGATTTTCGGCGTAGGAAACGGGGCTATAGAGCGATTAAACGAAATTGAAGACTTGGCTAAAAAGTACAATGCGGAAGTGTGCGCGTCTAGAAAAGTTGTAGATAGCGGAATACTTCCTTACGAAAAGCAAGTAGGTTTAACGGGTAGGACGATTGCCCCAAAGGTGTACGTTACTTTTGGAATATCTGGCGCAGTACAACACACTTCGGCAATAGAAGGCGCGGTGAGAATTATCGCGATTAACGAAGATAAAAATGCAAGAATATTTGATTATGCCGACTATGGTATAATAAAAAAATTATAAAAGGAAAAGATTATGTTAGTAGGATTAAAAGAAATTTTAAAGATGGCAGAAGATGGGAATTACTGTATTCCCGCATTCAACGTTTACAACGTTGAAACGGCAAGAGGCGTTATCAACGGCGCTGAAGAATTAGGCGCTCCTGTAATTTTACAATTCTATAGCCGTTTAGTTACTAGTGGCGTTGCAAACGACGTTGCTCCCGTAGTTATGGATATGGCTATTAAAAGCAAAGTTCCAGTATGTTTCCACTTAGACCACGGCGCAGGCGTTTGTGAAGTTATTCGCTCGCTTAGAATGGGTATGACTGGTATTATGATTGACGCGTCTAGCCTTCCATTAGAAGAAAATATTGCGGAAACTAAAAAAGTTGTTGAACTTTGCAGTTACGTTGGTATTGGCGTTGAAGGCGAACTTGGTCATATCGGCAAAGCGGTAGACGGAGCGGAAAACGCAACTAGCGAATATACCGACCCGGAAGAAGCAAAAAAATACGTAGAAGAAACGGGCGTAGAGGCGCTTGCCGTTATGGTTGGTACTGCTCACGGTAGATATAAAAAATTACCAGTACTTGATATTGATAGAATTGAAAAGATTAAAAAACTTACTAATATTCCACTCGTTCTTCACGGTGGTAGCGGTGTTCCTGACGATCAAATTAAGGCTGCTATTAAAGTAGGTATTAGAAAGATGAATTTCAGTACCGATTTATGTTATTCTTTCCTTGACGCTTGTCGCGCAAGAGATAAGAGCGTTGTTGGTATCGACTTATTTATGACTGAACCAATTAAAGCGGTTGAAAACTTTGTAAAAGCCAAAATTGAAGTTTTAGGAGCAAACGGTAGAGTATGAAAAAGGTAGTTGGTATAGGCGCATCGGTTTTAGATACTTTAATCGAATGTAACGCCTACCCTAAAGAAGATATTAAATATCGCGCTAATAACGCCTTTAGAACGGGTGGCGGTCCTGTAGCGAACGCCCTTGTCGTTCTTGCAAAATTAGGCATAGACGCTCACTTTTTAGGCAATTTATCTAAAAACAGCGAAGGGGACTTTTTAGTTAGCGAACTCAATCGCTACGGCGTTAAGACGGACGGTGTTTACCAAGTGGAAAACACTTCCGCTTTCACTTCGTATATACTTTTATCTAAAGAAACGGGTAGTAGAACTTGCGTGTTTGAACGCGGTAACGTTCCAGACGAGCCAAAGAATTTAGATTTTTCTATAATTGACGACGCCGACGTTCTTCATCTTGACGGCAATAACTTAAAAACTGCAATCGAGGCTAGTAAATACGCTAAAGAAAAGGGAGTGCTTGTAAGTTTAGATGCGGGCGGATTATATGAAAATATTGAAACTTTACTTCCTTACGTAGATATTTTGATTCCGTCTGAAGAGTTTGCTATGGGTATAACTAAAACGGACAACACTACCGATGCAATTTTAAAATTGCAAGAAAAGTACAATCCTAAGGTTTTAGTTGTAACAGAAGGCTCTAAAGGTGGTATTTACTACGAAAATGGCGAAGTTAAGAAGTATTCTAGCCTTAAAGTTAACTGCGTTGATAGTAACGGCGCGGGCGATACCTTCCACGGCGCGTTCGTGGCGTCTTACTTAAAGGGTTACGATATTGAAAATTCTTGTAAAATAGCGTCAATCGTAGCAGGTCTTAAATGTACTAAAGTTGGCATGCGCGACGCTATTCCAACTTTTGACGAGGCGTTAAAATTATTAAAATAATACTTTACAAATTACCGTAGTTAATTCTGCGGTAATTTTTTTATAAAACTTTAAAAACGCGACATAGTTTTATAAAAAGATGTCCATTTTCGTTATTGCGATAATTAAAAGTTAGTAGTATAATAAGTATATCTTTAGCATTAAGGAGTTTACTATGCATTTAAGAGAAAGTAGAGTATTAAGAAAATTGAGAAAGGGCGAAGTTGCGTTATGTACGAAACTCAATTTGAGCGACCCAAGAAATGCGGAAATTGCCGCGCTTTGCGGTTTTGACTGTATATGGCCGGACTTTGAGCACGTACCTAACGGTATTCACGATTTAGAAAATATAGTACGCGCTGCAAAAATTTACGACGTAGACGTTTTAACTAGAGTTAGAAAGGGCTCTTACAGTGACCTTATTAACCCATTTGAGGCCGATTCAACGGGTATTATGGTTCCGCACCTAATGAGCGCTAAAGAGGCGAAAGAAATCGTTTATTTTACCAAATTCCACCCAATAGGCCGTAGACCGCTTGACGGTGGCAATGCCGACGGTAAATACTGTTTAGTAGATGGTTTAGATTATATGAAAGAGGCAAACCGCGAAAGGTTTGTCGTAGTTCAAATTGAAGACCCAGAGCCACTTAAAGAAATTGATGAAATTTGCAAGATGGACGGAATTGATATGATTTTCTTCGGTCCTGCCGATTTTACTCAAGGCGTGGGAAAACCTTGTGATTTTAGCGCGCCTGAACTTAATGAGGCAAGGGCGTTAGTTGCTAAAAAGGCAAGGGAATACGGCAAGTTTGCAGGTACGGTTGGCTCACTTCAAAATAAAGATATGCTAATTGAACTTGGCTATAATTTTATCAGTATCGGCGCGGACGTAGTTGCGCTTTCTAGTTACTATAAAAACATAGTAGATAACTTTAAAAAGTAATAAAAATTGGGTTATAGCGCGGTTTTTAGTCATAATATTATAATTTATTGCGTAAAATAAAGTGGTGATTTTATGAATATAAATTATAGTGAATTAAAAAAGAAAGAAGTTGTTAACGTAAAAACGGGCAAAAACGCAGGCAAAATAACCGACCTTGTAATTGATAGCAGTTCGGGTAGAATTTTAAAAATTATCGTACCTGGCAAAAAAGGGTTTTTATCTTGCGAAAGCGAGGAGATTGATTTTGACTGCATCGTAAAAATTGGCGACGATACTATTTTGTATAAAAGCCCTAACAGTATGAAAAACGACGACTGTTTTGAAATTAAACCGTGCGAGGAAGATGAATAATAAAAAGCCGTAGCATAGCGCTACGGCTTTTTATTTATAAAAGACTTGAAAAAAACTCAATAATGTTGTAAAATTGTTTTATGAAAAACAAAAACGACGCAAATTTAAAACTAACAATTAAAGATTCTTCATTAGCGTTTGATATTTTAGTGCTTTTAATGCTAATTTTTTCCCTTATTTACGGCGCTATTTTTAGAAATTTTGACAGTGAATCAATTGTCGCTAAAATCTTTTCTTATCTATGCGCGCCCCTTTCGGTGGTTGGATTAATAGGGTTATTATCCGTTAGAAAAAGGGAGAATATTATCCCCTTATTAATTCCTAAAAAGAGCGATAAAATTACCATTTTAGGCGCGTTATTTATAACGTTTGGAATGATGTTTGGGCTGTCTGAACTGAACAATATTTTCGTAACTTTTTTACAAAATTTAGGCTTTACTTTAAGCGAAATTGTACTTCCAGAAAAGTCGATTTTAAACGTTAGTTTAGTTGTAATTTTCGTGTGTTTAACACCTGCTTTTTTTGAAGAAATTGCCTTTAGGGGAATACTTCTAAAAGGACTTAAAAACGGTGGTAAAATCTTTGCAATATTGGTATCTGGCGCGATATTCTCACTTTTTCATATGTCGCCGTTGCAGACTGTATACCAGTTTATAGTGGGCGTTTTATACGCCTTTATCGTCCTTAACGGCGGGGATTGGACGCTTACTTTTATTTCCCATTTTATAAACAATTTATTTATAGTTTTAAACTATTATTATTTTGGTTTTTATCCAGACGGAATTATTAAAATTGTCCTTACCGTTTTAGGTTTAATTTCCCTTGTGGTTGGCGTTTTATTAATTATTAAAAACGATAAAAAGTACGAGCGAACTGAAAGCAGGTTAGATTTTATAAAAAGCGTGCCTATCGGCATTGTGGTTTGCGTGTTTATGTGGATTATGGGGCTTATTTAGAATGTTAAAAGTTAAAATAGTTGCCGTTGGCAAAATTAAAGAAAAATATTTTATAGACGCTATAAACGAGTACGCTAAACGCCTTTCTAGATACGTCAATTTTTCCATAGTAGAAGTAAAGGAAGAAAACTTCGTTATAGAGCCTAACGATAGTGAAAAGGCGGAAATTTTGCGTAGAGAAGGCGCTAATATTAAAAAAGAGTTGTCGGGTTATATCGTAGCAATGTGCATTGAAGGTAAAAAATTATCTTCAGTTGACCTTGCTAACACTTTAGATAAAATTAAAAACTCAAATAGCGAAATAACCTTTATTATAGGCGGTTCTTACGGAATTGACGAAAGCGTTAAAAAACTAGCAAACTTAAAACTTTCTATTTCCGATATGACTTTTCCGCACACTTTGTGCAGGGTATTACTTGTAGAGCAAATTTACCGCGCATTTTCAATTATTAACGACGGGAAGTACCATAAATGATAGATTATAAAGAAAAATTTATGAAAATCGCTTTAAAAGAGGCGGAAAAATCTTATAACGACGGCGAAGTTCCTATTGGCGCGGTAATCGTAGTAGATGGAAAAGTCGTTGCTAAGGGTAGAAATAAGAGAAACAAAAGTAAGAATGCCATAGCGCACGCGGAAATGGTTGTGATTAATAAGGCGTGCAAAAAGTTTGGCGATTGGCGGTTAGAAAACGCCGAAATGTACGTTACGTTAGAGCCTTGCCCAATGTGCGCGGGGGCTATATGTAATTCTAGAATTAAAAAGGTGTACTTCGGCGCGTACGAGAGAAAGAGCGGGGCGGTACTTTCTAATTTCCATATACTTTTTTCTACGGGGCTTAATCATCAAGTAGAGGTAGAAGGCGGTGTTTTAGAGGAAAAATGTTCCAATGTTTTAAAAAAATTCTTCAAAAATAAAAGAAATGAAAAATAACTCTATTTTCCCTTGACTTAATTAAAATGATTTTATAAAATAAATATATAGATGACGGCAACGTCAAAAAACTACACAATTCGGAGGAGCTATGATAGCACACGGCACAGAGATAAAAATTTTTGCAGGTAATTCTAACAAAAAACTTGCTGAAGCAATTGCAAAAGAACTTAATATGACTTTAGGCGATGCGGAAGTAGGTACTTTTAGCGATGGTGAAATAAGCGTTCACATCGGCGAAACAGTCAGAGGAAGAGACGTTTTCGTTATTCAATCTACGGGCACGCCTGTAAACGAAAACCTTATGGAACTTTTAGTTATGATTGACGCTCTTAAAAGAGCATCTGCTGGTAGAATTACGGCAGTTATTCCATACTTTGGTTATGCAAGACAAGATAGAAAGGCAAGACCACGTGACCCAATTACTGCAAGACTCGTTGCCGACCTTATTCAAACTGCAGGTGCGGATAGGGTTCTTACAATGGACTTACACGCCCTTCAAATTCAAGGCTTTTTCGATATTCCTGTTGACCATCTTATCGGCGGTCCACTTTTATACAAATACTTCAGTGATAAAATCGACGAAGATTTCGTAGTCGTTTCTCCAGACGTTGGCTCTGTTACAAGGGCGCGTAACGTTGCCTCTAAAATTGGCGCGTCAATGGCTATTATCGATAAACGCCGTCCAAAAGCAAATCAACTTGAAGTTATGAACATCATCGGCGATATTAAAGGTAAAAAATGCCTTATGGTTGACGATATGATTGATACTGCAGGTACAATAGTTCAAGGCGCGGAAGCGTTATATAACAACGGCGCTAAAGAAATTTACGCTTGCTGTACTCACGCAGTATTTAGCGGTCCTGCTATTGAACGTATTAAAAACTCTCACATCACTAAACTTGTAGTTCTTGATACATTAGATCTTCCAAAAGAAAAGAAACTTGATAAAATTGAAGTTATCTCTGCCGCTAAAATCTTTGCTCTTGCTATCGAAAACGTATATCTTGATAGAAAGATGTCCGACATTTACGATAAAGATTAATTTTACCTTCCCGAACGGGTTATTCCGTTCGGGATTTTTTTTGTCTTTTAAAGGCCTTTTAAATAAAAATTTACAAGTTGAAAAAAATAATAAAAAGGGCAAATTTTTTAACCTGTTTTTTACCGTATGGGAAGAGGGTATCAAAAACTGTTTTTAACATATAAAAAAGAGAGTCAAAACGCCAAAAACGACTTTATCTTAAGGGGGTATGTCGTTTTATGGCAAATTAAAAAATGCGATAAAATCGCAAATTATGGCGTTTTTATAAAAATATAATATGTGAAAAACCGCTATTTTAGAAAAATACATTTTATCGATTTTAGGTATTGACTTTTTTTGCGTTTTGGTGTATAATCTTTTTATAATCGGTAAGACTTAAATTTTTTTATTTTTTCACCGCTTTATAAAACACAAAATTTAGTGGTTTTAGGGGGCTAAAAACCACAACTTTTAGTAAAACTTTAAAATTGCGACTAAAAACTTTAAAAACACGCCTCAATTTAACTAAATTGATAAAGCCCGCGGGCTTTAGTTTTGAAATTTTCAAAACTGGCAGTCTTTATTGCTTTAAAAATGGTAAAGAGCCTACTTGGCTTAATAATAAATGAAAAATATTTTAAATTTCGGTCTAACTCGTTTAGGCTAAAAAGGAGAGAATATGATTAAGAAACTTTTGACAATAATGCTTGCAATCGTTATGGCTTTCGGCGTGGTTGCGTGTGGAGACAATAGTGGCGATTATAGTGACACTACTTTAATCTTAGTTGACATTGACGACGGTGGTTTAGGTACTGAATGGCTTGAAAGGGCTGCTACAAGATTCTCTGAACTTAAAAAGAATGAATCTTACGCTCCTGGTAAAACGGGCGTTAAAATTTTACCAACTGCAGTAGGTGTAGTTAATACTGTAAACGCAGCGTCTTCAGGTACTCACATTTACGTTCAACCTTACGTGTCTAACGTTAAATCTATCGTCAACGAAGGCAACGTACTCGAAATTAGCGACGTGGTAACCGCTAAATCTGATACTCGTAACGGAACTCCTATTTCTATTGAAGAAAAACTTGGCGACTATACGGGTAGATATCAAGGTGCGGACGGTAAGTATTACGCAGTACCTGCAAACTCTTACTTTGCTTGCTTAACTTACGATATTGATAACTGGGAAAAATACGGTTTATACTTTGCTAATCAAGACGCGATAGATAGTGGTGATTGTGAAGAATATGAATGCGAAACTTTAGGCGAAACTTACTACTTCGTTGAAGAAGATTCCGTTGATTTAGATATAAGAAGTTGCGGTCCTGACGGCGAATCTGGTACTTCTGACGACGGTTTACCATCTTCTATGTACGAATTTATCGCAGTTTGCGAATATATGTTATCTGAAAAGAGCATTAACCCATTATACTGCACGGGTCAATTCCTTTCTTATCATAACTTCATCTTAGACGCTTTAATGGCTAACCTTATGGGTTACGACAGATTGCGTACAATGTACGAATTTGACGGTGGCGAATACGAAATCGTTACTGGTTTTTACGACGAACCTTTATTCCCACACGCTGGCGACGAAGCGAAAAACATCAAAAAACCAAAAACTAAAGTTATTAACTTAACTGAAGAATCTGGTTACTACTATTCTTGGGCTGTTGAAAAATACTACGCTGAAGCGTTTATGGAACTTGCAATGATTAAAGGTTGGTTCCACATCGACTCTTACGACAACTCTGTATCACAAAAACACGCTATGCAAAACTTCATTTTCAACGGTACTGGTAAAATTGAAAAAATTGGCATGCTTATTGAAAACTCTTTCTGGTACTGCGAATCTGAACTTTCAGGCTTTATGGATATGTATGAAAACCAAGCGAATAATGATGAAAACGTTTTAACTAAACGACTTTCAGTTATGGCTTTACCGATAAATTACAGCGAAAGCGTTGAAGAAGGCGAAGGTAGAAGACAAGCCGCAATGGAAACTTGGAAGGAAATGATTTTCATTAACAAGCATAGAACGGAAAATAATCCTGAAATGGAAAGGGCTTGTAAAGAGTTTGTTCAATACTTATGCTCTGACTACGAACTTTCTAAATACACTTCCGAGGCTTATTTATTCAAAGCAATGGATTACGAAGTAAGCGCTGAAGACTATAAGAATATGGACTTCTTCGGTAAAGAACTTTTAAAATTCTACGAAACTGTAGATATAAGTTACGCTTACGCTAAGAGCGCTACTTACAACAACAACCCTGGCGTATTCGACGGCGCGTACGACAACGGTTACTTCATTTACCAAAACTATGAATCTTACTTTGCCGCTAAAAAGGCAGACCCAAGCCTTACTTGTCATAAGATTTTCTGTGGTCAAGCGGTTTCTAAAGAAGGTTGGTCTGGTATTTACGGCGGTACTAATCCAATAGTATCGGGCGTAGCAGGCGATTCTATTAACGCAATCCCATCGGGCAAATCATAAACTTTATAGACAAATACCCCTACTATAAGGGGTATTTTGATCCCATTAAACATCGTTTTACCTAAAGGTAAAACTTGCTAGAAATAATTACATGACAAGGACTTAAAATTATGGAAAATGAAAACGTAATTACAAATGAAAAGGTAAAAGTGCCTATGTCGCGTTCCACTAAAAGAAGAATATTCTTTTGGTGCGCCACGGCAATTCCATTTGCTTTGTTCGCGCTTTTCTACGTGTACGTAGTTATGCAATCTTTTATTAACGCTTTTAGAATTTATACTTATAAAGTTGGCGAAGTAGGTTGGGATATTAAGTTTGCGGGCTTAGATAACTTTGCAAAGGTTATTACAATGCTAAGAACTGGCGATAACTGGATGATGATAACTAACTCTATAAGACTTGGTTTATTAAAGATTTGTATCGGTACTTTCGTATCAATGATATTTAGTTACTACGTATACAAAAAACTTTTATTCTCAGGCTTTTTTAGAGTAGTTCTCTTTATGCCAAGTATAATATCAGGTCTTATAATGGTATTGCTTTTTAGATACGTTGCAAACGACGTGTATAAAGTAGTATTCAATCAACAACTCGGCTTGTTGTCAAACCCAAAAACTACTTACGGCACGATTTTGGTATACGTTTTGTGGCTTGGCTTTGCTAGTGAAATATTAATGTATACTAGCGCTATGGGTGGTATTAACGAATCGATTGTAGAATCGGCGCAAATAGACGGCGTTAACGTCGTTCAAGAAATGGTGTTTATAACTATGCCGATGATTTACCCTACGGTAGTAACCTTTATCGTAGCGCAACTTGCGGCAATGTTTACCGACCAAATGTCACTTTATACATTCTACGGTTCGGGCGCGCCTGGTGACGTTATTACGGTAGGTTATATGCTATATCGTGACACTTTAAGTTCGGGCAAAGTTCCTAATAGACCTTGGAATGAAGTATTGAATACGGGCGTACTCAGTTACGCTGAACTTACCGCATTCGGTCTTATGATAAGCGTGGTAATGGTTCCACTTACCTTCCTTATTAGAAATTTACTTGAAAGATTTGGGCCAAGCGCTGACTAAGGAGGAAAGATAAATGGATAAAAAAGTTTTAAAAAGAAGCCTTAATCCGTTTGGGATTATAATGCTTATTATATTGCTAGTTTACTCACTTTCCCTTTTTATTCCGCTTGCATTCGGTCTTTTAACTTCCTTTAAGCAAGTTATGGACTTCGGCGCTCCGAATAAAAACGTTATAGGTCTTCCTAATTGGGAATTATGGCAAAACGACCCGCACAACCCTGGTAATATTTTTGGTAACTATATATTCTCGCTTAAATACATGGAATTCCAACAAAACGTTTCATACATAGTTGGTATTTTCAATAAGAGAATGGTAACTATAATAGTTAAAAACGATATTTGGGACTGCTTGGTTAACACTTTACTATACGCAATTGGTAGCGGTATTGCTAGCGCGTTCGGTCCTATGCTTATGGGTTATTTGTGCGCTAAATATAGAGGAAAGGGCGCAAGCTTTTTCTACGCTATAGTATTATTCGTTATGGCAACGCCTATCGTCGGTACTCAACCAACTTCTATTGAGTTAAACCGCGCGCTTGGCATATATAATGAAATTTGGGGATTTTGGATTACCAATCTTACCTTTACTAATATGTATTTCTTAGTATTCTACGCTTTCTTCTACGGGCTTTCAGATACCTATAGTGAGGCTGCGGAAATTGACGGCGCGTCGCAATTTAGAACTATGTTTCAAATCAATATGCCACTTGCGCTTAACATTTTCTATACGATCTTCCTTTTAAGATTTATATATTTCTGGAATGATTACAATACGCCAATGCTTTACTTACCAACAAAACCTACTTTGGCGTACGGTATTTATTACGTTACTGAAAGAATGACGGGCGCAGCCGTTAACCTTGAGCCTAGAAAAACTGCAATCCTTATGATGTTTGCTATGCCTATTTTGGCGTTGTTCATTGCGTTTAGAGATAAACTTATGGGCAACTTATCAATGGGTGGTATAAAGGAGTAAAATTATGACTTTTAGGAAAATGATGCAAAAAATTAACTATAAAACGTTAATTATTGTAATTCTTTCTTTAATAACGGTGGCGGGCGTAGTATTTGCCTTTTTAAACGAAAGGCCGGTACTTGCCGAAACTATTACTTTACAGTCTACCGAAGTTAAAGATAGATACCTTTTAAATAGTGAAGAAACTTTTAGCGAAACTGTTAAGGTTTCCTTTAACGATAAAGAACTTGATGCAAAGGACGGTATCGTTAAATACCCTGACGGTAGAGTTATGAAAGTTGGCAAACTTAAACTTGATACTACGGGTATTTATACGATAAGTTATTATTTTGAAGATAACGGCGTATTAAATACCGCTACGAAAAACTTTGAAGTATTCTCTTCTTTATACGGTTTTTCCGACAATAACGGCAGTACGGCTACTGCTGCTCCGTTAAGGCCAAACAACAATAGGGATGAACTTCCTGAAATTCCCGACCCACAATATTTAGTTTCGGGCAAAGAAGGATTGATTCTTAATTTTAGACAAGGCGCTAACTTTATTTACAATAAGCCTATCGACCTTGCCGATCCCGACTATGCTAACGGCCTTGCAAGTATTATCGAATTAGACCCGCGTTTAGGTAGTTACGATTCTACTACGGGAATTTTCACTTCACACGCGTATACTTGTACCGTTAGACTTATAGACTGTTACGATTCTAGTATTTACGTTGATATCAATCCAAAGAGAAATACGGGTAACGGTCAATTATATTTAAACGTTCAATCAAGCCAAACTCCGTGGCACGTTTTATGTTCTAACCGCCCTAAAAAAGAGAGCGATTACAACTTGATTTACGTAGACGGCGAAGAATGGCACAGTTCGTTCAATACTACTTTTTACTGCACGGGCAACTTCGAGTTTGGTAAAAACAAATGGTATAAATGGACTAAATCGGGTGTTGAATTTAAATACAACTACGAAAAAGATAGAATTTATTACACTAACGAAACTAACGGTAGATACGACCATTTATTAGAAGACTTCCAAAATAGAGATATTTGGGGCGATAAACAATTCTCTGGTTTTACAACAGGTGAAGTTTATCTTCAAATTATGGTAAGCGATTATTACGCTGAAGAGGCAAGGGTAGAAGTAATTTCTATCGGCAAAGACGACGCGTCGGTGTTTAATAATCAAGAAGTGTTAGAGAAAGGTTACGTTGATACTCGTAATCCTATCGTTAAAATTAACGACAATGGCTACGGCGACACTGCTTTCGTGGCGCTTGGCGATACCTTTACTATTCCTACCGCTACCGCTTACGACGTTAACTTAAAAGGCGACGTTGAAGTTAAGGTGTTTAAGGGATACGGCAACTCTAACCAATCTAGAGTATCGCTAATAGACGGCAAGTTTAAAGTTAGTGAAAACGCAAGATACACTATTGAATATTCCGCTACCGACAAATCTGGGAACACGACGGCTAAAACGTTTAGCGTTGTACCGGTCGTTGGCGATAGCGATAAAACTATAACTTTAAAAACTACTCAACTTGATAAAGTAACCGTTGGCGCGGTAAACCTTTTACCTGAATACGAGTTAACTTCGTTAAACGCGCTTGAGCCGACTTTAAAAATTACTGCAAAAGGCGAAAAAGAAACGGTTAACGTAAACGTAGATACTAGGGAATTCCAACCAAAATTTAAAGGAGAATACACTATTTCTTACGAATACGGCGACGCGTTATTTAACTACGTATACGAATATAAAGTAAACGCGGAAGTAGACCCTTCGATTTACTCTTTCATAGATAAGGCGGTACTTCCTAGATATTTAGTTAAAAATAGCGTTTACGCGTTAGAAAACATTAAGGCGTACACTTATAAAAACGGAGAGCCTGAAGCGGTTGACTGTAAGGCGTATATTTCTTTTGACGGCGGTGAAGAAGTAGCAATCAAAGATATTCACTCGGTTGAAATTAAAGGAAATTCTACCGCTCAACTTATATTTAGAGCAAACGACGCGGTTGTTAAGAGTAATATTGCAACTATTATAGATACTGGATATCTTTCGGAAGAAAAAGATATCTATATGAAAAAATACTTCGACTACGAAGGTAAATGGAACGCACTTGACAAAAACCCAGAAACAGGCAAGGCGTTAAAAGATATCACTTACGAATCTATTACAACTAGCGGAAACAATACTTTATCCTTTATTTCCGCAATCCCTTATAAAGACTTTACTTTAATCTACAAACTTCCAAAAGAAGAGGGTATGAGCATTAAAGGTCTTAAGTTAACTTTAACTAGCGTTTACGATTTAGATAGTAAAATAGAACTTAAAATCGTTAACGAAAAGGGTAAAATGTACTTGTATATCGACGGAGTTAGAAACGACCTTAAAGCGTTCAACTTAAACTACGACGGAACTCAAAAGAAAATCGCTTACGACTATAACGAGCGTGTTTTAAGAATTGGTAGTTCTGATAAGTTCAATTTAGACCTCAACTTAACTGACGAACTAGTTAATCTTGATATCGAATTATTAGATATTGAAGGCAATGCTAAAATCGTAGTATCTCAAGTTTCTAACCAAACTTTAGTCGGCAATAAATACAAAGACAATCAATTCCCTATCGTATTTATAAGAGACCCTCAAGGTCACTATAGAATTGGCGACAAGGTTAATATCTACGCTCCTACAATGGCGGACGTATTGACGGGTATTGACGTTAAAAAATCATCATTCTCGGTAGTAAGTAAATCGGGCAAAACGGTATTAGACGTAAACGGAAACGACCTTTCTTCTTGCGATTTGTTTACAGACTATCAAATAGAATGTTTTGAATACGACACTTACTATGTAAAATACGTTATTTACGATATTGAAGGAGAAAAAGTATCGTTAACTTACGAAATTTCGGTAGTAGACACTAACAAACCTGAAATTTCCTTCAAAGAAGGCTATGACGAAACTACTTTACTTAAATATAAAGTAGGTCAAAAAATTAAAATAGAGTATATAGTAACAGACGAATCTGAATATAAAGCGTACGGCAACTTATATAGATGTTACGACGCAAGTTACAAAAACTATATCGACGATACTGAAGACGGATCGTTCACTATTTTAACTAAAGGCGAATACTACTTTGAAGTTATAGCAAGAGACGTTCACGGCAACTTTGCTATTAAACGACTTAAACTCGAGATTATCTAAGGAGGGCTTATTATGAAATTATTTAAAAAATTAATATTATCTTTCCTTATGGTAACTTTAAGCGTAACGGGTCTTGTTGCTTGTGGCGAAGATAAGGCGGAAAATGAAATTAAAGAACAATTCCGCTACGATTATAAAGGCGTTCACGAATTTACTGCACCCGATATAGAAGGTAAATACCTTGTAAAAGACGGTGTTACTGAATATACTTTAATCGTTCCAACAAATGCGTCAAACTATTTAAATAATGCAAAGACGGAATTTGTAGATATCTTTAAAATGGCAACCGATATCACAATTAATACGTTAAGCGACAATGCGGACGGCTTAACCCCGGGCGGTAAATATATTTCGCTTGGCGATACTACGCTTTTTAAAAATTCGGGATTAACTTACGATAAAAATTACCTTACTCGCGACGGCATTAGAATTATAACTAGTGGCGAAACCATTTATATTTTAGGTGGTACTGACCGCGGTGTTTTATACGGTGTTTACGATTTTATGACCGTTTACTTTAATTGGGAATTTTTCTATCGTAACTGTTGGAATTTAGATACTGGCGTTAAAAACGCAAATCTTAAAAACTTTGATTTAACTGATATTCCCGATACTAAAACTCGTTCAAGAGGTAACGCGTTTGCTATCGAACAAGGAATAAGAGATTATGAACTTGACGCGGGCTTAACCGTTCGTGACGGTCAAAACTTAGCAAACCGTTATAGAGAAATTAACACAAACCAACTCTATATGCCTGCATTTTGCTATATGGACGGCAGAAGTGGACAAATGAATATCCACAATTCTGAAGAATACGTGCGCGACGCGTTGGAAAACGGTACTGCATACGCTGAATGGTTCGGCACTAACGGTACTCAACTTTGCTATACTTGCCGTGGTAACCAAGAGGCGAGAGACGCGTTAATTAGACATTGCGCAGACAAGGTTATTTATTCTTTAACTAAATATCCACCTTCGGAATATCCTTACTACGATAGAATGACGTTTACTCACGAAGACGGCGGTCACATGTGTACTTGCGATACCTGTATCGAACAAAAAGATGCGGACGGCGGTACTTATGCGGGCGAAATGTTAAGGGTAACTGCTGAAATTATGGAACTTGTTGAAGAATGGATGTTACAGCCTGAAAACGAATATTATAGGCGTGACGACTTCGTATTATACTTCTTCGCTTACGGCTCAGGCGTTAACGACCCACCGGTTATTAAGCACGAAGACGGTACTTTTGACCTTGCGTCTGAAGATTTAGTTATGCCTGACAACGTTGGCGTTTACCTTTGTTTAGGTGGTCAACCGCTTTGTGACTATTACGACGAAGAAAGGGCAAGCCACAAATTCCAAGTAGAGGCTTGGGGCGAAATCGCGTCTAACCTTCAAATTTGGCTTTATCAAATGAACTATAAATGCTATCCAGACTATTTCGACTATTTAGCAGGGCATAATAACGACCTTTATAAAATGCTTTTAGTTAAAGGCGCTAATATGATTTACAACCAAGGCACTCGTGGTCCTGAAATGAATACTTTCCACTCTTTACACGAATACGTTTACAGTAACTTAATGTGGGATTGCAATAGAAGTATTCCTGAAATGATTGATAAGTACTTTGATGCAATGTTCTTAGACGCGTCTGAAACTATGAAGGAAATCTTTAATACTATGAGAAGATACGACCACTTCTTAGGTCAAGACGATAGAACTAACGAAAGTACTTCTTCAGTTATCTATCAAGATATGTATCCATATCAAGGTTTCTTACTTCCACTTTGCAATATGTACGAAAAAGCGTACTCTGAAATTGAAAAGTATAAAACAACAAACAACGGATTATATCACCTTTTAAGGTCTAGAATAGGCTTTGAATATTCTGCTCCATTATTCTTCATTTTAACTCAACACGCTAGTTCTGTCGGTGGCGTTGCTACCCAAGTTAGCGCGGAAAAGTTGTACGAATACAAACAAAAAATGGTTGAAATTTTAAATTACAGCGATATTTGTTACGTAGAACAAAATACGGTTATGATGTCATCGTTATTCGGCATTGATTTAGGAGATTAAGATTATGAAAAAGATTTTAATTTTAATAATGACGTTATGTATGACTTTACTTTTAGGTTGTTCTTGCGGTGGAAATAGCGACGGGCCTATAGTGGAAACTCTTCCACCTGCTCCCGAAGTTGAGGCTACGCTTTCGCTTGACGTTCAAGAATTATCGTTAACCGTAGGCGAAGTTAAATATATTTCCGCTCAAGTTAACAACTTAGACGGATACAGTTTATCTTTTTCGTCTAGTGACGATAGCGTTGTAATAGTTGATAACAGTGGTAAAATTACCGCTTACGGCGAAGGCACGGCGGTAATTACCGCAACTTACGGGAATGGAACGAAATCTAAAACGGCTACTTGTAACGTAGCGGTAGGGTTTGCATCTTACGTTCCTTTCCTTGAAATTGAAGGCGGTTTACAAGAAATTACTCAAATTGCTTTAAACGATACTCTTAAAGTAACTCCGTTTATTTCATTTAATAACTTGGCGTTTTACGATGCTAGTTACGAATTTAGTTCGCTTGACGATACTATCGTAGAAGTTGACGAAAAGGGCGAATTTGTCGCTAAATCAATTGGCGAAACTTTTATAGTTATTAAAGCGACTTGGAGAAATAAAACAACTGCCGATTATAAAACTTTAACTAATACGTTTAAGGTAAAAGTTATAAACAGCGTAATTTTCCTTGCTAACGGCACTCCGCTTGAAGACGTAAACTTATTTACTAGAAATTCTTTCTACGGAAAGAGTTACGACGTATCTAAGGCGTACGCTTTAACGGCAACTGTTAACGGCGAAAGTTATTCGGGAAACGTTAGCGTTTCGATTGAAGACGGCGCTATCGCATCATATAGCGGTAATAAAATTCAATCTAAAGGCTACGGCGAAACTATCGCTAAAGTAAGTATTAACTATAACGGCGAATCTTACGGCGATACTTTCAAAATTAAAGTAGAACGTCCTATAGTAGAAATTGAAGAAGAAGTTTTAAAATTCTCTACTTTCTCCGGTATGTTCAAAGACGTTAGTCAAGGTCTTAAAGATACTACTTTAGTAGAAAAGTTCTTTGAACCTAATAAGGCTATACACGACGCGTATCAATATATGGAAGACGGCAGTATAAAACCTCTTACCTTTAGTGGCGATTGCGTTTACGATATTAAGTCTTCTGACGACGATATGGCGGGTAGTGCTAAAATTATTTTAGGTACTACTACCGAAAGATATATTATAAATTTAGAAACTTACGGTCAATTATTCTCTACACCTGACGATTTACTTTTATTAGTAGTAAATAAAGAAAAGAAACTTACGGGTTACTGCGAATTATTAAATGATATAGACGCAAGCGGTCTTACTTTCGACCACGATGAAGAATTATTAGCAAAAGCGGGATTTTTCGGCTTATTTGAAGGTAATGGTCACGTAATTAAAAACGTAACTCTTCAAAAGACGGGCGCGGATTACGGCGAAAGTTTATTCGGTGCTATCGGCGCAAGCGCAGTTCTTAGAAACTTTGCGTTGTACAATTTATCTTCAACTCAATGTTATTTCATTGCGCAATCCGCAACGAACGGACACACGATTGAAAACGTATATATTAACGTAAGTAAAGATACTAAGACGCCAAAGGGAATAACCAACGCAATGGGTGATAAGAACAACTATAAAGCGATTGTAGTTGACTACCTTGCGTCTAACGACAATATGGGTCTTAACGACGACGGTACGCCTAACTTTACGCTTGGTCACAACGGCTCTAAGGCGGAATACTCTTCGTTTGCAGGTAACATTTATAGAAATAGCGGTTTTAACACGGTTAACGACGGCACTTGGAAGGACGTTTACGTATTCTCTAAATTACCAATTCTTAATTACTCTAACTTAACTTTAAACGCAACCGACGTATCTACGTTTAATTTGCCGTCGACCTTTAATAGCAATATTAACCCTGACGGAAATATGGCAACCCGTGTGACTGCAATCGGTTATGCTAAAAACGAAACTGTTGACTTGTGGGGCAACGAAATTAAAGACGACGCTCCTGTTGTCGACGCTTACCCATCATATTCTAGCGATAACGACCCTTATAATATTAAGCGTTTCTTCTTCAACGTGAGATTTAATAACGTTTATAGATACGATAGTTACGAACAATTATCGGCAGAAGAAGAAAATCAAGGGGAAACTAAGTGGGATAACTTTGATAGTAAGTATTGGATGATTTCAAACGGCGTTCCTTACTTCAAAGCCCTTTACAATACTCAAATCGACGCGGGTTTCTACGATTCTAACAATAATTACGTAGACGAAGTAGTATTCGACGAACAAACTGATAAATTTACCGTACTCTTTAAAGATGGCGGTAGTTTAAGCGGTACGCCAACCGTTACTATTGAGGAAAACGATTATATTGAAGTTTCGGGCAACGTCCTTAAAATTAAGGCTGGCGCAACTATCCCTACAGTGCCTCACGAATACGTAGTTACCGCATCTCAAACTATTAACGGTATTAATTACGTTAAAACTAAAGTTATAAGAGTTGCTAAAGCAATCGAATCTATCGAAGATAGGGTAGTATTCGAAGCAAATTCGGGTAAACTTTTATATAGTAAACTCGATGGCGACGTAACTACGTTTACCGTAGTTGACGATAACGGTGTAATTTGCCCTGCTACGGTTGAAAACGGAATGGTAGTCAATGCGGTAGTAAGAAATGCAAACACGGGTAACGCCGACCTTGCTTTAAAGGTAAAACTTAGCGAAAACTCTTTCGTTATCGGCTCGACCGACGGCGAATTTAACGGTACGACCGTTTACGTTGAAACGACTAACGACGTCTATAAGTTTACTAACATTGAATTCGTATCAAAAGTATTAGTTACTACTGAAGATTTAAAATATTTATCAATCGACGCTAATTCAGGAAACAAAGCGGACTACGTAATTTTAGGCGGAAATATAAACGCTGAAGATTACGTTCACTCACACGCAAGTTTAGTAAATACGGCTAATAGATTATCTTATTCGTTCAATGGTATTTTCGACGGTAAAGGTTATACGATTTCTAATCTTGACTTAACTGATAACGAAGGCGGTTTATTCGGCGCGTTTGACTATAGCGCGGTTGTAAGAAACGTTGGTTTATATAACGTTAAAGCGGTTAATTCTCCAATTCTTGCGATTAGGGCTAAACTTCCGTCACTTACTTACGTAGAAACGGAAAATAACGGCATTAAATACGATAAAGCGGGCGATAAAATGTATCCGTATATGCAATTTAGCAATATTTTCGTTAAACTTGCAAACGGCTCTACGAGCGTAAAAGGTTTAATTTCAAACTTTGAAAATAACCACCTTTACGAAATGAACAATATCGTAGTAGATTTTGAAAACGCTCCTACCGTAACGGTAAACGGCGGTAAAGTTTACGAAGACGGCAAACTCGTTGAGGGCGCAATCGGTATTTTACAAGCGTCAACTACCGATAAGGCGTTTGGCTTTAACGCTCGTCAACAACCTAACTTTACAAACAACTACTATATTACTTCATATCCACTTACGTATAGAAACGTAGCGCTTACTCCACAAGACGTATATCTTTATAACGGTACTGACGGTTATGCGGATAGGCTTTCAAAAACTACGACTATCGGTCAAGTTTGGGGTATTGCTAGAAACGGTGTTGCTCCTAGCGGTGTAACAAAAACCGTTAAAGACGCGGGCGCAGACGTTAATGCGTTCAGTTATATCGTAGATATAAGAAGTGAACAATACGCAAGTGTTGACGCATTAAAATCCGCTAATAAAGATTTATCTTCATTTAACGGATATTGGGACGTAACTAGTGGCGCTCCTGTATGGAAATCAGCGGTTGAGGCGTCAATCGACGTAAAAGTTAGCGATGAAAACGGCGAAGTTTACGAAGTTTTATTCGACAACGCTAGCGATAAGTTTACGGTAACGTTTAAAGGGGAAACGGAAATTACCGGTACTCCTACCGTAACTGTTGAAGATAACGCTTATATCGAAGTAGACGGCAACGTATTAAAAGTTAAACAAGGCGCAAGTTTACCTATCGTTAAAGAAGAAATTATAGTTAAAGTTTCTCAAACTATCGGCGGTAAACTCTACGAAAAAGAACTTGTAGTTTACGCTCAACTTCTCATTGAAGAAATCGACAAAACGGGTTACGTTGAAGAAGACGGTACGTTTATCGTTGACGGTTTAGACCTTTCAAACGTATCTAAAGTTTACTATTCAAGCGAAATTGCATTTGAAGTTGTGGAAAATAACTTAGTTGTTAATCTTCCAACTTTAACTGAAGATTTAGGCGAAGACGTAATCTTTATAGTGTACTATAACAACAACGATTACGACGTGCTTTCACTTAAATTAGTTACCGAATATATCACAAGCGTTAAAGAATTTAAACAGTCCTTTGAAATTGGTGATTTATCGGCGGAAATCGCAGTAGAAGGCTACACTCAAGGCGACCTTTATAACGACGGTTATTACCTTTTAGGTAAAGACTTAGACTTTACGGGCGAAACTATCAATCACGTAGCAGAAAATCAAGTAACAAGCCCAACTTACGCTAAAGATAGACCGTTTACAGGTTACTTCGACGGTCAAGGCTACGCTATTAAAAACGTATCTGCTACTAACGGTGCGGGCGTGTTTGGTCAAATAGCAAAGACTGCTACTATCAAAAACTTAGCAATTATCGGCTATAACTTCCCATCTGCTACGGTAAACGGAATGAGTCCTATGGCGGTTCTTGCATATTCCGATTCGTTAGGTAGCGCGTGGGCAGACGGTGGCGCAACGTTTGAAAACTTATATATAACTCTTGGCGAAATTAGTTACAACGGTAACGCTTATAGAAGAAAATCTATGTTAACCGGCGCTGTGTTAAATGCGCGTACTACATTTAGAAATATCGTAATTGAGGCAAATATCACTTCATCTAACTACGAAACTTACGGCGCGCAACCTATCTTAACATACTACGCTAACGAACACGCTTATAGTGGTGGCGCAAGTTATAAATCGGCTAAAGCAAATGCGTTTGAAAATATCATCGTTATTTCTAAAGACGTAACTGGTAACAACCAAGTATTTAGAATGACTGGTAAGAGCGCTCATAACGAATACGCGGTAGCCTATGGCGATAAAGATACGGCAAAAGTTATAACTACTAAACAATCAACTAACTTCTACTTCCCAGAATATTATTATGTGGACGGCGACGGTAACGCGACGCTTATTAAACCTGAAAACTATTCGGGTGACAACAACATAGTAATTAGGCGTTACGACGACTATACTGCGTTTGCTAGCGATAGTAAAACTGATAAGACTTCACTTAATAAGTTCAATAGCGATATGTTTATTGTATCAAACGGCGCAGTTTTCTATAAAGGAACGTATAAAGATATAATTAAAGGCGTAGCGCTAGACAACGCGGGCGAAGATGTAAGCGAAGTAGTATTTGATGAACTTACAGACGTTTATACTTTTGGCTTTAAAGACGGTAAAGTTATTGACGGAAACGTTTTAATTGAACTTTCTAATAGTAATTATTTAGAAGTTTTAGGAAACACCGTAAAAATTAAATCGGGCGTTATTTTACCTGAAACGTTTAACGTTACAATCAACGTTGAGCAAGAAATTAACGGCTTTAAGGTATCTAGTAGTTACAACGCTATAATCACTAGCACTAAAGAAATAACCGACCTTGTGTATTTAGACGCATCGACCGGTAAATTTGAAACTACTGAAATTAAAGGCACTATCAATAGCGCAACCGTAAGTTACGGTGAGGGAAATTATTCCCTTACCGTAAACAACGGATTAGTAGAAGGTTTAGAAATTACTAATAGAACTACCGCATACAACTTAAACGACGGTGTTAGCGGATATAAATTATTCGTTAAAACAGGCGAAAACGCGGGTGCGGAAGTTGGCTTTGAAATTATAGACGACGGCGACTTTAACGGCGCTACCGTATTAGTTTCTACAACTGAAGGTAATAATTACACTCTTAAAAACGTAGAATTCGTTTCAAAAGTTATAAAAACTCAAGGCGATTTGGAAACGTTTAAGGTAACTGATAAAACTGCAAACTACGGTTACTACGTACTTGGCAACAATATCGAAGTTAAAGACGACGTTTCAACAACAAGCGTTGATGAAACTATTGCGATCAACCACACCTACTCTTATTCAACCGACGGTTACGTTGCAAACTTCAACGGCGTATTCGACGGTAAAGGTTATACAATTTCTAACCTTAAAGTTAACAAATACGGTATGTTCTCTTCAGTTGGATTACTTGCTATCGTTAGAAACTTTGCTTTATATAACGTAGACGCGTCTAACGCTCCCGTACTTGCTTACGTGGTTAAGACAGGCTCTGTTGCGGCTGGTAGAGCGGATAACCCAGCGTGGATTACCGCTAAAACTTACCCAGGCGTGAGAACGGAAAATATCTACGTTAAGTATTCAAGTGATACTACAATGCCAAAAGGTATTTACGAGCAAGCAACCACGGGCTTTACCTTCTTAATTACAAGCGTAGTTTTAGATTGGCAAGATGCTCCTACCGTTAAAGTAGAAGGCGGAAAAGTATACGAAGGTACTACTGAAATTACTTCAAGCGTTGGTATTTATACCGCGGGAAACGACGCTTACGCTTATCTTATGAGCGGTAGACCTACGCTTAATAGAATTTACACTATTTCTAAATATCCACTTATGTATAAGACGGGTACGGTTAAGTTAAACAACAATAACGGTTGTAGATATTATAACTTTAATACAGACGGAAGTAAGTATTTGCTTACTTATAACAAAACTTACGCTCCAACTAAAGTATTCGGCTTTGCAAACAATGCAACGCTTGACGGAATTAAGGCATTCTATAACGGATTCGTTAACTTAGACGTGGGCGTAGCAAGTGATATTTCATATACCGTTCAATATAGAAACACTATACTTGCGTTTAACGACAACACGGCGTTTGCAAATGGTGTCGGCAATAGTTTAAATTACTTTAAGTCATCACCTTACTGGGATACTACAAACGGTTATCCTGTATGGGCAAGTTTACCACAACTTAATTAAAAACGACTGCATTTAGCAGTTAAAATAAAAATTTTATTTAATACTAAACTTATGGACTAGAATGTAAGGAGGTATTTTTATGAAAAAATATTTGACCCCGTCAATAGAAGTTGAGCAAATCAACCAAGTTGACATAGTAACCGCATCTTTCCAAAACTTCGTAGTTGATTGGTTAGACGACTTGGGTATTTAATAGGAGGGCATTATGAGAAAATTATTAACTAGAATTCTCGTCTTTCTGTTAGCGGTGACTAGCGTATTCGGTTTAACTGGTTTAAAATCAGTTAAGGCTGAAGAAGTTGCCGTTAGTGGTATGCAAATCGTCGGCGCATCGCTTAGAAGCCCTGCGGGAGAAGATGCTTACACAGGTATTCGTTTTGAAACGACTATCACTAAAGAGGCTTTCAACGCTCTTAAAGAGGCAAACGAAGGCAAAGTAATTAGTTTTGGTACGAAAATTTCAGACGTAGACGGATTTTCACCAGTATACGTTTCATACGTTACTAGCGAAAATATGTTATTCGTTGAAGAGGGTAACAATTACAAATATTACGCGTCTATTACTTTCAACAATGAAGACTTCGCGCTTGACGTTCTTAAAATGTTAAGAAACGACGATACTTTAACTACAATTGAAGGCGCAACTGAAGAAGAACTTTTAAAAATTGAAAAGTATAAACAAGCGTCTTACGCGGAACTACTTAAAGCGACAAGTTATTATGAAATCGACGGTACTAAGTACTATACTGCGTCACTCGTTCGTTCTATGCGTATGGTTGCAAACTGGTACGTAGAAGGGGATATCTTAAACGAAACTGAAAAGGCGTTTATCTCTTCTAAAAACTACTTTACTGCAGTTACTCCTATTACGGGATACAACTACGTTGAACAAGACGGCGAAATCGTAAACGATAATGGCGAAGCGTACGTATTTGCAACAAAAGCGCAAGTTGCTTACAAGGCTCAAAACGTTCCAGTAGTTGACGGCAAATTAGATTTATCAAACGTTGCTTTTGATGAAGAGTTAGGCGAAAAAGTCACTCTTTATATATTTGATGAAGATAACAAAGTTAGCGAACTTACTGCTAAATACGTAACTGAATACATAACTACAGTTGCGGAAATGAAAGCGGCAGTTGAAATCGGTGATTTATCAGCGGAAATCGCAGCAGAAGGTTATTATGCCGGTAATACTACAACGGGTGAATACGGCGACCTTTATAACGATGGTTATTACGTTTTAGGTTGTGACCTTGACTTTACTGGTTATAAAATTGAACACGCTGTTTCATCAACTACTGCTACTAACGCCCAATACGGTGTGCATAGACCTTTCGTTGGTACTTTTGACGGTCAAGGCTATGCCCTTAAAAACGTAGAAGTTGTTAACGGCGTTGGTATATTTGGTCAAATTTCACACAAGGCTAATATTAAAAATCTTGCAATTATAGATTATAATTTCCCTGCTGGCAACGGCACACCTATGGGCGTACTTGCATATTCAGAGTCCGTTAATTCCGACCACGATACAGGCGGGGCAGTATTTGAAGATTTATATATTACGTTAGGCACTTTAAATAATAATAATAGTAAATGGCGTAGAAGGGGCATGTTATTTGGTCAGTTAGTAAACCCAAGAACTGTATTAAAAAATATAGTTGTGGAGGCTAACGTTACTCATGCGACCTATGAAACTAACATTGGTCAACCAACCTTATTCTATTACGCTAACGAACACGTTTATATTGAGGGTAAATCTTTATATCAACATAAAGCCAACAATTCTACGTCTATAGTAGATAGCGCATTAGCGAATTCTATTGAAAACTTATTCGTAATTTCTAAAGATACTACTAATAGTGGTTTAACGTTTAGAATGACTGCGGCATCTTCAGGTAACCCTGCCAGCGTTGCTTATAACGATAAAGACATGGCAAACGTTATCGAAACTAACGCAATAACTTCAAGTGGTTCATACTACTGGCCTGAATATTATTATACTGATAGTGAAGGAAACGCTACTTTTGTTAAACCTGAAAATTACAAAGGCGAAAACAATATCGTTATGAGACGTTACGACGACTATACGGCGTTTGCTAGCGATACAAAAACTGACAAAACTTCACTTAACAAATTCAATTCTAATATGTGGGTTGTATCAAACGGCGCGGTTTACTATAAAGGACTTTACAAAGAAATAGTGAAATCCGTTGTTTTGAACAAAGCAAGCGAAGAAGTAGATGAAATTGTTTTCACTAATACAAGCGAAGAATACTCTTTCAGTTTCAACGATGGTAAAGCTATAGATACTTCTAATATCGTTATCACTCTTCAAGAAAACGATTATTTAGAAGTTAGTGGCAACAAAGTAATTATTAAAGAAAACGCAACTATTCCAACTGAAGCAGTAAACGTTGAAATTGTAGTTTCTCAAGCAATAGGTAATTACACTGCTACTGCTACTTATATTGCTAAAATTCAAAAAGAAACAAAAGAAATTACAGCTAAAACTTACTTTGATTTATCAACTAGCGTATTTAACATTGAAGAGTTGACGGGTGATATTACTAACTTAACTATTAGTTATAATGGTAATTCTTATCCTATAACACTTATTGAAGGTAAAGTTCAAGACTTTACACAAAAGGTAATTTTAACAGGTTCTGCAACTGAAAAAGTATTGATTACTATTGGAGATAATAGTTTTGAACTTACAACTACTAACGGTGTATTCCCATCACTAGAAGCTACTGCTGTTATAGATGACGTTCTCTATAACTTTACTGACCTTCATATTGCAAATAAAATATTAAAGAATAAAGAAGATTTAGCATACTTAATTCTTTCAAACGATTCTACAAATAAAGCAGAAGTTGTAATTCTTGGCAATAATATTGATGCAACTGGTTATACTCATAATCAAACAACTAATACAAGTGTAAGAAATAAAGCGTTTAACGGTATATTTGATGGTCAAGGCTATACTATTTCCAACTTGGACTTATCCAACAAATTAGGTGGTTTATTCGGTGCGTTTGACTATGCTGCAATCGTTAGAAACGTAGGTTTATATAACGTTAAAGCGGTTTCGTCTTCAATTCTTGCATACTATGCGAATATTGCTTCTGCTACAAACTTTACTGTGAATGACGGTATGCATAGCGGAACTAAAATATATCCATATATGAAATTTAGCAATATTTTTGTTAAACTTACAAGTGATTCTAAGAGCGTTCAAGGTTTAATTTCTGGTATGAACGGTAACCACTTCTACGAAATGAATAATATAGTAGTAGATTGGCAAAATGCTCCTGCAGTATCTATAGTAGATGGTGTAGTATTTGAAGGTGAAACTGAAGTTGCTTCAAGTATTGGTATTTTACAATCTTGTGCTAACGACGGTATATTTGCATTCAACTCTCGTAATAAGAGCGGATTCCAAAATAACTACTTTATAACTTCTTATCCATTAATGTATAGAAATGTAGCGTGGACTGTTCCTAACAATAATGGTTATTACACTTACGGAACTAATACAAAAGTAACTGTAAGTACAACTTCAGTTGCTAGAATTTGGGGCGTTGCTTCTAATGGAACTCTTCCAACAGGTGTAAGTGCAATCACTTCTGCAGCTGGTGTAGACGTTAATACGTTTGGTGCACTTGTTGATAAGCATAGTGAACAATACGCTACTAAGCAAGATTTAATTAATGCAGGTAAAGATTTATCTTCGTTCAACTCTTATTGGGATACTACAAGTGGCGCTCCTGTTTGGAGAACTTTACCACAGGCATAAAAGGTAGCAACTTTTAAAACGTACTTTATTAAAACTTAATAAAGGAAAATTAAAAAGAAACACGGTTGGAATTCCAACCGTGTTTTTAATTATTTAATTTTTTACGCTTAAAGTAAGTTCGCCGTCTATTTCGTCAATCACAATTGTAGATCGCGGTGTTAAATCGTTAGAAATAATATACTTTGCAATCATCGTTTCAATAGAAGACTGAATATATCTTTTAAGCGGTCTTGCGCCGTATACGGGGTCGTAACCGTTATCTATTATAAAGTCTTTAGCAGGCTTTGTAATTTCAAGGTAAAGTTCTTTATCAAGAAGCCTTTTCTTAAGGTTTTTAACAAGTAAGTCAACTATAGAACTTATTTCAGTCTTAGTAAGCGGTTTATAAAAGACTATTTCATCAAGCCTATTTAAAAATTCCGGTCTAAAACTAGATTTTAATAAATTTTCTACGTTTTCTTTAGCGCTATTTTCAATTTCGCCGTTTTCATCAATGCCGTCTAAAATATAGTTAGAGCCAATGTTAGAAGTTAAAATGATAACGGTATTTTTAAAGTCAACCGTTCTACCTTGGCTATCGGTAATTCTACCGTCGTCTAAAACTTGAAGTAGAATATTGAATACGTCTGGGTGGGCTTTTTCAATCTCGTCGAATAATACTACCGAGTAAGGTTTACGCCTAACTGCCTCGGTAAGTTGACCGCCGTCTTCAAAACCTACGTATCCTGGAGGAGCGCCGATAAGCCTTGAAACGCTAAACTTTTCCATATACTCCGTCATATCAATTCTAACAATGTTTTTTTCATCGTCAAAAAGCGTTTCGGCAAGCGTTTTAGCAAGTTCCGTTTTACCAACGCCCGTCGGTCCTAAGAATAAAAACGAGCCGATAGGGCGGTTAGGGTCTTGAATACCCGCGCGTGAACGAAGTATAGCGTCGCTTACCTTTTTTACCGCCTCGTTTTGACCGATAACCCTTTCGTGTAAGACGTTTTCAAGGTTAATAAGTTTTTGTTTTTCGCCTTCTTTTAACCTAGAAATAGGAATTCCCGTCCACCTAGAAATAATTTTAGAAATCTCTTCTTCCGTAACTTTATCGCGAAGAAGTGTAGTGGTTTTAGGCGCTTTTTCCGCCTCTTCAAGTTTTGCTTTTAAACTAGGAAGTTTGCCGTATTTAAGTTCCGCCGCTTTATTAAGGTCGTATTCTCTTTCCGCCTTTTCAATTTCGGCGTTTACGTTTTCAATTTCTTTTCTAAGCGTTTGAACGGAAGAAATGTCGCTCTTTTCAAGGTCAAGTTTGGCTTTCATTTCATTAAAAGTCGCCTTCAAGTTAGAAAGTTCTTCTTCAATTACTAAAAGCCTTTCTTTAGAGAGTTTATCCGTTTCCTTTTTAAGCGCCGCCTCTTCAATTTCTAGTTGTATAATCTTTCTAGAAACTTCGTCCATTTCGGCGGGCATAGAGTTCATTTCCGTCTTGATAAGAGCGCACGCCTCGTCGATAAGGTCTATAGCCTTGTCGGGCAAGAACCTATCGGTTATATATCTATTGGATAGCGTTGCAGAGGCTATTATTGCGTTGTCTTGAATTTTAACGCCGTGATAAACTTCGTATCTCTCTTTAAGGCCACGAAGAATAGAAATAGTGTCTTCAACGGTTGGCTCGTCAACCATAACGGGTTGAAATCTTCTTTCAAGCGCGGGGTCTTTTTCAATATATTTTCTATATTCGTCTAAAGTGGTTGCGCCTACGCAGTGGAGTTCGCCCCTTGCAAGCATAGGTTTTAGTAAGTTGCCCGCATCCATAGCGCCGTCCGTTTTACCCGCGCCGACTATTAAGTGAAGTTCGTCGATAAAAAGTATAATTTTACCTTCGCTTTTCTTAACTTCGTTAAGAACGGCTTTAAGCCTTTCTTCAAATTCGCCACGATATTTTGCGCCCGCAATAAGCGCGCCGATATCAAGCGAAAAAAGTTTTCTATCCTTTAAGTTAGACGGCACGTCGCCTTTCATAATCCTAATGGCAAGCCCTTCGGCAATAGCCGTTTTACCAACGCCCGCCTCGCCGATAAGTACGGGGTTGTTTTTAGTTTTTCTAGATAAAATTCTAATTACGTTTCTAATTTCTTCATCACGCCCAATAACGGGGTCGATTTTTTGTTCGCGCGCTTTTTCTACTAGGTCTTGACCGTATTTGTTAAGCACGTCGTAAGTGTCTTCAGGGTTGTCACTAGTAACCCTAGTATTTCCGCGCACGGTAAGAAGGGCTTTTAAAAACCAATCTTTAGTTATTTGGTGGTTTTTAAATATTTCTTTAACTTCGCTTGACGGTTTATCGATTAATCCGAAAAACAAGTGCTCTACGGAAATAAATTCATCCTTCATTTCGCCCGCTTGCTTTTTTGCGGATTCGATTGCGTCGGATAAGTCGGCAGATAAATATTCGCTACCGCCCGAAACTTTAGGAAGTCTAGAAATACCCTTTAAACAGTCGTTTAAAATGGAAGAAACGTCTTTTCCATTACTCTTTAATAAACTTGTTATAAGCCCGTTTTCGTCCGATATTAAGGCTTTTAATAGGTGCAAGCCGGTTATTTGTTGGTTGCCGTATTCCTTTGCAGTCATCGTCGCGCTATTTAGCGCCTCTATTGATTTTTGTGTTAAATTTTCCATACTCATAATTCACCTCGTATCTAAATAACTATTAGTCCGTTTTTAAGTTCTAAATATCTTTTTTCTACTAAATATAAAAGGCGGTTAGTATCTAAAGTCAAGTTATTAAAATAAACGTTAAGAAGTTCGTCAAATTGCTTTACGTATAGGGTAAGTTGCTCGGCAAGTTCTTTGGTTGTGATATTCACGGTAGGGAAGTCGAAAAGCCTTGTAATCTTTGCCCCGTCAAACATAAATACCGCGTTAGAATTGTAGTATTTCTTTTCTAAATAGGTGTAAAAAGTGTAAAAATCACTAATTAAATTTATAAGAATACTATTTTGAGTTCTAAGCGTCACCTTAAGTTGCCCTAAATGGTCGGAATTAGGAAAGAGTTCAACGCTATATTTAATTGCAGGGTTATATCTATAATCAAGCGCGCTCATAATAGACGCCATATATTGCGAAGGTTGGCTTAAATACCGCATTGATTGTGATTTAGATATAAGCCTTTCAATCTCTTCAAAAATATTGTACGCTCTTTTCTCTGGCGTTTCGTACCCCGTAGCGTCCGCAAGGATTTTTTCTATCATATTAGACCTACTAAGCCCGTTGTATCTTGCCATTTTATCAATAAGTTCAACCACTTCATCGTTTAAAACTAAACTGTATACCGATTTTGACATAACCACTTAACCCCTTTTCGTAATATTAGTATTTTTGCCTTTCATAATATTATTATATCATTTAAAATAAATTTGTCAACGGAATTATATAATATTATTTACAAATTATTATATTCTAGCCACAAATTTTCATGCGTAAAAAAATAGCGTAGGTTATACCTACGCTAAAATTTTTATTCTTCAATATATTTTTTTAAATAAGATAAGTCTAAAGACCATTCGTAAACGTCAGATAGAGAAATAGACTTTTCATTTGCTTCCTTTAAAGCGTTAATATATGCGGAATAATCTACTTTATTAACCTTTTTAAAGTGAATTATTGCCTTATCTTCTTCGCCGATAAGTTGCGTTCTACCAATGTGGATAACGCTATGGCAACTGTGGCAAACGGCTATAACGTCAAGAAGTTTTTGCGTTTTGGTTTCTTTGTTAAAATCCCATCTTTCGTGCGCTTCAAGCCTTTTTGTCGGTCTATTGCAAATAGAACATTTACCATTCGCCTCTTCGTACGCTTTTTTTCTTATTAAATCCCACGCCTTTTTAGAAAGGGTAGTTCTAAGGTTAAATCCCCACGCCCCCGTTGGAATTATTTCAAAATTGAGTTTAAGTTTTTCCATAATAATATTTTACTATAAAAATAGAAGGTTGTAAAGGCAATATTTTATACCGTATTGACACTAACGGTTTAGCAATATATAATAAATATATAAGGAAATATAAAATGAAATATAAAATAAAAATTTTTTACCTTTTATTAATTTGTATTTTTGCATTTACGTGTACGGCTTGTGTTAGCGGCGTTAAAAACATAAATGATTTTTACAGTTATAAAACTTTAACTAAAGATAATACGGATAAAATTGAAGTAAACTTTGATAACTATACGGGAAAAACTTTTCACTTTGATATTACCGACCCTGAAGAAATTGCTGAAATAATGGATATAATATTTACTGAAAAGTTTATTAAAATGGATAAGGGTTTTTTCGCAGGAGGGAACACTTATATTGTAATTATACAAGGAAGTAAAAGTTATAACGTAAACGTAAGTATAAATAAAAACGGTTTAAATTTTTATAAGTTTGAAAGCAATGATTTGCAGGCGAAAATTATCGAACTTGCGCGTAAAGCGGGAGCATTTAATTACGAAGAGAATTATGTATAAAACTAAACGTAAAAAAGACTAACGAAAATTTCGTTAGTCTTTTAAATTAGTTAAAATAAAGTTTACGCTTTTTTAGATATGTATTCGTCAATTGCCTTAGCAGCAGTTTTACCAGCGCCCATTGCAGAAATAACTGTAGATGCGCCCGTAACCGCGTCACCACCAGCGTAAACGCCTTCTTTAGTAGTAGCGCCTTCTTCAGTTACGATAATACCACCGCGACGGTTAACGTCAAGACCACTTGTCGTATCTTTAATAAGTGGGTTAGGAGAAGTACCGATTGCGATAATAACCGTGTTAACTTCCGTTTCAAATTCGCTATTAGGAACGGGAACAGGTCTACGTCTGCCGTTTTCGTCAGGCTCGCCAAGTTCCATTTTAATAGCAGTAATTGATTTAACGAAACCGTTTTTAGGGTCGCGCTTATCGTTTTCGTTAAAGTAAGCGTCAATCTTTACAGGGTTACATAAAAGTTTAAATTCAATACCTTCTTCAATGGCGTTTTCAACTTCTTCTTTACGTGCAGGAAGTTCTTCCATTGAACGCCTATAAATAATAGTAACCTTTTCAGCGCCAAGTCTAAGTGCCGTTCTAGCAGCGTCCATAGCAACGTTACCACCGCCGACTACTGCAACCTTACCGCCTTTCATAATAGGAGTAGTAGCGTCTTCTCTATACGCTTTCATTAAGTTACTTCTAGTTAAGAATTCGTTAGCAGAGTAAACACCCTTATAACTTTCGCCAGGAATACCCATAAAGTTAGGAAGACCTGCGCCAGAGCCTACGAATACCGCTTCAAAGCCCATTTCAAAAAGTTCGTCAATAGTTAAAGTTTTACCGATAATTACGTTATGAACGAATTCTACGCCCATCTCTTTAAGTTTATCAACTTCTTCTTTAACGATTTTCTTTGGAAGTCTAAATTCAGGGATACCGTAAACGAGAACGCCACCTTCGGTGTGGAATGCCTCGTAAACGGTTACGTCGTAGCCAAGTTTAATAAGGTCGCCCGCGCAAGTAAGACCTGCAGGGCCAGAGCCTACTACTGCAACTTTATGACCGTTCTTTTCTTTAATTTCGCTAGATTTAACTTTAGCGTTATCGGCAACGTATCTTTCAAGCCTACCAATCGCAACAGGTTCGCCTTTAATACCGCGTAAGCATTTTGCCTCGCATTGTGTTTCTTGTGGGCAAACTCTACCGCAAATTGCAGGAAGGTTAGAAGTGTTTGCAATAATTGCGTAAGCGCCGTCGATATTATTGTTTTTAATTTCGTTAATAAACGCTGGGATATTAACCGCAACAGGACAACCTTGCACGCATTGTGGGTTTTTACAGTTAATACAACGGTTAGCCTCGTTAATCGCTTGTTCTTCAGTATAGCCTAAAGCAACTTCACTAAAGTTTTTACCACGAGCGATAGGGTCTTGCATTGGCATTTCATTTTTATTTGGTTGCATATTAAAATTAGCCATATTAGTTAACCCCCTTTAATAAATTACATTCTTTTTCGTGCTCTTTAATCTCAAATTCTTTGTACATTAAACTTCTAGACATTGCCTCGTCAAAGTCGATTTCATAGCCGTTAAAGTCAGGACCGTCAACGCAGGCGAATTTAGTAATTCTTTCGCCGTCACGAATAAGCGTTAATCTACAACCACCGCACATACCCGTACCGTCAATCATAATAGGGTTCATAGAAACGGTGCAAGGAATACCTGTTGGTTTAACCGCCATAACAACGAATTTCATCATGATAAGCGGACCGATTGTAATAACTTCGTCAAACGTTTTGTTTTCACTAAACATTTCGTTAAGTGGAGCGCAAACGTTGCCTTGAGTGCCGTAAGAACCGTCGTCCGTCATAATGTAGAAGTTTGTAGAGCATTTTCTAAACTCGTCTTCTAAAATTACAAGGTCTTTAGTTCTAAAACCGATAATGCTTGTAACTTCAGCGCCCATTTCGTGTAATTTTTTAGCAATTGGAAGGGCAATAGCGCATCCAACGCCACCGCCTACGATACAAACCTTTTTAAGACCTTCAAGTTCAGTAGGTTTGCCTAAAGGACCTGCAAAGTCTTCAATAAATTCGCCTTCGTTTTTGGCGTTGAGTTTTTGAGTCGTTGCGCCAACGATTTGGAAGATAATGCTAACCGTACCTTTAACTCTGTCGTAATCGGCAATAGTTAACGGAATACGTTCACAGTTTTCGTCTACCCTTAAAATGATGAATTGACCAGGCTCTGCCTTTCTAGCAACGAGTGGCGCTTCAATTTCCATGTAAGTGACCGTAGGATTAAGAGATGATTTCTTTACAATTTTATACATATTTCACCTTTAATTAAAGTTCTATTAGTTTGTTTATAATTTAACAAACCAATATTAAGTATAACATACTTAAAATTATTTTTCAACATTAAATATCGTAATTTTTAATATTATGAAAATAATTTTTCAACTATTTCTTTAGCGCTTGCGTCTTTTATATATAATTCGATACCGCTAAGCGCATTTTCAACTTCATTTTTTATAAATTTTTTGCCGTTTAGGTTATTGATTAACTCTTGCAAGTTTTTAGTGGAAAAATAATCGCCGAATACTTCCGCGTCGCTAATAATACCGTCAACTAAGTTAAAAGTTAAAGTCAACGTTCCGAAGTTAAACCTACCATCAAAGCGTACTTTACCTTTAGGGGAATAGCCTATATTCCACTCGTAAGTGGAGTATTTATTTTCAATTAGGCTATTAATATTTATAATATCTTCTTTAGTAAAAGAGTAAACGGGTAGGTCTTTTTTAAAGTGTTCTACTAATAAATTAAAAAACTTATTACAACTAATAGGATTAGGTAAATGCTCTAAAATATTAGTTACCCTTGCGCGAATACTCTTAACCCCTTTACTTTCCATTTTGAGTTTGTTTTCAACTAAAACTTCTTTTAACGCGTCTAAATCGCTATTAAAAAGCAAAGTGCCGTGATGGAGTAACCTATCCTTATATATAACTTGCGCGTTGCCCGAAATCTTTTTACCGCTAACGGTTATATCGTTTCTACCCGAAAATTCCGCTTTTACGCCAAGTGAGTTTAAAAAACTAATAACGGGCGCGGTAAATTTAACGTAGTTGTTTTCGCTAGCATCAAAAGGCGCGATAATAGAATAACAAACGTTATTATAATCGTGGTAAACAGCCCCGCCACCAGTTATTCTTCTAACTACTTTTACACCTTTACTTTCGGCGTTTTTAAGGTTTACTTCAAGTAAAGTGTTTTGGTTACTGCCAATTATAACGGAAGGGGAGTTTATCCATAAATATATATAGTAGCCCTTTTTTTGTTTTAATAAATACTCTTCAGACGCCAAGTTAAAATACGGGTCGTTTGAAGAAGATATTACAAATTGAAAATTTTCCATAATAATAAAATAAAAAGGGGAGCAGTTTGCCCCCCTTTAAAGATTAAACACCTTTTTTAGATTTTCTAATAATTTCTGCATCAGAAGTGTTAGTAGTGCTTACGTGTCCTTTTAATGGAAGGATTTTATCGTTGATATAGTCAACAATCCAGTTTGCTTGTGGGAAGAATTCCGCATCAAATTCAAATGGAGGAGTAATCCAGTTTTTAGCACCGCACACAACTGGTGGAGCGTCTAAGTAGTCAAAGCAAAGTTCAGTGATGTTTGCAGCCATATCGTTGAGGATAGAGCCTCTTGTACAAGCATCAGATGCAAGTATAATTCTACCGGTTTTCTTAACTGATTCAACAACTTTTTCATAGTTGAATGGAACGATACTTCTAGCATCGATAATTTCCGCTTCAACGCCGTATTTTTCAGAAAGGATTTTAGCCGCTTCAACTGCTTTATATAACGTAGCGCCGATAGTTAAGATAGTGATGTCGCTACCAACTCTTTTTACGTCTGGTTCGCCAAGTGGGATTTCGTAGTATTCAGTAGGAACGCCTTCTTTGTGGAATTCTTCGCCCTTATCGTAAATTCTTTGGCTTTCAAAGAAGATAACAGGGTCAGTGCCGTTAAGGGCAGCGTTCATTAAACCTTTAGCGTCGTAAGGAGTTGCAGGGAAACAAACCTTAAGTCCAGGAACGTGAGCAGGAAGAGCAACCCAGTCTTGAGAGTGTTGTGCGCCGTATTTAGAACCAACTGATACACGGAGAACTACAGGCATTTTTAAAATACCAGAACTCATTGCTTGCCATTTAGCAAGTTGGTTAAAGATTTCGTCGCCCGCTCTACCCATGAAGTCAGCGTACATAAGTTCTACGATAACACGACCACCGCAAAGACCGTAGCCTACTGCAGAAGATACGATTGCCGCTTCAGAGATTGGCGAGTTGAATAATCTGTGGTATGGAAGTGCTTCAGTTAAGCCTTTGTATACCGCGAATGCGCCACCCCAGTCACGAACGTCTTCACCGTAAGAAGTAAGAGTTGGGTCTTTATAGTATCTGTCGATAATCGCTTCGAATAAACCGTCACGAATGTTGTATCTCTTAAGGTTAGAAACAGGTTGACCCTTATCGTCGAACGCGTAGCGGAGTTTACCTGCAATTTGTTTAACCCTTGGGTTTTCTTCCATAGGAATTTTAACGTCTTTACCAACTTCAACTGGTCTATCTTCCATAGTAGTAACGCTACCGTTACTGAACATTAAGTTTTCTACGTAGTATGGATCAGTCTTGAAGTCAAGGTATGGAGATTCAACAGGGTCAGATGCAAGTTTGCAAAGTTTGAGCATTCTTTCGCTGATAGATGCTAAAATATCGTCGAACTTACCGTCATTTGCAACTTTAGCGTCAACGAGTGCTTTTCTATAAGTAACGATTGGGTCGTATTCCTTCCAAGCGTTAACTTCTTCTTGAGTTCTGTAACTCATAGCGTCAGATGGAGAGTGACCACCGAAACGGTAAGTAACAACGTCCATAAGACATGGGCCTTCGCCTTTTAAGAGTAATTCTTTCTTTCTCTTCATTGCTTCAATAACTGCAAGTGGGTTGAAACCGTCAACACGTTCAGCGTGAAGTTGAGTTGGAGATACGCCCGCGCCAAGCCTAGCAAGGAAGTCGTAAGCCATAGTTTCGCCTCTAGTTTGACCGCCCATACCGTAACTGTTGTTAAAGAAGTTAAATAAGATAGGAAGACCGCCTTTCTTTTCCCATAATTTAGTAATTTGGTCCATAGATGCAAAGTTCATTGATTCATAAACTACACCGCAACCAACAGAGCCGTCGCCTAAGTTACTGATAACGATACCAGGTTTGTTGTTGTTCTTTTTGTAAAGAGCAGCACCGAGAGCAACCGGAGCAGCGCCACCAACGATAGCGTTGTTAGGATAAATACCGAATGGTAAGAAGAATACGTGCATTGAACCGCCCATACCACGGTGGAAACCAGTCTTTCTAGCGAAGATTTCGCTCATAAAGCCGTAGAGTAAGAAGTCAACTGCAAGGTCTTTAACGTTACCGGTTTTGTTAAGTTTTTCAACAGGAGCAAGAGTTTCGCCACCCATGAAATCTTTCATAATTTGGTAAAGTTTATCGTCAGGAAGTTTGTGGATTGATGCAAGACCTCTCGCTAAAACTTCACTGTGAGAACGGTGTGAACCGAAAGTCATATCGTCTAAATCAAGGTTGTACGCTTGACCAACGGCAGCGGCTTCTTGACCGATAGATAAGTGTGCAGGACCTGGATAGTTAGTTTTAAAGCCTTGATATTCTTGCTTAACTTTGATATCCATAATCATGCTTTCAAATTCTCTTAATACTGCGATATCGTTGAAAATTCTTACGAAATCGTCGTTAGAGAAGTTTTTCTTTTCGTCTTCAATAGTTTTATTGTATTGGTTTACGGGGATATCTTCAAAAGAAATTTTACCCGCTTTACGAAGTTCTATTGGGTCTACAAATAATTGTTTACTCATTTTTCTTTCTCCTTAAATTAAATTTGGAATATTGCTTCACGAACTATTTCACAAACAGTTGGGTGAGGGAATACAAGTTTTTTAATGTTTTCAATATCAACTTCAAGGTCGATCATTGCAGAAACTGCTACGATATATTCGCCCGAGTAAGAGCCGATAATGTGCGCGCCGATTAAAGTGTTAGTCTTGTTATTAACAACGATTTTGCAAATGCCGTTTAAGTCGCTGTTTTCAGCAATGTATCTACCAGAGTAGGTAAGTGGAATGTTAACGCATTTAACGTCAAGACCTTTTGCTTTTGCGCTTTCTTCAGTTTCGCCTACGCTACCAACTTCAGGGTTAGTGTAGATAACTGATGGAATAACGTTATAGCGCATAGCGTCCTTTTTACCAAGGATAGTATTAACGGCAACTTCCGCCTCTCTATAAGCAGTATGAGCGAGCATAATTTTGCCGTTAACGTCACCAACTGCGTAAACGTTTGCAACGTTAGTTCTCATTTGTTCGTCAGTTACGATTGCGCCTCTTTCAAGGTTAACGTTGATGTTTTCTAAGCCGTAGCCTTGAGTAACCGCGCGTCTACCGATAGAAAGTAATACTTTTTCAGCAACTACTTTTTCAGTCTTACCGTCTTTTTCGTAAACAACGCCGTCTTTTTCAACTGCAACTACTTTTGCGCCTAACTTAAATTCAACGCCTTTCTTTTCGAGTGATTTTTGTAAAATACCTGAAATTTCCGCTTCCGTAGGTCCTGCAATTTTAGTAAGCATTTCAACAACTGTAACTTTAGTGCCAACTGAAGAGAAGTAACTTGCCATTTCAAGACCGATAACGCCACCGCCGATAATAGTTAAAGTTTTAGGAATAACTTCTAAATCTAAAATTTCGCGGTTTGTCATAACGTAACCGGATTCAACGTTTTCTTTAAGACCTTGAATAGGTGGAACTACAGGCATAGAACCGGTTGCGATAATAAGTCTTTTACCAACGTACTTTTCTTCGCCCGCTTTAATAATAAATCCATCGTCGTTTTTGCCTTCAATGAACGCTTCAGCGCTAACTGTTTTAACTTTGTTTCTCTTAAGTTGAGCCTTAACGCCACTAACGAGCATTTTAACAACGCCTTTTTTTCTTTCAACTACTGCTTTTTGGTCGATTGTTTTTTCGCCGTCAACCTTAACGCCGTAAACTTCAGCGTGGTTAGCGTAATCTAAAACCTTTGCAGAGTTTAAGAAAGTTTTACTAGGCACGCAACCTTCGTTTAAGCAAACGCCACCGAATTCGCGTTTTTCAATAACTACGGTTTTAAGACCTGCGTGGCCCGCTCTTTCAGCGGCAAGATATCCACCAGGACCGCCACCGATAACAACTAAATCAAAAATTTCCATTTTATATCTCCTTAAATGTTGCCTTCAGCAAGAAGGTTATAACTAAAGTTTTCAAGATAATCTTTTAATTCTTTTAAGAATCTACCCGCAGGCGCGCCGTCAAGCGCTCTGTGGTCGAAAGTTAAAGATAAATTCATAGCAGTATAAGGAATCATTTCGCCGTTTTTGCCAAGTTTAACTCTCGTTTCTAAAGTGTTAACGCCTAAAATACCAGTTTGTGGTGGGTTGATAACAGGTGTGAAACTTTCAATACCCATAGTACCAACGTTACTTACAGTAAACGTACCGCCTTGTAAAAGTTCAGGATTAATACCGCCCTTAATAGCGTCGTTAGAAAGCGCTTTACTCTTAACTGCAATTTCAGATAACGTCATTGTATCTGCACCGAAAAGGGTAGGAACTAATAATCCACGTGGAGTGTCGGTTGCAATACCCATATTAACGTGTTCAAAATAACGCATTGTGTCGCCGTTTAAAAGGTGAGCGTTTAAATCTTTGTGGTTTTTAAGTACCCTTGATAATGCGAATACGATAATATGGTTGATAGTGATTGGAGGAAGGTGCAATTTTTCTTCGTTAGCCTTGAAGAATTTTCTAAGTTCCATAACGTTAGTGCAATCGAAAGAAATGTTCATTGTAAGTTGAGCCATCGATTGTAAACTGTTCATCATGCCCTTAGCGATAACCTTTCTAATGTTAGGCATCTTTTCATCTTTATAAGCCTTGAAGTCAACGTCGGCCTTCTTAACTTCGGTTGCAACTTGAGGAGCGCTAGCCGTTTCAACTTTCTTAGGAGCAACGCTAGCAAGTCTAACGTCACTTTCAATAATTCTGCCGTTAGGACCGGTAGGGATTGCGTCTTTTAAGTCAACGCCTAATTTGTTTGCTAAGTTTTTAGCCCTTGGCGATGCGAAAATTCTACCATCCGCGCTAGTTGCAACGGTTTGAGTAGGAGCGCTTGCTTCCGCTTTAACTTCTTCCGCTTTAGGTGCTTCTACTGCAACTTCAACTTCAGCGCCGTCTGGAGCAAGTGAAGAGTAATCGTCGCCTTTTTTACCAACCGCGCAAACGTTAGTTAAAACTGGAACTTCGTCGCCTTCTTCGCAGAATAAGGCTAATACTTCGCCTTCAACTTCACTTTCTTGGTCGAAAGCGGACTTGTCAGTTTCGTAAGAGAAGAGAATATCGCCTTTCTTAACGGCGTCGCCAACTTTAACGTTCCATTTCGTTAAAATACAACTTTCTACCGTAATACCTTGTTTTGGCATCATTACGCCGAAACAAGTTGGTGGGCATTCTCCTTTAACTTTTTTAGGTGCAGGTGCGCTAACTTCGGCTTTAACTTCAGGTTTTGCTTCTTCTACTTGTGGAGCGCCGTTAGGTGCGAAAGAAGAAATATCTTCGCCCTTGTTACCGATAACGCAAACGTTTGTAAGTACAGGAACTTCGTCGCCTTCTTCACAGAAAAGCGCTAAAACTTCGCCGTCAAATTCGCTTTCTTGGTCGAAAGCAGACTTGTCCGTTTCGTAAGAGAAAAGAACGTCGCCTTTCTTAACAGCGTCGCCAACTTTAACGTTCCATTTTGTAAGTACACAACTTTCAACAGTTATGCCTTGCTTAGGCATCATTATAGGTTTTGCCATATTTATCTCCTTTTATATATAAATATAATAATTTTTATTATATGTATTCTATCATATAGAAATAATTTTGTAATAGTTTGCAAAAAAGTTGCAAAGTGTTTCATTTTATGATAAAATATTTTCATAAATAATCACAAATGAACACAATTTTTGCTTTTTAGGGGGTTAATAATGCTTACTATTGAAAGACAAGAAGAAATACTTGAAATACTTAACAAAAATAAATCGGCAACGGTTGAATATTTGGCAAGCAAATTATACGTTTCGGGCGCAACGATAAGGCGTGACCTTAGGGCTATGGAAAACCAAGGTATGATAATCCGCTCGCACGGGGGCGCAATGCCGTTTAAGTCAAGTTCCGTCGAAACGGCTTTCGTCGTAAGGGAACAAAAGGACGCTACGGCTAAAAGAAAAATCGCATCGCTTGCAGTTAGGCTTATTAAAAACGGCGAGTCTATCTTTGCAGATTCTTCTTCAACGGCTGGTTACGTTATGGGTTTACTTCAAGACTTTACTAGTTTGACGGTTACCACAACGGGTATAAGAAACGCCACCATTTTGTCTTCTACCGATAGGGTAAAAACGTATATTGCGGGCGGGTTTGTAGAAAACCACTCTAACTCTATAACGGGTACGGATACTATGGATTATATTTCAAGAATTCACGCCGATATCGCCATTTTATCGTGTACGGGTTTGTCACTTGAAATGGGTTTTAACGACGCTAGTATCGAGCAAGCCAAACTAAAACAATGTATGCGTAAAAACTCTAACAAAGTCGCAATGCTTGTAGACTCTACTAAGTTTGGCAAAAGTTTTATGTGTCACGACTTTTGGTTTGACGACGTCGACTATTTAATTTGCGAAAAACTTCCACCAAAAGAATTTTTAGAAGTAATAGAAAAATCAAAATGCAAACTAATAACCCCCGAAACGGAAAGTTTGTAATAAGTAGGCGAATATATATCTAAAACAAAATGGTATTAAAAAAATTTTTATAAAAGATTTATATTAAAAAAAGAGAGGCTATCGCTAATGCGATAGCCTCTTTTCTTTTTTCATTAGTATTTTATATAGAGTATGCGAATGGATTATTCTTTAACTTTCCAATAGAAGATATAGTAAAAGCAACCGATGTCACAAAATAACCTATTGCAAGCAAAATAGCAAAAATACTTCTCAAAAAGTTAAACATAACAACAAAGCCAAACCCGATTAGATTTTTTACTACTTGTACGCCGTTAGAATCATTTTCGCCATCTACTTTGATTATAGAGTGTAACTCATTAACAAACAACTCCGCAAGCATATAAAGCGGACAGCAGACATAGAAAACAACAATAAATACACAACCGATAATTGCAAATGGAAATATAATAAAATTCTTTTGAGAATTAAAAACATCCTTCAATAAACCATTCATAGTTTGTATTTTTTTCATAGAATCAACTCCTTTATAATACAATTATACACGTTAAGAATAAAAAAGTCAATGCTAAACGCAACGCCTCCAAAAAGTTGTTCCTACTGAAAGATTATACATTTTAAAATATATAAATTTTACTTCAATAACTAAGTACTTGATATATTTTAAATATTAGTATATAATATAAAGGTCAATTTTCATAAAAGCAACATTTTTTAGTAAAAACACTTAACTAAAATAAAAAACAGCCTTTTAAAAACTTAAAAAGACTGTTCTATGGTACCCGCAACGGGTTTCTGCCCCTTGATAAGGGGAAGGCAAACTTTAGTTTGCGAGGGGATAGCCGCCACGGCTTAGTGGGCGAACGCAGTTCGATTCGCGTTAAAAAATAAAAGAACAACACTTTCTGTGTTGTTCTATGGTACCCGCAACGGGAATCGAACCCATAACTAGCCCTTAGGAGTTATACCCTCATTCAAAAGTCCTATAAAAAGCGTTAAATATCGTGTGTTTTGTTAAAAATGTGAGCGATTTTGCTTCTAAAATGTGCAGTTCGGTTAAGTAATTTTCGATTTTTGAAGCAATTTTCAAACTAAATTTATACCGATTTTATACCGATTTTTTATACCGTTTTTTACCGATAAAATAACCCCTACAAATTGAAATTTGACTACTTGCTTGAATATGTATATTTTGCAACTAAAGTTTGTTCAATACTATCATCCGTTGTATCTGCAAACAAGGTTCTTTCATAAGTATAATTTTCGTATTCAAGACAAGTTTCTAACATAAAAAGGAATATACCCATATCGATTTTATTGTAATACCGCACTTTATCGGCAGGCATAATTCCTCTCTTACCAAACTTCTTAAATCTGCATACCATCAAGTTGTTGCCTGTATTTTCGACAATCCAAGGTTGTGTATTACAAGCACTTGGAGCAAAACGAACAATCTCCGCAACACCGAGTGTATCACCGCTCCAAATTTCACTTAAAGGCTTTCTCTTTGATTGAAACATATCTTTGCGGAATTTATCTTCGGGCATTTTTGCTATTGAAATCATAATAACAAAATCAAGACCGTTTATCTGCATATTTTGCAGTTTTCCGATACCAAACCACAAAGCACCGATATTCTGTGATGCAAGATATAAATCAATTTGTTCTCCTATATATCCAATATTTCGCAAATATTCGCCCTTTGTTTCGCTGTAAAACAAAATGCAGTATTGTCCACCCCTCTTGCAGGTGGTTTCACTTTCAGGCACAATGCAAATTTCTGTTTTGATTTCAGGGTTGAGTGGTTTTACCGTTTTAATAAAGTCTTTAAGTCCTTGAATTTCGCTATCGGTCAGGGTATCGGTGTTTTTGAATATATGAAAGGATTTTCGTTTGAAAATTTGTTTATAGTAGTCCATATTCGCTCTATCAAATTCTTATTTATCGGTGGGTTTATTATACCATACTTTTGAAAATAATTCAATCATTTCGCAAAAAAATATTGATAAACGATAAAAAACATCGAAAGATTATTGACAAACGATAATTTTTGTGCTAATATATAGTTAATTAAAATAAAGGAGGTTTCATTATGGAAACAAAAAACAAAATTATCAAAACAGCAAAAGTGTGTTACAAAGTAACGAAAGTTCTTTATTTTGTAAGTTGTGCAGCGTGTTTGGTTTTTATCGCTTTGGCGATTGCGCTGTCGTGTACAAATGCAATTAAAGAATTTTCCGTCGCGGAAACTGCAAGCATATTTGGTACGCTTGCTTTATATGCGTTTATGTGTATCGGGTTACTTTGGAATGTCGAAAGCCTTTTCAAAAGTGTAGAGCAAGAAAAAGCCCCGTTTGGAGAAAAAATAAGTCACTATTTGAAAAAGAGTGCTATATTTGTAGTACTTATTTCAGTTGTTCCTGCGCTTGTCGGCTCAACAGTTTTACGTATAATCTACCCTACAACCGAATTGACGTTCCCGATTTCGCTTGGTGGAGTTATATCGGGTATTGTTATGTTTATGTTTGGTTTGTTTTTCAAATACGGCAAAGAATTACAAAAGAATGACGACGAAACATTATGATAGTATTAAAATTAGATAAAGTAATGAAAGAGCGTGGCGTAAAACTGAAAGACCTTGCCGTAAAAATCGGCTTGACGGACGCGAATTTATCCAACATAAAAACAGGTAAAATTTCAGCAATTCGATTTTCCACCTTAAATGCTTTGTGCAAAGAATTGGATTGTCAACCCGCCGATATTTTGGAGTATAGTGAAGATGAAGATAAAAGATAAATAAAGATAAATAAATTGATTTATAAAAAATTGCAATAAAAATGGCACTACGGCGTGCGCTTGGATGATTGTACTAAAATAAAAATCACCGCTGAGGTGGTGTATGGAATTCGAAATAGCGAAATGTAATCAATTTTAATTGTATGTAATCAAGTCGAAATGACATACACGGCAAGCCGCGATTACATACCAAGCCTTTCGGCTTGAATAAAAACGACCTAATCCGAGTGGTTCGAATTAGGTCGTTTTTGTGAGTAATCTGAAATTTTGACACCATTTTTATATAAGTGCAAAATTCAACGTTATAGATGTATTTAAGTCAAAGATTTGCACCTAAATTAATTCGATAAATTAGAATTTGTTTGTACGCTTCGCTTGAATCAATTGTATTCAAACTCAAAATCACCATCTATGCACTTGTCCGATGATTCAAGAATGACGTAGATTGTTTTTTCATTATCATATTTATCATCAAGTGTAATCGTTTCATCGCAAGATTCTCCACCCTTAACGGTACGGAGTAATTCCTTTTTACCATCAACACCGATATAAACCTTCATCTCACCTTCAGCAAGACTTGCTTTAAGATTAAGCGTATGGTCGGCATCATCGTCTCTTCTTAATTTGAAATTATACGTTCCCTTAAAGGTATCAAATTCCATACTTGCTTCATCGCCTTGACAGGAAGTGATCAAAATAGTTGCAGAATAATTCTTGACATATCCACCACAACTACAAAGCAAAGTGAGTGTGAGAATCAGCACCAATATAAATCCGATTTTTTTCATATCGTCATTTCTCCTTGTATTTTGTTTTGTCAAATTCTTATTTATCGGTAAGTTTATTATATCAAAAAATTATGAATAATTCAAGTTGTTTCGTATTAGGAAAGAAAACTCGGCTTATAATAAGTCGAGTTTTCCTATTTCTTTATGCTAACTTTGAAAAAGCATCCATAGCTCTGCTTGCCGTATCGGGTATAAAGTGACTATATACCTTTAATGTTATGGTAGAATCACTATGTCCCATATACTTACTGACTGTTTGAATTGGTACGTTATTTGATAACAAAAAACTGCAATAAGTATGTCTTAAACCGTGACAAGAAACTTCTTTCAAATTGTTAGCTCTCTCTATCTTTTTAAGCCACGAACTCATAGTGTGTGGGTAAATTGGTGACCTATAAAGATTAACTGCCAAATAGTATTCATCAAGATGTTGCTCAAAATTTGTTATAGCATCGGAAAACCATTTGTAGTAATTTTTCAACTCATCGTATAGTGCATCGGGCATTGGAATATCACGAAGAGAAGTTCTTGTCTTTGGAGTTTTTTCGTACACCCCTACTTCTTTTGATGCAAGCCTATTTCTTCTTACGTGTATCAATCGTTTTTCAAAGTCAATATCAGACCAACGCAAACCGTTTAGCTCTGCGCTACGCACACCTGCATAAAACATTATTTTTATCGGCACACGTTTGAAAATCAAATCTTCGGGTAATTTGTCTAAGACTTTTAAGAACTCTTTCGCTTCTGCAAAAGAAAACACTTCTTTTTCTTCAATTTCTCTCAAACAAGTATTACCACCACCCGTTCCTATTTTAGTTTTGCAAACGGGATTTACCGTTATCCACTCATATCTAACAGCTTCATTGAATAACGTTCTTAACGCTCTTCTATGACCTTTTATTGTTTCAAGTGAATAACCTTTTTCGATGGGTTGTTCTTCAAAATACTCATTAAAGTCCAAGTTATGTATTTTGCAAATGTTTTCCGCAGTTGTCTTTGCGATATTTCCACCCTTGCGTTTTAGAACGTAAGATGAGCATCTTGCTATAACTTTTTCCTTTGCCAAAGCTCTAAAACTGATTGATTTAGGAAATTCCTTTTTTAGCGATACAACCTTTAATTCCTTTTTTTCTGCCGTTATAAACCTATTTAAGAATAGTTGAACGTCACGAACTTTAATTTCGGAAATAGGCTTTTTAGCAAGCCCGATTTCTTCCAAATATTCTTGAAACAGTTGAGTTGTTTGTTTTGCTCGTTGATAATAACTAATAGACAAGTTTGCTTTAATTGCTATCAGCCACTCTTGGGCAAGTTCCGAAAAAGTTAATACTTTATCGTGAATAATGGCTTGCTCTTCTTTGATTTGTTCGCTGATACTTTCTTCAAATTCAGCAGCAATTTTATCCACGTATTTCTTGAACTTCGCCGGAGTTAAATTATCTTCGTTATACACCCTTTTAACATAGAGTTTGGGATTACCTTTTGCATCTTTACCGCTAACCTGAATACGAGCTTTTAGATTGCCTTTTCTATCTTCTTCTATCTTAAAGTAAGCCATTATTTATCTCCTTTTAGTCTTTCATTTTGATATAATTCATCAAGCTTTCCATATCGACTAAAATCTTCGTTCCAACGGTTCGGAACTTAATCTTTTTTTCTTTACACCACAAGCGAATAGTGTACACGCTCACAGCAGTATCGGGGTCTTCTTGACGAATCAAATCTAATGCTTGTTTAATACTTCTAAGCACGTTCTCCTCCTTTTTTTACATAAAAAAGAGAACGCACCGTTTAGATGCGCTCTCTGCATAGTTTTTATAGATTACTTTTGGACTGATTCCTTTAAGGCTTCATATCCCGCATAAATTAAGTCAACCTTACTAATACCGTAAGTTTTAAGAAAAGCTTCGATTTCCTCGCAATCCTCTCTTGGAACGCTTGTACCGAACACCTTTGAAGCTGCTTTTCTTGCTTCTTTATGCGTATCTTCGTATCTACGTCTATTTTCACGCATCGGGGTACTTGCTTTCCTTTCCATATTTACACCTCTTTCTTAAATTAGTTTCTATGAAAAGTATAGCAAATTTAATTGTTTTTGTCAATCGTGTTTATACTACTTTTCGTTATCTCGACGAGCAAATCGCCGTTACTAATATTCCAATTAAAGACATTATTCCGTGTCCAATAATTAGAATGCCTGCTAATCCAAACCTAAATACTATACCCACGACGTTTAATACTTTTCTCATAAATTACCTCCATTAAATCGAATACACAAGTTCATTAAGAATTTCAGTTTCTATAATACCCTTGATTTCGGTTTCACTCTGCAAGTCCTTTATAAAGTCCCCCGTCTTTCTAAACCTTTCGGCATTAGATAGTTTTGCATACATCGTGTCATACAAATCAGCCGCTTGTTTATCAATACCGTGTAAGTATTCGGGGAGCTGTCC
>JAFVRR010000015.1 GCA_017504165.1 Clostridia bacterium | reverse complement strand
GCCAAAGTTATATTAAATAAATCCACAACTTGCCGTTAGGCAAATTTCACCGCCGTAGGCGATATCACCCGTTGTTAGACGGATATAACAAATCCGTTTGCGGATTTATTTAGTTGCCGAATCCCTTGTAGGGACTCGGCTAATCGTAAGGGGTATTTTTACATAAAAATAGGGTTATTGCTCAATCTTTTTATATGAAAAATATCGATTTAGAAGGTAAAAAGATTTTAAACAAACTTAAAAACTGCAATCCCAACGAAGTGGGAAAAATTCTAAGGGAATACTTTAATTATAAAAAGAAAACCAAAAGGGATTAAAAATCCCAACTAGGCACGTAGTTTTCGCTAGCGGAAGAAAGGTCTTGAATGAAACATTCGCTTTCATCTAACTGATAAAGGGCGTTTAGCACTCTTTGATATTCCGTTTTGGTGATTTTTCTATTCAATTCTTTAAAGTTTTTAATGTCGCCAAGCGGGGTATATTGCCCCATAAGTGAAAACATTGCGCCGTTAGTTTTATTTTCTATAAACCAGTTAACTATATCAACGCTATCGTTTGACGATAACGGTAAAATAAGGTGGCGGACTATAACACCGCTTTTAATAAGCCCGTTTTCAATAACCTTTTTTTTGCTATCCATCATAAACTTTACGGCGTTAGACGCGATTTCAAAGTAGTTTTCTTTTCCCGTATAGCGCTTAGACACCGTAGGGTTTTTAAACTTTAAATCGGGCAAATAAACGTCGATATACGGGTCTATATCTTTTAGCGTTTCAATCTTTTCGTATCCGTGGGTGTTGTAAACTACGGGGATTTTAGGCTTGTAAATTTCTAGCGCTTTAATAATTTGATAGGTATAATGCGAAGGCGTTACTAAATTTATATTGTTAGCCCCCTTATCTTCAAGTTCTTTAAAGATATCGGCAAGTTCGTTAGGCGTAACTATTTTCCCGCGGGTATTTCTAGATAATTCGTAATTTTGGCAAAACACGCAACGCAGGGCGCAACCTGTAAAAAAGATTGTGCCAGAGCCGTTTTTCCCGCTAACGACGGGTTCTTCAAAAGGGTGGAGATAGTATTTGGCGATTTTTATATCGTTATACGCGCCACAGCGCCCGATTTTATTGTTTCTATCAACGTTACAATTATTAGGGCAAATATTACATAAATTATCCATAACTAAAGTATATCATTTATTACTTTAGTTGACAAATAAATAATAAAAATATATAATTATTTTACTAATTAAAATTTTTGACCACAAATAAATTTTAAAAGGAATTAATATGAATAAATTTTTTACAAGTGAAAGTGTAACTGAAGGTCATCCTGACAAAGTGTGCGACCAAATTTCCGACGCCGTTCTTGACGCCATTTTAGAAAAAGATCCAATGGCAAGAGTTGCGTGCGAATGTAGTTGCTGTACGGGTTTAATTCTCGTTATGGGTGAAATTTCTACAAGTTGCTACGTTGATATACAAGCAATCGCAAGAGAAACTGTTAAAGAAATTGGCTATAACTCAAACAAAATGGGCTTTGATGCGGATACTTGCGGTATTATAACAAGTATACACGAACAAAGCGCGGATATCGCTATGGGCGTAGACAATTCCGTTGAACACCGCGAAACTAGCGAAGTTGCCGACCTTATCGGTGCGGGCGACCAAGGTATGATGTTCGGCTACGCTACTAACGAAACTGAAGAATATATGCCAACTGCTATAACTTTAGCGCATAAACTTACTAGAAGACTTACAAAGGTTAGAAAAGATGGAATTTTAAACTACCTTCGTCCAGATGGTAAAAGCCAAGTAACCGTTGAATATGAAGATGGTAAAGTTAAACGTATTGAAGCGGTGGTTATCTCTACTCAACACGACGAAAACGTCACTACTGAAAAGTTAAGGGAAGACGTTAAGCGTGAAGTTATCGAAGCGGTACTCCCTAAAGAACTTTTAGACGAAAATACTAAGTATTACATAAACCCAACGGGTAGGTTTGAAATCGGCGGTCCTCACGGCGATAGCGGTCTTACAGGCAGAAAAATTATCGTTGATACTTACGGCGGTAGTTGCGCTCACGGCGGTGGCGCGTTTAGTGGTAAAGACCCTACTAAAGTTGATAGAAGTGCTGCTTATATGGCAAGATATATTTGTAAAAATATCGTAGCGTCCGGTTTAGCAAAAGAATGCGAACTTGAACTTTCTTATGCTATCGGCGTTGCTAAACCTTTATCGGTGTTTATCAATACTTACGGCACAGGCGTTTTATCCGACGGTGAAATTGCCGATATCGTTACTAAAGAGTTTGACTTAAGACCATATTCAATTATTAAAACTTTAGATTTACGTAGACCTATTTATAAACAAACTGCCGCTTACGGCCATTTTGGTAGAAGTGAATTCCCTTGGGAAAAACTCGATAGGGTAGACGACCTTAAAAAATACGTTAAATAAAGGTGTAATATGAATATTAACGATAAAACTGCTAAAAAAATTCTAGAAACTGATATATATCCAGACGGCGCGAATAGCCCAACTGAGCATATTGAATACGTATGCCCTTGCGGTAAAGGTAAAATAATTTACGAAAACGTTCGCGGTTTTAACGATAGATATGCTTTTTTCAAGTGTAAAACTTGCGAAAAGAAATACGATTTTAGATACGGCTGTGGATGCTTTTGGGAACTAGAAGAAAAGTAAAAGATATCTAAATAATAAAAATAATCCCGCATTGCGCTAAGCAATGCGGGATTTAATTTTAAAGTTCTGCTTGGTGTTCTTTTGCGTGCAGTTTTTTAACCGCCTTTTCAATAAGCGGTGTAATTATACCGCCTAACGAGTTGCCTATAATTACGAATAAAATAAATAGCGCGGACTCTAAAGTAAAAGAGGATGCTAAAACAAGGTAAACCATATCGGCAATAGAGTGTTCATAGCCACTTAAAATAAAGGTTGGTATACCAAGTATAATGCCCGCTAAACTGTCTTTATGGTTATACATATGAACGGCAATGTGAATTATAACACCGCATAAAAAGGCGCGAATAATCGTTTGGATTGGCGTTTGCGCAAGTTTTGGGGCGAATAACGCCATTGCTTTTGCCTCTAAGTCGGGTATACCTAATTTTGCGATAGTACCTAATATTAAAGCACCTATCACGTTACCTATTAAACAGGCTAAACATAATAAAAAATGTTCTTTATTAAAATTTTCTACAATGTACCCAATCTTTCCGGTAAAGAGAGAAAATTTCATAATACACACTGTAAGAAGGGCAACGCTGAATAATACCGCGCCTATATAAACGTTATCGCAAGATAGGAATACGATACAACCGAGCCCTACCGATAAAATTGCCAAAAAGCCGTTTAGTATTTCCGCTATAAATCTTTTAATCATAACAGTAGTATTATATAGGAAAAAGGGGTTTTAGTCAAGAATATACCTTTTAAATTTAAGCGCAAAAAAATCACCACTAGTTTTAGTGGTGATTTTAAATTAAGTTTAGTTGTTTTCAGAAGGTTTTTCTTTGTTTTCTTCAGTAGTTTCTTCAACTACTTCTTCAGTTTTTTCTTCTTCAACTTTGATTACTGTTTCAGTAACTTCTTCGCTAGTTTCAGTAGTTTCTTCTGCTTTTTCTTCAACTACTTCTTCAGTGATTGTTTCTTCTTCGTTTACTAATTCTGCCTCTTCGTAGTCGTATTCTTTTACTTCATCGTCATTAGATACGTCGATTTGCGCTTTCTTTTTGGCGATTTTAGCCATTGCCTCATCTCTAGTTTTTCTGTCGTAGTAAGATTCAACAACTTCTTTTCTAGTAGCAGTTTTCTTTTTAGTGTTTTTAATAATAACTACGATTAATACTACAACGAGCACAAGTGCTAAAACAAGTGAAGAAATTTGAAGACTGAGGTCTGTTGTTACTTTATAACCATCTTCTTCAGTAGTAGTGTCTTCGTCGGTATCGGTATCTTCTTGAGTTCTTTCGTCAATTTCATTTTCAACGAAAATTGTGTGGAATTTAGCGAAAGTGTATAAACCGTTAGTAGTGTAAATTTCAGTAGGTTCGAAAGTTCTTGTAGATTCAACGTCGTTACCATCTTCATCGGTAGAAAGCACTTTTGCAGGCGCTCTCGTATGCATTAATGGTTGAGAAAGTTCAAGGTTGATTTCTTCAAATTCTTTTTCTAAAACTTCAATTTCTTTATCTAATGCGTCAACCGATTCAAATAAAGATAAATCGTCGGTTAAAGAGTGAACGAATAAAGTACCCGCTTTTTCTAAAGAGATTTCTACTCTAAAGTTGATTTGTTCGTTACCAGATGCAACGTAGAAACGAACTTCAGTCCAGTTATTTAAAAGGAAAGAATCTCTTGTAACTGTTGTAGATAATTCTTTTTGCCATTCGCCGGCGTCTAAGGTAAGAGTTTTGTAACTGCCGTCGCTATTAGGTGTGTTTTCAACAAGTCTTACTTTTGCAACTGCATCGCCTAACACTCTTAATTTTAAAGAGATAACAGAAACGGAATTTTCAGTAATAGTTCTTCTAGAAGAGAGAAGTTGGCTAGTACCAACCGTCGTTTCATTTTTGAATAGGATGAGTTGAGCGTATTTGTTAGTAGTTTCTTTTAAGTTAGCAAAAGATTGTTTTTCGCCAACGTTTAAGAAAGTGTAGTTGTCGTTGTATTTACTGTTAACGATACCCGCTTTAACGTCCGCTTTATTTCCCTTTAAAGTGAAGTTAGGAATGTAAGAAGTTGGGTTGTTAACGATTTCAAATTTACCGTATTGGTCAGGGCTAATAGAGTAAGTGTCTTTAACTTCGCTTTCAGAGCCTTCTTCAGTATAATTTGAATATTTGCCGTAAACTGAAAGTTTTTTAACGGTGTTGCCCGTAGAAACTAAATCGTAATTCTCTTCGGAAATAGTTTCAACGTTTAATCCTGCGAAGATTGCGTAACCTTTTTGAAGTTTATAAACGTCGTCAATTAACGGAGTTTCATCATCGCCGAATACGAATTTAAGTTTATAGTCGGTTGCGGTGTCCGTTGGGTTGTTAACTAAGATAGAGTATTTAACCCATTCGCCGTAAGCGCTATCTTCAACGGTTGTTGTTGTGAAAGAATCAAAACCTGCAATAGTAGTAGTTTCTTCGCCAGTCGTAGTATTGATAAGCGCTACTTTTGCCATTTTAATCTTTTCGTTTGATACGTTAGTTTTAGCGTAGAAAGTAATATAGTGACGACCTTTTTCATTAATAACTACTTTGTCGGTAGTGTAGAAACCTGTAGATTCTCTAGCAAAGTCAAAGTAGATAATTGATGCGTCGCTTGGTAGGCCAGTATCTTTAAGGTCTTCAATAGCAGTTTTAATAGTTTGGTTTGTAACTGCGTTTGCTTTTGCCTTGCTAATTTCGTTGCCAGTAGATAAATCGTAATTACGAGAAGGATTGATGTTAGCAGTGTTGTATCCAATAGTTTCGTTAGCAACAGGAGTTAAGTTAGTAACGTCTGCATCTTTTACGTATTCGTAAGAATAAGCGTAAGATAAAGTATTGTTAGTAGTAGGGGCTACGTATTCGTTAAAGTTGCCGGCATCTTTTGATACGTTAACGAAAGCGTCCGTTCTGTTTAACGCTTTGTATTCAGAAGCGCTATAAACTTTTGCTTCAACGTTATCGAAGAATGCAAAACCTTCAACGTAATCCGCTTTGAACGTGCCGTTACCTCTACCAAGACCAACCGCTATACTAAACGAAGAAGAGTTGAAAGTTGAACCTTTAACAACCGTTTCAATCTTTTTCCATTCGCCGTTAGTGTTGATGTTACGGTATTCGATATTTTTGTATGAAGTAGAGCCAACTCTGTCGGTAATAAGAACGTAAGCACCACCGTTTTCGCCAGATTTTAATTTGATGTTATCAGTTCTAACCCAAAGTGAAATGATAGCGTAAGAATCAACCGGAACTGAAATAGTAGAAGTTGATTTAAACTTTTGCGCCGATCCTAAACCGTCAACCGAACTCTTGTTGTTGATCATTAAGATTTTAGATTTGTCAACTTGTGGGTTTACCCTTTTATCTTCATCTTCATAATCGTAATCGGTAGAAGTGATAAGACCTTTAGAGTAAGGAGTACCAGGGTTAACCGCAGTACCATTAGCGTCTACTGGTTTTTCGTTGTCTTTAAGTTTTGCCCAAGCGTCAGCGCTTGTATCGATAATACCTGAAGATACGGAAGATGAAGTAGCCGAGTTTTTATCTGTATCGGTAGAGCGTGTCCAGTTAATAGAAGACGTGTAAGGATATTTAGTGTCTTCTTTAGTAGCAAACTCAAAGTCACCGTTTTTAACTACTTGATAGTCCGTAATAGTTTCCGTAGTAGTCGTTTCAGTTTCGTCTTCATCGCCATCGTCGGTAGTGGTGTCGCCACAAGCCGTCATTAAAGCGAGTGCAATTGCTAACGAAAACGTTAATAATGCGACAAGGAATTTTTTAATTTTAGTTTTTGTCAATGAATACATAAGTCCCTCTTTCTTTTTTATTTTGTTCGCATACGCGTACGTATTTATTTTAATAACTTTATTTAGTATAATATATTTTACGCCAAAAAGCAATACTTTAAAAAGTATTTTTTCTTTTTTTTGTTTAATTTTTATAAAAACTTTTATAAAGGGGGTAAAAATTTACAAACAAAGCATACTTTTACTATGAAATTTTCTAAAATTTTAATTTTAATAGTAACTGGTGCGGTTACGGGAACTGCTTGTGGGCTCTTTGGTGGTGGCGGTGGCATGATCGTCGTGCCGATGCTAACGATACTATGCAGTTTAAAAGAAAAGGAATCTCATGCAACCGCTATCGCGATAATTTTGCCCCTTACGATAATTAGCGGGGTAATACAAATATTATCAAACAATTACGATTTAGCGGTTGGTATTCCAACGCTTATCGGCTCGGTTTTAGGCGGTGTGTTAGGCGGGGTATTATTAAAGAAAATAAACGGAAAATGGCTAGTTAAAATCTTTGCCGTTATAATGTTTATTGCAGGCGTAAAATTACTGATATTTTAAGGAGAAATCGAATGTTTTTATGGTATTTATTAGCAGGTATTTCAGGCGGAATTTTAGGCGGAATGGGAATGGGTGGCGGAACGGTTTTAATTCCAATACTCACCATATTTTTATCGGTAAAACAACACGTAGCGCAAGCGGTAAATTTGGTGTCGTTTATACCCGTGGGGGTAGTTGCGTTAATCATTCATATAAAGAACAAACTAGTAAAAAAAGACGGGCTACTTATTATAATATTGCCCGCGGTCTTGTTTTCGGTGCTAGCAAGTTTATTATCGGTTAGGCTAGAGGGGGACTTTTTATCAAGATTTTTCGGCGGATTTTTACTAATTTTGTCGGGTATTCAGTTTTTTTCGCTCGAAATACAAGAAAAATTCAGTAAAAATAAGAAATAATCTAAAAAAATATACTAATTTTTTTTAAAATAGGTCTTGAAATGCTTTTAAAATTGTTGTATAATACTTATACGCGGAGTATATGCTCGAATTTTGAGAAACGGGCTTTAAATATTTTTTTACTACAGGAGTATTTTATTTTGGAAAAGATTGGTATTATCGATTTAGGCTCGAATACTGCTAGACTCGTCATCGTTGAAATGTTAGGTGACGGGCATTTTGTGGTTATTGACCAAATTAAAGAAAGCGTTAGACTTGGTAAGGATATGGAGCGCGACGGTTTTTTAAAACCTCAACGTATTGCCGAAACCATTAAGACGTTTAAAATGTTTAGAAAATTGTGTGATGCGTATGAAATCGAAAGGATTATCGCCGTTGCTACGGCTGCCGTTCGTCGCGCTAAAAACCAACGCAGTTTCCTTGACGAAATCGTTGCTAACACGGGTATAAAACTTAAGGTTTTATCCGCTGAAGAAGAGGCAACGTACGTTTACCGTGGTGTCGTAAACACTATGGACGTGCCTAAGGGGCTTATTTTAGAAATTGGCGGTGGTAGCACTAAGGTCATTTATTATAATAGAAGGAATATTTTAAACTACGAAACGTTGCCTTTCGGCGCGGTAACTTTAACCGACTTATTTAGTTTAGACGGATTAACTCAAGAAGAACAAGCGGACAAGATTGAAGAATTTATTGTAGAGCAATTATCTAGAATTGAATGGCTTAAGGAAATTGACCCAGAAACTCAACTTATTGGTTGTGGCGGTTCGTTTAGAAACCTTTGCAAAATCGTAAAGATGAAAAAGAGATGCGCTTTACCTTTAATTCACAACTACAACGTCGATACTGAAGAGTTTGTAAGCGTTTACAATATGCTTAAAACTTTAGACCTTGACAAGAAGAAACGCATTAAAGGGATTTCTTCAGATAGGGCGGATTTACTTCCATCTGCATTTGCAATTATTCACGCGTTTACTAAAACCTTACATTTTGAAAATATTGCGATTTCCGCTTGCGGTTTAAGGGAAGGTATAATGTTTAACTACGCCGTTCCATTAACGGTAGAAAAACCTATTTCCGACGTTTTGACTTACAGTTTACAAACGTTAGTTAAATATCACCATTGCAATGAAACGCATTGTGAACAAGTGGTTAACTTATCAGTACAACTCTTTAAAAAACTTCACGTACTTCATAAGTTCCCACGCCAATGCTTAAAGATTTTAAAGGTTGCTGCATACCTTCACGACGCGGGCACTACTATTAAATACTACGACTATCAAAAACACTCTAGTTACATTATTTTAAACTCTAGTTTATACGGTATTCAACAAAGGGACGTCGTTTTGGCGGCGCTCGTCGTAGCAAATTATAAAAACGACGATTTCTCTTTAGCGGAACTCGTTAAATATAAAGAGTTTATTTCAGAGTCTGACGTTGAAATTATTAGAAAACTTGGCGTAATTTTAAGAATTGCGGTAAGTTTAGATAGAAGTATGTCGTCTTGCGTAAAATCTATTGATTGCGACGTTTTAGGTGATTCGGTTATTATGAAAACTGAACTTCAAAGCGAGGCAAGTTTAGAGATTAAAGACGCGCTTTCTTCTCAACCAGACTTTAAGAGAGTATTTGGTAAAAACTTAGAAATTTTATAATTGGCTAATTTATTATCGAATAGTTGATTTTTAGCACAATACTTGCGTTGCAATCCATCGTTAAACCCCTTGAAAAGATGTATACTCTTATCTACGGGGTTTGCCTTGACTTGCTTGCAATTATCGCGCTAAAACGCAAACTTTGTTAATCAACTTTTCTCTACTCATTAGCCTAAATGAGCGTATGCGGTTAACCGCATACGCTTTAAAATAAAGGTGAATTATGTTAAGAGCGAAAGATTTTATTATTCGTGACCCGTACGTCGTTGCGGATAACGGCAAATACTATTTATATTCTAGAAGAAAGCCCGATACAAACTGCTTGCATATGGTGGTGTATGAGAGTTTAGACCTTGTCAATTGGTCTAATCCTAAAACGGTTTTTTACTACGAAACTAACGAAAATACTCATTTGCAATGCGAGTTATGGGCGCCCGAAATCCATAGACACAACGGCAAGTTTTACGCCTTTTTATCGGCAAAAAATAAAACGGGTAAACGCGGTACTTATATTGCCGTTAGCGATACCCCTGACGGAGAGTTTAAACTTTTAAACGAAAACAAGCCTTTAACGCCGTTAGACAAAAGTTGTATCGACGGCACTTTATATATTGAAGACGGCAAAACTTATATCGTATATTCTAGGGATTGGCCTGATAATTATATTGAAGAAAAGGGTTACTACGTAGGTCAAATTTGCGCGGTGGAAGTAAATAGCGAGTTAACTGAAATTATTGGCGAGCCGTTTATATTGTTTAACGCAAACGAACTAGAACTTACTAAAGATTGCCCTGCGCATACCTTCTACGAAGGTAAAACTAGAATAAGATACGGCTCTGACGCTCCGTTTTTACAAAGACTATCAAACGGCAGTTTGTTTTTAACTTGGTCGCCCGTTTTAGATAGCACTTACGTCGTTTTAGGCGCGGTAAGTAAATCTGGTAAAATTAAAGGGGAGTGGGAACACTTATCAACGCCTATTTTTAATAATAACGGCGGACACGCAATGTTCTTCGACGGGTTTGACGGCAAGCGAAAAATGCTTATCCATAGCCCCGAATTCACCTTATCAACCCACGCAACTTTCTTCGACGTAATTGAAGAAGATGGCATTATTAAAATTATTTAAAGCCGTATTTACATCGTTATGCTTTGTTTCTTTGTGATTTTGCGACCTCGATGATCGACTAGGTCTATCTCGTTCACAAAATCCCAAGAGCCTCGCCTAACTCGCAACTATGGCTTTAAATATGTACTTTAATTAACTCAATAAAAAATCGTATGGTAGAGCGATTCGTTAAATATTCCAAACAGACCTGTCGTTTGGGGGTATAAAGAAAATTAAAAATAAAAAAGATGCTTGAAAATCAAGCATCTTTTTATATTATTTTCATTTCAAATTCGTTGGTTTTAACGCCCGTTACCGACGAGTAAACGTCTAGAGCGAAAACGTCTTTATTAAAGCATTCTAAACTAGTTCCTTGAAGGCTAGAATAGTCGCTTTTTCGCGTTATAAGTGGATATTTGGCTTTAGATAGAAGAGATAAAATATCCGTTTTATCTTTAGAAAGGGCAAGGACTTTAAGGTATAAATCATCGGTTAAACACCTTTTAACAAGGCTTTCTTCAATGCCTAGCATTGCGCACGTTAAAATGCGTTTTAGCCTTGTTTCAGTATACCTTTTAGTTTTTAATTTTCCTATTAAATCATCTAAATTAAAGTTGTCTTTAACAAGCGCTTTTATTTTGTTTTCAAGTCCTTCGCTAACGTCGGGAAGTCTTTTCAAACTCTCTTTATCCGCTTTTAGTAGCGAGTAGATTATTTCCCTAGAAAAATCGGGGAGTTTATTAGGTAAATCTTTATAGACGAATTTAGGAACAGCTCCTTTGCATTTATGCTTTTTACCGCTTTCTATTGCATTTCTAATAGATAATGCCGACGGGCTTTTTTTAATAACTTTATCTTCGTTAAAATCGCTATCGCGTTTAATGGTTTTAATGGAAATATCGTAGTTGTTTTGTAGAATTGCTTTAATATATTCAACGCCTAAAATATTGTTTGGGGTGGTTAGCGGTGATAAATCTAAATTAGGGTACGTCGTTTTTAGGGCGTTAAACCTTGCCTTAGCAAAACTTAAACCGTTTTTTAGTTCGCTTTTAAGATTTTGCTTATACTCTTCGCTTTCAATAAGCATAGTTTTGGCAATTTCTATAAGCAAAGTCGCGTCTTCACACTCCGTGCCAAAGCATAAAACCTTTTCCCCAGGCAAACTGTTTGCTAGTTTTAGCGCACCTTTAGCAAAAACTTCGGCGTTTGCGGTTGCAAAAACGGTAGGGAGTTCAAACACCACGTCTGCGCCTGCGTTTATCGCCCAAGACGCCCTTACGTACTTATCGCAAACGGCTGTGTCGCCACGCTCGGTAAAATTTCCGCTTAGTATTACCGCTATAATATCAGGTTTGATATTTTCTTTTATGAAGTTGATTTGGCGAATATGCCCTAGGTGTAGGGGGTTGTATTCGCAAATTGTTACTGAAATTTTCAAAATTACTTCCGTTTTGATTTTACTTTTTAAATAAAATGATATATAATATACCTAAATATAGGTATTACACTTATTATAATACACTATTTTGCAAAAATAATAAAGCAAAATACAAAATCTATTAAATTTTTTTAAGAGGTTAGTTTATGAAAGACATTTTAAACGAGATTAAAAGTAATGCAAAAGCATTAAACAAAACTATCGTTCTTCCCGAAGGCGAAGATAAAAGGGTAGTAAAAGCCGCATCTTTAGCAGTTGCTGAAAACCTTGCTAAAGTAGTAGTTTTAGGTAACGAAGAAGAAATTAAAAAAGCAAACCCAGACGTTGACCTTTCTAAAGTTATCGTTATCGACCCTGTAACAAACGAAAAAACAGCCGTTTACGCAGAAATGTTATTTGAGGCAAGAAAGGGTAAAATTAATAAAAAGACGGGCGCTCCTGAATATGCGGACGTTGACGCTGCAAAAGCATCTATTTTAAAAGACTATACTATGTACGCTGCTTTAATGCTTAAAGCGGGTGACGTTGACGGTTTAGTTTCAGGCGCTTGCCACTCTACCGCTAACACTTTAAGACCAGGTCTTCAAGTTATTAAAACTGCTCCTGGTATCAATACGGTATCTAGTAGTTTCATTATGATTTCTCCAAGAGAAAACGAATACAACCCAGACGGCGTTGCCGTATTTGGCGACTGTGCAATTAACATCGAGCCGGACGCTAACCAAATTGCCGACATTGCTATTTCTTCTGCGGAAACTGCTGAAAAAATCGCGGGTATCGAACCAAGGGTTGCAATGCTTTCTTTCTCAACAAAAGGTTCTGGTAACGACGATAAATTCTTTAAATCTGTTCCAAAAATGCAAGAGGCAACTAAAATTGCTAAAGAACTTGCTCCTAATATTAAAATTGACGGCGAATTCCAATTCGACGCTGCAGTTGCCCCAGAAGTTGGTTTATTAAAAGCGCCGGATTCAGAAATTGCAGGTAAAGCAAACGTATTTATCTTCCCAAATATCAACGCTGGTAATATCGGTTATAAAATTGCGCAACGTTTCGGCGGTTATATGGCTTTAGGTCCAATTTGTCAAGGCTTTGCTAAACCTATTAACGACTTATCTCGTGGTTGCAACGTTGAAGACATTATCGCGGTAATCGCAATTACTGCTTTACAAGCAAAATAATTTTTATAGGAGTTAAAAAATGAAAGTTTTAGTTATAAACGCAGGTAGTTCTTCACTTAAATATCAACTTATCGATATGGATAACGAAAGCGTAATCGCTAAAGGCGGTTGCGAAAGAATTGCTATTGAAGGCTCTTTTCTAAAATTCAAATTCAACGGTGAAGACGTTGTTATTGAACAACCAATGCCAACTCATAGCGAGGCAATCAAACTCGTTTTAGATACTTTAGTTGACCAAAAGTACGGCTTTATTAAATCTATGGATGAAATCGACGCGGTAGGTCATAGGGTACTTCACGCGGGCGAAATGTTTACTGGTCCTGTATTAGGTACTGAAGAAAACATTGAAAAATGTTTATCAATCAAAGAATTAGGGCCTTTACACCAAGTTCCTAATATTGCGGGCGTTAAGGCTTGTAAAGAAGTTATGCCAAACACTCCTATGGTATTAGTATTCGATACTACTTTCCATAGCACTATGCCTGAAAAAGCGTACATTTTCGGTATTCCTTACGAACTTTATACTGAACACAAAATCCGTCGTTACGGTTTCCACGGCACTAGCCATAGATTCGTTTCGGGCGAGGCTATTAAGTATTTAGGTCTTGAAGGCAAAAACAGTAAAATTATCACTTGCCACCTTGGTAACGGCTCTTCAATTAGCGCTGTTAAAGACGGAAAATGCGTTGATACTAGTATGAGTTTCACTCCGCTTGGCGGTGTTCCAATGGGAACAAGGTCTGGTGATTTAGACGCGTCTATCACTGAATTTATCGGTAGAAAATTAGGTATGGATGCCACTGAAACATTAAACTACTGCAATAAAAAGTCTGGTATGCTTGGCGTAAGCGGTATTTCTTCTGACTTTAGAGATTTAAGAAACGCTGCCGAAGAAGGCAACCATAGAGCAAAACTCGCTTTAGATATTTTCGCATATAGCGTTAAAAAATTCATCGGCTCTTATTCAGCAGCGCTCGGTGGTGTTGACTGCTTAGTATTTACTGCAGGTATCGGCGAAAACGACGGCAACATTCGTAAAATGGTTTGCGAAGAACTTGAATATTTAGGCATTGAAATCGACGAAGCAAAGAATGCTGAACGCAACAACGGTCAAATTCGCGATATAACAAAAGCGGGCGCTAAAGTTAAAGTTTTAGTTATCCCAACTAACGAAGAATTAGTTATCGCAAGAGATACGCTTAAGGTGGCTTTTGGTAAATAGACACTCTTCGTAAACGTTTAAATATTAGGTGGTTAATCGCTTTGGCGGTGGTTAATTGTTGAAAATATTTATAAAATTGAAATAAATAAAGTTGACAAGCAAATTAAAATAATATATAATCTATACGAATTATAATGGTTATTGATGTAAAAAAATTAAAAATTAACGGGAAAACTGAATCTAATTTTGACTTTCAGTTTGAGTTAGAAGAGAATATTTTACTTCTTCCAGACGCTTATATTGACGGGCCCGTTCAAGTTACAGGCGCAATCGAACTTCACGAGGACGACTGTTACGTAGACGGCGAAATCAATTGCAAGATTGTTGGTAAATGTGCAAGGTGTTTAGAAGAGGCTATATATCATTTTAACGAAGAATTTTCCGTTAAATACGTCAGGAGTAATCCTGACCCCGAAGCGTTTGAATACGTTTATAAAAGCGGGATTATAGATTTACGTCAAGCGGTTAGTGAAATTATCTCGCTTAACGAACCGCTAATAATCTATTGTAAAGAAAATTGCAAGGGTTTATGCCCAGTATGCGGATGCAATCTTAACGAAAAAGATTGCGGTTGTAAATATTAAAAAAGAGGTGTTTAAAAATGGCAGTTCCAAAGAGTAAGGTCTCTAAATCTAGAGGCGCAAAAAGATTTGCAAGCAATTATAAAGCAAAAGTTCCTACACTTGTAGAATGTCCACAATGTCATGCTCAAAAACAATCTCACAGAGTATGCCCAAAATGTGGTTACTATGATGGTAGACAAGTTATCGTAAAACAAGAAAATAACGAAGATTAATTTTTAACTTTGTCACAAACCGTGCCAAAGATTAGTTTATTGCAAAAATTTTGGCGGAGTATAATATCACTCCGCCTTTATTTTTACTAGGCGGATTATTATAAAAATCGACTAAAATTCACAAAAATAAGGTTAACTTATGAAAAATACGACAAATAATTATCGTAAGCCTAATCCTATAATCTACGGAATTTTTACTTTTATGAGTATAATTTTATCTTGGTTAAAGTTTAACTTAAAGATAGAAAAAAACGAATTAAAAAGGGTAAAAGGCCCGTACGTAGTAATTGCTAATCACGAATCGGCGCTAGATTTCGTCAACGTCGCTAGGGCTATTAAAAAGCGCGCGCATTTCGTTATAAGTAACGCCTTTTACAATACTTTTCCGTTTAGATTTATAGTAGAAAGAGTAGGACTTATACCTAAAAATCAATTTCAAACTATGCCGTCTGACCTTAAAAAGATGAAAACAGCGGTAGATAACGAACTTCCGCTCGTTATTTTTCCTGCGGGGTTAATGCCCGAAAACGGAATTTGCACGCCTATTCCAAAGGCTACGGGCAAGGCGTTAAAATGGCTTAATCAAGACGTTTATCTCGCTAAATCTAACGGCTCTTATTTAACTAATCCTAAGTGGAGCAGTAAATGGAGAAGGGGTAAAACTACTCTTAACGTGGAAAAGTTTATCGCTAAGGAAGACTTAGATAAATACACCGCTGAAGAAATTCAAGAAATGGTTGAAAAGGCGCTTTATTTCGATGCGTACAAAAATAACGAGATTGAGAAAATTTCGTTCAAAAACGGCGATAACGTAGTGGGGCTTGAAAACGTTTTATATAAATGTCCGTTATGCGGTAAAGAATATACGATTATAAGTGAAGATATAACTGCTTTAAAATGTATGTCGTGTGGGTATAAAGTTTACTCTGATAAAACGGGCGCGTTATATAGAGATAAAGGGAAAGAGGCTATTTTTAAGTATCCTTCAGACTGGTCTTTATATATAGAAAAGGAAATAGAAAAGAAAATTGATAAAAACCCTAGTTACAAACTTGAATGCGTTGCAGACGTCTTTATTTTAGATGAGAAAAAGCACAAATTTGTCAAGGGTGGAACTGCAAGGGTTACGCTCAATAAAGACGGTTTTATATTAAACGGTATGGTTGACGGCGAAAAACTTGATAAAGAGTATTCTATTAAAAATTATCCGTCGCTACCTTTAAAGCCGGGTAAGAGTTTTGAAATTCAAGACGGCAAGACAATTTTAAGAATTTGCCCAATCGTTCCAAAAGTTTGCACCGAATGGGTAACAACTGCCGAAACCTTCTATAAAAAGAGTCTTTTATAAATAAATATTTAAAAAATCAATAAAAATTTGTTGACAAGATTGCTTATATAATGTAAAATAGTAAAGCACTCCGCAAATTTGGGGTGTTAATTTTTTAGGATGGAATTAAAATTATGGCAAAAGGAAATGCAGTAAGAATTACTCTTGCATGTACAGAATGCAAGCAAAGAAATTACGACGTGTATAAAAACAAAAAGAACACTCCTGACAGAATTGAACTTAACAAATATTGTCCTTTCTGTAAAAAACATACTGCGCACAAAGAAACTAAATAATTATTAAAATTTCTTTAGTGTAGTCGCTATATGCGAATTAGAGGTGTAAAATGAAAGAAAAAGAAATTCAAAAGGTTGACGCTAAAAAAGTTAAACCTAAGAATGACAAACCTAACTTCTTCGTAAGAATAGGTAGAAAGTTAAAAGAAGTATTTTCCGAAATTAAAAAGGTATCATGGCCGTCATTTGGAAAAGTCGTTAAACAAACTGGCGTTGTGCTTGGCGTTGTTGCGCTTTTCTTGGTTGTAATTAGCCTTATGGATTTCGGTCTTGGTCAATTACTTTCTCTTTTAATGAAAATTAAAGGATAAGGAGAGTCAAATGGCTGAAGTAGCAAAATGGTATGTAATCCACACTTATTCGGGTTACGAGGCTATGGTAAAAGATACTCTTGAAAAAATGGTTGAAAACAGCAACCTTCAAGACCAAATCTTAGAAATAAAAATACCAATGGAACAAACCATTGAAGAAAAGAACGGCAAAAAGAAAGTCGTTTTAAGAAAAATTCTTCCTTGTTACGTTTTCATTAAACTCGTATATTCAAATAATTTGTGGTTCATGATTACAAACACCCGTGGTGTAACGGGTTTCGTTGGTCCACAAGGTAAGGCTTTACCACTTTCAGAAGACGAAGTTAAAAGAATGCGTCTTGAAACTAAGATTGAAGTCGTTGACTTTAAAATCGGTGATAAAGTTCAAATCGTTTCAGGTCCGCTCGACGGGTTTGAAGGGGATATTATCGACCTTGATATTCCTAACCAAAAGGCAAAACTCAAGGTAGCAATGTTCAGTACGGAAACTGAAGTAGAAGTTGATTTCGTACAATTAAAATCTTTAAATTAAAACTTAAAGGTATAACCTTTTTGAATAAGTGGGAGAGGCGCAAATTTTTTTCATACGCCTTGCAATTACCACAAATGGAGGATTATTTTTATGGCTAAAAAAGTAACCGCTGTAGTTAAATTACAGTTACAAGCCGGAAAAGCAACACCGGGCCCACCAGTTGGTTCTACACTTGGACCTTACGGTATTAACCTTCCCGGTTTCACTAAAGAGTTCAATGCAAAGACTCAAGACAAAATGGGATACGTAATTCCTGTAGTTATCACGATTTATCAGGATCGTTCGTTCACCTTTATACTCAAAACTCCACCTGCACCAGAACTTATTAAGAAAGCATGCGGTATTGAAACTGCAAGTGCTGCACCTAATAAGACTAAAGTTGCAAAACTTACAAAAGCTCAGGTTGAGGAAATCGCAAAGATTAAGATGGTTGATACTAACGCTGCTTCACTTGAAGCGTGTATGAGTATGATCGCCGGTACTGCTCGCAGTATGGGTGTAACTGTCGAAGATTAATAAGGTGAGTGGGAGAGGCGTAAATATTTGTAGACGCCTTGCAATTACCACAAGGAGGATTCTATATAATGAAATACGGAAAAAAATATGCTGAAAGCATAAAAAGTTTCGATAAAACTAAACAATATGAAATCGAAGAAGCGTTAGAAATCGTTATTTCAACTGCTAAGGCTAAATTCGATGAAACTATCGAGTTCCACACAAAACTCGGTGTAGACCCAAAGCAAGCTGACCAACAAGTTAGAGGCGTTATCGTTCTTCCAAACGGTACTGGTAAAAACGTTAAGGTATTAGTTATTGCAAAGGGCGAAAAGGCAGACGTTGCTCAAGCAGCAGGCGCTGATTACGTTGGCGCTGAAGATATGATTGCTAAGATTCAAAAGGACAACTGGTTTGATTTCGACGTTGTTATCACAACTCCTGATATGATGGGCGTTGTTGGTAGAATCGCTAAAATCTTAGGTCCTAAAGGTCTTATGCCAAACCCAAAATCAGGTACTGTTACTATGGACGTTGAAAAGGCTATTAAAGACGTTAAAGCCGGTAAAGTAGAATACAGACTTGATAAGACTGCAGTTATTCACTGTTCAATCGGTAAAAAGAGTTTCGGTAAAGAAAAACTTTTAGAAAACTACAATGCTTTATTAGATGCTATCATTAAAGCAAAACCAGCGGCTGCAAAAGGTCAATACATTAAGAGTGTTGCTATTGCAAGTACAATGGGTCCTGGCGTTAAAGTTAACGCTAAAAACTAATTAAAATCATTTGACATAATTAGTTTAAAGTGATAAAATTATCACATAACAATCAAATAGCCGAAGAAAGCCGGTTTTTAAGTGAGTAATCACACCTGCCGAGGTAAACAAACTAAACGTTTTTTATAGCGTTCTTTGCTTGCTTTGGCGAAGAACGCTTTTTTTTGGCTAAATAATAACGGAGGTAAAAAATGTCAGCAAATAGAGAGGCTAAAGTAAAAGTTGTTGAAGACATTAAGGCTAAAATTAGCGCTAGCAAGTCAATCGTACTTGTAGACTATAAAGGTCTTACCGTTGCAGAAGATACAGCTTTCAGAAACGAATTTAGAAAAGCCAACGTTGAATACAAAGTTCTTAAAAACACTTTAGTAAGAAAAGCGTTTAACGACTTAGGCGTAACAGCATTCGATAACGACCTTAACGGTACTACTGCATTCGCTTTCAGTAGTGAAGAAACGGCTGCTTCTAAAATCGTAGTAGACAACGCTAAAAAGTTTGAAGACAAGCTTTTTGCAAAAAGCGCTTACGTTAACGGTGAATACGTTGACAAAAAAGGCGTAGAAGCTCTTGCATCAATCCCATCAAGAGAAGCCCTTTACGGTATGGTTGCTGGAACACTCAACAACATCGTTCGTGGCTTAGCAGTTGCTCTTAACAGAGTAGCAGAAAAACAAGGTGAATAAGATTCACAAAACAAAATTTTAAAAAGAGAGGAAATTAAAAATGGCAGATATTGCAAAAATTATTGAAGAAATTAAAGGTATGACTGTACTTGAACTTAACAGTCTTGTAAAAGCAATCGAAGAAGAATTTGGCGTTAGCGCTGCTGCTCCTGTAGCTGTTGCTGGTGCTGCTGTTGCAGCTGAAGCTGCTCCTGCAGAAGAAAAAACTGAATTCAACATCGTTCTTAAAGAAATCGGTGGTAACAAAATCGGCGTTATCAAAGTTGTTAAAGAAGCACTTGGTCTTGGCCTTGTTGAAGCTAAGAGCGCTGTTGAAAAAATGGGCGTATTAAAAGAAGCAGTTGCTAAAGAAGAAGCTGATAAGATTATCGAAAAACTTAAAGAAGCTGGCGCTACTGCAGTTGCTGAATAAGATTAAATTGCATCGCAATTTTATCTTACTTTAAATCATTAAGATTTAAGTTAAATAAAATATTTAACCCTCGCAATATTGCGAGGGTTATTTTTTATTATTTAGATAATTCTTGTTGTTTAATTTTATAAAGTTCTTCAGTTGCAAGCCTTGCTTTCGTTACGGAAACGCTTTTATCGGGGAAACAGTAATATAGTTCTTTTTTATCGCCAATCGATATAACGTCGCCAATTTCGTACCAAAAATAATCGGAGTTTAAACTGTAAGAATGTAGTGGCGCTTGCGTGTAATTTAGCAAGCCGTCGTCACTAGTTAAAGTAAAGCCGTTTTCGTTATGAGTAAGAGTGCCATCGCCTATCATATAAAGGGCTTTATAGTCCTTTAAAACGCCGATTTTAACTTTTGCTATAAGATTATATTCGCCGTTTAAAATTTCCTTTTTAACGCATTCTCTCTCCCAATTATAATAGTCGGGAATATGTGAAAATTCCGTTTCTCCGTCAACTTTTTCTAGTTCTCCGTATTCGGTAAAATTATAGATGACACCGCAGTTTTTGCAAGTTAAGTTAATACCTTTTCCAAGCATTTGACCTTCGCATTTGCAAGCGGGGCATTTATATAAAATTCTCTCTAATCCGTCCGCCCTAAAATCTTCAGTTATGGAAACCTTGTTTTCCTTTTGCGATTTAAACGCGTCGAAGGTAAACGCGTCTTCTATTCTTTTATTTATAACGCTTGGCTCAAGCGTTTGAGTTTCTACTTTAGATATAAGTTGAGATACTTCCGCAGTTACTTTTACCTTTCTTAACTGTAAGCCGTTATAGAGTGGGTCGTGTAAAAACGCGCCGTCCGTTTTAATCATTACAACGGGTACGTTAAATAGTTTTACAAGCCTGCTTAAATTTTGTGGAAGGGCGGTTGAAGTCCCATCGAAAGAGTAGCCCGCTTCGGGATACATTAATACGCTTACTTTGTTGTGGTTTAACGCGTATTCCATATCTTTTATTAAAGATATATCTCTAACGAATTTTTGCGTTGGCATACAACCTATTTTTTGCATAAGCCACTTTTTGCCTACAAGCCCGTCCGTCGTGCAAACGATAGAGTATCTTTTAGGGAAAAGTATTTTAGAGGCTATTTTAAGGTCGATAAAAGAGGAGTGGTTCATCAAGATTAAATAGGGCTCTTTAGTAAATTTAAAACCGTCTTTAAAAGTGTAAGAAAAATTAACTTTTTTAAGGTCGAAAATAGATAAAACCCTTACTAAAAATTCCATAATAAGCCATGGTTTTTTAGGTTTTTTAACTTTTGGTTTTTCTATTTTTGAAACCCTGTCGTAATTTAATGATTTCGTTTTTATTTTCATATTTTCTTTTCCGTAATACTATTTTGAATAATTTTAACATTTATTACACCCATAGTCAATAAGTATTTTAAATTACTAAGGGTAAAAGTTAAAATAAATTGTTGTAAAAATGAAAATTATATGCTATACTACTAATATTAGTAGTAATATATACTAAATTAAGGAGGTTACTATGGCTTTATTTCGTTTAAACATTGAATGGGCGGATAGCAGTAAAAACACTTTAGTATATAAATATCCTTTCAAAAAACAGGGTAGAGAAGTTAACGATAAATCAAGGATTGTCGTTAGGGAATCACAATGCGCGGTTTTCGTTTATAAAGGGCAAATTGCAGACGTTTTTGGCCCTGGCACTTACGAGATGAAAACGGCAACTTTCCCAATTTTATCTAAACTTGCTAACTGGAAATACGGTTTTGAAAATTCTATCGTATGTGACGTTTATTACATAAACACTAAACAATTTACAGATAATAAATGGGGAACTAAAAACCCTATTATCATGCGTGACAGTGAATTTGGCAACGTACGCGTACGCGGTTTTGGCGCGTTTTCTTTTAAAGTTGACGACCCTACGGTATTTTTAAAAGAACTTTTCGGAACGAACTCTACTTTTGAAACTTACGATATAACTGAATATTTAAAAACTTTAGTTATTTCTTCACTTACCGACGCGATAGGTGAAAGCAAAATTTCCGTTTTAGATTTAGCGGGTAATACCGAAGAATTTAACGTTATAGTAAAAGCAAAAGTTCAATCTAAGTTTAACGACGTCGGATTGAAACTAGTAACGCTTATTATCGAAAATATGTCCGTTCCTGAAGAGATTGAAAAGGCTTTAGACGAAAGAAGTAAACTTGGTATACTTGGCGATAAGACTGACGTGTTAATGAAAGTGGCGGCGGCGGAAGCAATGAAAGAGGCTGCTAAAAACCCAGGTAATTCTATGGCGAGCGCGGGCGTAGGTTTAGGCGCGGGCGTAGGTTTAGGTCAAGTTTTTGCCGAGGCGTTCAAGGGCGGTAATAACGCTCCACAACAATCGGAAGTGAAAGAATCGAAAACTTCTTGCCCAAAATGCGGAGCAGAAATTTCTAAAACCGCTAAGTTTTGCCCTGAATGTGGGGAAAAGTTAAACGCTAAAAAATTCTGTTCAGAGTGTGGCGCGGAAGTTAAGTCTTCTGCTAAATTCTGCCCGGAATGTGGTAATAAATTTTAATTTAAAAGGAGATAATTATGGAAAAGAAAGTTATTGATAAAGATATGCTTATTATGGACGTTGTTGAGGCTAACCCAAACGCTCCTGAAATTTTACTCAGTTACGGTATGCACTGCTTAGGTTGTGCTATTGCTCACGGTGAAACTTTAGCCGAAGCCGCTGAAGTTCACGGCATTGATTTAAATCAACTTTTACAAGACCTTAACAAATAATAATGGATGAAAATAGCGAAAAGATAACCATTGATAACGAAGAGTTAGAAAGGAAAGATACCGTTATCGTCAAATGCCCGGGTTGTGGCGCGAATATGAATTTCGACCCGACCACGCAAACTTTGAAATGTGAGCATTGCGGTACGATAGAAGATTTTTCTAAAAGTAAAAGCGTTAAAGAGATAGATATTCTTAATTCTTTAAACGAGCGTGAAACTTGGGATGAAGAGTCTTCGGTTTATCGTTGTGATAACTGTGGCGCGGTGGTTGTATTAAGCCCTCACGAAGTGGCAAAAAACTGTCCTTCTTGCGGTACTTCGCACATAGTAAAATCGTCTGAACTTGCAGGGCTTAAACCTAATGCGGTATTCCCTTTTACCTTAACTAAAGAAGAAGGTTTACAAAAGGCAAAGGTATGGGCTAAAAATCGTTTCTTCGCTCCTAGGGCTTTTAAGAAGAGTTTAGTCGTTGATAACGTTCAAGGCGTGTACGAGCCTTGCTTTACCTTCGATAGTTTTACATATTCAACCTATAACGGCAGGATTGGTAAAAGGCATACTAGGGTAGTGGGCTCTGGTAAAAACAAAAGAACGGAAACCTATATCGTATGGCGTAGAATTTCGGGCTCGTTCGCCTATAATTTTGACGACGTTTTGATTAACGCCACTTCTTCGTACGAGCAAAGAGATTTAGATAGGCTTAAACCTTTTAATTACGATACGATTAGCGTTTACGAGAAAAAGTTCTTATTTGGCTTTATGGCGCGTAGGCACGAAAAATCAGTTAGCGATTCTTGGGAAGAGGCTAAAGTCGTTATGGACGGCGAGTTAAAACGTAGAATTTTAAGCCAATACGTATACGACGTCGTTGATTACTTAAACGTTTCAACCACGCACGAAAGAGTTACTTATAAATACGTTTTACTTCCTATTTATAATTTAATTTTCAATTATAAAAACAAACCGTATAAAGTCCACGTTAACGGAAATACGGGAAAAACTACGGGCAAAACACCTGTTTCGGCGTTAAAAGTATGCCTTGTAGTGTTTGGCGTTTTGGCGGTTATAGCGCTTATAGCCGTGCTTATGAATTTGCAATAAAAAATAACGCGATAGCGTATAAATGGAGATATTTATGAAAAAACTTTTACTTAAACTTATTACTTGCTGTCTTGCTGTAATGGTTTTAGCATCATTTACTGCTTGTACTTATAGACAAGATGGTAGTGTTATTCAAGACGTTACATTTAAAGTTTCTTATCTTGACGATGAAGAAAAAAACGTTGATATAGACGTAACTGCAAGTTTTTATAAAACTTTTGCGCCTGAAACGTGCGACCATCTTTTAAAATACGTTAAAGACGGATATTATGAAAATTCTTCTTTAGTTATGAATAAAGACGGTAACTATTTCGTGCTTGGCGCTTTTAATTATAATAACGGCGCTTACGAAGAAAAGGCGTACACTGGCAACAGCGTAGTTGGCGAATTCAAGTACAACGGTTGGACTCCTAGACTTAAAGCGGAAGCAGGCTCGCTCGTTCTCTTACGTGAACCTGATACGGGTAAGGGCGGTTCTAAGTATGATTCTGGTAAAGTTTATATTGCAATTATCTTAAATGAAGTTTCTAGTATTTCTAACCAATACTATTCGGTATTTGGTAAAATCAACGCTGAAGCGCTTGAAGATTTAAAAGAAGTAAGTGAAGACGTTTTATACGATAGCGAAGAAGATATTAAAGTTAGATATATTGGCGATAGAGATGAGGAAACTGATAGTTTAACTATTGAAAACGGCAAATACGTTGGCGGATACGAATTCTATTTAAACTTTAACGATAAAACTTTAAAAGATTTAGACAAAAAGGAAATTGAAAAAGAAATTTCTGAAGGGGTTGAAAACGAACTTTATACTAAACTTTCAACTGCTAACGATTTCGACTTATACGCATTACCTACTAAAAACCTTAAAGTTGCTAACTTTAAACTTAAATAAGATAAAATAAACTAATAAAAGTCACTGCTATATGGCCGTGGCTTTTATAACGAAAACTATTAGTTTAAGGAGTTAAAATGAGATTTTCTAATCTTCACCAACACACCACTTTTTCAGACGGTAAAAACACCGCGGAAGAAATAGTATTATCGGCAATAGAAAGGGGAATGGAGTCTATCGGCTTTTCCGACCATAGCCACACTAAAATTGATGAAAGTTATTGTATGCTCCCAAGCGATATCGTTGCCTATCATAAAGAAATTGATAGGCTAAAAGAAAAATACGCTAGCCAAATTAAAATATTTAAGGGTATTGAACTTGACTATTATTCAACGGTAGATAGAAAAGACTACGATTATATTATCGCGTCAATCCACTATTTATACGACGGTAAAAGGTTTTACGCAATAGACCACACGATTGAGCATCAACTTGACTACATTAAAGACTATTGCAATGGCGATAAAAATATACTAGCCAAAGATTATTACGACCTTTTAATTAAGCACGTTAAAAACTGCAAGCCGGATTTTATCGGCCACGTTGACGTTATAACTAAGTTTGGCGTATACGACGAAGATAACGAAAAGTATAAAGAAATTGCCAAAAACGCGGTTAGGGAAATGATTAAATACTGCAACGTATTTGAAATGAATACGGGCGCTATTTCTAGAAAGAAACGGACTTTGCCTTACCCTGAAAGGTTTTTGCTTGAAGAGATTTTAAGTTTAGGCGGTGAAATAGTTATTTCTGCCGATTCGCACGCATCGGATACCGTGGATTTCTATTTTAAAGAATGCGTAGAAATTTTAAAAGATGTAGGATTTAAATACTTTTTAAAATTCGACGGCGAAAAATTCTATAAAGAATATATTTAATAAAAAAGCCACTTCTTAGCGAAGTGGCTTTTGTTTTTAAACAATACCTATTAGATTAACTAAAAGCAATATTGAAGTGCCGTAATAAACTAAAACTGCAACTAAGTCGTTAATAGTTGTAATCAGTGGACCGGACGCAACGGCGGGGTCTATGCCTATCTTTTTAAATATAATTGGTATAAGCGTGCCGTCAAGCCCTGCAATTATCATAGAGATAAGTAAAGATACGCCTATGCAAAGTGAAACCGCAAACCCCGAAACGTTAAAGGTTTCTACGAAAGACTTTTCAATAAACTGAATATACGCGCCAATGCAAACAAAGGCTATAATACCTATAATAAGGCCGTTAAGAGTTGCAACCTTAATTTCTTTAAATACGAACTTAAATTTATCTTTAAAGGACAACTCGTCGTCGTTTAAAAGTCTAATCGTAACGGCAAGGCTTTGAGTACCGCTATTACCACTCATACCAAGTATTAAACTTTGGAAGGTGTAAATGATAATAAGCGAAGATGGAATAAACGCTTGAAAGGATTGTATAACCGTCGCTACAAGTATTCCTAAAAATAAAAGTATAAAGAGCCAAGGTATGCGCTTGCCCACGCTTTTAAAAATAGGCTCGTTCATATCTTCTTCCGAAGTTAAACCTGCAAGTTTAGCGTAGTCGTCGCCAAGTTGTTCGTCAACGGCAACAACTAAGTCCGATGCGGTTATAATACCAATTAGTTTATCGTTGTTATCTAGTACGGGGAAGGAGTTTTCTTCGTACTCTTTTAATTTCTCAATGCAGTCTTCAGTGTTTTCGTTAGCGTATACGTAAGGGTAGTTGGTCGTAATAATGTCAAGTAGCGGGGTAGAGTCCCTTGCAATAACTAAGTCGCGTAGGTCAATCGCGCCGTATAATCTTTCATCATCGTCAACTACGTAAATAATAGTAATATTATCGTTATCCGCCGCTTGCGAAATTACCGAGCGCATTGCTTGTTTTACCGTAAACGAGTTTTTAATGGAAATGTAGTTGGTAGTCATTCTACTACCAATTTGCTCGTCGTCGTAAGAGTCGATAAGTTTGATGTCTTCTTGCGCTTCAGGTTCAAGAAGTGGGATAAGTTGTTGTTTGCTTTCGTCGGAAAGGTCGTCTAAAATTTCAACGGCGTCGTCCGCGTCCATTGATTCAATAACGTCGGCAGCGGTTTCGTTTCCAAGTTCTAATAAGTATTCGTGCGCGTCTTCAAGGTAAGCGAAAATTTCCGAAACCAACTCAACGCCTAAAACCTTATACAGTTTTTTACGCTCTGAAACCGACAAGTCGGGAATAACTTCCGCAATATCGTTTTCGTGGTAAAGGGACAACTTGTCGCGAATTTCGCTATCGGTAAAGTTTCCTTTGATAATTTCTAAAATCTCTAAAGAAAGGTCAGGCCTTTCAGGGATTTGGTCTAAATTTTCTAATTTTTCTTCATTCATAATATCACCTATTGTTTAAGGGCATAAAAATGCCCGATGCCGTCTATGCATCGGGAAAAGAAAATCTAGATAGTTTAAATGCATAAACGATAAAGCCCAAACGCGTAGCGCTTTGGACTAGTAGTTATTAAGTTCAAGCAACTTCGCGGATTACCGTCTATACTCATAATATTCTCCTTAAAAGGTTTTTTAGTAATTTTATTTTAACATATTATTTTTTTTATTGCAACAATTTGCTAATAATTTGCCAAGTTTCCCTTTTCCATATATAATATATACTATATATAGTGGTAAAAATGCCTTAAAAATACTAGAAAAAATTGCCGAAAAAAATATTTAAAAAATATTAAAAAAACCGTAAAAAATGATTGACAAATAGTAATAATTTTAGTATATTATTAAGGCTGTGTTATATTTGGGTTGAGATGAAAAGTTACTTAATCTCATTTTTGGGCGAATCCGGAAATCGCTTAAATTTTTAGAGAAGATAATTTTCATTGACAAATGTGGGGGTTAAACCTCCGCGACTAACCACGTAAGGGGTATAATGTCATTCGCGTCAAAAACACACAGTAGCGAATGATTTTTTTATGCCAAAAGCGTGACACACACGGCAATGTTGACTACATTACAGTTAGTATAAAAAAGGAGAAAGAACAATGGCAGGACAAAAAATCAGAATTAAACTCGCTGCATACGATCACAAGATGCTTGATCAAGCAACTGAAAGAATCGTAGAAACAATGAAGAAAGCGGGCGCTAAAATTAGCGGACCTATCCCACTTCCTACTGAAAAGGAAATCGTAACAATTTTAAGATCTCCTCATAAGTATAAGGATAGTAGAGAACAATTCGAAATAAGAACTCATAAGAGACTTATTGACATTTACTCAACAAACGCTAAGATACTTGAAAGTATCCACTTACCAGCAGGCGTTGACGTAAAAATTAAACTTTAATCAATTAAAAAAATACAATTAAAAATTGTAAATAATTTGGAGGTGAACTTTATCGATGAATAAAGCAATCATTGGAAAGAAATTAGGTATGACGCAAATCTTTTCCGCAGACGGAAAAGTAATTCCCGTTACCGTAGTAGAGGCAGGTCCATGCCCAGTAGTACAAATCAAAACTATCGAAAAAGATGGTTATGAAGCAGTAAAACTTGGTTTTGGCGAAGTAAAAGAAGGCGCTTTAAACAAGCCTGAAGCAGGTCAATTCAAAAAAGCCGGCGTTGCTTGTCAAAAAGTGCTCAAAGAATTCAGACTTGAAAACGTTTCTGAATTTGAAGTTGGTAAAAACGTAACTGTTGAAATCTTTAAAGACGGCGACAAGGTAGACGTAAGTGGTCAATCAAAAGGTCACGGTTTCTCCGGCGTAATCAAAAGATGGAATCAACAAAGACTTAAAATGACTCACGGTGTAGGCCCTGTACACAGAGAAGTAGGTTCTATGGGTTCAATCAGTGCACCATCAAGAGTATTTAAGAACAAACATATGCCGGGTCAATACGGTAACGAAAAAGTAACCGTACAAAATCTCGAAGTTGTGAAAGTCGACACAGCAAGAAACGCTCTTTTAATTAAGGGTGCTATCCCGGGTCCTACTGGTGGAATTGTTACAATTTCAAACAGTGTTAAAGCTTAAAGGAGTGTATAGATATGCCTAGTATTAAAGTATTTAACATGAAGGGCCAAGAAGTTGGCACTAAAGAACTTGGCGAAATTTTCGCTATTGAATACAATGAACCATTAATTCATCAAGCGGTTGTAACAAGACTTGCTAATGAAAGACAAGGTACAAAAAGTTCTCTTACAAGATCTGAAGTAAGAGGCGGTGGTAAGAAACCATACAGACAAAAAGGTACTGGTAGCGCACGTCAAGGTTCTACAAGAGCTCCACAATGGACTCACGGTGGCGTAGTGTTCGCACCTAAGTCAAGAGATTTCTCTAAAAAGATGAATATCACTGCAAAAAGAGTTGCACTCTTCAGCGCTTTATCTAAAAAGATTGAAGATAACGAATTCTACTGCATCGATAAGTTAGCAGTTGAAAACGGTAAGACTAAAGAAATGGTGGCTTTCCTTGAAGCGTTTAACTTCACTAAAACCGTTCTCATGGTTATGGGTGATAGCGACGTTAAAGTTTTAAGAGCATCAAGCAACATTCCAAAACTTAGCACATTACCTGTTGAACAACTCAACACTTACGACGTTGTTAAAAACGCAGTAGTTGTTATTGCTGAAAACGCAGTTGACTATTTACAAAAGCAATATGATTATGAAGAAGTAGAGGAGGCTTGTGAAGAATAATGAAAGAAAGAGATATTATTATCAGACCTCTTTTATCTGAAAAGAGCTATGCTGATATTGCTACAAAGAAATACGTTTTCGTAGTTGATAAAAATTCAAACAAGACTGAAATTAAACTTGCTATCGAAAAACTTTTCGACGTTCAAGTTGAATCAGTTAACACTGTAAACTGTCGCGGTAAGTTAAAAAGAATGGGTAGAAACGAAGGTTTCACTCCTAACTACAAAAAGGCTATCGTACAGTTGAAGGCAGACAGTAAGACTATTGAGTTCTTTGACTCATTGTCTTAATAGGAGGAAATACTAATGGGTATCAAAAGATATAAACCTACTTCTTCTGCTCGCCGTTTTATGTCTGTTAGTACATTTGAAGAAATTACTTGTACTAAACCTGAAAGATCTTTACTTGAAGATCAAAAGCATAACGCAGGTCGTAATGCTCAAGGTAAAATCACTGTAAGACATCACGGTGGTGGCAACAAGAGAAAATATCGTATTATTGACTTCAAAAGAAATAAAGACGGTATTCCAGCAGTTGTTAAAACTATTGAATACGATCCAAACAGAACTGCAAACATCGCTCTTTTAGTTTATCAAGACGGCGAAAAGAAATATATTCTTGCTCCTCTTGGCTTAAACGTTGGCGACAAACTCGTTAGCGGTCCTAACGCGGATATTAAACCAGGTAATGCTCTTCCTATTGAAAACATTCCTGTAGGTACGATGATTCACAACATCGAACTTCAAGCAGGTAAGGGTGGTCAACTTGTTAGAGCGGCTGGTATGGCTGCGCAACTTATGGCTAAAGAAGGCAAATATGCTCAAATCAAAATGCCAAGTGGCGAAATGAGACTTGTTCTTGTTGCTTGTAAAGCAACAATCGGCCAAGTTGGTAACTTAGACCACGAAATCATTCGTATCGGTAAAGCCGGTAAGAAGAGACATATGGGTATTAGACCTACTGTAAGAGGTTCTGTAATGAACCCATGCGATCACCCACACGGTGGTGGTGAAGGTAGAGCGCCTATCGGTAGACCAGGTCCTGTTACTCCTTGGGGTAAACCTGCGCTTGGTTACAAGACGAGAAAGAAAAAGAATAGAACTGATAAGTTCATTCTTAAGAGAGTTAATTAATGGAGAACGAATATGAGTAGAAGTGTTAAAAAAGGACCTTACGTCCAAGCAAGATTATTAAAAAGAGTTGAAGCGCTTAACGCAGAAAACAAAAAAACCGTTCTTAAAACATGGTCAAGAGCATCTACTATTTTCCCACAAATGGTAGGACACACTATCGCAGTACACGACGGTAGAAAACACGTTCCTGTATACATTACTGAAGACATGGTAGGATGCAAACTTGGTGAATTCGCACCAACCAGAACGTTCAAAGGCCACGCAGGCTCTAAGACTTCTGACGCAAGATAGGAGATTTGAAGAATGGCTAAGAATATGAAATTAAAAACTCAACGTATCGAAGAAAATAAAGATAGAAGAGCAAAAGCAATTGCTAGATATATCAGAATTTCTCCATACAAAGTAAGAGTTGTACTTGATAATATTAGAGGCAAAAGTGTAAATGACGCCGTTGCTATTTTAGAAAATACTTCTAAAGCAGGTGCTTTACCAATTAAGAAAGTCGTTTTATCGGCTGCTGCAAATGCTGAACACAATCTTGGTATGAATAAAGATGACCTTAAGATTGCTGCTTGCTATGCTGACCAAGGTCCTACTTTAAAGAGAATGAGACCTGTTGGCCACGGCAGAGGTTACAGAATTTTGAAGCGTACTAGTCACATCACTGTAGTTCTTGATGTGATTGAAAAGTAGGAGGACGATATGGGACAAAAAGTTAATCCACACGGTTTAAGAGTGGGCGTAATCAAAGATTGGGATACACAATGGTACGCTGACAAAAAGGCGTTTTCAGTAAACCTTAAAGAAGATTACGAATTAAGAAAATTTATTAAAAATCAATACTTCCAATCAGCAATCTCTTCTATAAGAATTGAAAGGGCTGCAAATAAAGTTTCTATTACGATCTTTACTGCAAGACCAGGCGTTCTTATCGGTAAGGGCGGTGCAGAAATCGAAGTTATGAAAAACAGTCTTACTAAAATTGCAAAAGGTAAGCAAATCGCAGTTAATATCGTTGAAGTTAAAAAACCTGATTGTGACGCTCAACTCGTTGCAGAAAGCGTTGCTGCTCAACTTGAAAAGAGAGCTTCTTTCAGAAGAAGTATGAAACAAGCAATTTCAAGAGCTACAAGACTTGGAATTAAGGGTATTAAAATCATGGTTAGCGGAAGACTTGACGGTGCAGAAATTGCTCGTTCTGAGCAATATCACGAAGGCTCTATTCCTCTTCAAACACTCCGTGCAGACATCGATTACGGTTTTGCCGAAGCACACACTACTTTCGGTATCATCGGTGTTAAAGTATGGGTTTACAAAGGTGAAGTTTTAGGCGGAGCTAAAAAGGTTACTGAAGGAGGCGAAGCTTAATTATGTTAATGCCAAAAAGAGTAAAAAGAAGAAAAGTTCATCGTGGCAGAATGACAGGTAAAGCAAACAAAGGTAATACTATTGCATACGGTACTTACGGTCTTGTTGCTTTAGAACCTGCTTGGGTTACGTCAAACCAAATCGAAGCTGCCCGTGTAGCTATGACAAGATTTATTAAACGTGGTGGTAAAGTTTGGATAGATATTTTCCCACACAAACCAATTACTCAAAAACCTGCTGAAACAAGAATGGGTTCAGGTAAAGGTTCTGTAGAATACTGGGTAGCAGTAGTTAAGCCAGGTAGAGTTATGTTCGAAATGGCTGGTGTAGAAGAATCAGTTGCAAGAGAAGCTATGCGTCTTGCAGGTAACAAACTTCCTTTAAAGACTAAGTTTGTTAAGAAAGAAATCGTTGAAGAAGGCGGTGAAGGTTAATGAAAGCTAAAGAAATTAAAGAGATGACTAATGACGAATTAGTTGCAAAACTCGATGCATTAAAAGAAGAATTGTTTAACCTTAGATTCCGTCACGCAACGGGACAACTTGAAAACCCTAACGTTTTATCAAGTGTAAAAAAGGATATCGCAAGAGTTAAAACCGTTATCCGTGAAAGAGAATTAAAGGCGTAACGGAGGAGAGTTAAAATGGAAAGAAATTTAAGAAAAGAAAGAGTCGGTTTAGTTGTTTCTGATAAGATGGATAAAACCGTTGTTGTAGAAGTTACCGACAAAAGAAAACATCCTCTTTACAAGAAAACTATCACTAAGACCGTTAAATTTAAAGCGCACGATGAAGAAAACGCTTGCGGTATTGGCGATAAAGTAAGAATCGTTGAAACTAGAAAATTATCCAAGACTAAAAATTGGAGAGTTTCTGAAATCATCGAAAAAGCTAAATAAGATAGGAGAAAGCGAACATGATTCAACCACAAACAAGATTAAAAGTTGCAGACAACTCTGGCGCAAAAGAAATTATGTGTATTAGAGTTTTAGGCGGTTCTTTCAGAAGATGTGGTAACATTGGCGACGTTATCGTTGCAAGTGTTAAAACCGCTACTCCTGGAGGCGCTGTAAAGAAAGGCGAAGTAGTTAAAGCCGTTATCGTTAGAACTTCTAAAGGTTTAAGAAGACCTGACGGTACACACATTAGATTTGACGAAAACGCTGCAGTAATTATTGATAACAATAAACAACCAAGAGGTACTCGTATTTTTGGACCTGTTGCAAGAGAACTTAGAGACAAGGATTTCATGAAAATTATTTCCCTTGCTCCAGAAGTATTGTAAGGAGACAGTTAAATGAAAGTTAAGAAAAATGATACCGTAGTAGTTATTACGGGTAAAGATGTTAAGAAAACTGGTAAAGTCCTTACTGCTCTTCCAAAACTCAACAAAGTAGTTGTAGAAGGCGTTAACGTTCAAGAAAAGAACCGTAAAGCACGTTCTGCTCAAGAAACTAGCCAAAAAGTTAAACAAGAAGGTCCAATCGATGCTTCTAACGTACTTGTAATTTGCCCAGTTTGCGGTAAAGCAACAAGAGTTGGCTACGTTATCGTAGACGGTAAAAAGGTAAGAGCTTGTAAAAAATGCGGAGCGTCTTTAGACGTTAAAGTTGAAAAGAAAGAACCAGCAAAGAAAACTACCGCTAAAAAGACTACAAAGAAAGTAGCAGAAGGCGAAGTTGCTGAAGCTCCAAAGAAAACAAGGACTAAAAAAGCTGAAACTGCTGAAACAGTTGAAGAAGTAAAAGAAGTTAAGAAAACTTCTAGAAAGAAAGCCGTTAAAGAAGAAAAAACGGAAAACGCTGAAGCGTAAAATTTAAGGAGAACTTATTATGGCAGAAAAGACTCAGGTTGCTAAAGTAGCTGCAACCGATTCCGATTGCAGAATAAGAGAAATGTACAAAGCAGAAGTTGTACCATATCTTATGAAGCGTTTTAACTACAAAAACGTAAACCAAGTTCCAAAGCTTGTTAAAATTACTATTAACGGCGGTCTTGGTGACGTTAAAGACAATGCGAAAAGCGTTCAACAAGTTGAAAAAGAACTCGCGCTTATCGCTGGTCAAAAACCTGTTCTTACTAAAGCAAAAAAATCAGTTGCTAACTTCAAAGTAAGAGAAGGTATGAACGTTGGTATTAAAGTTACTTTAAGAAACGACAGGATGTATCAATTCTTTGATAAATTCGTTTCTATCGCTTTACCAAGAGTAAGAGACTTTAAGGGTGTTCCTGATAAGTCATTCGACGGTAGAGGTAACTATGCTATGGGTATTAAAGAACAACTTATCTTCCCTGAAATTCAATACGACCAAGTAGAAAAAGTAAGAGGTTTTGATATTTGTTTCGTTACTACGGCAAAGACAGATGAAGAAGCATACGAATTGTTAAAAGCAATGGGTATGCCATTCAAGGCGTAAAAGGAGAACTTATTATGGCAAAAAAAGCAATGATTAATAAACAGCAAAAAACCCCTAAGTTCTCTACGAGAGCTTATACGAGATGCAGTATTTGTGGTCGTCCACACTCTGTACTTCGTAAATACGGTATTTGCCGTGTATGCTTTAGAAATTTAGCATATAAAGGTCAAATCCCAGGCGTTAAAAAAGCAAGTTGGTAAAAGGAGGAACTGAAAATGACAGATACAATAGCAGATATGCTCACTAGAATCAGAAATGCGCTTGTAGTTAAACACGAAACTGTAGAAGTTCCTGCTTCTAACATCAAGAAAGAAATCGCTAAGATTTTATTACAAGAAGGCTACATCACTAGCTACGAAGTCGTTGAAGACGGCGTTCAAGGCAAAATCGTTATAACACTTAAGTACGGTCCTAACGGAGAAAAGGTAATCAGCGGTCTTAAGAGAATTTCTAAACCTGGTTTAAGAATTTACGCTGGTTGCGATGAACTTCCAAAAGTTCTCGGCGGTCTTGGTATCGCAATCATTTCTACGTCTAAAGGCGTTATGACTGACAAAGAAGCAAGAAAAGGCAACCACGGTGGCGAAGTTCTTGCTTACGTTTGGTAAGGAGGTAGGGCGATGTCAAGAATTGGTAAAGCACCTATTAAACTTGCTCAAGGTGTAGAATTTAAAGCAGAAAACGGCGTTATCACAGTTAAAGGTCCACTTGGCGTATTAACTCAAGATTACGACGTAAAGAACATTGGTTTCAACGTTGAAAACGGCGAAATCGTCGTTTCAAGATTTAACGAAGAAAATGAAACTAAAGCAAAACACGGCTTATATAGAGCACTTGTTAACAATATGGTTATCGGCGTAACTGCAGGTTACAAGAAAACTTTAATCGTTAACGGTGTAGGTTGGAAAGTAACACAAAACGGTAAAGATTTATCTTTATCAGTAGGTTTAAGTCACCCTGTTGAATACAAAGCAGTAGACGGTGTAAAACTTACGGTAACTTCCCCAACTGAAATCGAAGTATCTGGTATCAGCAAAGAACTTGTTGGTGCAGAAGCCGCTAAAATCAGAGCCATCAGAAAGCCTGAACCTTATCACGGTTACGGTATCCGCTTAAGCGACGAAGTAATCGAACGTAAGGAAGGAAAGACGGCAGGTAAGTAAGGAGTAAACTGATATGATTTCTAAAATTGATAAAAATGCGGATAGATTAAAAAGACACGAAAGGGTTAGAAATAAAATTTCGGGTACTCCTGAAAGACCTAGACTTTGTGTTTTTAGAAGCCTTAGCCACATCTACGCTCAAATTATTGACGACGTAGCAGGTAATACTTTAGTTTCTTGCTCAACTCTTGATAAAGCAGTTGCAGAAAGCGTTAAAGAACTTACTAAGAAAGAAGCCGCTAAGGTAGTTGGTACAGAAATTGCAAAACGCGCACTTGAAAAAGGTATAACTGAAGTTGTTTTCGACAGAGGCGGTTATATTTACACAGGTCGTGTTGAAAGTTTAGCAGACGGCGCAAGAGAAGCCGGTCTTAAATTCTAAGGAGGAAAATAATCATGGCAAGAGAAAATAAAGCTCCAAGAAGACAAGAAGAAAAAGACGGTCTTTGCAAAAAACTTATCGCTGTAAACCGTGTAACAAAGGTTGTAAAAGGCGGTAGAAAAATGCGTTTTGCTGCACTTGTTGTAGTTGGTGATGAAAAGGGTAGAGTTGCTTGCGGTATGGGCAAAGCAAACGAAGTTCCAGAAGCAATCGATAAAGCAACTGCTCAAGCTAAAAAGGCAATGAGAAAAGTTGCTCTCGTTGGCACTACAATCCCACACGAAACAGTTGGTAAATTCGGTAGAGGTTCTATTGTAATGCTCCCTGCTGAAGAAGGTACTGGTGTTATCGCCGGTGGTCCTGTTCGTGCGGTAATGGAAGCTGCAGGCGTTAAGAACATTAGAACTAAATCTCACGGCACAACAAACCCAATCAACATGGTTAAAGCTGCTATTGAAGGTCTTTACGGTCTTAAATCAGCAGAAGACGTTGCTGCTCTTCGCGGTAAAACCGTAGAAGAAATTTTAGGTTAAGGAGATGGATATTATGAACGTTAAAGTTACTTTAATTAATAGCACTATATCTTGCTCTAAAGCCCAAAAGGGTACTGTTGCAGCGCTTGGTCTTAAGAAAATTGGTCAATCAAAAGTATTTGTTGATAGCGCAACCCTTCAAGGTCAACTCAAAGTAGTTTCTCACCTTGTAAAGGTTGAAAACGTATAAGAGGTGCACAATGAGAATTGATACATTACAGCCAGCTGAAGGCAGCAGAAAATCAGTAAAAAGACTTGGTCGTGGTATCGGCTCTGGTCTTGGAAAAACAAGTGGTAAAGGTCACAAAGGTCAATGGGCTAGAAGTGGCGGTGGCGTAAGACCAGGCTTTGAAGGCGGTCAAATGCCAATCACACGTAGAGTTCCAAAGAGAGGATTCAAAAACCACTTCAGAAAAGTATATGCAATTGTTAACCTTTCAGCCTTTGAAGGTTTTGAAAACGGTGCGGTTGTAGATTTTGAAACTTTATACAGCGCAGGTCTTATTAAAGAAGTTAAAAACGCTGTAGGACTTAAAGTATTAGGTAACGGGGAAATAAAAGTTGCATTAACCGTAAAGGCTAACAAGTTCTCTGCTTCTGCTAAAGAAGCAATTGAAAAAGCCGGCGGAACTGCAGAAGAAATTTAACCAAAAGCCTAAAACCGCGGAGGTTAAAAAATGTTTGAAACATTAAAAAATGCATTTAAAGTGAAGGAAATCCGTGTTAAAATTTGGTTTACGTTACTTTTACTTTTAGTGTACAGAGTAGGATGTTATATCCCTGTACCAGGTATTGGTTCGGAACTTATTTCTAGCGAGAACCTTCAAAGCTTAACATACCTTAACATCATGAATATGATGACGGGTGGTTCGCTTGCTCAAGGCACGTTGTTTGCAATGGGTATTGGACCATACATTAACTCGTCAATCATTATGCAACTTTTAGCAGTTGCTATTCCATCACTTGAAAGACTTTCAAAACAAGGTGAAGAAGGTAGAAAGAGAATATCTCAATATACAAGATATCTCACAATCATACTTGCAATCATTCAATCAGTTGGTATTATTATCAACTATGGTGATAACCTTTTAACTTCAGGTGAAGGTACTCCACTTGCTACAATGCTTTGGGGTCAAGAATGGCTTGCTTACGTTGTAGTAGTATTATTCTTTACTGCCGGCACGGTTATTACAATGTGGATTGGCGAAAGAATTACAGACTACGGTGTTTCTAACGGTATTTCATTGCTTATCTTTGCAGGTATTATTGCAACTGCAGGTCAATCATTCATTCAAATGATTCAAAATATCGGTCAAGCAGATTCAACTCATAACGAACTTACAAATTTCTGGAAACTCGTTATTATGCTCGTTGCCGTTATTTTAGTATTCGTTTGCATTATTACCGTTGACCTTGCGGAAAGAAAAATCCCTGTTCAATACGCTAAGCAAATTAGAGGACAAAAAATGTACGGCGGACAATCTACTATTATTCCTATTAAGGTTAATAGTAACGGCGTACTTCCACTTATCTTCGCGTTCTCAATCCTTTCATTCCCAGAACTTATCATGACCTTGTTTGGTTGGACTGATACAGCATTCGGTCAATTCTGGGCAACGTATATGGGTGTTAACTCGTGGGTATACATGGTTGTCCTTACTGTATTTATTATATTCTTTGCATATTTCTATACGTCAATTCAATTCAATCCTGACGATATTTCAAAGAGTATACAACAAAACGGCGGTTTCATTATGGGTATTAGACCTGGTAAGCCAACTGCAGATTATCTTAAGAAAATCAGCGGTAGAATTACCTTATTCGGTGCTATATTCTTAGCACTCGTTGCCCTTGTTCCGTCAATCGTGTTCAGAGCAATTGACGCATCTAGTTACGGCGCGTTTACAGCAACAGGTATGCTTATCGCAGTTTCCGTAGCAATTGAATTCAATACTGCTTTAGAATCACAAATTATGATGAAAAACTACAAAGGATTTTTGAAATAAGATGAAAATAATATTACTTGGCGCTCCAGGCGCAGGAAAAGGTACACAAGCGAAACGCCTTGCTGAAAAATACGAAATACCACACATTTCCACAGGTGATATTTTTCGTGCAAACATCAAAAACGCAACTCCTATCGGCGTAGTTGCCAAATCTTATATAGATAAAGGTCAACTCGTTCCAGATGAAGTTACTGTAGAAATTGTAAAACAAAGACTTCAAGAAGAAGACGCAGAGAAGGGTTATCTTCTTGACGGTTTCCCAAGAAACATTTTCCAAGCGGAAGAACTTGATAAATTCTCAAACGTAGAAAAAGTAGTCGACATTAACGTTGACCTTGATAAACTTCTTGCGAGAATTACAGGTAGACGCGTTTGTCCAAAATGTGGGGAATCTTATCACGTAACAATGCTTAACGGTAGTACAACCTGTTCTCATTGTGGCGGTGAACTCGTTCAACGTCCAGACGACAATGAAGAAACGGTTAAATCAAGGCTTAGCGTTTACGAAAAGCAAACTGCTCCGCTCATTGAATACTACAAAAAAGCAGGTAAACTCGTGACAGTTGACGGCGACAAAGCCATCGACGAAGTATTTAAAGCTATCGTTGAAGTTTTAGGTTAAAATGATAATCGTAAAAAAAGATAGCGAAATAGAATTAATGCGTGAACCTTGTAGCATCGTGCGCGACGCTTTACTTCTAGCAGAAGAAAAGATAGAGGCGGGGATGACTACAAGCGCGCTTAATAAGATTATTCACGACTATATAATTTCTAGCGGAGCTAAACCGTCTTTTCTAGGTTACGGTGGGTTTCCCGCAGCGACTTGTATATCAATAGACGAGCAAGTTGTGCACGGGTTTCCTTCAAATAGAGTAATTAAGGAAGGCGAAATCGTATCCGTCGACGTGGGGGCGTTCAAAAACGGTTTTCACGGCGATGCCGCAAGAAGTTTTTACGTTGGGAAAATCGACCCGATGAGAAAAAAACTCATTGACGTTACCAGAGAGTGTTTCTTTAAGGGTATAGAAGGCATTTGCATAGGAAGTCCGCTTGGTGACATCGGCAGTCAGGTACAACAGCACGCCGAGGCTAACGGATTTTCGGTAGTCCGAGATATGGTAGGACATGGTGTGGGCAGACATCTCCACGAAGACCCGCAAGTTCCAAACTATGGTAGAAAGGGAACGGGCGTAAGGTTAAAACGCAATATGACGCTTGCTATCGAGCCTATGATAAATATGGGCGGATGGGAAGTAGAGATTGACGGGTGGAAATGTGTAACGCTTGACGGAAAGCCGTCAGCCCATTACGAGAATACCGTGGTGATTACCGACAACGGGGTAGAAATACTTACGCTTTGATGCGAATAATACACGCCTACGCTGATGGTAAAGCGTAAACTTTGAGCCTTGAGGAAGAAGCGGGCGTGTGAACGATATGTAAGAAATCTTACATTTAAGGTATAAAATGGAGGTAAAACGTGTCTAAAAACGATGTTATTGAAGCCGAAGGCGTAATTGTAGAAGCTTTGCCTAACGCAACGTTTAAAGTAAAGCTTTCAAACGGATTTGTTATTACGGCATATATATCGGGAAAATTAAGAATGAACTACATTAAAATTATTCCTGGTGATAGCGTCAAAATAGAAATGAGTCCGTACGACCTTACTAAGGGCAGAATCGTATGGCGCAGTAAAAACTGATTTTTATAACTAAAAATTAATCGGAGGAATTAAAAATGAAAGTAAGACCATCAGTAAAACCTATGTGCGACAAGTGCAGAGTCATTAGAAGAGAAGGCAAAGTTATGGTTATTTGTTCTAAAAATAAAAACCATAAGCAAAAACAAGGTTAATTACTTCTTACAAACCCTATAACAAAATTTAAAAAAATAAAAAAATTATAAAATAAACATAATCGGAGGTTTAAAAAATGGCTCGTATTGCCGGTGTAGATTTACCAAGAGATAAGCGTGTTGAAATCGGTATCACTTATATTTACGGTATCGGTAGACCAACCGCAGTAAAAATTTTGAAAGAAACAGGTATCAATCCTGATACAAGAGTTAAAGATTTAACAGAAGAAGACGTATCTAAGTTAAGAGAATACATCGATCACAACATTAAAGTTGAAGGTGAACTTCGTTCTGAAGTAAACCTTAACATTAAAAGACTTATGGAAATCGGTTGTTTCCGCGGTGTAAGACATAGAAAAGGTCTTCCGGTTAGAGGTCAAAGCTCTAAGAGAAATGCGAGAACTCGTAAAGGTCCTCGTCGTACAGTCGCTAAGAAGAAGACTGCAAGTAAATAATTGAAGGAGGATAAATAAATGGCAAAAACTGTTAGTAAAAAGCGTAAAGAGCTTAAAAAAGTAGATAAAGGTCAAGTTCATATTCAATCTTCTTTCAATAATACTATTGTAACTGTAACTGACTTAAACGGAAATACAATCTCTCATTCAAGCGCAGGTAGCCTTGGATACAGAGGTTCTAGAAAGAGCACTCCATTTGCTGCACAACAAGCAGCAGAAGTAGCTATTAAGGCTGCAATGGAACACGGTCTCAGAGTAGCTGAAGTATACGTAAAGGGCCCAGGTCAAGGTAGAGAATCTGCTATCAGAGCGTTAGGCGTATGCGGTGTAGAAGTAACTCTTATTCAAGACGTTTCTCCTATCCCACACAATGGTTGCCGTCCACCTAAGAGACGTAGAGTATAATAGGAGGATATAGAAAATGGCTAAATATACAGGTGCTAAATGTCGTTTATGCAGAAGAGAAGGTTGCAAACTTTTCTTAAAAGGCGATAAATGTTATAAAACTTCTTGCCCATTTGAAAAAAGACCAGTTGCTCCTGGTCAACACGGCGCAGGAAGACACAAAGTTTCTGAATACGGACAACAACTTCGTGAAAAACAAAAGACAAAGAGAATTTACGGGGTATTAGAAAAACAATTCAGAGAATACTTCGAAACAGCAGATAGAATGAAAGGTATTACAGGTGAAAACATGCTTTCACTTTTAGAAAGACGTCTTGACAACGTAGTATATAGACTTGGTTTAGCGCCATCTAGAACTACTGCTCGTCAACTTGTAACTCACGCTCATTTCACAGTTAATGGTAAAAACGTAGATATCGCTTCTTACCAAATTAACGTTGGTGACGTAATTGCTGTTAAGGAAACAAAAACAGACAACAAGTATTTTGAGGCTTTCAAGCAAGCAGAAAAGACTACTAACGTTCCAAAATGGCTTGAATTTAATGCAGAAAAACTTGAAGGTAAAGTTATTGCTCTTCCGAAGAGAGATGATATTGATTCTCAAATTGCAGAACAAATGATTGTCGAATTATACTCAAAATAATAACTTGGTATTGCGCATTTTTGCGCAAACCATACGTTGTTTATTAAGGTATAAACGACAAATTCCATTAAATTAATTTAGGAGGTAAATTTTCCATGATGGAAATAGAAATGCCTAAGATTTCGGTAGAGGAAAGCGAAGACAGAAGTTATTGTAAAATAGTTGTTGAGCCACTTGAAAAAGGTTTCGGCGTAACAATCGGTAACTGTTTAAGAAGAACTTTATTGTCTGCACTCCCTGGTGCTGCCATTCAAGGTATCAAATTTGCGCCGAGTCTTGACGTAAAGCACGAATTTTCAACAATTAAGGGTGTTAAAGAAGACGTAGTCGAAATGACACTTAACTTGAAAAGCGTTGCTATAAAAACAGTAATTACTGACCCTGATTACAAAAAAGTTCTTAGAATTGTAAAACAAGGTCCTGCTGTTGTTACTGCTGCTGATATTGAAGCTGATGCTGAAATAGAAATCCTTAATCCTGAACAATACATTTGTACTGTAGATAACGATGGTATAATCGATATGGAATTAACTATCGGTAGAGGAAGGGGCTATAAAGGCGCTGAAAACAATAAAACCGGCGAAATCGGTTATATTGCTATCGACTCAATATACACTCCTGTAACTAAAGCAAGTTACAACGTTGAAAACGCAAGAGTTGGTCAAAATATTGATAGAGATAGACTTATTCTTGAAGTTTGGACGAATGGTGCGTTCTCAGGTAAAGAAATTATTTCTCTTGCCGCTAAAATTATAGATGAACACATCAATATATTTGTAAATCTTTCTGAAATTGTAACTGGTCTTGGTATTTTGGTTTCACCACCAACTGACCCACTTCCAAAGATTTTAGAAATGAGCATTGAAGAAATGGATTTTTCACAACGTTCTTACAATTGCTTAAAACGTGCAAATATTCACACAGTAGAAGATTTAACTAAAAAGACTGAAGACGAAATGCTTAAAGTTAGAAACTTAGGTAAGAAGTCACTTGACGAAATTATCCTTAAGCTCAACAGTTTCGGTCTCAAATTAAAGGAACAGGAGGAATAAGAAAATGCCAGGTAGAATGGGTTTAACAACTAAAGAAAGAAAAGCCGTACTTAGAAATCAAGCATCTAACCTTTTATGGTATGGTAAAATTGAAGTGACTGCAGGCCACGTTCAATCTTTAAAGAGCTACGTTGAAAAAATTATTACTCTTGCTGTAAATACTTATATGGATACTGTTGAAACTACGGTTACTACTAAAGACGCTAAGGGTAAAGAAGTGACTAAAAAAGTTATTAAAGACGGTGTTAAAAAGTTAGCTGCAAGAAGAAAAATTATGGCTTTAACTTACGATATTCAATTCACTAAAGAAGTGAAAGAATCTAAGGCTGAATTTAGAGCTAGAACTAAAGGCATTAATCACCCACTTATTGAAAAGATTTTCAATGAAATCGCTCCAAAATACGCTGAGAGAAAAGAACAACTCGGTCAAGGTGGCGGTTACACTAGAAAATATCTTAAAGGTGAAAGACGTGGTGATGCTGCTGAAGTAGCTATTATCGAGTTAGTATAATTTTAATTTTAAAACCCTACTAACGTCGTTATACTGCGTTTCTTTAAATTTTATGCGACCCCAATGACCACAAAGGTCTATTGTGTCCGACAAAAATTTAAGAGCCTTGTCTAACTCGTTATTAGTGTCTTAAAAGGGTGCTTTATTTAAGCAAGTAAAAATATTAAATGCGTAAGGTAACTTACGCATTTTTTATATTTATAAAAATATTTAATTATAAAATAAAAAGATTGCAAAATTTTGCAATCTTTTTTAAGTATGGAAAACGCCGTTTAACAATTGTTATATATTAAGGGATTAAGTTCAGTTTTGTTTAACGACGTTATCCATAGTTTTTACTATCATATTAGAGGGGATAAAACCGCGTAGCGGGGTTAACGGATAAACTATTGTGTTTTTCCCTACAACTGTCCCAGGGTTAATAACAGAATTACAGCCGATTTCAACGCTGTCACCGATAATTGCGCTAAATTTTCTTAAATTGGTATCAACTTTACAATTACCAATAGTTACCGTAACGTTAGTTTTAGTAGATTTCAAATTAGAACAAATAACTCCAGCGCCTAAATGTGCGTAGTTTCCTAAAATGGAATCGCCAACGTAATTATAGTGTGGCACTTGAACGTTATCTAAAAGTATACAATTTTTAAGTTCAGAAGAATTACCAATAACGCAATTCTTGCCAATTATAACGTTGCCCCTTAAATATGCTCCTGGTCGAATTTCCGTATTCTCTCCAATTATTGCAGGTGGTATTATAGTTGCTTTTTCACTTATTATGACGTTTTTTTCAACCAGTACTCCTTCATTATAAATATAAAAGTTATTTGGGGGATTATTTAATAGTTCTACAATATAATTTTTAATTTTAGGTAAAATTTCCCAAGGATATTCAACGCTATTAAATAAGTTATAAAGATAGGGCGTGGTTAAGTTAAAAAGTTCGCATGCTTTTACTCTATTCAATTACAAATCCTCCTAGTGAGATTGCGTTTATTATTTCGTTAACTGAGGAAATAGCAAGGTTTTCAGTTTCCGCCTCAACCATAACCCTAATTAATGGTTCTGTTCCGCTTTCTCTTAACAAAACTCTACCTTTTTTGTTTAATCTAGTTTCAATTTCTTTTTTAACTTTTAAAACGTTTTCGTCGTTCAAAACGGCTTTTTTATCTTTTACTTTAACGTTTTTAAGGTGTTGTGGGTATAGTTTTACGGGTGATTTTAATTCTGAGAGGGTAGTTTTAGTATCTAAAACTTCTTCAGTTAACATAATTGCCGTTAAAATACCATCACCAGTCGTTGCGTATTTTTTAATAATGATATGCCCAGACTGTTCTCCTCCAAGCGAATAATCTTCTTTTTGCATACGCTCGTAAACAAATCTGTCACCAACTTTAGTTTGAACGCAGTTTATACCAATTTTTTCTAGCGAGTTTATAAATCCACTATTTGACATTACAGTTGCGACTAGAGTGTTTTTATTTAGCATTTCTCTATTTTTTAAACGTTTTGCTAAAATATAAAGAACACTATCGCCGTCAACGACGTTTCCAGTTTCATCTACCGCAATACATCTATCTGCATCGCCGTCGAAAGCAAAACCTAAATCTAAGTGCTTTTCTTTTACCATTTTGCATAGTTTTTCTACGTGGGTAGAACCGCAATTTTCGTTTATATTAAGTCCGTTAGGTTCTGCTCCTATGACTTCAACTTGAGCGCCTAAAGCGCTAAATACTGATTTTGCAATAGTCCAAGACGAGCCGTTAGCGCAATCTAGACCTATTCTTAAATTTTTAAAAGAGTGAGATGCGATAGATATTAAATATCCAACGTATCTATTTCTACCAGAGGCATAGTCGACTATAAGGCCGAGTTTGTCTTTTGTGGCTAGTGGTAAATCTTTTCCCGATACGCCTAAACTGTTTAAATCTCCGTCAAGATAAGATTCGATAAGAGAAGTAGTGTTATCGTCTAATTTTTCACCGTATTTATTTATAATTTTAATGCCGTTATCGTAAAACGGGTTATGTGAAGCGGTAATCATTATTCCGCAATCAAAGCCGTCTTGCCTGGTGACGTAAGATACGCTAGGCGTGGTTGTAACGTGTAGCATATACGCGTCAGCGCCAGATGCAGTAAGCCCTGCAACAATCGAGTATTCTAGCATATAACTTGAACGCCTTGTATCTTTACCAATTACAATTTTAGGCTTTGCAATTGTAGATTGTTTAGAATAATACCAACCTAAAAACCTACCGATTTTATAAGCGTTAATAGAAGTTAAGTCAACGTTTGCCTCTCCGCGGTATCCGTCAGTTCCAAAATATTTATTCTTTTTATTACAGTCAAATAAAAATTCGTTTTTATCTAATAGTAATTCATCAGTAGATATTTTAAAAAAATTACAAATTTGTATAATTTTATCTAGTTGAGGAAGCGCTTGGTTTAATTCCCATCTAGATATAGCCTGTCTTGAAACGTACATTTTGTCGGCAAATTCTTCTTGTGATAAATTTGCCTTCGTTCGTAACGTTGTGATTTTCTCTCCAATAGTCATAATAATCTCCTTTATTTATCACTATTTTATTATATACCATTTTATGTAGGCTAACAACCAATTTGACATTGCAAATTTAGCAACTATAAGTTGCATTTTCTTAAATTTATATATAGTATGATTAAAATTTATAATTATATTTATATATTTAGTAAAGTTTAATTTGCAAAATATATTAATAGTAAAAAAAAGAACGGTTATTAACCGTTCTTAATTATTACTAAGTATTACAGAAAATATATTTTTATCTTGTGATTTCCCTAAAACAAAAACAGTATTTTCATCAACTACTTTTTTATATATTTCAATTTCGCTTGCAAAGTAACTTTGCGCGATAAATCTAATTTCAAACGTATTAAAATTATAACTATCGTATTCGTCTAAATTAAAGGCGTTTAATGCCATTCGTGCGTATGCAACGTTGTTGGTGTGCCTATTACAGTCAATATCCGTAAGTTTAATAGTATAAGTATAAGCGAAATCTTCACTAGATACGTCGTAGCGGGTATTGTCAAAGGTTAAGCCAACGTTATCGGTACGGTGAACTAACTCGGTCGGGTATTTAATTGAATTACTTCTTCTAAGTTGTTTAGTATCAAAATCTAATACGCACCATTCAGAGTGCCCAAGAATTTTTCCGCCGTTTTCGCCTAAAGCGGTAAATTCCCTATTAAAGCGCAAAGGGGAAATATCGGTTGGATAAGTCGTAAAAGTCGTATTTTCCGTTAAACAAGGCATTTTAGGGGTATAAAGTTTAACTTTTGTTAAAACCCAAAAAGCATTTGAAGATTTTTTAAGGTCTTCAAACCCCACGCCCATTTCTTGCGAGTGAAATATTGCAAGATTTTGAAATTCTAGTAACGCATTATCAAATCGCATTACGTTGTTATAGTCTATCATAGAAGAATCGACTTGTTTTTTAATAGAATAAGTGTTGTTCATAATATCCTTTTATTGTGTTTAAATAAGTATATCATTTTTAAAAATAAAAATCAATTATATAATAAATTGTAAATATAAATTAAAAATAAATAATTTACAAAAAACCTTGTATTTTAAGTAAATAAAATGTATAATATCTATGATAACGTTAAGGAGTGTAAGTTATGAGCGACATTTCTAAAATTGATAAAAATTTTGAAGTTAAAGCACCACTAAACGACGATGAAAACTTAGATTTTTATCCCGTACCTAACGAGAAAATCGCGCTATACGGCGTTTTTTATGAAAACGATAGGTTTGTTAGGCTACCAAAAGAGATTGCGCAAGTAAATAGTAGTGCAGTTGATAGGTTGCACACTCAAACGGCAGGCGGAAGATTAAGATTTTCAACTAACAGTAAAACTATTAGAATTATTGTTAAATGGGATATTCAAAACTATTCAAGCACTATGTCTGCATTTTCAAAATGTGGGTTTACGTTGCAAGAAGATTTTGTTGGTGGCGATAATGCTTACGTTTGTTCCTTCGTTCCACCAACAAATGCGCCAAACGGTTACGATAGTGAATACCTTTTTGAAGAAGCAAAGGAAAGAAATTTTACCATTTATTTCCCACTTTACAATAACGTTACGGAGTTAACCCTTGCTATCGATAAAGGTGCAACGCTTGGTAAGGGTTTACCGTATAAAGATATTAAACCTATACTTTACTATGGCTCGTCAATAACACAAGGCGGATGCGCCTCAAGGGCGGATAATTCTTATCAATCTATTATTGCTAAATGGAATAATATCGACCATATCAATTTAGGTTTTTCAGGCGGTTGCCGTGCAGAAGAGCCGATTTCTAATTATATGGCGGGGCTTGACGTTTCTATTTTCGTTTGCGATTACGACCATAACGCCCCAACGGTAGAATTTTTACAAAATACCCACTTTAAACTTTACGAAACGTTTAGAAGCAAAAACCCAGGCGTTCCTATTTTGTTTTTATCAAGACCGAACTTTTATACGGGTGCGACAATGAATCCTGAAGCACGGTTAAAAATTATAAAAGAAACGGTTAAAAAAGCAAAAAAATTAGGGGACGACAAGGTGTATCTTCTTGACGGTAGAAAATTGTTTGGTAAGGAATATAAACTTTGCACGGTAGACGGAACTCATCCAAACGATATAGGCTTTTACTTAATGGCTAAAGCAATTAATAAAATGCTTGATAAAATTATTAAAGAAAACAATTTGCTTAAATAATAGTAAATATTTATTAAAAGGAAAAATATGACTGATATAGCAAAAATAGATAAAAACTTTGAGGTAAAACAACCAATAAATGATAACGATACCTTAGATTTATACTCCATTCCTAACGAGAAAACCGCGCTATACGGCGTTTTTTATGAAAACGATAGATTCGTTAGGCTTCCTAAAGAAGTTGCAGATATAAATAGCGATGCGGTTGCAAGGCTTTATAAAAATACTGCGGGCGGAAGATTAAGATTTTCAACCAATAGTAAGAAAATTAAAATTATAGTTGAATGGGAAGCAAGGGGTGCACTTAGGCATATGCCGTCTACGGGTGTTTGCGGTTTTTCCTTGCAAGAAGATTTTGTCGACGGTTCTAATAAATACGTTTGCACTTTTATTCCCCCATACGATTCTTTAAAAGGTTATGAAAGCGAATACGTTTTTGAAGAAGAAAAAGAAAGAGATTTAACGATATATTTCCCATTATATAATGAAGTTAAAAGTTTAACCCTTGCTATCGATAAGGGTGCAACGCTTGGTAAAGGTTTACCGTATAAAAATATAAAACCTATACTTTACTACGGTTCGTCAATAACACAAGGCGGATGCGCTTCAAGACCTGATAATAGTTACGAGTCTATTATTTCAAAATGGAATAATATCGACCATATCAATTTAGGTTTTTCGGGCGGTTGCCGTGCGGAAGAACCAATTTCTAATTATATGGCTGGGCTTGACGTTTCTATTTTCGTTTGCGATTACGACCATAATGCCCCAACAGTAGAATTTTTACAAAATACCCACTATAAACTTTATGAAACTATTCGTAGTAAAAATAAAAGCGTTCCTATTCTATTTGTATCAAGACCAAATTTTACAATGAACCCAGAAGCCCGTTTAAAAGTTATAAAGTCTACTTATAACAAGGCTAAAAAGTTGGGTGATAATAAAGTATATTTACTTGATGGCAGAAAATTATTTGGCAGGGAATATAATCTTTGTACGGTAGACGGCACTCATCCAAACGATTTAGGTTTTTATTTTATGGCAAAAGCAATAAATAAAATGCTTGAAAAAATTATTAAAGAAAACAATTTATTAGGAGAATAAATAAATGAATAAATACTACGACTACGTAGAAAAGTTTAAAGATTTAATGCTTACGGCAGAGAGATATATTTGGACCAATCCAGAGCCAGGCTATAAAGAGTACAAAACTAACGAATATATGCTTAAAAAATTTGAAGAACTTGGTTATACAAATATCGTTAAAGCGGATAATATTACGGGTTTTTACACGGTAGTTGATACGGGTAGACCTGGTCCAACCGTACTCGTTTTAGCCGAACTTGACTCCCTTATCAATAAAAATCACCCCGAATGCGATAAAGAAACGGGCGCAGTTCATAATTGCGGACACCACGTACAATGTTCCGCTATGCTTGGCTTAGCGGGCGCTTTAAAAGAAGAGGGCGCGCTTGACGGACTTTGCGGTAAAATTAAACTTTGCGTAGTTCCCGCGGAAGAAGGCATTGAAATTACTTATAGAAAAGAACTTATTAAAAAGGGTGTCATTAAGTACGCTACGGGCAAGCCAGAATTTATCGCTAGAAGATTTTTTGACGACGTTGACCTTGCTTTTATGCTCCATACGGGTGCTGCAACTAAGCCAGAAGATGAAAAAGTGCTATTTTCTTTAACAAAAGGCCATAACGGCAATATAAGAAAGAAAACTACCGTTATAGGTAAATCTGCGCATGCAGGCGCTCACCCTGAAGACGGTATTAACGCGTTAAACGCAGCGTCGCTTATAATCGTTGCAATAAACTCTCTTCGCGAAACGTTTACTGAAAGCAATTTTGCAAGGGTGCACTCTATTATCACTAAAGGTGGCGACGCGGTTAACGCCGTACCTAACGAAGTAGTTATTGAAAGTTATATTAGGGCGGCAAACCCAATCGTTAATAAAAGTATTAACGAAAAAGTTAATAGGGCAATATCGGCAACTGCAGCATCAATTGGTTGCAAAGTTAAAATTGAAGATATTGCAGGCTCGGAAGCCCTTAATGAAGACGCTAATTTAAGAGAAGTTGCTTTAGAAGTATTTGAAGAGTTAGTTGGTAAAGATAGTTATATATATCACGATAAATGGATGGCATCTTCTACTGATATGGGCGATATTTCCACCTTATTCCCATCAATTCACGCTTACGTAGGCGGTGCTTACGGTACTAGCCACGGCATTGATTATTATATTAAAAATCCATACCACGCGTGCGTTAACGGCGCTAAGTTTGAGTACGGCTTAATTAGAAAACTACTTGAAAATAACGCTAAAAGGGCAAAAGATATAATGAGTAAATTTACCCCTGTATTTAATAGCGTTGAAGATTATTTGGCGCATAAAGACTCTATCAATATGGAAAAAGAAACGGTTATTTATAACGAAGATGGAACTATTACTTTAGATTTTAAGAATAAATAAAAAATAGGCTATAGAACGTTTTATCGTTCTATAGCCTTGTTTTTATATTAAATTTTCCATTTTGTATACATAATAGACGGTTTTTTATCATCGCCGTAAATAGCGTAATAAACGGTTAAAATACTTCCGTCACCAAGTTCTATGGATGCAGGGTAGCCAAAGTCGCCTTCATAAGCGTGTTGTGGGAATTTTTCAACAATAATAGTTTCGCCAAATGTTTTACCGCCGTCACAAGATACAACCGCCTCTATTTGATTTGGCTCGTTTCTACGCGAGTAGGTTAAAAGTATTCTACCGTCGGACAACTTTATAAGGTGAGGAGGAAGTCCGTCAATTCCCGATGGACGAAGAGTTTCCCAAGTTTTACCGCCGTCATTAGATGCCGTGAAGAACATTGTAGTTCTAAGGTCTGGGTTTTTAGCGTTATGCGCACGGTAAACGCCAAAGAGTTTACCGTTTTCATATTCAACAACGTGTGGCTCGTGAAATTGAGTTAAATCCATATCGCTAGGGATTGGAATTTCACCTAATTTATTAAAGGTTTTGCCCTCATTTTCACTTTTAAAATAGAAAAGTGTGTCGCTATCAATATCTGTATTATCATTGTGCATTTCTTTGCCTAAATAACCGATACTGCCGTCGTGTAATAAAATAGGGCCGTGTGGGGTAGAAACGGGGATTTTATAAGGCTCGCTTATCGTATTAAAACCGTCTTCAGTAATTCTTATGAAAGAGCCATAGTCGTTTGTTTTTTGTGGTACTTCTTTATAAAGTTCTATTGCACCAAGCGTCATAATTTTTTCGGCAGGGCTCATAGGTCTTATCATAAGATTGTTCCACTTATTAAAATAATAATCTACGTTAGTGCAAAAATAGGTTATTAAGAACTTTTTGCCACCAAGGTAAATGATACCGGCATCACGGTCGTCAAGATAACTGTCGTTTATAACGATAGGAAGAGACCACGTTTCGCCGTTATCATAACTTTTACATAAATAAGTTTTAGAAAAAGTGTCGATATGGTTAACTCTGTGCCCCGAAAATACGGTGTATAAAACGCCATCGTCGTCTTTAGCAACGGTTGGCCATGCGTTATAGTTAAAAGGACCGTGCTCTTTTCTATATATAATACCTGTCTTTTTCATAGAAAACTCCTTAATGTTAGTAAAATAATTATAACATCAAAAAGTGTTATTTACAATAACTAAACGGGACATCTTTTTTTGCTTTTGTGTCCAGTTTGTTAAGTTTATTTAATAACGCTTGATGGTGAAAATCCGTACATTTTCTTAAAAGATTTGCTAAAATATAATGGGTCTTTATATCCAACCAATTTAGATACTTCTTCTATACTGTCAAAATCGCCACTTTCTAAAATAGATTTTGCTTGAGAAATCCTTTTACTAATAACGTATTCTTGTGGGGTAACGTTAAAGCGTGCGATAAATAAGTTTCTAAAATAAGTATCAGAAATACAACACAAACGATGTAAATTATCTATTTTTAAGTTTAAATCAAATATATGGGTTTTTAAATATTCTACGGCAGGTTCAATTATATGGTACTTGTTTTTTTCTAATCGGTTCAAGTTTTCTATCCTTGAAATGTAAGATAATAACTCGTAAAAAACAGATAAACATTTATATTTATCAGTAATAGAGCCAAATTTAAAAAGATAAGAAAAACTTTCGTGAATAAAATTCACGTCCCTAAAATCTTCTAAAGAATAAACGCGTGGTTCTAGGTTATCTATAGATGCATCAAAATTTATAGAAGTATACATTCCGTCAGGCGAAGAAGTATATTGATAATCCGAGCCTTTTGGTAAAAAAATCATTTTGTTTTCACTTAAAGTTATATTTTTATCGTTTATAATATACTCTGAAACGCCACTTTGTTTTAGTATAAATCCATTAGTCTTTCTACTTTGAATTTTTGCATATTGTTTACTTTTAGTATGATAAGAGGAAATTATATTAATATCCTTAATAAAATCAATCATTTTAAACCCTTATATCTAATAATTATTTTAATTTATTATACCATTTGAAAATAAAAATTTCAATAATTTTGTTCGTTTTTTTCCATATAGTAAGAATTATTCCATTTACTTTTTTATTATATAGCAATATAATTAGTTATATAAGGAGAAAAAATGAGTGCAAAGGTAGGTAGGCGTGAAGTTGATTTTACTTCAGGGCCAATGTTAAAAAAGATAATTCTATATGCCTTGCCAATAATTGGCGTAAACGTATTACAATTACTGTTTACCATGGCGGATTTGTCCGTTTTAGGTATTTTTACGGGTAACGATAACGCCATTGCAGCGGTAGGCGCTACAACGCCGATTATTAATTTATGTATAGGTTTTTTAACGGGTTTAGCAGTAGGTGCTAACGTAAAAATTGCCCGATTAGTCGGCGCAAAAGACGAAAAGCAGGCAAGGGTATTCGTGGGAACTGCAATATTTATTAGTATTGTTGGTGGAATACTTCTTATGATTTTAGGCGTAATACTTGCCGAGCAAATGCTTATATGGACCAACTGCGCTCCAACCGTTTTACCATACGCAACAAAATACTTAAGAATATACTTTTTAGGTATGCCTATAATTATGCTTTATAATTTTAGCACTGCTATATTAAGGGCGGTAGGCGATACGGCAAGACCACTATTTTTCTTAATAATTGGCGGTATTTTAAACGTTGTACTCAATATTTTCTTTATAACGGTTGTAGGACTTGATATTGAAGGTGTAGCAATAGCAACGGTAGTATCTAATAGCGTAAGCGGAATTTGCGCCCTTGTTTTAATGATTAAAAGTGACGGCTATGCTAAAATTGAAAGAGAAAATTTAAAAATATCTAAAGAAGAATTATTAGATATTGTTAAAATTGGTCTTCCTATTGCAATATCTAAATGCCTATTTTCTTTTGCAAACGTAATTGTTTCGGCTAAATTAAATTCGCTTGGTGACGTTGCTATGACGGCGCATTCTATAACTAAAGAGTTCGATGGGTTTATTTTAGAAATAGTTCACGCTATAGATGCTGCGTCTATTGCGGTAATTAGCCAAAACTATGGCGCTAGAAAAATGGATAGAATTAAGAAAGTTATATTCTTAACAATGGGAATGCAAGTTGCTTGTTCACTTGTTTTGGCAGGGCTTTTAATGGTCTTTGGCAAAACGCTATGCGGTATTATGACCGATACTGAAACCGTACTAGAACTATGTATGGTTAGGATTTATTCAATAAGTATTTTCTACTTTTTACTAGGTCTATTAGGTGTAGTTCAAGAGGCGATAAGGGGTATAGGATACTCTTTAACTTCAACTTTAATTAGCGTTTTTGCAAACATTATTTTAAGGGTTATCTACATATATTTCGTGTATCCATTTATATCAATTGAAGGGAATTTAGCGCACAATTTACAAATGCTTTATCTATTATATCCTGCTAGTTGGTTTGTGGCTTTAGTTGTGGCAACTGTAATACTTATCGTGTTATTCAACCACGTTAAAAAGAAATTAGAAAAAGAAAATGCTATAAAAGGGGAAGAGATATGAGAAAGAATTTAACTAAAAAAGCATACGTTTATCCGTTGCCTGTTTTAATAATTGGCAGTTACGACGAGGATGGAAAACCTAACGCAATGAACGCCGCTTGGGGTACTGTGTGCGATGAAAATAAGGTTTCTATTTGTTTAAGCGCCAGTCATAAAACGGTTAAAAACATCTTAACAACTAAAGAGTTTACCCTGTCAATGGCGGATATAAATAACGTTACTCAGGCTGATTACGTTGGCGTTGTTTCGGGTAATAAGACTAAAAACAAACTAGAAAAATGCGGTTGGCATACCGTTAAAAGTGAGTATGTAAACGCTCCGATTATCACCGAACTTCCACTTACTTTAGAGTGTAAAATGGAAAGTTATGACCCAAGTAGTGAGATTATGATTGGCGAAATTATTAACGTTTCGGCGGAAGAAAGCATCTTAAACAGTAAAGGAAAAATTGACTTAACCAAGTTTAAACCTATCTGTTACGACTGCGATACACACGGTTATTATACGCTAGGGGAAAGGGTAGGGAATGCCTTTTCAGACGGGCTTAAAATTAAATAATAAAAATAAAAGACTGCTATGTGCAGTCTTTTATTTTTTCTATTGATATTATACTATTATAATGGTATAATATTGTTATAAACTTAAATTTACTAGGAGCGAAAATGAAAGAGAGCAAAAGAGGAATAATTATATATATTATAGGAATAGTAGCCTCTATAACTGCAATTGGTTCTTTAATTATAGGTGCGTTAGACGCCCTTTCTTATTACCAAAAATATGGTGGGAATATAGGTCTAATATTTTCTCAATCGTATGATATGATTATCGATTTAGCCTTCTCGTTTATGGCTTTAAAGATAGGTTTAAACCTTATAAAACAATGGCGAGCGGGCGAAAAATTCGATATTAATAAAATAATAATTCAACTTGTTAACACCATAGTTTACGCTAGTTTAACTAAGGTTTTGGCTAGCAGTTTCGTATATGCTTTTACCGATGGTGGAAGTATAAAAACAAAAATAGAATGGTCGTATATCCTAGTATACCTTGCGTACGGTTATATTTCTTCTAGCATTTCAAACGCGTTAAAGAAACGCCAATTAATAAAACTGAATTGGGGTACGCTTGTAATATCCGTAATTGCCATGGCTTTTTGTTGTTACGATATATATACGTCAACTACAAGCGGTGCGCAAAACTTAGTAATTTTTAACGATTACGCCAACTTGATTTTAATGTTTTTTATCACTATATTTTCTATTTCAACCCTTGTTTACTATCTAAAAAATCCATTAATTTTAGATTTTGATATAAAGGAAAACGAAGATTCTGAACTTATAGAAATTGATGAAAAATATGAAAAAGTTAAAATTTATTTAACGCGTTCTAAGAGTAAAAAGGTTAATATTTTAACCACTATTATTTTATTAATAAGCGTAATTTTGGGGTTTACAGGTGTTGTTTTATATGCCGTAGAAAACGATTATCAAAGGTATTTAGCGGGTGGATTTAGCGGACTTTTAAAGAATTTTACTAGTGAAATTTTAAATCTAGGATTTGGCGGAATTATTGATTTTATGCTAATTGTAAACTTTACAATATTTGCTAGTTTATATTATATTTCGCTTTTATGGGGCATATTTAAAAAGGAAGGGCAGTATAAAATAAGCGTTATTGCGATATCAAATTTAGGTGCTTTCTTAGCGATTTTTTCCGGAATATTTTTACTTGTAGATATAACTTTAGAGTATTTCGTATATCAAAATTTCAGCCTAGAAAACTACTCTTTATATCAAATAATTCTACTTATAATTAGCGTGATTTATTTCGCAATAGCAAAGCCTTTAGGTAATTTAATTACCGACATTAGCGATGGAATTAGTAAGCAGGGCGACAGTTATAATAGCCATATAAAAACGATTTCACGCATTGTAAAATTTAACGGAATTCTCTCTTTAGCGTCCTTTATAGTAGTGATTTTAAACTGCTATTTCGGCGGAAAAGAGTACTATTCTTACATTGCATTTATGCTATCAATTGCTTTAGTTTTAATATCTACAAATATAGAAATTAAGTATCCGTTTGATGAATTTACAATAGTAAAACGCAAGAGAAAAAGTGTAGGGGATGAGCAAAAAGAAAATGAAAATGAATGCCTTTAAAGCAAGAAAAATTCTATCGAGAGGACGTTATGATTTACACCAAATTAACTAAAAAAGCGTTGCGTGTTTGCTTTGATGCACACAAGGAACAAGTGGATAAAACGGGGCTTCCATACGTGTTTCACCCCTTCCATTTAGCAGAACAAATGGACGACGAAATAAGTACGATATGCGCTCTTTTACACGACGTTGTTGAAGATACTCCTATCACATTTGAAGACCTTTTGGCTATGGGATTTAATGAAAAAATCATTGAAGTTTTAAAACTATTAACCCATGAAGAAAGCGTTCCGTATATGGATTACGTTAGAAAAATTTCGACTAATTCGGTTGCTAAAAAAGTAAAAATTGCAGACTTAAAACACAATAGCGACGTAACTAGATTAGAGGTTTTAAATGAGTATGATTTAACTAGAAATGAAAAATATAGTAAGGCTTTAGCCATTTTAGAAGGTGAAAAATAATAGTAAAAATTAGATAAAAACAAGGTAGAAATCTCGCCCGTTTGGGCGAGATTTTTTCGTATAAAAAACAATAAAAATAGAGTAAAATATAAGGGGTAAATTAGTCGAAAAATAATTCTAAAATTTATTAAAAAAATAACAAAAAAATTATGTGAATAATTAAAATTAAATAACCGAAAAAAGATAAAAAATAAAATAATTTAAATAAATAAAATAATTATTTTTTTAAATTAAATAATTAATAAAAATTAATTTATAAAAATATAAAATAGGGGCGT
>JAFVRR010000014.1 GCA_017504165.1 Clostridia bacterium | reverse complement strand
CTGGACGTGGGATATTGTAAGTTACTTCGTTAAATACGATTGGTGCGTTAGTATTTACTGCAGTTAACGTGTTGCCAACTTCGTTAATTGTATAACCGATATCAGTATTGCTATTTTCAACGTAATACATTGCATCGTGATGGAAAGTAATACCTTCTGCATCAATATCTTTAGTTAAAACAACGTAACCTTCAAAGTAAGTGTATGGGTTAGCTTGTTTATCTTCAAGGTATGCAACCTTTTCAGTATCGCTTAAAACATCAAATTCTGCTTGGTTATAAGTGTAGTTTACACCAAATTGTTGAAGGTCTGTAGCTTCGTCGATAGCAACTGCTACGTACATTGAAGTATAAACAATTTCTGTACCGTATGCACCAACTAATTCAACTTCTGCAGTGCCTGCCGTATAAATAGGAGCAGTAAGACCAAGTTCATCGATATCAAGCATAATCTTGCCGTCTACGATTGTTGCATCAACCGCTGTATCGTTAACTTTGAACGACTTACCATCAATAGTTTCTAAGCCAGAACCAACAAGTTCACCGTTTGCTTGTAAGTAAGCTGTTTTTTGTTGTGGAACAAGTACTACAGGAACAACGATTTCAGCGCCTTTATAAATGAAGGTTAATTCATATTCGCCTGCGATATAGTTCTTAACTGAAAGAACGCCGTCTGAATATACAAGAGCATCGCCGTTTACTTTAACTTCAACGCCTTCAGTAATAGCGTTGCCGTCAATATCTTTAAGACCTACTTCAAAAGTTTGTTCAGCATCAGTAATTTCAACTGATTCTACAGATGGAGTTGCATAGTAGCCGTAAGTACCTTTGAAGAATACCATACCGTTAATTTCTTCCCAATACTCGCTAAAGTTGTATGGGTTAGTCCAGCTATTTTCAGTAATTGATTCTGTAAACGCTTTGTACATTGAAATATCGTCGGCAGTATCTACAGTACCAGCCCAGTCTATAGAAGCACATAAATCTTTATAGTTAAGTGGGAAGTCTGCTTTAACATAAGTTGAAGGAGCAGTTGTAGGTGCAGTACCCGCTTTACGGTTCCATACTTTAGAATCAGCAGTATTTCCGTAACCATAGTACAATTCGTGTGCACTTGCAGAAATATAAGTGTATCTTGCGTCCGCATTAAGACCACCGTTATTAGAACTTCTTTCACCACCGTTAATACCACCGGTTAACTTACTTGCGCTTGGTGCAAGTGAAGTGTGAGAAGTTGCATCAATTACAACGAAACGCATTCTCATACTTGATACGCCGTCGTTCTTAGAAGCAACAACACCGTAGTTTACAGCGCTTGGAGCAGTCTTAATAAATACGTTTTGTAAAGTTGGACGTTTTCCATTTGGAGAAATAGTTGCGTCAGCCGACGTCCAACCACTTCTTGCAGAAGCGTACATTGCTAAACCACCAGATTTAGAAACGTTAACGTTAACAAAAGCTACGTTTTTAATTTGTGCCTTTGGTTTTAATACACCGAATAAACCAGCGCCTACGTCGTAAGTAGTACCTTCACTGCTATCCGCCTTAATATATTTGATAGGAGTACGAACTACATCGTTAAGGTTTGTAATGATATGACCATTACCTTCAAAAATACCGTTGAAACCAACTTTTACGTCAAACGCGTTGTTCATTAAACCGTTTGTGACAGGATAGCCTGCACGTGGTACGTTATAAGTAGTTTCTGCATAGTCGCCTGCTGCAGGGATTGTAATTGCGCCCGTTAACGCTGCGATATTAGAAGTAACAGCAGAAGTTGCAGACGAATTAGCAGTGTAAGTAAAGCCTGCGTCCGTAATCGTAGGAGCAATAACAGCCTCATGCTCAAATACTACACCACTAGCGTCAACGTCTTTAACGAGAACGTAGTAGCCATCGTAATAATCAAACGGTTGTGCTTGACATTTTGCTAAATATTCGTGTCTAGCAACGTCAGAAGATAAAGCGTTATATTCTGCTTGGTCAAACGTATAACCTACGTTGAAGTATTTTAAATCTTCGCCTTCGTCAATAGCAAGCGTCACGTATTCACAGTTGAAAGTAATTTCTTTGCCGTAGTCACCGTACATTTCAACGGTTGCGCTAAGCGCTTTAGTTGTAGGAGCAGTTAAATTTAACGAAGCAATATCAAGTTTGATTTTGCCGTTAAACATAGTTGCATCTACTTCCGTACCGTTTACAGTAAAGTATTTACCAACAATAGAATCAAGCCCGTGAGAAACAAGTTCGCCATCTACTTGTAAGTAAGCATCTTTAACGATTGCAGGAAGAGTGACTGTTAATACAGTTTTTGCACCGTTATAAGTAAATACAACTTCGTAAGTACCTGCAACGTAGTTATTAATAGAAAGCGTTGTGCCTTCATATTTTAATATGGTATCATCATAGTCAACTTTTTCTGGAGTGACAGTTTCGCCACCTACAGATAAAGTAACGTTTGCAGTTGCGTTTTTATCAGCAAGTTCAACTGAAGTATTGCTTAAAGTTAAAGATTTTTCGTAAACGCCTTTCCAGTAAACTTTATTGCCAGCAACTGTAAAGTATGGGTTATCAGCAAAGGCTTGAGCCATAGTTTCTTCTACGCCGTGAATATTTGCAGTAGCACTGTAAAGTTCGTCTAAAGATTCTGCTAAAGTAAGGTCAAAGTTTACGTTTGATGCAGCGCCAGACATACCGTGTTCTGCGGTAGTGCCGTTCAGTTTAGTATTTCTTACAACCATATACATATTAACTGCCCTAGATTGTAAGCCAGTGTTAGTTTGTGAAACTTGGCCGTGACCTACGATAGTAGTACCCTTAAAGTCGTTGTTACCTCCTGAACCAATTGTAGTAAAGTCAAAGAAACAGTCTACGTATGTAGGACCTACACCGTTCAATTTGTAAGTGATAATACCCCATTCTCTTGCGTTTCTTGTTCTAATATAAATATTTTCAAATTGGATACGAACTTGTTTATAAATGTCAGGAGCAGTCCAAGCAGCGGAACCTGGGCTCATTAAAAGCACTGCAAATACCGCACCAAAGTCAACGTAAGCATTATCAATCGCTACGTTTTTAACTTCTGCAGGTGATGCAAGTACACCGAAGATACCTGCGCCCATTGTATTTAAAGACGTTGCGTAATTTAAAGTATCGTCAGTATAGTAAGTATATCTGCCATTAGTAGCAGAACCAGCTCTACCAGCGAAAGAAAGGTTAGAGATTGTATAACCTTGACCGTCAAATACACCACGGAAACCTACTTTACTAAAGTAAGAGTAGTTAGGAGTACCAGCAGATGCACTTCTTACAGGATAGCCTGGACGTGGGAAGTTATAATCAACGCCTTCGTAAGTAATAGTAGCGTTCGTGTTAGCAGGAACGTACTTGTTATTAGTTTCGTCAACAGTAAAACCGATGTTGCCTGAAGTTGGAGTTGCAAATACAGCATTGTGAACTTCTTTCCAATCAGTAGCGTCGATATCGTTAGTTAAAACGTAATAACCTTCGTAATAATCGTAAGGGTTAGCTTGGCAATTTTCAAGATATGCAACCTTTTTAGCAACTGAATCTAAAGCGTCAAATTCTGCTTGGTCGTAAGTATAGCCAACGTCAAACTTAGATAAATCTTCTTTAGTAGAGATTGTATCAGTTACGTATTTAAGGTTAAGTACTGTTACCCTATTGTCTTTATCGAAAGCGTATAATGCTAAAGTTTCAGATAATTCTTCTTCAACAAAAGCAGTATCTTTTACTTTTAAAGCACCGTCAACAACTTCAAATTCAACAGGTTGAGCCTTATAAGAAACGCCTGTGATAGCGTCAACTTTAACGTTGTCTGCTACAACTTCGCCGTTTTCTTTAAGGTAACCAAATCTTTCAACGCCTGCTACAAAGTAGTTTTTAGCGTAGAATTCTTCTGGTAACTTGCCGAATTCTTCTTGGTTTTTGTCGTAGTAGTTTGCAACCATACGCATTGAACGAACAAGTGATTTCGTGTAGTACTTAGTACCGTCGATTTCATAATAACTTGTCGCTTTAAGTAGTTCTGCATAAGCAAGCGCTTTGTACGCGTTGATTTTTGCAGTTTCTTCTGCTGTTGCAGTTGCAAGGTCAACTTCGGCAGTTTCCGCTAAGCCTCTTAATTTCTTCAAAACGTCTTTAGCAAAGTCAACGTCGTTGAATGTGATAGATGCGTAATAAGTAAATGCACCGTTTACAACTTGAGTTATACCTTCGCCACCCGCTACTGTTGAAACGTAACAGAAGTCTTGAATTTTAAGACCTACGTCGTTATCGGTAATTTCAGTACCGAATTTAACTTCGTTTTCGCCAGCCTCAGTAATGATTGCGTCATACGCCTTTTGAGATACGGTAGTAGTAAAACGAATACCTGTAAGGTCGTTTTCGTTAGCGTTGTTATTTCTAACGCTTGCACCGATTATCTCAATACCTTCTACGGCAACATTGTCAGCCTTAACCGATTTTAAACCAGTTAAACCGAACACGCTAGTCACCGCTAATAAGAAGACGAGAATTCTAGTTAATAATTTTCTCATAATGCCCTCCTATTAAATACCAAGGTCGTCTAACCAATCAACTACGAAGTTTTGGAAAGATGCGGTTACTATGTCAACTTGGTTGATTTGCTCAACTTCTATTGACGGGGTTAAATATTTTTTCATAAAAATACCTCCTTACAATCTAGCCCATAAGTTTAGTATTAAAAAAAATTTTTATTATAACTGCTAGATGCAGTTTCAAGCGAAAAGTTTTAAAGTATAATTCTATGCCTTTTTATATGTAAACGCGCACACAAAATTAAAATTATACTTATAGTATATATATTATATAAATCATTTTTAAATTTGTAAATATGTTTTTACGACTACTTTAATGTGAAAAAACGATATTGTTACACTTGTTTGTTGTGAAAATTAAAATTTTGCGATTTTATGCTAAATTTTTAATTTTGAAATTTTTTTTCGATTTATGAATTTTTTTAAAATTTTTTTCAGATTTTAAGTAAATATAACAAAATGGTATTATTTTTGCGGTTTTATGGCTGAGATTCTTCGGTTGTCCGTCGCTACTGGTCGGCGCTCAGAATGACAGTATTTAACTTTTCTAAAGACATAGAAATATGTAAAAAATTAAGGCTCCCTTGTGGAAAGGGAGCTGGCGCTTTAGCGACTGAGGGATTGTTTTACTAAATTATCAATATATTCACAAACACCTTTAAAATTTTCTTTTAAATAATTATTAGGTACCCTTATAACTTGTAAACCAAAATTATTGAGGTATTCAGTCCTTTCTTCGTCATACATAATTCCCTTTTCGTTATAATTTTCACTACCATCTAACTCTATTACTAAATTTGCTTTGGGACAATAAAAATCAACAATATAATTGCCAATAATTTTTTGACGTAAAAAACGCGTAGGATAAGGACGCAAAAAATCATACCATAATTTTCTTTCTTCTTTTGTCATGTTTTTTCTTAATAATCTAGCATTATTGACAAGTTTTTTATTGTGTATTTTTAACAAAATCAATCCCTCCGTCACCCTTCGGGTGACACCTCCCTTTACACAAAGGAGGCTTTTATAGTTTAACATAATTTTATTTAATTTGCAATCCCCACCGCTTTGCGGAGCCCCCTTTACTCAAAGGGGCCTTTCATTTTGCTCAAAAGGACAAAAATAAAAAAATGCGTGAAAAAATCACGCATTTAGTCGATATTAAATTAGAAATTTAACAATGGTAAGTATTCGTTCTTATCAATAGCGGCAAGGAAAAGATAAAGACGTGGGCCCATATCCGTACCGAATAATAAGTTGTAGAATACCTTGAAGAATTTTTGTTGACGAGCCATGTTTTCTTTTTTAGATAAATTCTCGTCATTGATTACCGTGTATAAGTATTGTTGAACGTCTTTTTCGTTAATTTCGTTATTTAAACAGTAATCGTATAATTTCTTAACCGCCACCCTTTCTTCCTCTTCTAAACCGTTATAGAATTCTTGGTTTTTAGCGGTTAAAAGTTTATAAAGTTTTGATGGTTGGTGTACGGTTATCCAATGTTTAACCCTTTCAAGACGGCTTTCGTCTTCCGCTTTAAATTCAACGCCTACTTTTGCTAAAATGTCTTTAACGGCAGTAGGATTAAAGTCAACGATAGTAGCTACGCTACTAAGTACGCCAAACGGTACTTTTGTCGCCCTATTTTCATCGATTAAAGAAAGTTTATAAACGGAAGTATTATACTCGTCACTTTCGCCGTTTTTGTATTGTGTTAAGCCTTTATCAAATTCGGAATAGTGGCGGATAATAGTATCGTCAAAGTTGAATGAGAACGGTGCTTTTGGCTCGTACTTAGCAAAGAGCCATCTAATCATATCAGGTTCGTAAACTTTTAAAACTGTGTCAGGCGTGATGTTGTTGCCCGTTGAAGAGTGCATATCGCCAAGACCTGCGATAGAAAGCCAACCGTAGCCTTGGAAAAGCGGTGGTTCTACACCTAATACTTGCCTTGCAACCGCGCTTGAAACAACGAAACTTCCGCTTGACGCAGCGTGGTCGATTCCGCCCGGCTCAAAGTCTACGCCTTCGTAGCCCCAACGCATTGGCCAGTCTACCTTCCATACAAGTTTAATGTTGTGATATTCCCTAACGTTTACTGTATGAGTTGCGCCACACTTACAAGTGTAAGTGATTTCTTCACCGTTTGCGCTTGAAGAGATAACCTTTGTTGTATCTTTACCGCAGTCTTGACAGTAAACGTTTAGCGGATAATAGTTTTCGCGCTCGCCTTCGTCGCTATCTTGAGTTTTAAATTCCATTAAAACGTCGTAAATTTCTTTACGCTTTAAGATTGCGTTAACGATACCGTCTTGATACTTGCCAGACGTGTACATTTTTGCTTGATAACGATAGTCAGGCTCGATAGCAAGTTCTTTAAGTGATGCCTCGAATTCCTTTTCGTTGTATTCCGCATACGATGAGCACACGCCGTGTGGGTCTGGAATGTTGGCGTATGGCATACCTAAATATTGCTCGAAATTATCGGTAATTTTGGCGATATTCGATGGAACTTTTCTAAGCCTATCAAACTCGTCCCACGAGAATAATAATCTTGCTTTTTTGCCCATATTACGGAGCGCTAAAACTACGTAATAACTTGTAACAACGTCTCTAAAGTTACCGATGTGTACAGAGCCCGATGGACTAATACCAGCGGCGCACACGTATTCTTCTTTGTTTGGATTTCTTGCAATTACTTCTTCTGCAATTTTTTCTGCCCAATGCATAGTTTACCTCTTTATATAAATGTTTTATGTTTTATTTTTTTAATTTTATTTTAGTTGAAAATAGCGTTTAGGAATTTTAATTTTGCAATCCCCCACCGCTACGCAGAGCCCCCTTTACACAAAGGGGCCTTTATTATGGATAATATTTAAATGTAAATCCATAAAATTACTTATTTAGCCAAGTTTCAAACGCGTCACAGATAATTTTTACGATTTCTTCCGGGGTTTTACCGTCCGTATCAACGACTAAATCGTAATTATTATAATTATCTAAATCAACGCCGTAAAGGGTTTTGTATCTAAGCGTTTCACTATCGTGGCGGGCTTTTATGCTTGCAATTGCCTCTCCTAAAGTTTTATAGGTTTCTTCACTTCTACCCGCATTCATTATACGCTTTGCAGCCGTTTCTACGCTTACTTTTATAAACACGGAAAAACTAGACGGAACAAAGTGCCAAGCCATTCTTGAATCAAATAAATAGTTGCCCTTTTTAGTTTCGTGCTCTTTAAGTTTATTGTCAAGCAAGGCATCAATTTCGGGATGAGTTTCCATATACGTATTAAACTCTTTTACGTTCATACCGTAGTCTTTAGCGATATCTCTTAAAATAAAGCCGATAGAAACCTTTTCTAAACCGTACTTTTTACTTAAAAGTTCGCCTACGGTTGATTTTCCGCTACCAATGTCGCCCGTTAAAGAAATTTTATAATCTTTCATAATACCCTTCGCGCAATTTAAATAATATTATATAATTTACTAAATATTTAAGTTTTTGTCAATTATTTATTAGTTAAATTCTAACAAAATAAAACAACGCGCCAAAATTAGCGCGTTAAAATTAAAGTTTATTATATGGGCAAGCCTTAATGCAAATTCCACAAACCGCTCCGCGACCTATATCTTTATAAGTTTTCATATGGTGCGAGCATTTGTCGGCAAAGAAGAATTCTTCACGGCGCATGCCTTCAGTATATATAGTGCCCGAAATTGCCCCTGCGGGACAGGCTTTTACGCATTTGTCACAAGAACCGCAACCGTTTTTTATAACGGGAATTTCAGGCTTTAACGGCATACTTGTAAGAACGGTTGCCAAACGTATTTTACTGCCGTATTCTTCATTTATAAATAAGCCACTTTTTCCAATAAAGCCAAGCCCTGCTAGACGGGCGGCGTGTTTGTGGGAAAATAGCGCCTCGTAGTCGCTTTCGGGCAAACTTTGAGATGCGCCTATCGGAAATGCCAAGTAGCCTTGTTTTTCTATAAATCTAGATATCTTAAAAGTGCAGTTATCAAGGAAAGCGTTAGCCGTTCTATACTCGTGAAAATATGCGATAGTAGGCTTATTTTCTATTGTTTTTAAAACCGCGTCCGGAAGTTTTACGGCAATTGAAACAGCGTACTTTAATTCGGGTAAATTTTTGATTGGCGAAACACCTAAATCACTAAACCCAACAAGGTCGACTTCAAGGGATAACGCGTACTGTTTTAATAATGAAATATCCATAATTATATCTCGTAAATAATGGTAACGGGACCGTCGTTAACTTGCGATATTTTCATATCCGCGCCAAAAATTCCACGCTTGACGGTTACGCCGTTTTCTATTAATTTTTCACAAAAATAGTCGTAAGTTTTACTTGCAATTTCAGGAACTTCCGCACCGGTAAAACCAGGGCGATTGCCGTGCGAAACGTCTGCATATAAAGTGAATTGCGAAACGCATAAAATTTCGCCCGAAACGTCTAAAACGGACTTGTTCATCTTGCCGTTTTCGTCTTCAAAAATTCTTAGTTTTGCAATTTTGCTTGCTAAATATTCCGCCTTGTCTAGCGTATCGCCAACGCCTACGCCGTAAAACACTACTATACCGTTTGAAATTTCGGAAATCAAGTTGCCGTCAACTTTTAAATTTGCGCCCAAAACGCGTTGTACTACCGCTTTCACTCAAAATCCCCTTCCGCTATAAGCGATGCCGCACCTATAATTCCTGCATTGTTGCCAAGAGTTGCAGTTAAAATTTCACTTCTTGGCGAGCCTGGGTAACCGTAATCGTGATTATCTAAATATTTAACGATTTTATCAGTTAAATACCTACCTTCTTTAGAAATTCCGCCACCCAAAACAATAGCATCGGGACGGAAGATATTACAGTAATCTAAGATACCTTCAGAAAGGTAACTTACGTACTTTTCAACCACTCTTTTTGCGCATTTATCACCGCATTTTGCGGCTAAAAAGGCGGTTTTACCGTCAACTTTATCTAAATCGTTTTCGGCGTATTCCCACATTTTAGTGTTTTTATTTTTTTGCATTGCCTCTTTGGTTTGGCGAATGAGCGCCGTAGCCGACGCGTACTGTTCAAAACAACCGCGCCTACCGCAACCACATTCTAAACCGCCGTTCCTTAACGTAATGTGGCCAAGTTCAGCAACAACGCCGTTAGTTCCTAGGTATAATTTTTTATCTATTACAATACCGCCACCAACGCCCGTGCCGATTGTAAGCATTATTACGTTAGAGTATTCTTTCGCCACGCCAAAAATAATTTCGCCAATCGTTGCGGCGTCTGCATCGTTTGCAATTCTCACCTTTATGCCCGTATATTCTTCAAGTAAATCTCTAAGCGGAAAATCTGTCCACTTTAAATTTGAAGAATAGTGAACTTTGCCCGATTTTGAGTTGATTGCGCCCGGGCAACCTACGCCGATACCTAAAATTTCTTCTTTTTTTATACCCTTTTCGGCTAAGAGTTTTAAAATATCGTCGGCAAGTTTCTTTATTTGTAATTTTGGATTGATTTTTTCCGTTTCGATAACGGAAGTATATAAAATTTCACCTTCAAGCGATACGATGCCCGTCTTTATAGACATACCGCCAATATCTACGCCAATATAGTACATAAACCCCTCCGTTATAATATTTCAGACTTGACGAAAATTTCGGTTATCGCCTTGACGTTAGTCTTTACCTTTTTAAGTGGGCGAAGTGCGTAATAATACGCTAAATACGCAAGTTTCATTTTCGCTTTATCGCCGTACTTAATCTCGTCTTCAAACACGTTTAAAACGTACCTTAATTCTTCTTTTTCGTCTTCAGATAACCTACTTTGAGAGATGGCAAGTTTATCTAAATCTATAAGCCTTCTAAGTGTAGCGTAATCGTCGTTTTTATTAGAATTTATCGAAGAATTTGCATTTTGTTCGTTAGGCGTATCAACCTCTTCAACAACCTCTTCAGCATACTCTTCTTCCACTTTAGGTGGTTCTGTACCATTTATCATTTGCATACCGATTTGATATACGTAAAACTTAAATGGATAAAGCATTTCTTTAGCAAAATTTTGATAAGACACGTCGTAATTTTTACCACCCTCAAAAAAGTCTAAAATATCGGATAACTGCAAGCGCTTATAGTTGAGTTCTTTTAAAACGTTGTACACAAAAGCCAACATTTCGTTAGTTAGTTCAGGGAGCACGAAATGCCTATCTTCCCCCTCGATATAAAAGGCGGAAGTAAGCGCTTCTTCAAAATCAAACCCGTCGGAAAAATACGTAAACATATCCGATAATAGTTTAGACGAGTTGATTGCCGTCATCACGTCGTAAATAGCCGAAGATGCAAGCAAGTACTTCGAGTTTATTAATTTATCCATTAAATTACTAAAATTATTAAGCGATTCTTCTCTTGTTTTCATTTGACACCTACTACATTTAGTTGTATTGAAATAATTATACCACAACTTTTATTAACTTACAAGAATTTTAAAATAAACTCTTGACTTTTTTTAATTTAATTATATATAATTAATGGCACTACGACCTTTTAGGTTGAAAACGGAGGTATTTTATTATGAAATCAATGCAAATCTCACTTCAAATGGCTAACCAAGTTAAAACTTTTGTAAACATAGTTCAAAACTATACTTTCGATATCGATTTACGCAGTGAAAGATACGTCGTTGACGCAAAATCTTTACTTGGTATTTTCAGTTTAGACACTTCTAAACCACTTACCGTTGAAATCCATTCTGACGACTGTGATAAGTTAATAGAAGAATTAAAACAATTCGCTATTTAATCTAAAAAAAATTACGGAGGATGACTAAATGCTTATTAAAGGCGATGCATTTATTAACAAGTTAATATTATTGTTCGTCTTTGATAAGATGGAATGCCCTCTTTCAGAGAACACCATTATCGATATGTGTTGTTCTTCTAATACTTGGCTCTCTTATATGGACTGCAAACCTATCGTAAATAAACTTATTGACGAAGGGTTTATTTACAATATGGCGTCTTATGGCGAGCCCCTTTATTCTATTACGCCCGAAGGTAGATATTGTCTTGCTGAATTTTACATAAAAATCCCATCTTCTACGCGTGAGAGTATTTCCGCTTTTATTAAGCAAAACCGCGCGCATTATCGTAGAAAACAAGAATGCACTGCCGACTATTATATGAATAAAGACTCTACCTACACCGTTTATTTAAAAATAAACGATTTAAGTCAACCGCTTATGGAACTTAAATTCAACGTTCCCAATAGGCAAATCGCAAAGAGTATTTATAAAAAATGGGAAGAAAAAGCAGGCAACTTATACGCCGTTATTTACGAGCATTTAGTTGATTAAAGGAGAACTATGTATCAATACAACACGAAAGGTACTTGCAGTAGGCAAATTACTTTTGACGTAACTGAAGACAACAAACTTAAAAACGTTAAATTTTTAGGCGGTTGCAACGGCAATTTACAAGGCGTTTCTAAACTTGTTGAAGGAAGAGGCGTTGACGAAGTTATATCCCTTCTTAAAGGTATAGAGTGTCGCGGTAACACGTCGTGTCCAGACCAACTAGCCACTGCCCTTTTAAAATTTAAAGAAAAGAATAATAAGCAAAAAAATTGCGCTTTACTCAAGCTTGAGTAAAGCGCTTTTAATTTGCAAAATTAAATATCTACTTTATTAAGTAATTGTTCGTCGTTTTGTCTAAGTTCTTTTGGAATGACAATTTCGTCAAAAGTTATATAATATTTTTTACATTTAATAGTATAATAATCAACAAAACGAAGTGATTTAAAAATAATCCCCGATAACGGAATAGTTAACACGTACGCAACGTTAAAGGTAACGACACCGGAAATTAAAACTACAATGTAGACGATGATAGATACGATTAAATAAGAAAAAAATCTATTAAACCCGCCTGGCATTTTATATAGTTTAAACGACTCTTTCATAGCCTCGATAGGACCTTTATTTTCGCTTATCATAATAGGCAAAATTAAACCTGTAAAGGTAAGCCTTAAAGCAATTGAAATAAAGACAATTGCGACGATAAAAGTGAGTGTAAACATACCCAAAACGCCAGTTAACGCATAGAACAATAATACTATTATAGAAAATACGACTATATCGTAAATAAACATAGTAACCGTTCTATAAAGGGCGTATTTCAACGCTTGTTTAAAGTTTTCAAATAAAGTACCGAAAAAACCAGAGTGAAGCATACTTGACATATGCTCGTTAACGTTAATACCAATAACGTAGTCGAACATAGAGAAAGTAAATACCATTAATTGAAATAAGATTACGATAGCAATACCAACCCAAATAATGTTAGAGAGCATCGAGTTTATAAAAATCAATAAACTAGCAGTACTTTCTTTTAAAAGTTCAGCGTGGGCTTCCACGGCGGAATCTTTAAACAACACGAAGTCGCTTATTATCGTTCTAAATGCAGAGATTAATTCCTTTAACTCTTCACTTTTTAAAATAGGCTCTATAATAATACTAGCAATAGCGTAAATTACGGCGATAAAAATGCATAAAACCACAGATTTTGCAAGCATAGTTTTAAGCCATAAACTCTTATTTGAAGTCGCTATTTTTAAACCGTTTCCAATTTTCATACAAGTTCCCTCACGATAATTATACATTAAACCTAAACTTTTGGCAAGTAAAATAATGTTTTTTCTAATTTATGAATAAATTAACCGGTAGTAACAACCCCTTTACCGGTAACGTACAACCTTACGGCAGGTTCTAAATCGCCTAATAATTTTTGAAGTTGAACGTCTTTTTCGTAAGCCATAGTAGCCTCTTTTTTACTCATAGTACCGTAGTAAGCCAAAACGTCTTTTAATATACCCATTCTTATCTCTCTCATTTTAGGCGAAACGTAAGTCGGGCTGTAGTTATAGTTCCCCGAAATTTCCCCTTCTTCAACTAGTTGTTGTCTTTCTTCTTTCAATTTTGACAACTGTTTACTTTTTTCGGCATCTTTTTTGTTATCAAGTTCGTTCAAAACGTTACTATGCCTAATTTCTTCAAGGTCTTTTAAAACTTCGTTAGATTTTAAAGCATTTTCAGTATTTAAAGATAAAGTCGCAACGTCGTCGTCTTTACTTTCGCTAAACTTTTCCCTTTCCCCTTCAAGAATACTAGAGCGAGAAACTCCATTTTTAATAGCCTTGTCGGTAGCATCGGTAATACGCTTATCGTATTCATCTTCAATTTTGCGCTTTTTCGCCTCGGTTTCCGTTAAAATTAGTCTGTTACTTTTATCTATTTCACTAATTTTATCCTTATTCCTTAAATTTTCTTTATTATAAGAATCTTCAAGAGCCGTTTCGGCTAATATTTCGGCTTTTTTATTTAAAGATTTATCACTATATTCGTTTTCGGGATCGTTTTCGTATTCGTAAACAATCTCTTCTTTTAATCTATCGTATTCTCTATTACCTTGAATAATAGAATTTTTTAATTCGTTTATATCTTTAACGGTGTTTTTAGAAGTGTTAGAAGTCGTATAAACTTTTTCTTTCTCTTCTTTTTGCTCCGTTTTAACGACTGGTACTACTTTTTGATTTTCATACCATTTTTTTATTTTTTCTTCAATGTTAAACATAAAACTCCTTTAAAAAAAGGTAAGGCGTATTGTGCGCCTTACCTAATAAATTTAGTCTACAACCGTAAGGCTGTCTCTCGTCCTTTTAAGAAATTTTCCATCACTTAAAAGGATTTTTTCTTCGCAAAAATCAATTACCTGTTTATCTTGCGCTTTACCATTTACAACTACTTGAGAAAACAAACTGTTGCCATCGGTAAAATTAACGATAATATCTTGATTTTCGCATTTTATATGATAATTGCTACCGTATTTTATATTAACCATACTAAATCCATCCTATAGCGGTATTTTGATTGTTTTTTTGGGGAAATCAATCGGTAAAAAGTCTGGCGTTTAAATACTTGTCTACAACGACCATATTTCCGTTTGATAACGGGTCGGAATATAGTTTTACACCTTTTTTGCCCGTATCAATATAATAAAAATTAGAATTAAGTAAATAAGAACCCCTATACACGTTAGAAAGTTTAGAAAAGTACACGATGAACTTTCCGTCTTTTTTAAAGCCACAAGCAGAATCAACACCGTAAATATTAAGATCGTACTCAACAAAAGTATTTAAAGTTAAATTAAAAGTTAATAATTTTAATCTTTTTTCGTTAGTAACTATTATAATATATAAGTAAACTTCATCAGCACTAATAATAGAACATTCTTTGACGCCCAAATAACTTCCAATTTTTTGAAAAATACCCTCATTGTAACGATAAACGAAAAACTCGTCGTCACAGCAATGCAAAATATAATCGACACCCTCAAGACAAATATGAGATAAAGAGTTTTCGCTTTTTACGTAAGATACGCTACCACATATTTTAAAATCTAGAGAAGTAAGTGAAAAAATGTTAGGCGAAGATACTTTGGCTAAAATGACGTTTTCGCCCTTTTTTAAAGGGGCGTCAAAACTAAAAGAAAGTTTTGATAGTATCGAGTTTTTCATAGCGTAAGCGAGTACGCCGTTAACGTAAATTTCTAGTTTTACGGTAAATAGTGAAGTTAAATCAGTTGCTAAATTACCGCTTATCGTGTATACTCCTTCCTTTAATCCGTTTACTTTAAAACTTTTATCAAACTCACGATTTAATTCCGCGCCTGCTAAATTGTAAAAAATTTCAGAATATACTGATTCAATCGAAAATTTTTCAAGTTTTTCTATTCTTTTTTCTAGGCTGTTTAATTTGACGTAAGCACGTTTTCCATAATCTTCGGTTACCATAAATTCTCCTTTATATAAGTAAAGAAAAAGGTGGGTTTATATATCTTAGGGGTTTTGGCGTAAGATACTATTTTAAATTTAAAAGTATTGCCCTTTATCCTTAACTTTAGTTGATTTTCGCCCGCGTTTAAATTGTAAATATAGGTATTGTTATCGGCGGTAACGTAGAAAGCGATATCACAATTACTTTTTAAATAAACCTTATCTAAGTACTTATTATTAGTGTCTAAACCAAAATCGCTTTTACCACTTTCCCAACTCTTTTTAAGCGGTCTATCAAAACGAGTACCTTCGTTGTTTAAAATGGAAAGTTTACCGCTAGATAATAAGTAAACATTATAATCTTCGCCGGATACAAGTTCTAAATCATCAATTTTTAAACCTTTGGCGATATACGGCACTTTACTTTCAATATCATAAACTAAAAGTACCTTTTCAACCCTACCGTTTAAATTCATTTTTAAACTTAAATACAGTTTTCCGTTATAAAAAATACCTTTAGCATCTTCATTTTCAACGCCGTTTATATACTTATCGTAATAAGGCAAAATTTTAACCGCGTCAATGCCGTTAAATCTATATAAACCACTAGAAGTTAAAAATATTACGTAGCCACCACACTCAGTTACCGTATTTGCATAAATTTTTCCTAAATTGTTATACAAATTATCAACGGTAAAGTCGGATTGGTCGCCAAAAGCGTAAATTCTTGATATTCCGTAACTTCTAAACACGTAAACGTAGTCTAAAAAACTAATAACTTTAAGAAGTTTGCCCCTTTCGTCGGGAAGTTCTATAAAACCCGCCTCGTCTAAAGACACCGACCAATTCGTTGGATTAAAATCATCGCTAAACCATAGGGAACTTCCCTCTTCTTCAGTAGTTGCAAACAGCCTTTCGCTATGTATACACATCGACGTAATTTTAGGGGCTGAATCCACCTTTTTTAAAGACAAATCGTTTAAAATATACAACCCTTCATCTTTAAAAGATAAAATTAAAACGTCTTCGCCCGAAAAGTTATAGTTTATAGAAATTGGTGGATTTTTAAAAGTAAGACCGCTTAGCAAATGAAATACGTCTTTACCCTTTAAAGTTATATAATAAAGTCTATTATCGCTAGCAAAAACAACGAGCCTATCTTGATAAATCTTTAAAGAGTTATCGTATCTTTTATAATAAAAAACCTTAATTGGATAAACCCCGTCGTTTATTATTATTTCCTTACCGTCGATTTTATACCCACTAATTCCTACGCCTTGCTTTAAAGTTCCGTCGCCACAATCAAAATTAGTTAAAAAAGCAACGCTTGAAAAATCCGAAACAGTTTCATCGTTAGAATTATTCCCTTTAGTTAAAAAAGATGACAATGAAACTTTCTTTTTAATAACGCTTGGAAGTTTTAATTTACTCATTGCCAAACCCTACCTTTAATTTTAAGCCTTTTACCGTTAATAGCCATTTTAGAAAGGGCGTCAATATACTTGCTATGCCAAGTTCCAGCCTCTTCATAAGATCCTTTTATTAACAAATACTCCGTCATAATACCGTAACTTAAAATTCTATCAGTTACGGGCGTACCCGTAAAATCACTGATGTCATCTAAGTTTTTAGTTTTGGGAACGTAGTAATATTCTACGGTAATCGGCTTTTCAGTTTGTATTTCAACAGGTAAAATTCTAACCTTTATTTTTGAGCCAAAATCATCTTTTACAGACAATATTGCATACGGATTAAAAGAAAACTCAGAATACTTAATTATTCCGTTTTTAGGAGAAAACCTTTCGGTAGCCTTAAATTTATAGTAAAGCGAAGAAATTTCATCTTGCACGACGTTATACGAGTTAAGCAATATTTCCACGTCATCTTTTACCATTTCGCTATTTTCGGTAGCGCCCGTTTTTAAATACTCTACCACGTCTTTTCTATTAAGATTAGACGCGGTTTTAATAATTATTTCTTTTACCGTCATAATTTCTCCTTAACTTATTTTACGCTTCAGTAATACCCGTAAGCATTGCTTGACCGCATGGTCTAGAACAAATAAGGTCGGCGTATTTAACGAGCGTTGCCTTATAAACGGGTTTATCTGCAACTTGTTTAATAACTTTACCGTCTTCGCCTTCAAGCCACTTCCAGTCGCAAAGTTGATGTAAAATAAAGTCGTCGGTATTGAGTAAATACATAGTTCCTTCAGGACAGAAACGGTCTGAAACGATTGGAATACCGTTATAAGAAAGGGCTTTATAGCCACCGTTTAAATCCATAACGTCGATATTTCTTTTATAAGTAGACAAATGATTTTGGAAAGCGCGTTTTACACCGCTAGAGCAAATGATAAAGTTTACCCTAGAGCCCGCGTTTTCATCAAGGTAATCAATAGCCGTTTGAATAGCGGTTTCGCTAATATCGCCAACGTTAGTCTTAATATAAGGAACTAACCACTTATGAGTAGTTCTAGAAAGTCCGTAAATATCGCCGTCAGTTTTAAAAATTGCGCCAAGGCCGGTAATTTCTTGATTGTAAGAACCTTGTACGGTAATAATACTATCTTTAGCAACTTCAGTTGAAGTTAAAGTTGAGCCGGTTACCGTAATAGTTTTACCTTGTCTATCAACGGAAACAATTCTTCTTTGCGTAGCGCCGTTAATAGTAGTACCGTCTTCACTTCTAAAGTCAACGACCATACCTTCAACTAAATTTTTAACGTTATCAACGGTAACCACTCCGTTAGAAATAGATACTACTTTACCGAGCACGCCACTACCGTCGCCGAATAACATTCTGCCAAAGTTATAAGAAGACGCTCTAAGTAAGCCTTCCATTTCAGCGTTTAATAAGTTTACGAATGCACCCGAACTATTTTCCGAAGCCCTAATAGCCTTATCGCTAATTTCAATAGTACCGTAAAGGTTTTTTAAAGTTAAAACGAATTGTTCGTAGTTGTTGCCAGCAGCTTCAGGAAGATCGCCGTCTTCATCGCCCGCGCCAACGCCACCGTTTAAGCCGTATTGTGCAAGACGCCTAATTTCTTTACCCCAAACGTCTTGAGTAGATTGTTTAATTTTAGCAAGTAATGGGTTAATTGCCGTATTAAGTTGTTCAGACACAACGCCAAGATATGCTGATTTTAAAGCGTCGTCGGCTGTTTTCATAGTAATCATAAATTAATATTCTCCTTAGATTTTTCAAAAATTTGCCGTGCTAAATCTCCCGCATCGGCAAGGCTTTTGGGCTTTGACGGAGGCGATACGGTCGCCGTTCCGTTGCCCGAAATTAGCGTAATGGTCGGTTTAGAGTTCTCTACTTCAAGTAAATATTCTTTAATTATTGAATTTTTTAACTCCTGGTTGTTATTAACCATATTTTTTACGTGCTCTAAAGAGTTTAGATAATTGATTTTATCTTCGTAATTCTTGGTTAATTTGTCTAGATACGCTCGACCAAGCCACCCTTTGCTACCGTCGCCACGAAAGGCGGTATCTCTTAGCGACGAATACTCTTTTTCGGCATCAGGAAAAATTTCCAAAAACGCCTTTTTTTCCCACTCATGCTCATCTAAAAAAGAATTCCCGTCGGATTGCTCTTTTTTGATAAGCAAATTTTCCCTTTCCAATTCCTTAACTTTCTGACAGCGTCTGGTAAATTCAGATTGCAAGGCATTGTACGCGTTAAGTAACGATTTAGCATCTTTAAACTTGCCAAATTCTTCAGCCGTGCCCATATCAACTTCTGCCCCTGCAGTATGCACCGTGTCGTTTGCGTTTAAAGCGTTTAAATCCTCCTTAATTTCTCCCGCTAATATATTTTCATTATTCATTTATTTCATCAAGCCCCTTTATTAAACCATCTTTTAAAATTCTATTTTTATGCTCTAAATAGTGTTTTTTAAGCCTTTTAAGATAACTTTCGTTCCTTTCCGAATTGACGTCTTCTTCTAAAATTTTTCTTAAATGCTCGTCGATATGCACTCCGTGGTCGTCGTACTCGTCAACTATTACCTCACACTCTAACATATCAAGATTTTCCTTTTCCGCTTTGTTTCTATGAAGACCTACTAAATCTTGAACGTTGTCTAGCGAGCCATAGCCTAATATTTCTAAAATTTTACCTTTAGTTCGCAAATTTACCACTCCGTTATTATCGGATAAAAGCCCCGTTCTAAGCATTTCTAAAATTGCCGTTTTCTTTTGCGCAGGCGTTTTGGTAAGTTCGTTTTCCGTATCGAAAACGACGTCGTCTGACGATATGTCGCTTGACTTAAAGTAGAACATTTTTACATGCTTACCATTACCTGCGTTTTTCATAATTCTAGTGGTCGTAGCAAACTGTTTGTATATCCTTAAAATTTGCTTGGCAATTTCTTTTACCGCGCTTTTAACGCTGTCCGACGTTATTGAAAGCCTTGTTTCATCCTGCTCTATTAAAAGCTCAAGCGCCGCGCCCGATAATTGAGAATTAACCGAATCGTAAGTTCTTGATAATTCGCTACTACCTGAAATAGTTATAAATTCGCGGTATAGCCTTTCTTCTTCGTAAGTAAAGTCTGCAGGCACTGAATTACTATTCATAATTTCAGGCGGACGCGCGCCTTGTCTATAAACGATAACTTTACCAGGCGATAACCCTTCGTCTATAAGTTCGTCGGTATCGACCGAGCCGTCTTCAACTTTAAGCACGCCCATACTAATTCTATTCATAAACTCGTACTTTCTATTTTTTACCGCGTTATACGCCCTTTGAAGAGGAATAAGCCTTTCAATTACGCTTTCCCCAAAGAATGATCCCGCGCGGTTAAGCGAAGTTTGTTTAACGAACGGAAAAACCCTTTTGCCGTCAACCCCGTTTTCGTAAGGAAGTTCGCCATCGTATAGAAGTTCGTCTTTAGTTACGATAATAAGTCTACCTTTAGGGTATTCCTTTGACGGAGCGCAGTATTTTTCTAATACGAGCGCGTGGTTTTTAAGCGTTGCCGACGTCTTTTTACCACCGTTTGATAAAAGGGTAAAATCATCAACTTTATCTAAAGTAAACACGTCGATTTCTTCACTTTTTACAAGTTTACCGTATGTTTCTTCAATCTCATCAACAGGCAACGCCCTTGCGTGAATAATACTTTTAAGGTCCTCAATTTCACTATGAAAAATAGAATCAGGGAAAATTTCAAACGGTGGTATTGCTGAAATTTCAACGTCGCCTTCCTTGATTTTTTCGCCGTCCTTTTCGCCTAATACCCTACCTTTTTTATCGTTCCAAGTAACTTTATAAAAAGAAGTGCCTAAAGTTTCCGACCAAAGCGTCGCCTTTTTAATCGTTTTGTCTAATAAAGTTCTTTGATAGGTGGAATTTAAAATTTCGGTAGAGATTTCCGCTGTTTTTAAGTCCTTATCTTCCTCGCCCGACGCCCTTACTGAAAAACTTGGTCTTACCCTTGACAGTTTTGCAATTCTACTATCGACGATAGGCGCAATATGATTAAAAACGCTACGCGATTGCCAACCGTAATACTTTTCCTCCTCTTTAACTTCGCCTGTTAAATCAACTTCACAGTATTGATTGCCCGCTAAATAATTAAGATTTAACTTCCATTGCCTTTCTAAAAATTTTCTCTCCTGCCTTCTCAATTCAAAATCTTCAAAAACGCTTTTAATAATTTCATTTTCTAAATTTTTTTGAAGGCGCTCGTTATTTATCGATTGCATTTTTCTTCTCCTTTTTCGACGCTATAGTTGATAAAAGTTTAAACAATCCACCCGCACAGTGTGGGCAGAGTTTTAAACTGTCGTACGGCAAGGTCGTAGCGTCTTTTTTAATAAAAATTTTTGCAACGTTAGTGCACCCTGCAATATCGCAAACGACGTTTGCTTTAAGGTTTTCTAGTTTCATAAATCCTCCTTTTGGGCTTTTTCTAAAAGTTTCAAAAGCCTTAGTTTTTCATTTTCTAGTTCTTCGTCGGATAAATTTTTAACGTCTTCTTCATCCGATAACTCAACTAGTAATTTCACTGCCGAAACGTCTGGCGGAACGTTTTTAGAAACGACTTTACGCTTGACCATTTTCACTCCGCCTTCGCCGTCGTCAGTATACTCTTCCGTTACTTCTTGCGCCTCGTAGCCTACCGCTCTTTTCAAAAGCGCTTTTTTAACCTTTTCGTTATCCGTATCCATTTTTACCCTTTGCCCTCCTTGCCTTTCTTATTAGTCTTCGTTTATCTTTAGCAACCTCGGATAACTGCGCTTGAGGTTTGTCTTTGTGTGGGCGTGTCATAATATAATATCTAAGTTCGTCGAGCGAGTGATCGTCGCGCTTGACTGGTAAATCGTTATTCCCCCACCTATACCCTTTTAATTCCTTAATTAGATTAACGCAGTTTTTAAATATAAAAATCCTATCGTTTTTAAAATAACTTTTAACTCTATTTATTCCGCTAAATAGGTCTTTATTGACGTTTGTAGAAACGCTAATTCCGTTTTCGTAAAACAGTTCGGCAACCGATTTAGAATACGCTAGCGTCTTTTGATTTGCCGCAGAGTCGATTATTCCTTTAATATTGCCGTTAAACTCTTTACGCCAACCAATCTCACTTGAAATTTGTTTAATTTTATTAGCGTGCGACTCTACGTCTAAACCCGACTCGTAATGCTCGGCAACGACGTAAACGTTACCATCGTAATCAACTGCGTACCAATGACAAGATAAGGGATTTTTAAGCCCCGGGTCGATTGAAATCATATCTTGCCAATCGGAGGGTATAAAAAAGGGCTCGATGACGTGTTTGTTTTCATCAAACTCTACGTACACAGGCCCGGTGTCTGTAAAAAATCTACCGTATCTACGCGATTCTAGTTCACGCTCTGATAGACTAGTAGTCAATTCTTTAATTTCTTTTTTGCTCAAATAAGGGTTGTCCGCCCACTCTATAAACTCGTACCAAACTTCCTTTGAATTGCTTTTATTTAAAAATATTTCATCATAGATGAACGTAAGACCTTTAAGTGGTGTCATAGTGCCGAAAATATCTCCCCTTTTATCTAGAACACGCATTCGGCACTCGTCGTAAATATCTTTAGGCGGTTCTTCATCAAACCACACAAAATCTAAAGAACTTCCTTGAAATTTTTCACGACCTTGGTCGCAACTTTTAAATCCAATAACGGAAACGCCACCTAAAACGTTTTTAATTTTAATTTGGTCAATTACCCCCGAACTTGGACTATCTTTCTTGCCAGACAGCATAGTAATATCCACAATCCAATCGGGGTTTAAATACTTTAAAATTTTATCTTGAGCAACGTCCCTTTGAACTTGTTGCGAAAGGGATACAACCCAACCGAAAACGGACTTTTTATTCTTCCTATACGGATGTATTCCCCTTGCCATATAAATAGTTTCAACCGCACCGCATTCAGTTTTACCACTGCGGTTTCCACCAAAAACCCAACGGTTTCGCTTTTTACATTTATGAAAAGCAAGTTGCTTTTTGTGAACTTTTTTACCCGCGTTGTATCTAAAAATTAAATTGTTATCGTACCGTCTTTTTTGTTCCTTTTCTATTTTATTAATCTTTTCTATAATTTCTTGCATATGACTAAATTCACCATAAACGTAATAAATACTACAATTTTTTGTCTTTTTTTAAAGTTATAATTATTTGACTATGAAAAAATTTCTTTTGCTATTATGTATTAGCATTTTAACCCTTAGTTTAACGCCTAAAAACACCGTAAACGCATCTACGGAAGAATTTATGCGAGTTTTATCTAACGGCGTTTATATTTATTCGGATAGCGATTTCAACGTAAAACTATTTGAAATACCATACGGCTACTATCTAAAAGTTATAAACACAAACGGCGGTATAGTTAAAGTATCTTACGGCAATAGCGACGAGAGTTACCCCACGATTATGGGATACTGCAAATTAAGCGAACTTACTAAAACTGACGTAATCCCAACAAAACCCTACGCGCTAATTAAAGTATCTTGCAGTTTAAGCGACGTTTTATTTAATGATTATAATTTATCTAAACCCTATTTCAACGTACCCGAAAACACTTTTATGGTCTACTACGGCAAACTAATACGCGAAAACGGTAGTGAAATTTGCTACGTTTACTGTAACAATAAACTAGGTTACTTTGACTTAAACTCTTTAAATCCGTTTACCGTTCCCGATAACCCAGACAAAATAGAAACTGAAAAGCCCGACGACGGCAAGGAAGAAATCCCGCAAGAAGAAAACGAAAAACCGAGTTCTCTTCCCGCCGAAAGTTTACAAATTATAATTATTATCGGGCTATCCGTTATTTCAATTTCTATAGTGTATTATCTTTTTAAACCAACTAAACAAAAACGAGAAGACGAAGAATTTTTTACAGAAGAAAATTAATCTTTAGAATGTTTTTTCCCTTCTTCAAGTACGGTTTTTTGATAAGCGCCAGCAATAAATGCAATTTTAAAATACTTAGATAAAAACCATTCTTCATCATAACCTTTTTGCTTTAAAGCGCTATTAAAACGTTCTATAGCCTTGTTTTGCTTTCTAAAATAATTTCTAGACTTTAAGTCGAAATCTTCATCTTTTGGCATAACTCCAAAATACTTATACGAAATAAGTATCTTGTCAACTTCACTTAAACTATCAAGCGCCTCTTTAGTTATAAGTTTAAGTTCAATTAAATCTAACCTAACCTCGTTTAACTTTAATACTCTTTCTGCCTGCGTATAAGTAGAAGAAAAATCGTAAAAGGAATCCTTTACCCTCTTTTTAATTAAGTTTTCAATTTGCAAAACAAGTTTATCAATTTTCTTGTAACAAGTTAGCATCGTTTTTCCGTGATAATTCATAGTCTCACCTCCGTTTAATACCAAAATTATAAAACTATTCACTACCAAAACTCAACACAATATGACAATTTTGAACAAAATATTTTATTTTTTATTTAATTTTGATTAAAATATGACATAATATGTTGATTTAGCCGAAAATAAATACTAAAATATTATGTTTGCGAACATTTGTTCGTGTTTATAATAAAAAAATAAATATGACAATTTCAGACAAAACTCAATTATTATGCCAAATATTTCCAAAAAATTTTTATAAATTCTTTTTTTAAAAAAAGTTTAATTTTTTATATTGAAATTTTATAAATATATGTTATACTATAACTATAGTTTATTTATAGGTTTATAATATGAGAAAATTTAAACTGACAATTTTATCGTTAATTTGCGCCCTAACGCTAGTCTTAGGGCTTTTTAGCGTTACTAAAAACGTCGGTTTAGCAAGCGAAATAACGGAAACGAACACACAATTATTCTTACCGTCTAGCCCTATTGAATTTTACGATCTCAACTCCCCTATCGCAGTTTCCTACTCTAATGACGGATTTTTAGTTATTTCAGAGTATTATCAAAACCTTGAAACCAATTACACTCACAATCAAATAAACGTATTTAACCCTAACACCGATACGTATCAAATAATACCGTCGCATAGCACGATTTCTTCTATATCGCAAGTGCAAAAGTACGGCAACTATATTTATTACGTTAGCCAATCGCAAGTTTATTACATTCCCGCAAACGACTTAAAAGTTACCCCAAAAGTGCTTTTAGACGATAGCAATATGCCGGTTATCGTTGCCAACTATTTTTCATTTTACGAAGACAAGGTAGTTGCAAACACCAACAATTACGCCAATATTTATCAAATTATAGATAACGGCTCTAAGCCTACCTTTAAAAAACTTTACGATTTTGAAACTTTTGCAAAAGCGGGATTTTTCGCAAACGACGGAAATATTTATTTACTTGACAACGGCACGCTTAAATACTACCGCTCTTCCGACAAAACTATGATATCGCTATCCACCATTAATAAAGACGTAATTAGTTTTTTAGATTTAAACGACTACGTTTGGTTTACCGCAATAGACGGACTTTATAAGATCAAGAAGGAAAAAGACGCGACTATAGAAAAGGTCATATCCGTTACGGAAAACGCAACCACTCTAGGCTACCTTCGTTCCCCTAAAGGATTAACTGAAAGAGATGGCAAAATTTTAGTTTGCGACGATATACTTAATTCCGTACAAGAAGTCGATCCCGTAACAGGCGAATTTACCTATTTTGCAATTACTACTGAAGACACGGCGGACTACCGCTTAACTAAAGACGCAACCAACGTTATATTAAGTGAAAACTACGTTTACGCGCTCGATAACGCCACTTTTAAAACTGACGAGACCGAGCCTAGAAAAAGAATAGTCAAAGTTTCTAAAGACAAGCAAAATTACCCTTACCGTAAAATAGATTTATCTAATATTTACGATAAAAACGAAGACTTTAAAATTGAGCGTTTTACAGCATCTGACACACACGTTTTAATATATGACGGCGAATTCGTAACTTTATACAAGCAAACGAATTCTAACCCCATAACCTTAGACGTCGTTGAAGAATATCAAACGGCATCAGTTACGTCACTATACTATTTAGACGATTCTTTCTACTATACCGATACGTCTAGAAAAGACTACGTAAACGACGTGGTTAACGTACACAAAATCACCCTACCTACCGAAAATAATGAACTTGAAGATATTGAAAAAACGTCGCTAACTACTAACGGCGAGCAAATTAAAGGAATTGCCGTTGATTTTACGGTAGATATTTTCGACAACGTAATTATCGCCTATAAAGAAACTGAAAACTCTTCAATCTACACTCTTGCAAGATATTCTAACGGCTCAATCATTACAAAAACTACCGTAAATTATCCAATTCTATCTATCGAAACGGACTTTTCGGGTAGCGTGTACGTTTTATCTAACGACAACAAGATTTATAAATACGTAGAAAATAACGGCAACTACGAACAATCAAGTTATAAAGTTAATACTTTATACGAAGAAAAGGTAGAATCACTTGCCCTAAGTTACCGCTCAACCGACTGTTTCTATTTAGGCGACGCTTGTATTTATAAAAATGCGGATAAGAACTTAAATATCAAAAGTTTATCTGAAATTTCCGCCGAAAACGTTAAAACTGAAGACGTTTTAACCGACGTTAAATTCGTAACCGTTAAAGAAGGCGCTAAAATATTTAAAGTAACTTTAAACGACTATAATTACGTAGAAGAAAAACCTTACTTTAAAAACGTTACGACCGTTACCAACCCTAACCCGTCTAGAATTTACACCGTTATATCGGAAGTTGATAAAGATTATTTACTTTTATCTTACACTAAAAATTTAGTGGCACTTATTAGAAAATCATCGATAACGGAAACTAACGGCGATGCTACCCTATTAAACGAAAAAGATTATGAAACTTACAATATAACGGCAACGAACAAAAAGGGAGAGCCACTTTATTTAAGCAATAACTCTCACGTTTATTCTAAACCGATAGTCGACAACAACTATAAACTTATAGCGCTTGAAAAAGGACAAAAAGTCTACGCGTATAACGAATATAAATTTAACAAATCTCGTATGACGCTAATTTCGCTTGACGAAGGCGGAGATCCCGTTGGATATATCGTTTCGGGCTATTTAAAAACCACAAATCTTTCAACAGGTAAAGATTACAAGTCGAATACGACAACTATCGGCTCTGGCGCAGACAAACAAGTAAAATCTTCGATTTTTACCGTAATTATCGCCTTAACGTTGACGCTTGCGCTTATATTTATTGAATCTAAACTTCTATTTAAAGAAGAAATTAACGAATAAAAAATCCACCAAAAATTTGGTGGATTTTTATTTTTAGTTTGTAACGCCGTATATTATTTCCCCTTAAACACCCTAATTATAAAATGTCGAACGCGCCTTATAATTCTAAATTTAGCAAAGGTGTTTTTATAAAATTTATACTTTAGCGATTTTGAAAAATCTACGTATTTATCATACCTATAATACCCCGTGCAAACGCCTAACACTTGCGAATATTTAACACCGTATTCAAGCGTAGTGTGATTGTCGCCACAAAGAACCATTTCTTCCCCTTTAAACGCCATTATACGATGCAAAACGTAAAGCCCCGACTCTCGCTTATAAAGAATAACATCGCCCTTTTTAAGCGGTGTTTTGGGCGTATACTTGTATATTTCAACTTTATCTCTACCTTCTTTAAATAACGGGAGCATACTAGTCCCTTTAAAAGGCATACATAAAAAGCCCACTTCGTTTAAAGCCCTTTCAAGTTCAGTCATCAATAGCACCTATATTTCTTAAAGTAGCAAGGATATTTTTAACGTCTTTTTCAGCAATTTCTCTAGAAACGTCATACTCTGAAAGCAATGCGTCAACAAGTTCACTTTCCGTTGCGCCGTTAATTAAAACGTTCCATAAAAATACCGCAGTTTCGTTAAGTTTAATATATCCGTTTATATTTTTAGCATAAGCGCCAACGGCAAAAACTACGTTTACTTCGTTTTCGGTGTTTTCACCTAATTTTTTTAAAATAAATTCCTTTCTTATTTTCATATATTTTCACCTTTTATTACGTATTTATAAGTTTCTTCCGCTGAAGAAATATCCGTATTACAATAAAGTTTATAAAACTCTATTTTACCAAGCATTCCGTTTATAATATCAAGTAGAATTGAAGTCGCGTTAGCGTCACTATACGAATAAGACTGTTCTAAAAGCAAGTTTAAAGATGATAAAGCGTCTAATTTTTCAACTTTATTCTCCTTTCCCCTACAAACTTTAACAATCGCCTTAAGTGGCGCGCCAATATTTTGACCTAATTGATGTTTACCACGCCACGGGCTACCGTAAACGGTAAATTCGCCGTTATTAAGCCTTATAAACGGCTTGTCGTCGTTAATATATTCTACCCTATCGCCAAGTAACTTTTTAAGTAAAGCGGTGTGCGTAGACTTACCTGTCCCGCTAGGTGCGGAAAACAAATACGCTTTACCATCGCAACTTATTGCGGAAGAGTGAAATAATACGGTAGAATACTTTTCAAGCAAAACGTTTGCAAGTTTTCTAAGTATCGCGCTACTTTCAACAACGTCCATAATCTTTATTTCCGACTTTGCGCATTCACTAATCATTTCCTTTTCTCCAACCGAAATAGAAAAGTCGTACTCGTCGCCATCTTCAACCAAAAAGTCTTCTAAAAACTTAAAAGTATAACGATATTTATATTCAATTAAAATATTAAAATTTGCAATATTATATATATTTTTCATAATAGCGATTAAATTTGCGAAAAAAGCCAATAAAAAAGTGTGGCTAAAACCACACTTATTATAACAGTCTACTATATTTTTGTCAATATCAAACGGTTTCTTTTTCTAAAATCTCACTTTCAAACTCAAACTCTTTATCTAAATCAAAAACGTCTGCATTGTCGCACGCAGCAAGTTTAGAAATAGACACTTCGTAAGCGGTTAAAGTTTTTACTTCCGTTTCGCTAAGTTTCTTTTGATATTCTCTTGACTGAATTCTACCCGATATTGCAACTTTATCGCCTACTTCTAAATTTTTAACAAATCTAGCGTTTCTACCCCAAGCAATGCAAGGTATATAATCGCTTTTATTGTAGGCGCGGTTAACTGCAATTAAAATATCGGCAATTTCCCTATTAAACGGCGTAGTTCTATATATAGGCGGTTTACAAATATAACCCGATAAAACTATTACGTTTGGGTTTTTATAATATTCGCTATCTACAATTTCGCGAATAAACACCGTAAGCATAAGTTTACTTTTTCCTTCAATCTGCTTATTGTAACTTCTAAACTGACCAATTGCGGAAAGAGTAGATCCAATTTTTAAATTACTACTTTCAATTAATCTTTCGGAAATAGTTACGGGAAGAACGTCTACTTGACCGGATAATCTTTTAACTAATATATCCATTTCGTAAAATCCTTCGCCGTATATCTCGTGCGAAAATCTTGCCTCGGTGATAATTTCACCGTTTACGTACACTTTGTTATTTTGTTTATCAACGTTTATCATAATATCCTCATTATTCCTTAAGGCGCTGAACGCCAAAAGAATCAACTTCGTAATTCTCTTTATAAATAAGTTCGCTAATTTTTACAAACGTAAAACCTTTGTTTTTCAAGTTAGATAGTATATACGGCAACGCCTCGTGAGTATGAAGTCCGTTATTGTGGCAAAGTATTATAGAACCGCTTTTAGTCCTTTTTACCACCCTATTTACTATTTCTTTTGCGGAAATATCCTTCCAGTCTATACTGTCTACGTCCCATTGAATAGGATATAAACCTAAACTTTCCGAAACAGATATAACTTTATTGTCGTAATCGCCGTACGGCGGTCTAAAAAGGTTGATTTTTTGTCCTGTTATACTAGTTATCGTTTCCATAGAAGTAACTAGTTCGCTAGTAATTTTTTCGCTACTTAGTTTACTCATATTAGGATGAGTTGCCGAATGCGTTCCCACTTCATGACCACGCCTAACAATCTCTTTTAACACAGTTGGATACTTTTCCGCCCAAAACTTAACGACGAAAAAGGTGCATTTTACGTCGTACTCGTCTAAAGTATCTAATAGTTTATAAGTGTAGTCCGCTCCGTAAGCGCAATCAAAGGAGATAGAAATTTTATTATCTTCTCGACCAACAGAGTAAATTGGAAGTTTTTTAGTAGTACCCCCTAAGTAAACGGATGCTATACCGTTATATTTAACAATCAAACTTAAACCGACTATAAATATAAGAGAAAATAAAGTTAAAAATTTTACCTTTAATTTAAAATTTGGCCACATTTTAAATACCCCTTTATTATACTTATTAAAAATTGTTAAAATTTAAGACAAATTGTTAAAAATATATAAATTTTGTCGAATAGCAAAAATAAAAGCCAAGCCAAACGGCTTAGCCAAAACAAAAAAATAAAGCGTAGCAAAGCCGAGTCCCTACAAGGGATTCGGCAACTAAATAAATCCGCAAACGGATTTGTTATATCCGTCTAACAACGGGTGATATCGCCTACGGCGGTGAAATTTGCCTAACGGCAAGTTGTGGATTTATTTAATATAACTTCTTCGAGAGAAATATAAGAACCTGCT
>JAFVRR010000013.1 GCA_017504165.1 Clostridia bacterium | reverse complement strand
CTGGACGTGGGATATTGTAAGTTACTTCGTTAAATACGATTGGTGCGTTAGTATTTACTGCAGTTAACGTGTTGCCAACTTCGTTAATTGTATAACCGATATCAGTATTGCTATTTTCAACGTAATACATTGCATCGTGATTAAACGTAATGCCTGTAGCGTCAATATCTTTAGTTAAAACAACGTAACCTTCAAAGTAAGTGTATGGGTTAGCTTGTTTATCTTCAAGGTATGCTTTCTTTTCTTTGTTAGAAGTTAAAGCATCAAATTCTGCTTGGTTATAAGTGTAGTTTACACCAAATTGTTGAAGGTCTGTAGCTTCGTCAATTGCAAGTGAAACGTATTTAGCATTGTAAAGAATGTCTGTAGTGTCTACTAAATCAGCATTAATTACAACTGAAGATAAGTATTCTGCAGTAAAGCCTTCAGGTAAAGCAAGTTTTAACTTGCCGTCAACTAAAGTTGCAGGAACTTCTTCTGCACCGATAGCGAACTTAACACCGTCAATTGAAGTTAAGCCGTGACCAACGATTTCGCCGTCTTCTTGTAAGTAAGCAGCAACAGTTTCAGGAAGAACTTCTACTTGAATTGCTTTAGTATAAGCAGTTCCGTTAGCAGTTACAGTAAATACTGCTTCGTAAGAACCAACTGTGTAAGTTGTTGCTTTGATTGCGCCGTTAGCGTATTCTAAACCGCTACCAGCACTGAATTCTACAGTAACGTTTGCAGTTGAACCAAATAAATCTTTAACAAGGATTGCTTGTTCTTTTTTATCCGGCTCAAGAGTAACGCTTGTTAAAGCGTTACCCTCGCCGTCTACAAACGAGATTGTGTTTTTGTATGCTTCTTCATCGAATAAGCCTTTGAAGAATACGCCTTTAACACCTGCACGTTCAATGATTTCGAAGTAATCGTTATCAGCAAACGTGGTATTCATAGCATATTCATAGCCACCGATGTTTGTTGTAGCATTGAAGAGTTCTGCCATTGATGGTGCTAACGTAATGTCAAACTTGTAAGAAGAACTGTTGCTTGCAATTGTTCTATAAAGAGATAATTGAGAAGCAATATATACGCCTTGGTAGTTTGCACGTAAACCACCGTTAGTGTGACAGAATGCATCTTCGCCGTTGTAAGCAATTATTCTACCAAATTTTACGTTAGGAATATCAATAATAATATTCTTAAGGTTAGGAGCCCAGCTACCAGCATCATAGAAAATACCGTAAATAGTTTCAGTATCGTTAGATGCGCTTACGTAGATGTTTTCAAAGTTGGCCGCTAAAGCGTTATCAGTTGCTGGAGAGATTAACATATTAGCAAATGCTACAGAATTTTGCATGTTAACGTTTGTTAATGCAAGGTTCTTAATTGTAGCACCTTGTTTAATGATACCGAATAAACCAGCACCAGTCACACTTCTACCAGCATTACCGTAATTGTTAATAATATAACCATTAGATTCGTAAGCTTTAGTTGTATCAAGATTAGAAATTACGTGACCTTGACCATCAAACGTACCAGCAAAACCTGCTTTAACGTTATTAGAACCTGTTACGTTAGCTAACCAAGTAGCAGTACCTTCACCGTATGCGCCTTTCCTTGGGAATACGTAAGAAGTTTCAGCATACTTGTCAGTTGCAGGAACTGTTATAGCAACAGATTTAACGTTGGCGTCTGCATCTTTAATGAATGTCCAACTATTAGTTGTGTCGCTATAAACAAGTGGGTTGTTATTTGCGCCTTTTGACTTGCCAAGTTCATCACCACCTACGTGTAACGTTCTTGCAGCATTGTGTTGAAGTTTAATACCTGTAGCGTCGATATCTTTAAGTAAGATATAGTAACCGTCAAAGTAATCAATTGCTTGAGCTTGACATTGTGCTAAGTATTCGTGTCTAGCGTCATCAGACGTAAGAGTGTTGTAGTAAGCTTCATCATAAGTGAAGTCTACGCTGAAGTGGTAAAGGTCTTCTGCTTCATCGATTGCAAGTGATACGTAAGTTAATTCGTAAATTGCATCAGTTTGTTCAGCAAAATCAACTTTAACAACTACTGAAGATAAGTATTCTGCAGTAAAGCCTTCAGGTAAAGTAAGTTTTAACTTGCCATCAACTAAAGTTGCAGGAATTTCTTCGTTATTAAGAAGGAATTTAGCGCCGTCAATAGAAGTTAAACCGTGTTCAATCACTTCGCCGTCTGCTTGTAAGTAGCCTTTATTTGCTACTGGAAGACAGTCAACGATGATTGTCTTAGTAAATTCTTTTTCAGAACCTAAAATGTTTGCTTTGATTGTGAACGTTAATTCATAAACGTCAACAGTATAATTTACAACTTTAATCTTGCCGTCTTCATAGATAAGACCGCTTTCTTTATTAAATTCGTAAGTTAAACCAGAAAGTACGTTGCCGAACATATCTTGAACGTAAACTTCTGCTTCAGTATCACCAGGAGTGAATACTACTTGAGTGATAGCATTGCCTTCGCCATCGACTACTGCGATGGAAGGTTCATAAGAACCTTCATCGAATAAGCCTTTCCAGAATACACCTTTACTGTCGCCACGAGCAACAATTTCAAAGTATTCGTTTTCAGCAAAGATTTCAGCCATAGTTGCTTTTTCTGTACCGATTGTATTTACAGTTGCTGTAAAGAGACCAGGTAATGATTTAGCGACTACGATATCAATGTTTCGATTTGAAGTTATAAATTTAACGTCTTGAGGAACAACTGCGTAAACGTTCTTAACAATATGAGTTAAACTACCATTCGCTTGTGTAGGAGCAACAGAACCACCTAATATACCGCTTTCAAAGAGGTTACTATAACCAGCGCTAGCCCAACCGTAGTTAGGGTAGTTAATAACGATATTGCTGATTTGAGCACCTCTTGAACCAGAGTTGTAAACGTATAATAAACCGCTTGCAATTGTTTCAGTAGAATCAATATACATATTTTCGAATATTGTTCTAGGAGATTTGCCAATTTCAGCAAAGATATCGCCTTCATCATAGTGGTAACCTGCTGTACCAAGACCTGCAGGAGAAACGTCAATAAGCGCAAATACAGAACCAGCTGTATGTTTTGCATTTACAAGAGCAACGTTCTTAATTGCAGTACCTGCATTTACAACACCGAAGATACCAGGAGCTTGTTTAATAGCAGTAATTTCTTCCGTACCATTATAGTATGTTGGTTCAGCAGTTCTTACTGTGTTAAGGTTAGTAATAACGTGGCCTTGACCATCAAACGTACCAAGGAAGCCCATCTTGTAGAAGTATGCACCTGGCATATATTTGTATGCAGTTGCTAATGCACCAGTTGTTACAGTCTTAACCGCAGGGTATCCAGCACGTGGGATATTGTAAGTTACACCGTCAAATACGATAGGAGCGTTAGCGTTCTTTACAGTTAAAGTATTGCCTACTTCACCGATTAAGAAACCAACTTCTTCGTGTGCTTTTTCAACAGTAAATACTGCTTCGTGTTTGAATTCAACACCTGTTGCATCGATATCTTTAGTTAAGATAACAAGACCTTCATAGAAATCGTATGGATTTTCTTGAGCGTTCTTGAGGTATGCAACCTTATCAGCGTCAGAAGTTAATGCTTCAAATTCTGCTTGGTCATAAGTGTAACCAACGTTAAGTTTAGTAAGGTCAGATGCTTCGTCAATAGCAAGTAATAATTTAGATACTCTGAAGATTACGTCGTCGCCATTAGCGTTTGCAACGTAAACGTCAACAGATTCTAAATCTTTAACGTCAGATAAATCAACGTTTGCTAAATCAAGAAGTAATTTGCCCTCTGTAGTAAGAGTTGCTTCAGTTTCAACGCCGTCAATAGAGAACGTTAAATCTTCAATTGAAGTTAAACCATGACCAGTAATTTCACCGTCGATAGTTTGTAAGTAACCACCTGCAACAACGTTTGGTGCAAGAATTACTTTAATAGTTTTAGCTAAAGTGATTGGGCTACCAAAAGCATCGTTTGCAGTTACTTTAATAGTAACTTCATAATCGCCTTGAGCATAACCGTTTTCTTTAACTGTGATAATGCCGTTTGCATATTCAAGTACGTCTGTATTAGAAATTTCAACTTCGGCATCTGCTACTACACCAAAGGCATCTTCAGCAACAAGTTCTTTAGCAAGGTTTTCTTTGTCAAGAGTAATACTATCAACAACTTTGCCGTCGCTTGTTACTTTGAACGTAGAAGCGTAAGTGCCTTTGAAGAATACGCCTTCGTCACCATTACGTGTAAGAACTTCGAAGTATGGGTTTTCTGCAAATGCTTCTAAAATGTTAGTATTTGCATATAAGTCTGCCATTGAACTACCGAAGAAGAGTTTACCAGTGTGGCGAGATATAATTGCTGAAGGAACGTCAAACGTAGAAGCGAAGTACACTCTTTCCATCTTAGCGTATAAACTAGAGTTAGTTTGAGAGAAGTGACCTGGATTTAATAAATATTGACTAGTCTTATTAGTCATATCTACGATAACGTCTTTGAAGCTACCAAGCATTGCGCCGTTTGTTGCGCAAGTAATACTTAAAATACTACCTGATGTTGGAGCAGCAGAAATATAAACGTTTTCTAATTGATATTTATCAATAGTTAAAATATCTGGAACGTTATTTGTATTAAGAACACCACTGTGTGGAGTATTGCCGTACATTGCAAGTAATGCAGAGTAACTAAATACTGTGTTAACAAATGCAACGTTTTGAACTTTACAGCCAGCGTTGATAATACCGAATAAACCAGCACCCTTAGAAGTTGCGCTTACAGTTGAATCTGCGTTTTTGTTATCATTATAGAACTTAATGTCCTTATAATCATATCTTTGAGTATCAAGGTTAGTAATGATATGACCTTGACCATCAAACGTACCCATGAAACCAATCTTCTTGAAGTAGATTGCAGGAATACCGAACGAACCAGAGTAAACAAACTTATTAGCGCTTGTATCGTTTTCAGTTACGCCTGTATACATACCAACGATTGGATAACCATCACGTGGAATCATATATTCCTTACCGTTAGGACCAACGATAGGAGCGTCATTGTTTCTTGCTTCTAAAGTATTAGTTGCTTCGTTTACAAGGAAACCAACGTCGCCTTTAGTGAAGGTATAATAGTCTTTACCGTCGGTAATGTCTCCGTCGCCGTTAGCATCATACTTAATCTTTTCAGTTGGAGTTTCAACAGCCGCTTCGTGATTGAACTTAATGCCAGTAGCATCGATATCTTTAGCAAGTACGTAATAACCATCAAAATATTTGAATGGTTCTGCTTCGCATTTTTCAAGATATGCAATCTTTTCAGCATCAGAAGTTAATGCGTCGTATTCGGCTTGATTGAACGTATAACCAACGTTGAAGTAGTTAAGTTCTTCTGCTTCGTCAATAGCGAGTGTTACGTACATAGAAACGAATCTAGAATCGTAACCGTTAGAAGTCTTCATATAAACGTCTACTCTGTCAGTTAAAGCAACTTCAGATAAATCAACGCCAGATAAATCAACTTTTAACTTGCCGTTTTCAAATGTGTGAGCAACGTTTACACCGTTAATAGAGAAACTTGCGCCCGCTGGGAGTTCAGTTAATCCGTGGTTAACGACTTCACCGTCTTGTTGAAGGTAAGTAGCAATGTGCTTAGCGTCAACAGTAACAGGAATTACTCTTGTGATTGGTGTGTTGAACTTAGAAGTAAATGAAAGTGTTACTTCGTAGTAACCAATCTTGTATTGTTTAAGATAGATTGCGCCGTTCTTAACTTCAAGTACGTTACTGTCAGAAACAGTAGCAGTATAGTTAGTAATAGGTTCAATACTGTTCTTAATTGTGAATTTGTAAGGTTTAGCACCTTCTTTATCGAAGAGAACGCTATCAAAGATTTCGCCGTCTTCATTATAAAGGTCGTAACTGTAACCTAAAAGTGATTTCCAGAAAATAGTTTGACCACCATTTTCGTCTTTTTCAACTTTCCAGAATGAATCTGGGAATTTAGAGAAGTTGTTTACGTCTTGAGCCATTTCAGAAATATTGTTATATTTCTTAACAGCAGATTTTCTACGATATAACAATTTTTCGCCGTTTGGGCCAGGTGTATAACCTAACTTAGTATCTAAAGCGTATTTAGAAAGGTCTACTGTGTAATCCTTTTCTTCAGAATACATATCTCTACCCATCTTTTCGTTTCCGCCGTACATTGTGTAGTAACTGAAGAAACCAAGTGGATATTTAGAGATAACTACAACGCCGTCGTATGTTGCTCTATCGTCTTTTTCAAGACCTGTACCGTTATTATCAATTAAACCACCGGATGTTTCATCGCCAACGTCAAGGTTAGGAGCGTTGATAACAACGTTTCTAAGATTAAATCTTGAACCTGGTACGTTGAAGAATAAGATACCCTTTGGCTCTTTAGAATCTTCACTTAAAGAAATGTAAATGTTTTCAAAAGTACAGTTACCCTTTGGTGTTGTTGTTGTTTCAACAACTGAACAAAGACCTCTATAAGTGATACCGCTACCATTAACGACTTTCATGTTTTCGAAAGCAACGTTCTTGATAGTTGCAGGACCTGCAATGTAGCCGAATAAACCAACGCTTTGGCTATCTACTTGCTTATTGCCGTTTTTGTTAATATAAGTGATTGGGTCACGTGTAGTATCTAAGTTAAAGATTGTGAAACCTTTACCGTTGAACGTACCACGGAAACCAACGTAATAATTACCATAACTATTATACATATCAACTTTTGGGTTAACAGTATGAACGGCAGTGTGTTTTGGTTTGAAGCCTGTAGCGTCGATATCTCTTAAAAGTTCACAGTAACCGTTAACGTAACTGTATTCAGTTTCGTCTGCGTTAGTGAAGTGAACGTCAAAGATTGCTAAGTCTTCTTTATCTGCAACAAGAGCACCGTAAGTGTCAATTTCACAAGTGTACGCGTAAGTTGCAGTACCGATAACGATTTTGTTAAGTAATGAAGATTCTTTAGCAACTGGAAGGTTTAAAATTTTGTCGCCTTCAACTTTTAATTGAATGCCGTCAACAACGTAGGCATCAGTTACTTTAGAAGCGTCGTTACCTAAAACGTCTTTAATTACTGATTTGTTTTGTAAATCAGCATATACGTCTTTATAGTAACCAAGAGCAGCAGAGAAAAGGTTAAATTTCATACCGCTGTCGGCAACAGGACGGATAACTTCAACAGTTATAACAGTATTGAAAACTTGGTTATTGCTATCTTTATAAGATAAAGTAACGTCAGTTTTACCCATACCTCTAGCAGTAATTTTACCGTTAGAAACGTTAACTTTTGAAGAATCTGCAACGTCAACTTGTACGTTGCCGTTTGTTACTTGGCCGTTGTAAATAATTTTAACGTCAAAGTCAGAAACGTTAGAATAAGTTGTACCCTCAAAATCACCATTGAAGGTAGAAAGTTTCATAACGTCAAACGTTTGGTCGTTAATAAGGAAGTTTACAACGTTGTGAGTTTTAATGTTAATAACTTTTTGTAATGCAGGAACTTCGCTTACAGTGAAACCACGCCAAGACGCTGATACTGTAGCAGTAGTTTCGCCAAGAGAAATACCCTTAACGTCTGCATTGTCGAATTTTGCAATAGCATCGTTTGCTGATACGAAAGTTACTTCAGCATCGGTAAACGTTTTGCCATTGAATTTAATAACTGGGCTAAACGTATAAGGAATACCGTCTAAACCAAGGTTATATACGTCAAGGTCACCGCTTGCGAAAACTAATTCTGGTAAATAGTTACCAAAAGAAACGTTTACGTTACAAGTAGCGGTTAAATCGCCGTATTTAGCAGTAATCGTAGTAGAACCTTCGTTATATGCAAGTAATTCGCCTTTTGCACCTACGGTTGCAATGTTTGCATCCGCAGATTCAAAAGTTAAAGTCTTGCCTTCTTCTTTAATATAAGAAGCAGTAAACTTGTGTTCGTCACCAACGATTAAATTAAGTTCTGAAACGTCAAGATTTAAATATCTTTCAACCTTGTCTTCAGGTTTTGGGATAACGTTGCCAGAGCCACCGTTATCGCCACAATCACAACCTGTAAAAAGGGATAATGCAAATAATGACGTAAACGCTAATATAAGCGTTAATACTTTAACTAATAATTTTCTCATATTCTTACCCCCTTTTAAGAATTAGCAATTTTTAATGCATTTGAACCGCCACAACTCATGTTAGGGTGGTGTTGAACAATGTCGAAAAGTGCTGATTTGAATGCACCAAGTTGTGCGTCGTTAAGTTCACGTGGGTTACCTTTACCGTGAAGAACGATAATGTTGCAAAGAGGAGCAACGGCTTCAAGTCTAATTCTGTGAACTAATACTTTGTATCCGTCTGGGTCTTCTTCTTGCATATCGCCCGCGCTTACCGCAGCAACTGCTTTTTCAACTTCGTTATACCACATAAGGTTAAAGTCGTATGGTAAACGTTCTTTAGTGTACATATAAGCGTTAGCAAGTAAGTTTTCTGAAACGAGTTTGTCTTGGAATACGTACCAGAAAGTTTTTAACTTGTCATATAAGCCTTTCATTATATCAGCAGCATCGCCGTACATATTTCTGTAGAAGTTGTCAACAAGTTCGTTCATATCTAAGTGACAGTTCCATTTAAGTTTCTTAGAAATGTAGTTACCTAAGTTCATAAATGCTGTACCTTCGTTATAAGAGAACCAGTTTGCTTGGTAAGAAAGGTCAACGCCACAGTATGCTAAGTGTTCATAGTAATCGTTGTTGAAAGAACCTAATACGTCGTAGAAGATACCCGCGTTGTTAGGACCAGAGTTAGTCCAGTGCCATAAGTGAGTATCTTGTGTTAATACTTTCCAACCTTCAATATATCTACGGTGTTCACTAGATGCTTCGTGGTAGATAGGATATAAACCAGTCCAACCAACGTAGAAGATTGTAGCACCTTTGTGTAAAATCATATCTTCAGAAGTTGGAGTATAAGTATCTGTTTCTTCATCGTAATAAACTGGTGATGGTCTAGTAGCACCGTAAGAGAACATTACAACGTTGAAGTCTTCTCTATAGAAGTCTTTATCTTTTTGGTCTTCCATCCAATCTTGAACTTTATCAGCAACCCTGTTAAGGAACATAATGTGAGATGCAATGTAAGCGCCGTTGTTTGCTTCGGCAATTTTAGAACAAGCGTCACACATACAAGTAGTTGTAGAACCGTCTGAACAAGTAATAGTAATGAAGTTCTTTTCTGGATATAATGCAGTTGGGTATCTAGAAACAGAGTCACATACAACGTCAACTACGTGGTCAACGAATCTGTCTAAACTTTCAGCATCGCCGTGCGCTGTAAAGCATGCTTGAGTACCAGAAGTTGAATACCATTTGTTTTCAATACCAGGTACACCTGCAGGTAAGTAACCATTTAAAATGTTGTGAATGTTATAACCAGTAGTAGAATCAGGTGTTGGGTATGCAAGACAAGTAAGTTCATAGTAACCGTAGTTAGCATCTCTAAATCTAGCGCCACGGTAAGTTACTTCTTCTTGTGCGTTAGCGCCGTAGTACAAACTATCAATTGTATTAACGTCGTTAGCGGCAGCACCCTTCCAGTCAGAACGTGTAGCAACGTCACAGAAAGGAACGTCTGGAATTTCAGTTACGTCATAGTTCATTAAAGGAACGTTATAAACGTTAGTATCGATATAAATACAATCTCTATGATACATTTCAAAATTGAACATCAATTCGAATAAAGTATAGATACTGTAGTTAACACCGTAAATGTTAGCGCCTAAAAGGAAGATAGAATTACCAACAGTCATAATTCTAACGCCTTCGTGGCCAAGTTTTTCTAGAGAATATTCTTCTTTATCAATACCTGCTTGTTCAACAAGTTTAGTATTGCCAAGAGAAATATACTTAGCATCTTCAGTATAATCAGGAACGTCTTCATCTAATACTGCTTCGATAGAAATACCAGTAGCACGTTCGAATAAAATAATGAAGTCTGCTTTAGCGCCTGTTAAATATTCATTTGTAGAATCAGTAACAATTAACTTATAATCAGTTGCACCATCTTTTACTAAATATTTACCAGTTTCAGTTTGAGTTCTAATATGAGTACCTTCAAACGAACGTTTTTTTGCGGCTTCAACAGTTTCAACTGCGCTTTCTTCGCCACATGCGAATGCAGATAAACTCATAGCGAGAACTAATAAGCATAATATTAAGGTTTTAAATAATTTTTTCATTATTTGTTACCTCCTTCAACTCTCAAGTAAACAACTTTAGATGAGAAGTTCATGTATTCGTCGGCTGCAACGATATAAACAGCGTAGTCGCCGGCAATAGTGCATGGAAGTTCGTCTACAGAAGATGGGTTGATAACTTCACCAGTCTTTAAGTTTTCCATACGTACTGCAACGATGATTTTTTCGTTTTCAGACATATTATCAGTTACAGTGTAGTTTAACTTATAAAGCGTACCTTGTTTAACAACAATCATAGTATCTTCAGCATAGTCGTTAACTTCAATTTCAGGTGCAGTTTTATCTACAACTGTAATAGCGTAACGGTATTGACCTTTAACGCCTGCAGTATCTTCAGTAGCATAAACAACTGAATAAATACCAAGTTTTTCTAAAGTGAATTCGTATGGATTGTAGATATCTTCAACTTTAATCTTAGTACCGTCTTCGTGTTCAATAGTAACAGAGTTTGCCGATTTCTTAATTTGAGAAATAACGTCAGTAAATAAAGGAACGTCTAACGTAACTTTATCGCCAACTTCATAAGAACCGTCGCTTGTAAAGATGTTGATGATAGGAGCAACGTCGTCTTTAATCTTGTTACCTCTGTATACGTGGTTACCAAATTTTTCAACAGTAATAGACGCAGGACCGCTTACCTTTTCCATAACAACGTCAAAGTAGCAAAGTCTTGTGTTGAATTTACTAAAGTCGTAATCGAATACTAAATCGCCAACAACCATTTGGTTTTTAGCGCTATCGTATCTAACTGTATACGTTGCAGATGCGTTAGCAAATGCGCTATTAACGTAAACTTCTTTATCGTCAAGACCTACAACGTGACCAGAACCTTTTACGTAGTAGAAGATTTCCATTTTAATATCATCATCGTAAACGTCAGTTAAAACAAGTTTTAACTTAGCGTAGTTAGTTTCAACGCCTGGTTTGTATTCAAATACAAAGTTTTTATAATCTACAAGGTTAGCAAATGAAAGAACTTGGTCGCCGTCAGTTTGGTTCATTCTGTATTGAATAGCAGAAGTTAATGGTCTGCCTGATGCGTTGTATTCTTCAGGAACAGTGTAATCACCAACGAAAGATTTGTATAATCTAAATACTTTCTTGCCGTTTACGTCAACAGTATTATTAATAACTTTTGCTTCAGCAATATCAGATTCGCTATTGCCGTTTACAAATTTAATTCTAATATTGTCAGTAGCAGTAATCTTGTAAGAATCAAGGTTTTTAATCTTAGTGAATTCGCCACCGTCAACGCTGATATAACCTTCACTACCAACTTCTTTAACGTCACTATTAGAGAAGATATAGCCTTTTAACATTTCAAAAGCATAAGTTTCGCCAGAGTAAACGTATTTAGGAAGAAGTGGTCTAGTTAAGAATTTAGCATCGGCAGTTGCTACTGCGTTAACGTCATATTCGAAAGTATCGCCGTAAACGTTATCTTTAAATTCAAAGATAATCTTATAAGTTCCGGTATATTTTGGAATAAATACGTTAGTTTCAGGGTCAACGATGATTGTTTCTTTTTCGTGTACCGCTTTAATAGTAAATTTAATCTTATCTGCGTTGTTTATAGTCTTGAATACGTATTCAGGCAATTTAACTTTATCACCTGCATTAACCGTATCAAGTTTAGTTGTTTCAACCCAAATAGATTTTTCTGAAATAACAGGACAAATGTTCATTGTCGCATAGCCCGTTTGACCGCTAGCGTCAGTTGCAGAATATTCTACTGTGTAAACTGCATTTTCAACAAGTTTAAGTTTGTTGTTTTTAACTGATACGAGTTTCTTGTATGGAGTATTGTAGTTAGTGTAAACGTTTACGTTATAAGAACCATCTGTATAAACTTCTTTAACGAATGCTGATGGAAGTTCAACTTCACTACCTAATGCAGCGTAGATAACGCCGTCGTCAGTTTCGTCGTAGTCGATTTGAATTTCTGGAGGTGTAAAGTCAGTTCTACCTGCTTTGCCGTATTGAGAAATAAGTTCTTCACCAGAGTGTTCACCGATAGATAAAACGTCAACTCTTGCATCATGTGGGCCATCGTAGTCTGCAAAGTAAATAGATACGAATACTTCACCAGTTGTAAAGCCTGCAAATGGAGTTTCCGGATAAATAGTTGTGTTGTCAAGGTCGTTAACAACGTTCCATTTATTACCGTCTTTCATATAAACTACGTTAGTTTTGTAGTTATAACCCCATCTAGTACCGTTAGCGGTAGAAGCACATTTACCACTTGTTAAGTAAGCCGAGTCACTTGTAGCACGGTTCCAGTTCTTGTATGCCATATATTGTTCGCCGTCAATTTCAGTAACAACGTTATAAACTGATACGGAAGAACCTTTTCTACAGCCGTGTAAAATTTGACCGTTAGCAGCAGCAGAACAAGCAACTTTATAGTTTTGGTGTTGAATTGCACTTCCGTCTCCACCAAGGTATCCTTTTTGGTCGTCAAGTTCTACGTAAAGGTTTGGATTGTAAGCGTCAGTAAGTCTGATTTTACAACGAGATGCAGTATTAGCTACATATCTAAATTTATACGCGTCTTTTAATAACGTTAAAGAAAATTCTTCTTCTGTAGGAACAACGCCACTAGTGAACATAAATGAACGCCAGTATTTAGGGTCGGTGTTAGGAACAAGATTACCAAGTCTATAGTTGACAGCAATGATTTCAGCGATACCATCGTCACCCGCTTTAGATAAGTCGATAGGTGTATTATAGATAAATTGGCAACCGTCTTTTAATCTTAAGATTAAACCGTCTTTTCCGCTTAAAAGCACGTTATCCGCGTTAGATTGTAATGGCAATGCAGTGCCGTTTACAACGCCTTCGCTCTCGTGAATTGCTTTTTGTTCTTCAGCAGTCACAGGGGTAATACTACCAGAGTTTGTTGTTAACGCATAATAACTGTCTGAAATTGTAAAGTTCTTTTCTGCAGTTACGATAACGTTTCCGTCTTGATAATAATATTTAACGGAATAATTGCCCACTTCGGTTAACTTAAAAGAGCCAACCTTGTACGTTTTGCCACTTGGGAAGGTAATAGCACCCTTTGAGAAAACTACGTTACTACCGTTGTATTCAGCAGTAATTTCGTCAGCCAAATTGATTTCAGTACCTACACGGTTCGTTTCTTGTACGTTTGCGATTTCAAAAGAAACCGTACCACCCTTTACGTTAGAAAGAGGGGTGTTAATTAAAACACCAACAGTACAAGCAAGAACTGCCGTTAGACAAAACAGAGCACATTTTTTAATGTTCTTTTTTATCATATTTTTCTCCTTATATATTAAAAATTAAAATTAATAACGCCGTCCGCTGAAAACAGCGTTAAGAATAGTCTTTTTTAAGGTTTTAGTTTAGTATTTGCAATAACGTAATAAATTTTCTTAATTGTTATTTCCCTTGGCGGTTTAGTTAAAACCGCCAAAGAAAATTGTTTTTGTTATCTATATATAAATATATATATTATGAAAGAAAATTTGATGTTTGTTTTTTTGTTTGTTTTTGTTTAATTTAGCGTCATATTGAGGGGCTTAATACGCCAGCCACAGAATGACAGCGTTTTCTACAATCCCCCACCGCTTTGCGGAGCCCCCTTTACACAAAGGGGCCTTATATGGTGTCATACTGAAACGGACTTCTTGCTCTACTTTTAAAAGCATAGAAACGCAGTATTGCGACGCAAATAGGGCTTTAAATTATTCTTTTAAGCCACCAAGTGATAAGTTACCCATAAGTTTATCTTTAAGTAAGATAAAGACAATTAATACAGGGATAGCAAGAATCATAACGGCTGAAATTCTGTATGGAACAGAGTCATTTTCAGTTGCGCCCGTATTAGAGAAGTGGAATATTGCGTACGCAAGTGTTAAGTGCGTAGGCATGAACATAAGCGCGGTGTTATAGTCGTTCCAAGCAGCAACGAAGTTTAAAAGTACGATAGTACCAACCATTGTCATTGCAAGTGGAATATAGATTGTAACCATAACCCTAAATTGTGACGCGCCGTCAATTTCCGCTGCTTCGGCATAAGTACCAGATGCACTTTCAAAGAAACCGTAGAATACAAGGAAGTACATACTACCAAAGCCGAAACTTCTAATGAATAAACCGAACCAACTATCGAAAATACCAAGTTGTTTAGTAAGGTTAAGTGTTGCAGTAGTACCACCTACGATAGGTGTAATCATAACGATAACTACGTATGTATAAATGATTGATGAACATTTATATTTGTATCTAGAACATAAGTAACCACAAATAACAGGACCAGTTGCTCTTAAAACTGAAGCAACGCCCGCGTAAAGGATAGTGTTCCAAATATAGTCGCCCATGTTTGACGTAACACGTTTTACAACCCTTTCAGTATGAATAAAGCCTTTATACCAAGCAGAAGTCGTTTTAATTTCCGCATCGAATAAAATCTTTGTATAGTTACCAAACGGATGGTCGTAGTTTTCGTATTGTGGAATACCTTTGTTTAAATCCCAGAAGGATAAATCTGGCCAAGCAAGTGGACCGCGTGATGCAAAGTCAACCCTTTCTTTAAATGAAGTCATAAAACCCCAAGCGATAGGGAAAATAACGCTGACAGTGTACGCGCAAAGGAATATAAACATCGCTAAGAATAATGGATTTAAAAGTTTTTTTAATGCAAGGCGTGTGCCTGCTGACTTATAATTTTTCATATTCCTTTCCTCCTATCTAGTGTTTGGGCCGTATTTATTAAGTAAGAACCTAATGGTTAATACTATTGGGCAAGTGATAAGTGTAATCATCATACTAAGTGCCGAAAGTTCTGGGTAAGTTAAGAAGTCGTAGAATTCACGCTTAACAAGACCAGGTGACGATTTGTTTTGGCAGTACATAAAGTAACCTACCGACCTAACGTCTGAAGTACCGGCATAGAAGGTATATAACGCCATTTGGTTAGTAAAGATGTGCGATAAACCTGCTACGATGAAGGTAATAAACGTTGGGAAGATACAAGGTATAGTTACGTATATAAATTCTTGTAATGCGTTACAACCGTCAAGCTCAGATGCTTCTACAACCGATGGGTTAATACCACCCATTGCACCTGTATACATAAGTACGTCTGTACCGTAACCCATCCATAAGTTATAAACGATAACCATTATAACCGAAGTCATGTGGTCGCCTTTAAGTAGACCTGTAGTTTGATTGAAGGCTTCCATATAGCAGTCGTTTACCATGTACTTATAAAGGGTAACCATAACTACTGACGACATAATTGAAGGTAAGAAAAGAATAACCCTGAAGAATCCGCCTAAAAGCATCTTCTTGTATACGTAGTATGATAAGAACAACGCAAGTACCGTACCAACGCAAAGGTGGAAGGCGTACATCAAAAGCGAAGTTTGAATCATATCAAAGTTGCCGGGGTCTTTAAATAGCGTTATTATCGTTTCAAAGTTTTTAAATCCTACAAAGTGTGGAATATTACCCGATATTGTTGCTTCGTATTCTTGGAATGCAAGTACGAAGGTCGACGCATTAACGTAAACGTACCAAATTAAAGTTTCTATAATAAATATAGAAATAATGGACGTATAGAAAATAAGTCTTTTTGTCTTTCTGGTTAAGAATTTAGGCGTTTTCACTTCAGGTTGTGAATTATTGTCGCCTTCAAAAACCACGTTTTCGTTTTCCATCAAAATTCTCCTTATATTTGTAGTAAAATTAATAAATTCATTAAGAATTTTATCCTAGGTTAATAATGCTTTTTATATATAGTAATATAAAACGTTGAGATTCTTCGGTTGCCCACCTTTTTAGGTCGACGCTCAGAATGACCGTATTTAACTTTTCTAAAGACATAGTAACAAGTTAGGCTAGGCTCGCGAAGGGTTTGGGGTGAAATTGACCTTTCGGTCATTGAAGTCCAAACACTAAGCAGTTAACGACGCATAACGCCGTTAATGTGGCTTTAGAATCCCCCACCGCTACGCGGAGCTCCCTTTACACAAAGGGGCCTTAATATAGTGTCATACTGAAACGGGCTAGCATTGAACGGCTTTTGAAGTATCTCTTCCATATTTTTATAGGGTTATAATTATATATATCTAAAAAGCACTATAGCAGACGCCAAATTTGGCGTCTGCAATTGTTCTTTAATAGCGTAGATTAGTCACCTACACCGATAGTTGAAGACCTATAAGTTATTTCGTTGCCGAATTCGTCTTTAGCAGACGTTGGAGGCATTGCGCTTGTACCCATATCAACGTCGAATACGCCAGCCCATTCTTTCTTAGTCATAAAGAATACTGCGTTTTCAAAACAGTGTTGAACAGAGTAGTTCTTAATAGCGAATGCACTGTAAAGTTCAGTTTTACCTTCAGCGTCAAGACCAGTCCAGCAAGAACCCCAACCGTGGTCAGCAAATAAATCAGGATATTTACCGTATAAACCACCTTTTGGACCAATACTTCTAATTTCTTCACCGTCTTGCATTCTTGTGAATAAATCTCTGTAGAATGGTTCTTCATCATAAAGTGAAGATTGTGGGTTAATGTCGTAGTTGAGCATTGGAGGACAACCTGTAGAAGCAGTTAAGAATTGAAGTGACTCGTCAGAGTAGATGTGTAATAACCATTGTTTAATCATTTCTAATGCTTCAGGGTCGTTAGCATAGTTAGAGTTGAAGATGTTGTTAGAACCAACGCCTAAGTACATAAAGCATTCAACGGTGCCATTACCTTCAGTAACTGTGCCGTGAATTTGACGTGGCAAACTTAACCATTTAATTTCTTTTTCACGTTCTAAACCAGTTTTACCGTAGTTCATCTTTGTAAAGTCTGTGAAGTTGTTTCTTTCTTGTGATTCGTTAATCCAGTAAGATGCTTCACACATAATACCTGCACGTGGACGGCTTGAATCGTAACCACTGAAGATAAATTCTGCTTCTGCTTCAATGTGAGAAGTATCTCTCTTAACAGCGTCAGTATACCAGTTTTGTGCAACTGCAAGTTTCCAGAACGCTGCGTTATAGTATCTTGCCGTAGACCAAGTTGCATAGTAACCTTGTGATGGTGTTACTGGTACGATTGCAGTTGTTGGAACTTTTGTATCAGACATACCCCATAATTCAGTATTGTCTTGGTAACCAGTTACAACTTCGAATGCATCACTTTCAAAAGTTTTCATAGTGTGCATATTTTCAGGGCCTAATAAAGAGTTAATTAAACCGTCTGTACAGTAAGCGTGGTTATCAGGATATTTACCAGATAATACGAATGGTGTAACGCTACAAGATTTCATATATTCGCAAAGCATAACAAGTTCATCAAGTGAAGATGCCATACCGTCGTCATAAGTACCGTATTTGCCGTCTGGACCGCAAGATAAGTATTGGTTAGAGTTCCAACCATCCCAGTTGTCAAATCCTTTACCAATTACTGCTTCTTCAAAGAGTGGAGATTCTGGACTTGCAAAGTAAAGTTCTTGGTCCATAAGTTCACTGTAGAAGTAGTTACCTTCGTCATCTTGACCAGGTGCTAAGAAATAGAAACCGAATTCATCAAAACAGTTTTTATCGTAAGTTAAACCACCCATAAAGCAAACGCCAGGTGCAAAGTAGTAACCCTTACCCCATTTAGAAGATTCGCCTTGTAATCCAGGTCTATAGTTTTCAGGAATCTTGTCTTCGATAGTTTTGTTTTCGCCAGGGATTTCAATTTTGTAGAATTCATCGATGTTTAAGAAGTCACCAGAACCAATCATTGTCTTACCAACTGAATATGGGTTGATGTATGCGTGGTACGCTTCTTGAGCCATAGAAGTTACGTTTAAAACTGAACCTTTTGCTTCAACGTCTACAATAACGCCAGTTTTGCCAGGTGCGAATGAATAGTCTTTGAACTTTTCTTCAAATCTTCTAGCAAGTTCCTTAGTTCCCGCAGAGCCGTGACCAGAGTCAGTTGTGATAATGAAGAAGTAAGACGTATCGTCACGCATTTCTTCTCCGCCACCACAGGCAACTGCGCTGAATGCTATTACTACTGATAATAAAAGCATCAAAAGTTTTTTCATAATTTTCTCTCCTTTAATAAAAATTATTTTTCTTAAATTTATTTTACACGGCGAACCGTTTTTTACTTAATAAGTATAACCCTATAATTTCTCAATTACAATGCTTATTTGATAGAAAAATTTTCCGTTTTTATAAAAAATATTTTCACTAGATTTATTATAACATAATAAAGGAAAAAATTCAATAACTAATAGTATCAATTTTTTGCACTATGTTCTCTTTTTTTTAAAAATTTGGAAAAATTTTTCTTTTTAGGCGATTTTTGGAAAATACCAAAACCCTTATTATATTATATATAATAACCGCGCGAAAAAGCAGGGTACGGAATTTATTATACTATATTTTATGTAAAAAATCAATATGTTTTTCCGACAACTTATATGTGAAAAACCGACGGCAAATACATATGAAAAAATGGGGTTATTCCCTTGACAAAAGTGTCGTTTTCGTGCTATACTTCTAAAGATTTTAACTTTCTCTTATTGGGGGTAAATATGAGAGAATACTTCGCAACTCATATGAAGGACGAGCGCTTTACACCGTGCGACTACAGGCTCGTCAACGTTGGGTTTGACCTTAACCACACAGGATTTGACGTGAAAATTAAAAGAATTAGAAAAGACTATTACCTTTTCTGCGTTGATAGCGGTAGAATTATCGTTCAAAATTCTGAAAACAACTACACAGTAGTTGAAAAGGGGGAATTTTTTATTTATTTCCCAGGCTCGCAACAATATTTCTGGCATGACGGTGGCTCTAAAGCGAAAAAGACTTGGGTTCACTTTATGGGCTCGGAAATGGACGAACTTATTAAAACCCTTAAAATTAAGGAAGGAAAAATCATTTTAAAGCAGTCTTCTAAAGCGCAAGACGTGTTATCGCAAATTTTAAAGGAAAATATTTCTAAGTCTACCGGCTACGAAGTTATGTCTAAAAGTTTGCTTTTAAAACTTTTAACTACGCTCGCTAGAGACAAGACTTCTACTAAGGCCCTTTCCGATAACAAAATGTACGGCATTATGATGACTATTATTGATATTATCAATCAAAATCCGCACATTTCTAACAAGCAACTTGCATCTACGCTTAATATGTCAACGGACCACTTCGTTAGGGTATTTAAAAATTTCTTTTCGACCACCCCACACCAATATAAACTTGATATTATTATGAATACTGCTAAAAGTTATTTAATGGCTAGTAACTTAACGGTTAACCAAATTGCCGAACTTTTAGGATATAACAACAATAGTTTATACTTTAACGCTTTATTTAAAAAGTGCGTAGGCGTTTCTCCAACGGAATTTAGACTTGAAAACAACAAGGAAAAGGAAAAGAGAACGCTCATTTACGAAAAACACAAAGAAATTGAAGAAACCTAATAATAAAAACGCTTTCGACTGAAAGCGTTTTTTGTTTTTTATTGTTTTTTAGATTTTTCGGTTGCCCGTCGCTACTGGTCGACACTCAAAATGACAATCCCCCACCGCTTTGCGGAGCCCCCTTTCCACAAAGGGGCCTTTTAAATGATTATTTAAAGCACTAGAAACAAGTTGGACAAGGCTCGCAAAGGGTTTGGGGTGAAATTGACCTTTTCGGTCATTGAAGTCCAAACACTAAGCAGTTAACGACGCATAACGCCGTTAATATGGCTTTAGGCTCAAAATGACAATCCCCCACCGCTTTGCGGAGCCCCCTTTACACAAAGGGGCCTTTTATTGTTTTCCTTTATTAAGTTTTAATAAAGTACCTATTTAAAAGTGTAGAAGCAAGCAAGACAAGGCTCGCAAGCATTTTGGATGAAATAGACCTTTGGGTCATTGAAGTCAAAATGCGTAGCAGTTAACGCAGTATAACGAAGTTTATATGCTTTTAGGCTAAATAGTCTTCTACGTAAAATACGGCGTTTGCACCGTCGCCTACGGCGGTTACCACTTGGCGAAGTGGCTTAGTTCTAACGTCGCCTACGGCGTACACTCCGTCTATATTGGTTTTTGTATCTTCGCCCGCTAAAATATAGCCGTTTTCATCTAAATTGATTTCGTTTTTAAATATTTCAGTAGCGGGTTTTCTACCTATGCTTATAAACACCCCGTCACATAAAATTTGCGATTGTTCCTTAGTTTTTACGTTTTCTATTCTAACGCCTTTTAAAGAATTTTCGCCTAAAATTTCTACAACTTTACTATCAAAGCAAAGGGTTACGTTTTCACTATTAAATAGTTTATCGTGATACACTTTAGTTGCCTTTAAAGTATCGCGCCTATGGATTAAATAAACCTTTTTAGCAACTCGTGAAAGAAGTAACGCATCGGCAACGGCAGTATCTCCGCCACCCACTACGGCAACGGTTTTGTTTTTATAAAACATTCCGTCACAAGACGCGCAATAATGAACGCCCCTACCTTTAAATTTTTGCTCGCCGTCAACTTCCAACTCTTTAGGGTTAGCGCCCGTGCTAATAATTACCGTTTTTGCAAAAAAATCCCCGCTTGAAGTAGTGATTTTTTTAATCTTGTTATCAAGTTCTACTTTAGTTACTTCAAGCAGTTCGGTTTTTACCCCGAAACGCTCCGCTTGGTTTTTCATTTTCTCGGCAAGTTCAAAACCGTCTATCCCCAAGTCAAACCCGGGGTAGTTTTCTATATTTTCAGACGTAGCCATCTGTCCGCCTGCATAGAATTTTTCAAACAATATAACCTTTAAACCTGCCCTTGCACCGTATAATGCGGAAGTGTAGCCCGCCGGTCCGCCACCAATTATAATAACGTCGTAAATATTTTCCATATATCTCCTACTAAAAAAGTATTGCTAGTTTACACTATTGTATACTTTTATTATAATTTTGTAAAGTTTTTCGTGATTTTTAAAAAATTTCTTGATTTTATTATAATTATCTTGTATAATTATACATAATGTGTGTAAATTTATAGGTTTTAATCTAAACATTGAAAGGAGAAAATATGAATAAAATTATTAAAGTTGGCGTAGTCGGCATCGGCCGTATCGGTTGGGGCACGTCAATAAGGGAAATTGCAAAATTTGAAGACAAATTTAAAATCGTTGCCGCTTGCGACTTAATTGAAGATAGGCGTCAAAAAATGGCGGATCAATTCGGTTGCGCAGTTTATGAAAATATTGAAGATTTAATAAACGATAAAAACGTTGAACTTATCTATTTGGCAACCCGCTCTAACGACCATTATAAGCACGGTCTTATGGCACTTAAAGCAGGTAAACACGTTTTACTTGAAAAACCAGTTACTATTTCTTACGAAGAGGCGGTTGATTTATTTAATCACGCTAATAAAGAAGGTTTACCACGTTTAATCGTTCACCAACAACGCCGTTTTGAAACGGCTTTTGCTAAAGTTTACGAAATCGTTAATTCTGGCAAACTCGGTAACGTTTTTGAAGTAAATACCGAACAAAACGGTTTCCAACACAGAGACGATTGGCAAACTATTTCTGAATTTGGCGGTGGTCAACTTCTCAACTGGGGCCCACATATTATAGACCAATCTTTACAATTGCTTGGAACTAAAGTTTTTGATATGCAAAGTTATTTACACCAAGTAACTGCCGGCGGTGATTGTGAAGACCATTTAAGAATTCGCTTTATTGGTGACAATAATAGGGTTGTCAATATGTCTATTAGCGGTGCTACCGCCCTTAAAAAAGGTCGTTACTTTGAAGCGTTTGGCGACCGTGGCGCTTTACTTTACGCTGGCGATAAATTAACCGTTAAATATATTGACCCAAGTATCGTTATTCCCGAAGTTGTTTCCAGCCCTGAAACTCCTGGCGCTGCTTTTGGTAAATCGGGCACTTACGAATCCGCTATTAAACTTGAGTGGGTTGATGAAGAATACACCGTTGAAGTTGAAAATCAAGATAGACGCGCTGAGTTTTGGTCTATGCTTTACGACGATTTGGTTAACGGAATTCCATTCCCTGTAACCCAAGAAGACGTGCTTGCAATTATGCGTACAATCAGTACTGTTAAAGCGCAAAATAAATACATTATGAAAGTTAAATAATTCCTTTTATAATCGTAAATTTTAAAAATTTAAAAGCCGAAATGCATTAGAGCATTTCGGCTTAATTTTTTGTTGTTTTTTAGTCGATTGAAATATCTTTTAAGAAGATTTCTTTACCGCCTTCTTCACGGCTTTTTATACCCGCAATTACCATTTTCATAAGTTCGATAGTTTCAGTAAATGGGAAAGGCTCAACGTCAGTTCTAAGCCAGTCTACGAAAAGGTCTAATTGCTTTTTAAAACAGTAATAACTGTCTTGGTTCGTTACGTAAGTACTACCTGCAGTACCAACGATAAGCGTACCCGCGCCCGACATTCCTATACCTTGCGCAATAGTTACGTTGCAACCGCTTTTATGTTTGACGTGAAGGTGGGCTTGCTCGTAAGTACCCGTGTTTCTAACCGAAACAAAGCCTTCGCCTAAAAGTGGGAAAACGCCTTCCAACGCGTGAATGCCGTAAGTTTCAAACTTTTTAGCCATTGGTTGACAGATATACATAAGTTTTCCAAACTCATAATGGTTTTTGTAAAGCGGTTCTAAACTCTTATTAAAGCGAAGTGAAGAACAACTGATAAATTTTTTGCCTTCTTTACGCCATTTTACAAAAGTTTTTAAATCTTCTTCGCTATTTATTAGCGGTTTATCTATAAACATAGGAATATTTGCGTCTAAAAACGGTTTGCATCTTTCTACGTGCTCGTCGCCAACGTCAGTTGCGCAAATAACGGCATCTACTTCGCCTATCATATCTTCAGGTTTTTCAACTACCTTTTCAATAAAAGTGGCTTTCGCTACCTTTCTCGCCTCTTCTATGCCTTTGAAACCAGTACAGCAAATATGGGTGATTTTTGCGCCCTTTATGCCGATTGTTTCTTTAGGTTGTTTGTTTAAATATTCGGGAATTACCGGAAAACCGCAGTTTTGCATTTCGATTGGATCGTAACCGTTAAACATCGCACTCCAAGAATATGGGTGGCCGTTACCTTCGGTAAAACCTAAAATACCTATTTTTAACTCTTTATCTTTTAACATAATAAACCCCTTTAAAAAGTTTTTACTTTTTAAGTATATCACTAAATTTTTTATTTTACAATAACGAAACGCGACACGTTTTTAATAAAACATGTCGCGTTTGTAAACCTTTAATCGTCCTTTTCTAAATCTCTACTCTTATAAATTAGCCTTATTAAACTTTCGCTCATATTTATATTTTCACAAACGACACCTCCACCAAAATAAAGGTCGGTAGGAGCGAAATTCCAAATGGCTTTTACACCTAAATCTACCACTTTTTGAGCGGTTTTTTCGGCAATTTCCTTTTGTACGGAAATAATCGCAATGTCTATTTTATTGTTTTTTAAATACTCGTCTAAAAAGTCTACGTTATAAACTTCTACACCCTCAACGCCTTTAATATGGGTCGTTTCTATATCAAAAATTGCTTTAATAAGCACGTTTTCTTGGTAAAAACCCGTGTAGTTTGCAAGGGCTTGACCAATACGACCGCCACCGATAATTATGGCGTTATGCTCTTTATCTAACCCTAAAATTTCTTTAATGGAATTTTTTAAATACTCGGTATCGTAGCCGTAGCCCTGTTGTCCAAAACCGCCGAACTGATAAAGGTCTTGACGCACTTGCGACGCCGTTAAGTGAAGGGCTTCGGAAATGGTTTTTGAAGAAACCCTAGATATTTTATTTTCCGTTAACTCTTTTAAATACCTATAATATTTAGGAAGGCGTTGTATAACGTTTTCTGATATTTGTTTTTTCATTCTTTCCTTTTTTATTGAATAATTTTTATTTTTATGTTAAAATCGTAATATGGTTAAAATTGGAGCAAAAATTATTAAAAATCATAAAACGATTAAAACTTTTACATACATTAACGTAAACGAATACGATAGGGGCGATTTTTACGAGTATTTAGTGGAAATTTGCCGTAAACTTGACGTTTCTACACCTATGCTTATTCCTTATTATATCGACTGTTTTGAAAATTTTAATTCAGTGTCTTTTAAAAGCGACGATTTCGTAGATAAAATCAACTTTGATAGCCTTCTACTTGAAAACGAAGATAGATAACCGTATAATTTTTATAATTTATCGCATAATACCTTATATAAGGAGGTATTATGAAAATAACGAGCATTATTGCATTTATTTTAGTTATCGTTGGTGCTTTAAACTGGCTACTTATCGGTCTATTCGACTTTAACTTAGTTTCAATGATTTTCGGATCGTTAAGTTTTGTTTCCCGTACGATTTACACGTTAGTTGGGATTGCAAGTTTATGGATGATTTTCTTTATTTTCGCTTATAGACCATTTAGAAACGTTCACGATTAATTTTTTTAGTTAATATTTTTTGTAATGGAAAGTAAATAAGCGAACCGATAAGGTAAATTGAAAGGAATTGTCCTACAAAAACTTGTAGCATAGACAATAAGTACAATTCTTTAAGTTCTAATACCGCTAAAAAGGTAAAAGGAACGATTATAGCATTTATAATTACAGGCGGAAACGCCCCGATAAAAAACCTGAGTTTCGGGTTTTTTATTTTTTTACCTATTATATAGGTAATTATTGCGGAAATTAGCGTTGCAAGCGTGCCGAAAATTATATCAAGCGGGCCGTTGCCAAAAAAGTTTGCAAACAGACAGCCAACGGCAAGCCCCCACACCGCCTCTCCAAAAAATAAAGGAAGCACGGTTAACGCTTCTGCAAACCTTATTTGTATTCCGCCGTAAGATAATGGCATAAATACCATACATACGATAAAATACGCGCTTGCAATAATACCACATAAAGCGAGTGACGTGCTTCTTTTTCTTTTAGTTTCTAACATTTTTCACCTCGGTTTTTAATAAGTGTTTTCCGAAAACCTTAATATTTGATATTATAATGAATTGCCAACGGCATGAATTGAAATCTACGATTTCATAAATTGCACTTTCGTGCATTATGGATTATATATTTATATATCTTTCACAAGGGCTATGAAGTAAAACGGTTAACTAGACAAAAACTATATAATGCAAGTTAGACGCATTTTATCATTGAAGGCAATACTTGCTGTATTGTCAAAATGGTAAAGTGTGTATAACGAAGTAGTAGAGAGTTTTTTGCGTTAACAAGTTTTGCGTAATAGCCCCAATAAATTCAAATGGCCGTTTACGATACAAACATAAACGACCATCTGAAAAATATATGATAAGGGGGAAAATGATGAACAAATTTAAATAACGCTAACAATATACTCTTTTATTTTAATTTTGTAAAGCGTTTTTCACTACTTTTTTAAAAATTTTTAAATTTTTTTAAAATAAAAATATTTTTGTGTTTCCTCACAAAATTCGTACCCCGAATTCAGTATCATTTTTTTAGATTTTTCGTTTTGTTTATAGCATTTCATTATAGGATTAAGCCCTAAAACTTCTTTAGCGTAGTTTGTTATAAGTTTTAAACTCTCTACGCCAAAACCCTTGTTTTGATACTTTTTAAACAGTCTTATACCGATTTCTACACTATTATCAAAGCCAAAGTGATATAAAACCACTTCGCCCATCATAATTTTAGACTTTTTGTCGCGTATTGCAAGGCATAAATTCTTTAAATCTTTAAAATCTTTAAGTTGAACTTTATAAAAATAGTCGACCGTTGGGGTTTTATTGTCTTTTTTATAGTCGTACCCCCACCATTTGTTATTTTCTTTAAGGGTATTTAACTTATAATAACTTTCAGTATCGCTCTTTTTAATGCCGTCAATCATTACTCTTTCGCCTTTTAGCGTAGGCTTTTTTATTTTTGGCATAAAACTATTTACTATAACGTAGTTTTTATTCTCTAGTTTTATAGGCTTGTACTGTGTTTTTGACGTTCTAAGTCCCAAATCGCCCGAATCGTCTTGCCTATTTATTAATGTTATGCCATTTTCAGCATTGTTCTTAACGAACTCGTTATAGGTTAACGGATACGCTCCACGATATTTAAGCAAGGCTTTTTCTACGTGAATTATAAGCATTTCGCCACGGCGTTCGCCAATTGAAATAGATGCGACTTCTCCGTCGACTTCAATATACCCGCCGAAAAGATCGCTCTTTTTAGTAAGTTCTAAAAGTTTATAGGTAAACTCTAATTCTTTTTTCTCTATTTTATTCTTTTTAGGATATTGCTCGTCGTACTTTTTTAAAAAGTCTTTGATCTTACCTATATCTTTAGCGGTAATTTTTTTGTATTTATAGTTAGGGTAATTCTTTTTAAAAGAATTAATATGATTTCTTTGACCGCTAAACTTTTTGCCCGAAAAAGTACGCATTTCTTCTACGTCGTAGATATAGTCGCTATAATTACGGTTAAACGAAGAAGTCAATTTACCGTTATATCTAGCGTTTAAAAAGTTCAAACTCTCTTCGCCAACGCAAATAAATTTTAAAACTTCTTCTTTTTCGGTAATATACTTTTCAATTTCGGTAATCGCTCCACTTACGTTTTTGCCAATAGGGAGCATAAACCTTTCGCTTTCCTTTTCGCCGTATTTTAATATAAGCGTATCGTCAAACACGGCGTAAGCGGGAGTATAAGGAAGATACCAAGTAAAAATAACCCCTACGGAATAATCGCACAAATGATAATTGCAATCTCTTGTGTATTTTTGTATAGTTTTAATATCTTTCTCGGTAAGTTTTTTGAATTTTAGCATTATTTTTTATTCTTTTCTTCAAGCATTTCAACGATATCGCAAAGTCTATTTAAATCGTCTGTCGTATAGTAGTCGATATAAATTCTACCTTTTTTATCGTTCCCAATAGCCGCAACCTTAGTGCCGAAAGTTTGTTGCATTCTAGAAATTAAATCTTTAAGTTCAGCACTCATTTCTTGCGCTTGTTTTGCCATTTTAGTCTTTTTAATTTCAGACGGTGGGTTAAAATAGTCTTTCGTTGCCTTTTCTATATCCCTTACCGACATGCCGTTTTTAATCGCGTTGTTTGCAATTTTCTTTTGCATATCGAGTGGAAGTGTAACGAGAGCGCGCGCGTGACCTGAAGAGAGTTTGCCGTTAGCAACGAGTTTAACTACTTCGTTATCTAAAGTTAAAAGTCTAAGAGTATTTGCTACCGCGGAACGGCTTTTAGCAATTCTTTCGGCAAGTTCTTCTTGAGTTAAACCGTAATCGTCCATAAGTTGTTTCATGGCGGTTGCCGCTTCAATTGGGTTTAAATCTTCACGTTGTAAGTTTTCAATTAAAGAAATTTCTTTAACGCGCCTTTCGTCGTATTCTTTAACGATAGCGGGTATAACGTCTTTACCTGCAAGTTTAGACGCCCTATATCTTCTTTCGCCCGCAATAATCATATATTTGCCGTTACCGTCTTTATTTACTACGATAGGCATAATTACGCCGTTAAGTTTAATCGAACTAGCAAGTTCCCCAAGCGCTTTATCGTCAAAAATTTTTCTTGGTTGGTTTGGGTTTGCGTAAATATCGGTAAGCGGAAGTTCTAAAACCCCAGTTTTAATATCTTCGGCAGTAACGCCTAAAGTTTTGCTATAATCTTCTTCTGTTGATTGAAAAAGTGCGGATAATCCTTTACCTAAACCTTTATTCGCCGACATTTTCTTCTCCTCCCATTACAAATTCTTTAGTTAATTCAGTATACGCCCTTGCGCCTGCGCATTTTGGGTCGTATTTAATAACGGGCATATCGTGGCTTGGCGCTTCCGATACCCTAATATTTCTTGGAATAACCGTTTTAAAGACCTTTTCACCAAAGAATTTTCTTATTTCTTCGGCAATTTGACGAGATGCAATAGCCCTACCGTCGTACATTGTAAGCGACACGCCTGCAATAGTAAGTTTTGGATTTAAGTGTTTTATAACAAGTTTTACGGTATTCATAAGTTGTGATAACCCTTCAAGCGCGTAAAATTCGCATTGAATAGGAATTATAATGCTATCCGCGCACGCCAAAGCGTTGATTGTTAAAAGACCTAAAGACGGTGGACAGTCAATCATAATGTAGTCGTAATTTTTCGATGCTTTTTTAACCGCCTCGCAAAGTCTTTTTTCTCTGTTTTTAAGATAAACTAGTTCAACTTCAGCACCCGCTAAGTCGATAGAAGATGGTAAAATGTGTAAATTTTCCATTTCCGTTTCAACTATGGCGTCTCTTATATTAGTTTCTTCAATAATCACTTGATAAACGCCGTTTTTTACACTACCTTTATTGATACCTAAACCCGTCGTAGCGTTGCCTTGAGGGTCTAAGTCGATAACTAAAACCCTTTTGCCCATTTGAGCAAGACACGCCGACATATTTACGCAAGTAGTAGTTTTTCCTACCCCGCCTTTTTGGTTAGAAAACGCAATTACCTTTCCCATAATTACCTCTTATTCTTCAGTTTTTTCAGTATTTTCTTGAGTTTCTTCTTTTGTTTCTTCAACCTTTTCTTCCGCATTTTCTACTTTTTCTTCTACGGTTTCGGTTGATTTTTCTTCAGTAGCCGTTTGTTCTTCTTTTTTAAGAACGCTTTCTACTTTTATAAATGGATTTTCTTTGGCTTTACCGTCTTTTTCTTCCATAACTTTCAAAATTTCCGCTACGGATTTACCTTCCATAAGCATATCCACTTCGTCTTGATAAATAGTTTCTCTTTCAACTAAAAGCCTTGCCATATTGTCGAGAATTTGTTTGTTTGCCTTTAAAAGTTCAGTTGCTCTCTTATGCGCGTCTTTAATAATAGCCTCAATTTCAAGGTCGATAATTTTAGCAAGTTCTTCAGAATAAGTTGCCCTAGTTTGCATATCTTTACCGATGAATACTTGATCGCCACCGCTATAGTTTACAGGACCAATCTTATCACTCATACCCCATTCGGTAACCATTTTACGAGCCCTTTCCGTAACCACGCTAATATCGTTAGACGCGCCTGCGGAAATATCTTTAATAATAAGTTCTTCGGCAACACGGCCACCTAAAGTCATTGCGATATCGTCTAAAAGTTTAGATTTTTCAATGTGGTTGCTATCGCTATCTGGTCTAGTCATAGTATAACCTGCGGCAAAACCCCTTGGAATAATAGAAACTTCTTGAACGGGATCACAGTTTGGTAAAAGCCTTGCCAAAATTGCGTGCCCCGCTTCGTGATAAGCGGTAATTCTCTTATCCGATTCGGTAACGACACGGCTTTTCTTTTGTGGGCCGATTAACACTTTGTTAATCGCCTCGTATAAGTCTACGTTAGTTATTGCTTTTCTATCCGCCCTAGCCGCCAAAATTGCCGCTTCGTTTAAAAGGTTTGCAAGGTCCGCACCGCTAAAGCCTGCGGTCATTCTTGCTAGAACTTTAAAGTTTACGTCTGGAGCAAGCGGTTTGTTTCTTGCGTGTACTTTTAAAATTGCTTCTCTACCCCTAACGTCAGGCACGTTAACGTAAATTTGTCTATCAAATCTACCTGGACGCATAAGTGCGGGGTCTAATATATCGGCACGGTTAGTCGCCGCCATAATTACGATACCTTCGTTTGCATCAAAACCGTCCATTTGAACGAGTAATTGGTTTAACGTTTGTTCTCTTTCGTCGTTACCACCGCCAAGACCGGCGCCACGGTGTCTGCCAACGGCATCGATTTCATCGATGAATACGATACAAGGCATACTCTTTTTAGCCATTGCAAATAAATCTCTTACCCTACTTGCACCTACACCTACGAACATTTCAACGAAGTCTGAACCGGAAATTGAGAAGAACGGAACGTTCGCCTCGCCCGCAACTGCTTTAGCAAATAAAGTCTTACCCGTTCCAGGAGGGCCTACTAATAAAACGCCTTTTGGAATTTTTGCGCCCAAATTCGAGAATTTTTTAGGGTTTTTAAGGAATTCTACTATTTCTTGAAGTTCTACCTTTTCTTCTTCCGCACCGGCAACGTCAGTAAATCTTACTTTTACGTTTTTGCTCATCGTCGCTTTAGTCTTACCAAAGTCCATAGCCGACTTGTTAGAACCGTTTACCGAACGTGTAAGGAGCATAATCAATACAAACCCTGCGCCAACGACTAAAAGTGGGAATATTAAAGACGAAAGAAAAGAACCTTCATTAGGGTCGGTATAATCAACTTCTATACCGTATACTGTAAGAATATCGGCAACTCCGTCGCCAAAATAAATGCTTTCAGTGTTTCTACCGTAACTAGACTCGTAGAGTAAAACGTATTTTTCTTTTCCATTAACTTCTACTTTTTTATAGCCCGAAACGTTATATGAACTAAAAATCACCCTATCGATATCCCTTTTATTTTGGTCATATTGATATTTGATTTCGTCCCCGTCTTGAATTAGCGTTATACCTGCATGTTGGAAAAACTCTGACGACGTTACGTCTTTAACGGATAAATCGTTCATAAAATGCATGAACAATAGTATACCCGCAACGAGAAGAACGACAAGTCCTATCCATAATTTTTTGTGACTGTTTTTCTGTTTACTCATTTTTTACCTCTCTATTAAACTAGTAATATATTCGCAAATAGTTTTACACTTTTAGTTTAACTTAACTTAAAATTAAAACTATAAAGATACGTTTGCACGTTATATATTCTAACATATATTTTATTAAATTACAATAATATTATGTAAATATTTTTAATTTTATTTTTATAAGCGCAATAATTATATAAAAGCGTTACTTTACAAATTTGAAAATTTTTTAACTTTGCATTTTAGGAAACTTATATTATTATAGATTACAAACCTAAACTCAAACTAAATTTAAATTTTAAATAAAAATATTTTACGATAAGCATATTAACGAATTAAATTTAAATAACTGCCAACACTTGTTTGTATACAAACCAAACATTTTTATTGCCTCTATGTAAAATTAGGTTTAGTAATATTATTCAATATCGTGCCGTTACGTTATTTATCAGTCATACACTCTTTTTTAATTCGACAGAGTTTAAACTCGTTGGCAACAAAAAAACAAAACATATTGTAAATTTTACAATAACAATCAACGAAATTTAAAGTTATTATCGTTTAATTGTCTTTTACCTGTGAATGGTATGTTTAATGATTTTAAAATCGTGTTTCACGTGAAACTTTTTAATTTTTAAAAACTCAAAATTTACGATAAAATCGTCGATTTTGGACTTTGACAACTTTAGAATTTAATTTTCGCTTTCTTTGTCCACTCAAATTTTAACCCCTAAAAAATTCGTGTTTCACGTGAAACATTTTACTCTTTAAAAAGCAAGAAAAAAGGCGGTTTTGCACCGCCTTTTTTAATAAAATATTGGTTATTTTATAATTTTTGATAAGATGTTTTTAATAAGGTTAGAATTAGTAATCCATTCTAGCGCGTTGTTTAAATAACAGGTTAAACCTTCAGGTTTTAAGTAGGTGTTTAGTGGTAAAACGGCAGACGCCAAAGATAAAACTATCATTATTATAATTAAACACTTCAAAACGCTAAACGCCATACCCAAAAGTTTATCTGCCACGTTAATAATTGGAAGAGATACGATTTTTCCAATAATTCCCTTTAATATCGCAAAACCGATTGAAAAAACTAATAATAAAACGCCAAACGATATTAAATTTAATGACCAGACAACCATTGTGTCTACTAAAGTTACTTCAAAATTAGATTCTACAATTAAAGAAATTAGTAGTTCGTGTAAAAATGCCGGTATTGAAGAATTTTGTAGTATTTCTCTTATTGAGGCTTCAGTATTTGCTGAACCTGAAGAAATGCCTAAAGCTTTTTCGATCGCTCCTTTAATTGCTTCTGGTATTGCCGGAATGCTTTCATTAATAAACGAAGCAAGTTTGCCACACAAAATAAACGATAAAATAAGCGCCGCCACAAATCCAAGGATTGCTAAGGCTTGTTTTGCAAAACCTTTTATTAATCCGTAAATTAGCGCTACACATATTGCAACAAGCGCAACAACGTCTAGCAGCGCTATGTCTATACCTGCGACGTTTACAACGTTAGGTATTGCAAGTAAATTAAACATACGTAACTCCTAATTAAAATGTATTATTATATATAATACTATTTTAACAAATTATTTTGTTAATGTCAATCCGATATGAATTATTTAAATATTATCCAATATAGATATTTTAATAACAAACGCCGTATATTTAGTTAATTTAAAGTCAATAATTAAAAACATGAATAGTTTTGAGTATAATTTTAATTGTTTTGATGCATTTTACGGCGTTTCAGATAGTTTAAAAAGAATATATAATACGTTTTGCCCCGTAATTATCTGTGTAGGTAGCGATTTAGCGGTGGGCGACTCTTTAGGTCCTATAATCGGCAGTGAATTAAAAGACAAATTACAAGGCAAAGCGTACGTTTACGGCAGTTTAGACGCCCCTATAACGGCTAAAGAGATTAAAACGATATATAATACTATAAATAATTTGCACCCAAAATCAAAAATATTGGTTATCGATGCGGCGGTCGGCAATAAAGAAGATCTAGGGAATATAAAAATTAAAGACGAAGGGATAAAGCCTGGCGAGGGAATAAATAAAGACCTAGAAAAAATTGGCGACGTTTCTATTATAGGAATCGTTTCGGATAAAACGAGGTCTAAAGAGGCAATCTACAACGAAACGAGATTTGCTTTAATTAAAAAAATGAGCAACGTAATTATAAAAGGAATTTTAGAATATTTTAAGTAGCGCTTAATCTATAAATAAGCGCTACTTTGTTTTTAAATAAATTTAATTGAAAAAAATCGTAAATATTTTAAAAAAGGTATTGCAAAACAATATTTGTCATGCTATAATAATTAAAAATAAACCACAGTTTAATTTTGGGTTTAATTTGGTGAAAGTATGGCAAATATAGGACATAAGCAAAAATACAACAATCATAAATATCAAATATTAATTTCAGCAATGAAGTTATTTTTAGAAAAAGGTTATTTACAAACTACGGTAATTGATATTGCAAAAAAAGCAGGTGTTGACAAAAACACCGTTTTCTACGTATTTAAAGATAAAGAAACTTTACTTTCTATGATAGTAAAACACGTAGTAGATTGTCAATTTAACGTAGTAAAAGGCGTATTAAAAGAAAACACGGATAATAAACTATATTTATACGCTGTAGAATCCTCTCTTCAACTTTATATGGCGGAAAGTAGCGAGCACTTGCGTGAAATGTACAACGTTTCATACTCTCTTATAAAACCTGCAACGGTAATATACGAAACGGTAACCAAAAAACTATCTGATATTTTTAAAGATTACAATCCTACTTTTGAAATGAAAGACTATTACGAGTTGGAACTTGCCGTTAGTGGTATTATGAGAAGTTTTATGACCGTACCGTGCGACAACTACCTAACGATTGATAATAAAATTAAAAGATTTTTACAAACGGTATTTTTAATTTTTAACATTCCTAGTAAAGAAATAGAAAAAACTCTCGATTTTGCTAAAAAAATCGATTATATAAACTTAATAAAACAAACTAAACGCGAACTTCAAGGTTTTGTTGAGAATAAACTAAAGGAGGAACTATGAAACTAAATAAAAAGATTATATCTATATTATTAACAATAGTTTTATCATTTGTTGCCCTAACAGGTTGTAACGATAATTTGGGCGAAAAAGATAATAAAGATTACTTAAAAGGCATAGAAGCGGCAAAACTTCTTCTAGCAAACACTAGACTTGACGAAAATTTTGCTACAAATTCTTTCAACTTCTTTAACGCAAATAACGAAAATGAACTTTTAAATGAAAAAATTTACTTATCGGCTAATAAACCGGATTACGAAAGTGACGGCGTTGAGGGAAAGTGGAATAATTTCCCTAACGCGTCTACTGAACTTCAAGCGGTTAATGCAACTATAGCAAATTTAGAAAACACCGCTCTTCAATTTGCTAGTACGATAAACGAAATAAAACGATTCGTAGGCGTTACTAACGTTTGGGTTCCGGTTAACGCAAAAACAATGCTTATCGTTGAAGAAAATGCTGAAGTATTATTAAAAGAATATAACGAAACGGAATATATTGTAGGCAGAAGATATATAAACGGCGATGGTAATAACGAATATAAGTTTGTAGAAACGTACGATTACGGTATAGTTAGCACAACTTTCGTGCCGGGCAAATACTATGAATCTATGTATCAAAATAAAAACGGGTTTACCGATTGGTTCATAATTGAAAATTCTCGTGGGTATTGGAATTTCTTAAGAGGTACGAACTTTGATTATGAAGGCGACGAAAATGATTGCTATCAAATATCAAACGCTATGCTTTTAGAAGATTTTTGCATAAAATTCCTTGTTCGTTATTATAAAAATGGTAAATTTGAAAAAAATTACGTCTCTATTACGACTTCTGATATGTTAAACGACGTTTTATATTTTAATTATCACAATAACGATTTAATTGATAGTTTTAGAATTAATGCAAACGCCGTTAACGGAATTGATTATTTAGCAACGCCTGTTTCTAACGTAAAACAAACAAAATATACGGAAGATATAATCGTTCCTGTACCTGATAATTATTATAAAGTTTCTTTAATGACGAAAAACGGATTAAAAATAGAGCCAGATGCCGAAATTATAGAAAACGTTTCGTATGAAGGCGCGGAAATTGATTTAGTTTTGTCTGCAAGTAATTTAGAAGAACTCAACGTTTATAAAGGTATAATGGAATTCCAATTAGAAAACGATATAAACGTAGGCGAACTTATGCCAACTATAACTGAAACTTTAAATCAGGTAGGTATATCACTTAAATACGACGTTAATGAACTTACGGAAACAGTTTCTATAGTAAATAGCATGATAGATAATTACAACGCGTATTATAAATGGAATAATTTACACTTAAATAACTATCAAACTATTGATACTATATATAACGACGTTTACCCTGAAATGTGGTCGGAATTTACTAAAGTTTATACTGAAAACAAAGATAACGAATATTATACTAGCGAACAACTTAAAGAAATAAAAGAACTTAATCCAAACGCGAAATTTACTAAGTTTAACTCTTATTTAGACGGTCAAGTTAAATTAGAAAATAACGTTATCACGATAGAAAACGCATCTGCAACGATAAAAGATTTAACTTATTTTGACCACGATAAGAATTACGCTTTAAGATATGGTATAGCAAAAGTAGTTAGTGCCGAAAACGTTTCTTTAGCAAGCAATAAAGGGGGAATAAACCTAATTTCTTCGGCAGAAAATATAAAACTTGACGACGTATGGTTTTTACCTATTCACACGGAAAACGAGACGTTAACTACTTGTACTAGCGATAATTTAATTTCAGGTACTCCGTTAAACTTTAGCGCAAGCGTAAGTTTTAATCTTCCTAATTATTTACCGCAAGGCGAATACGTTTTCGTAAGTTATATTGCGGAAGAAAGCGAAGGAATAAGATTAACCGAATTTAAAGCAGTTAATTTTGAAAGGGCAGAAAAAGCGGAGATTTCTAGCGAACTTGGTAATTATATCGCCGAAAAAGGGGAAGACGGTAAACTTTACTTTGATAGCGAAACTGCGCTTGATATAGAAGTAACGTTACAATCTCCTCAAGTTTCTTACACTTACGAAGAAGTTTATAAACTATTAGCGTCTAAACTCCTTGAAGTAGGGCAATTAGACGGAGATAGCCAATTAGAAGTATTTAATACCACCTTAAACGCTTACGAAAAAGTAAGTACTAGCCACGTTTTCACTAATGAAAAAGTAAGAATAAAATTCATAAAAAAAACCCCAATTGGAAACGAAGTTGCTTATGCTTACTGTCAATTAAATATTAGTTAGCGTTTAATAAAAATAAAAGGATTGTTAATTTTTTTAACAATCCTTTTTAATTTGTTTTTTAATCTTTCTTTAAACTATTACCTAAAAACGTACCGAAACCGCTTGTTTTCTTAGTAGTTTTTATCATTTCGCTTTTAAACCCGCTTTTTGAAGAGTTTCTATCTTTTCTATACCCTTTATTATCCTTTTTATCCGAACGTTGTTTAACGTTGTCTGGAATAATTACTATATAACGCTTAGGTTCAACGCCTTGAGATTCCGTTTTAACGTGTTCAACTTCAGATAAAGTTGAGTGAATAACGCGCCTTTCAAAAGGATTCATAGGCTCAAGAGAAACCGCGCGTTGATATTTGATTGCTTTTTCCGCTAATCTTAAAGCAAGCGCTTTTAAAGTTTCTTCACGTTTTTGTCTATAGTTTTCACAATCAACTACAACCCTTTTATATTCTTCATTTCCAATGTTTGCAACTGCACCCGCTAAAGTTTGAATAGAATCTAAAATTTCGCCACGATAACCGATAAGCGCTGAAGATTTAGTAGATTCAAGGTTAATTGTAATCTTTTCCTCTTCTTCTTTAATATCTGTAACAACAGGGAAGTTTAAAATATCAAAAAGACCTTTTAAAAACTCGTCAACCCTTTTAGCGTCAGATTTTTTAACTTCTATACCTACTTTTGCCTTTTTACCACCGAAACCAAGCACACCTTTAGCGCCTTCTTCTATAACGGTAATAATAGCATCTTCTTTACTAATACCAAGTTCCTTTAATCCTGCCTCTATTGCAGAATCTACGGTCTTACCGTAAAAATATTCCATAATAACTCCTTAACAATATTACTTTTTATTTATTAAATGCCCGTATCTTTTATTAAATTTCTCTTCTTCTTCCTTTTGAAGTTTTTTATTAAAGGATTTTTCAACTATTTTGTTTATAATTAAAGTAGATAACGTTGAGAAAACGGTACTTACAATTAAATATAAAGAGAAAGACGCGGTATACATAAAAGAGAAGAAACCAAACATAATAGGCAACATCCACGTCATCATTTTCGTTGTTTGAGCCGCTTGTCCGTTCATTCCGTCAACAGATTGAAGTTCCATTTGTGCTTTTTGTGTTTTTGACATTAAAAGTTGTGATAAAAGCATTGTACCGATAGATAAAACAACTAAAATTAAATATCCGTTTGGTTTGTTTTTTACTTCATCTAACTTATCAGAACCCATTAAAATATCGTAAACCGCTTCGTTTTTAATACCCGTTTTAACTTCTTCAGTTGAACAACCTTTAGAATAAGTAAAGGTACTGTTTAAATAATCTTCTTTAGAAATAAACGCTTTTTTCCATGGTAAATCTTGAATCCAAATATTTTTAACCCATAAAAACTTTGCATTTTCACTAATTTCAAAATATTTATCAGCGGCAGCGTCTTGCGCAGGTTTTACAACAAGTGCGTTATAATCACCCTTGCTTTCATCAAAGAAATAACCTTTTTTAGCACCCTCAGTACCTTCTTCAACGAAAATAATATTATTATCTTTATCTAAGATATAATATTTTTCTTCAACGTATTCAGTATTACTAATTACGTTTTGAGAGTATGCTTCCGCCATTTGATTGAAAGTATCAATTTTAGTATAAGTAGAATATTGAGTAAACGCGTTAATAACTACAATAAAGAAAACAAGTGTAAACAACGTAGGTAAGCAGGCTGCAAATTGTGAAAAACCTTCCTTTTTATATAAAGCCATTACCTTTTGTTGATATAAATCTTTATTATTTGCGTATTGTTTTTGTAATCTTTCAAGTTCAGGCCTCATTCTTTCCATTGCTAAAGAACTTTTTTTAGATGCAGTTCTTGAATAAATATCAAGAGGAAGTGGAATGATTTTTAAAAGTAAAGAGAACAACAAAATTCCCACGGCGATAGATCCACCGAAGGAAAAAAACTCAATAATTTTAGCAACTAAACTGTTTACGCCCGTTAATGGAACGTTAGAAAGTTGACCGTTAAAAAGGTCAACAAACTTATAACTTAATAAATTTAAAATATTCATTATTGCCTTTAAAAATAATTAAACTACTACATTACCCATTTTTTCTTGCTTTTTGGATCAGGAACGGGATCGTAACCACCTTTACTGAAATGATTACACCTTAATAATCTCCAAATAATAAGCAAAGACGCATAAAAAACGTTATGTTTTTGGTATGCTTCTATCGCGTATTGAGAACAAGTAGGGGTAAAAATGCAGTTAGATTTAATTATTGGTGATAATATTTTTCTATAAAACTTAAGAATTTTAATAAGTACCGTTTTAATCATTTATTATTTTTCCTTTTTTTAGTAAAAATTCTATTTCTTTACTAAACGTAAAATAATCGTAATTATCGGCGCGTTTTGGCATTATAACAATATAATAATTATCGTTAATTTTATCGTAAAAATTATTAAAAGCCGCTCTAAGTAACCTTTTAATTCTGTTTCTTAAAACAGCTTTTCCGTGTTTTTTACTTAAACTAATACCAAACTTTAAACTTTTGCTTTTTAAGTATAAAATACTTAAACTTTTTCCGTAAAGCCTAGCGCCTTTATTAAAAACTAAGTCAAAATCCTTTTGTTTTTTTAATCTTTTATCCAATTTTTTAAGCGGAAAGTTTATGACGGCCTTTTGCTCTTCTTCTTTTAAGTACGTTTCTACCGTTTTTAGTTGCCATTCTTTTTCTGAATCCGTGAACTTTACTTCTTTGTCTTTTTTTAGGTTGATATGTTCTTTTCATAATTTATATACTCCTATGTTTTTGTACTTTTTTATAAAACTTTATATATTATACTTATTTTTATAATCTTTGTCAACTTTTTACGCGTTTATTCTAAGCGGTAAAATTAAATATAAATAATCGTCCCAACCGATTGGTTTAATAACGCAAGGGTTAATTCTTGAATTGAAATGTAAATTAATAAACTCGTCGTCAATTGCTTTTACACAATCGGTAATAAATTTAGAGTTAAAAGCAATTGATAAATCTTTGCCTTCTAAGTTGATAACAACGTTTTCACTCATTTTACCAACGTCACTTTCAGCAACTACGGTCATATAGTTTTCTTTTATATCAAATTTAACGATTTTGTTTTTATCGTTAGCAATAATAGACGCGCGGTCTATTGCGGATAATAATTGATTTTTATTAACCCTAACTACCGATACAAATTCGTCTTTTATAATGTTTTTATAGTCTATATATTCACCCTCTAAAAGCCTTGAAATTAAAACCGTACCTTCAACTTCAACCATTAAAACGTTCTTTTGAACAACAACGGTAATTAAATCTTCGTCTTTTTCTAAAATTCTAATAATTTCGTTTAAAGTTCTACTTGTTACTATAATTTTAAAGTTTTTAGTAGCGTTTTCAATCTTTTTTCTACAAATTGCAAGCCTAAAACCGTCTAATGCAACTGAAGAAATTTTATCATCTTCAATTTCAAGTAAACAACCTTTAAGGATTGGTCTAGCCTCGTCAAGAGAGCATGCGAAACTTGATTTTAAAATAAGTTCTTTAAAATCTTTTTGTTTAATAGTGAAAGAATTTTCCCTAATATCTTTATTTATTAAAGGGAATTCTTCAACGTTTAAAGTTTGAATGTAACCTTCTGATGAAGAGTAAGAAATTCTCACTCTATTTTCTTCTAAAGAAATTTCAATTTCCTCTTCATTTTCAAGTTTTTTAATAAAATCAGAGAATATTTTACCAGGGACAACCGTTTCGCCTTCGATAAAAGTATTAACTTTTATAGTTTTTTCAATAGAAATTTCAGTATCAGTTGCTAATAAAGTTAACTCATCACCAACAACGGAAAGTTTAATACCTTCTAGTACTGGATTTGTAGTTCTATTAGAAATTGCTTTAACAACTCTTGATACGGCGTTACTAAGGTCTATTCCACTTGCGATTATTTTCATTATATATTCTCCTTAACTTTTAAACAGTAGTAATAGTAAGTGACGTTGAAATGTTTATAACTTATAATTTTTAATTTTTTTATTAGATAAATCAATAAAATTTAAAGTTTAAAAAATTGTGAAAAACAAGTTAATAAAAAATCTTTATTCACAGACGTATTTGATTATATATATATTATATATAATAATTAACTAAAAAGCAAGGATTAAAAAGAAAATAAATAAATAATTTTACAAAAATAAAAAATAGCATAAATAATTGTATTAGTTTAAAAAGTGTGATATAATTTTTAATATTAAAGGAGTAAAAAATGCTAAAGTATTTAAAAGAAACAAATTTAAATTTAACTCAAGAATGCCTTGAAAAACTAGAAGAATTTAAAAATTTACTTCTTTTTTGGAATAAAAAGTTTAATTTAACGACTATTACTGATGATTTAGGTATAGAAATTAAACATTTTGAAGATAGTTTAATAAAAGAAAGTTACTTTTTTAAAAACGCTAACGTCTGCGAAATTGGTAGCGGTGGGGGGTTTCCATCAATTCCTCTTATGTGTTTAAGAAAGGACTTAAAATTTACTTTGTTTGAATCAGTTGGAAAGAAATGCACTTTTTTAAACGAAGTTATTAACAATTTAAAATTAAACGCCGAAGTTATCAACGCTCGAGCGGAAGACGCGGGCAAAAACCCTATATATAGAGAGAGTTTTGATATAGTAACCGCGCGCGCCGTTGCAAGACTTAATACTTTATCTGAATACTGTATACCACTAATTAAAAAAGAAGGTCTTTTTATAGCCTATAAAGGTGAGAAAAACGGCGAGGAAAAAGAGGCGTTTAACGCCATAAAAACACTAGGTGGAACGCTAATAAAAAGCGATTTTTACAACCTTTCTTACGATATGGGAGAAAGGAGTGTTTTTATTATTAAAAAAGTTATTTCTACCCCTGAAAAATACCCGCGCGGAAAAGGAAAAGAAAGGAGTAAACCTTTATAATTATGGCAGATTTCGACTTAAAAACAACGGTTTCTTTTACCGGGCATAGGGTGCTTAGAAACGATTTTAACGTTGATAACTTAAAGGAAGTTATTAACAACTTGTTGATAAAGGGATTTAGAACTTTTTTAGTGGGTATGGCAATGGGTTTCGACCTTAAATGCGCCGACGTTTTACTTGAAAAAAAGAAGGAATTTAATATAGACGTTATCGCTTGTATTCCATGTAAAAATCAAGATAAATTTTTTAAAAACGAAGAGAAAGATAGATACCAAGAATATCTTAAAAAAGTAGATAAAATCGTATGTTTTAGCGATGAGTATACAAACGGTTGTATGCAGATTAGAAACCGATATATGGTGGATAATTCTAGCGTTTTAGTAGCGTACTTAAAATATTTTAAAGGGGGCGCGCTATACACTGTAAACTACGCAAAAAAACAAAATAAAGAAATAATATATATAGACTAAAAAAAGCACGCAAAACGCGTGCTTTTTTTAGTTTTAATACCCATATTTATTTCCCTGCATTAAATTTAAATTATTTATTTAAAATTTCATCTGAAAGGGCGAAAATTTTATCTTGATATTTTCTTTTACGGCGACTAAGTATTTTTTTATACATAGGATAGTTGATTGATACAAGTAAAATACCTAAAAGTCCGATTAGTATACCGATTGGCATTGCTAAAACTACGTCGACGAGAATAACTTTCATAGCAAGGCACATACCTAAACCTAAAACAAGTGAATTTAAACTACCAAAAATATAAGCGAAAATCCTAGCAGGTTTATATACTTTTTTGTTAAGGGCTTTAAGTTCGTCCATTTTAGTTACCTTTTTTTCTTCGTATTCGTTTCTTATTTTGTTAATTGTGTTAATTTCATTTTGATTCATAATTTTGTTCTCCTTTAACTTTGTGGCTACATTATACCAAGCGGTTGTTTTATAATTTTTAAAAAAACGTTATAGTTTTGTAAAGAAATGTAAAAGAATTGTAAAAATCGTTAAACTTTTATAAAAAATAAAAAAAAGAGACCTTAAAAAGTCTCTTTTTAAGCGTAATATTATTTCTTTAAAAGTTCTTCGGTAAGTTCTAAAATTTCCTTACCGTACTTTTTCTTGCCACGGCTTAAAGTTAGGTTATAAGCGGGGTAGGCTATAAGCATAGGAATAGTTCCTATAGCCATTAAAACAACCCCCCAAATCCAAATTTGCCACTCTAAAACCATAGTTAATCCAAGACCGAAAACAAGGCAACCAACAATACCGAATATAAGCGCTACGATTGTTGCCGTATCTTTTACTTTAGCGTTTAGTTTCTTTAGTTTTTCAAATGGCGAAAGGGTTTTTCCTTCTCCTAAGTATTCACGCCTTATGCTTTCAATTTGTTTTTTTTCTTCTTCCGTTGGGGCAGAATAGGTATATTCAAATATTTCTTTATTATCACTCATTAGTATTTTTCCTTTCTTTAAATTTTTTGTTTGCTTTTTTAATCATAAAAATTCCAAGCGTTACCGTTAAAACGAACACGGCAAAGCCCGTTATCGCGTTAAAATAGGCAAAGTCCGTTCCGTCTGAAAAGGCGTAAAGAAGAGCCGTTTGGAGCGAAAATATCGAAACTAGCGCGTCTGCAAGCCCAATATAACGTATTGCTTGAACGGTTAAAGCAGGCTCTTTCCCCGAGCGGAAAAGATTGTAAGTTGCCATAATGATTTTATAAAAAGAGTACGTTGCAAATACGAAAATCGTAAGACCTGGATGGACGAAAGCCCTATCTAAAAATAGTATTTGCAAAATAGGAACTAATAAACAAATAGGGATTAGCATAAGAATAATTCCCGCGTTCCTAAACTTTCTAATTTCCGTTAAGTCTTTATCGGTACGTTTTCTGTGGTATAAAACTATTCCACCGCGAAGTATTACGAGTAATCCGTAGTAAATAGCAAGCGAAATATACCAATAAAAAGTATCGGTAATAAACGCCAAAACCACGTGGTAAACTACGAAAGCGACGTTGATAATTAGCGAAACGAAAGCAAAGAGCATCGTTCTAAAACCGTATTCGTTAAGCAGTTTTTCGCCAAGTTTGAATTTTTTAATAAAATTAACGGTGTTTTTCTTCATTTTAGGGGCGTAAATAACTATAGAATATACGGAATAAGAAAGTGTAACCATTGCCCCTGCGTACGATACGTACGATAAAATTTGAATTATTGGGTCGGAAGAATTTACAACCGCTAACGCTATTGCCACGCCACAAAACGTCACCGTTAAAAAGTAGGTTATAAACAATAACCAACCAGTCGGTTTTTTAAGTTTTTTTAAAAGATTAAGCCATTTTTCTTGCATTATTCATTTCCTTTTAATAAAACCTTAAAAGTCGTGCCTTTACCTATTTCACTTGAAACGGAAATTTCTCCGCCAATTATATCTATAACTTTTTTTACAAGCGCAAGCCCAAGTCCGTTGCCTTCGTTAGAGTGAGAAGTGTCGCCTTGATAAAACTTATCAAAAATTCGTTTCCCTGTTTCTTTAGAAATACCGCAACCCGTGTCTGAAACTTCAACCGATACGCCGTCTAACGCCCTTTTAAGTATTATCGTAATTTTGCCCTTTTTATCGGTAAATTTAATTGCGTTAGATATTAAATTATTCCATACTATTTCAAGTAAAGTATCGGAAGAAAAAACCGTAATTTCTTCAAACTGACAGTCTATTTCAAGGTCCTTTTTTTCGATAATTTCTTCAAAGTTTATAACCGTTTCCGCAAGCAAATCGTGAAGTTTAATCTCTTTAAACTCAACGTTTAACTCTTGATGCTCAAGTTTGTTTAATTTAAGTACGTTAGTTATAAGATTGGTAAGCCTTTTGGTGGCGGAAACTACCGTTTTTATATATTTTTCTTTAGTTTCTTTATCTAGTTTGTCGTCTTGAAGTAAAAAAATGTAATTTTGGATAATAGATAGCGGAGTTTTTAGTTCGTGCGAGATATTCGATATAAAATCCGTCTTTAAAATCTCGCTTTTTTCTAGTTCAGACGCCATTTTGTTCAAATTTTCTTTAATAAGGTCAAAGTCGTTATACTTTTCGTATTCCTTTATCGTTTCAAGCCTTACGGAAAAATCCCCTTGTGAAATCTTTTCAGTTGCCTCTAAAATCTCTTTTACTGGATTGCCCGTAGTTATTTTACGCTGAATTTTATCGCCTACGATAAAAAGCAAAGAAAGGGCGAAAATCGTTGAGAGCATAACTATAAAAATCATAGTTTCGTCGCCGTTTGACACCCTTCTAATTCTTTCGTAAATAACTAAAGATATAGTAGCAATAAAAAATACCGTTAAAAAGGGAATTATCGTTCCGATTATTATATTGCTTAGTTTTCTTCTAGTTTTTCTTTTCATTTTAATATAACCTTATATCCTAGCCCGTGCACCGTCGCTATTTCAAACCCGTCGCACGCTGAAGTTTTTTCTCTAATTTTCGCCATATAAACGTCAACCGTTCTACTAGTCGCAGATGCGTCGTAATCCCAAAACTCGTCCATTAATGCAGATCTAGTGAAAGTCTTTTTAGGGAAAGATAAAAGTTTAAATAAAATATCAAACTCTCTTACCGTCAAAGAAATCTCTTCGCCGTCAACTACGGCGGTGCGCTCTTCCGCGTTCATAGTGAAATTGCCAACAGTTAATTTTCTATCCGTTTCAATTTGGGCACGCCTTAAAAGTACGGCTATTTTCATTATTAAAACGTCAATATCGAAAGGTTTAGTAACGTAATCGTCAATCCCTATTTTATAACCGTATAATTTAGACGGCTTATCGTCTTTTGCCGACATAAAAATAATAGGGGTGGTCTTATCCGTTGCCCTTACGTTTTCAGCAAGCTCAAAACCGTCCATTATCGGCATCATTATATCGCTTATAATAAGAGAGAATTTTTCTTGTTCAAGCAACGATAACGCCTCTTTGCCGTTATAACAAGATTTTACTTCATATCCGCTATCGCGAAGATAACTAGATACGAACCCATTCATTGATTTATCGTCTTCCACAACTAAAATTTTCGTCATATAACTCCATCCTTTTATCGTATAATAACACGTTGCCATTTAAAAAACGTTAAAGAATTGTTAAAGTTTTGTAAAAGCAATAATATTATAACCCCAAATAACAAAAAAATCAATTACAAAGCCGACGAGCAACGCGCCCGTCGGCTTAATGGTCTACCCGTGCGGATTTGAACCGCAAATCGTCAGAATCGGAATCTGAAATGTTATCCAACTACACTACGGGTAGGTCTTTTCCTTTTCTATATATAATAAAGCGGATAAAATTAGCGACTAAAAACCCTAAAAAATATCCGCTAAAATCAATTAGCATATCAACAGCGCTTGCACTTCTACCGCTAACGAATATAGGAAGTTGAAAAACTTCCGCTATAACGGCGGTCAAAGCCCCAGCAAGCAAAGTAATAACGACAAAGTAAAGGTTTCGGCGGTTTTTAAAGGATAATTCCGCTACTCTATAATATACCACCGTAGCAAAAATTGCAAGGACAAAAAATGAAGAAAAATGCCCAAGCGCCTTTCTTATAAAAAATTCGTAGTCTCCTTTGATATTGAACACGCTAGAAATTATAGACCAAACGAAAGCGCTTTGTTCCCCGCTTTCCTTTCCGTTAGTTAGTGAAGACGCAAAAATAAAAAAGGTAATCAATATATAAAATATAAAGCAAACGACAACGCTTTTTTTATTGAAAAAATTTTTAATCATAACGCCTTCCTTATCTATATATATAATAGCACAATAAATTAAATATGTAAAACGCCTTTTATTTTAGAAAAAACAGTTTGAAAAATTTATAGAATATGTTAAAATACAAATATGAAAAAAACAGTAGTAGTTGGAATGAGTGGCGGTGTAGACAGTTCCGTTGCCGCTCTCTTATTAAAAGAACAAGGCTATAACGTAATCGGCCTCTTTATGAAGAATTGGGACGATGATAGCGAGGCGTGCACGGCAGAAGAAGATTATTCTGACGTTAGGCGCGTTTGCTCTCTTCTCGATATCCCATATTATACGGTAAACTTTTCTAAAGAGTATATGGACAGGGTGTTCAAGTATTTCTTAGAAGAGTATAAAGCGGGTAGAACTCCTAATCCCGACGTGCTTTGTAATCGCGAAATAAAGTTCGGGCCTTTTAAAGACTACGCAATGGGCTTAGGCGCAGACTATATCGCAACCGGCCACTATTGCGGAATAAAACACGACGGCGACGTTCACTACCTTTTAAAATGCAAAGACGCAAACAAAGACCAAACTTACTTTTTAAACCAAGTTACGCAACCGCAACTTTCTAACGTATTATTCCCACTTCAAAACTTATTAAAGCCGGAAGTTAGAAAAATCGCCGAAGATAACGGGCTGGTAACAGCGGGGAAAAAGGATTCTACGGGCATTTGCTTTATAGGCGAAAGAAAGTTCAAACAGTTCTTAATGAACTACATACCAGCCAAAGAAGGGGAAATTAGAACGTACGACGGCAAGGTCTTAGGCAAACACTCTGGGCTTATGTATTACACTATAGGTCAAAGGCGCGGGCTTGACGTCGGCGGTGTAAAGGGTGACGACGGCAGATGGTTCGTTATCGAAAAGGATTTAAAAAACAATATACTATACGTTGCGCACGGCGCGGAAGATAAACTTTATAGCAAGGCCCTTGAAATGAAATCTTGCAACTTTATGCCGGGCACTCCAGATAAAAAATCGTTCGAGTGTACCGCTAAGTTTAGATACCGCCAAGACGAGCAAAAAGTTTTAGTTAATATTTTAGATAATAAAATTTTAGTAGAATTTGAAGAAAAGCAACGCGCTATAACCGAAGGACAATACGCCGTTTTCTATTTAGGCGAGTATTGTTTGGGTGGCGGTGTTATAGAAAAAGCCATTTTTTAAAACCACACAACTTTAAAAATTTTCTATTAACTGCTTAGCGTTTGTGTTTCGATAACAAATTAAAAAACAACCCCCAACGGTATTTTGTACGATAAATTGTGTAATTTTTTAGACGGCGTTGTGTTTGAAGGTCAAAAAATCACCAAAAAAACACAAGATATAGGGGCTAAAAAAAAATTTAAAAAATCTTTAAAAAAATGATTGACAAATTTTTTAAAATATAGTTTAATAAGTGGGCACCGTTTGAAGAGCGGTTTAATTATAACGATAACAAATCAGTTTGAAAGGTCTTTTTTAAAAGCCTAAAAACAACTGAAAACATCGCAAAAAATTTTTAAAAAAACTTTTAAAAAATGCGAAAAATTAGTTGACAAACGATTTTAGTTGTGGTATCATAGTTAGGCTGTCGATTGAAAACGGCACTCGAAGAACTGTTGTTCTTCATCAAGTAGATTAAAAATTGAATAGAAGGAAATGAATTGAGTTACAAGATATTTTTTGTAATCAAAAGTTTCTGTCAATTATTTATTGAGTATATTATATGTACCAAAAAACAGTCAGCAAAAACGAACAATTTTAATCGTTAGAGCAGTTGAACGAAAGTTCAGCTTTAAGAAATTAAACTTAAGGGTTTGATTCTGGCTCAGGACGAACGCTGGCGGCGTGCTTAACACATGCATGTCGAACGAAGTTAAGGGGCTTGCTCCTTAACTTAGTGGCGGACGGGTGAGTAACGCGTGAGCAACCTGCCCTTATCTGGGGAATAACACAAAGAAATTTGTGCTAATACCGCATATTATCTTTAGAAGGCATCTTCTTTAGATGAAATTATTATAATACAACGGAAAAGATGAAGCGTGCAGGTTTGAATTCCCATGCGCTTGAGAAGCTAATGAGCAATGCTTTTGCTTTATTACAAGGAACCTTTTCCGAAACTTTAAGTACAAAGATTGTTGGAGAAAATCATCT
>JAFVRR010000012.1 GCA_017504165.1 Clostridia bacterium | reverse complement strand
GAAAGCACTAGCATTAACGGTGCTACAGCATACGTAAATAAGGCATCTGGCTTACTAACTCTTAATTGTGATTTAGCGTCAGTAAATAATTCTAGTTATTTGCCATTACAAGCAAGTTTAGTATATAATTCTAGTTATAATACAATATTTAGTGAGTTAGGGTTTGGAAAAGATTTTAAATTGAATTTTCAACAATACGTTAAAGTCGTGGCGAATCAATACATAGAGCTTTATGATGTGGACGGGTCAATTACAATTTTTAATTATGATACTAATGATACATATAGAACGTCTGACGGAATGTTAACGGCAACGGTTTTAGGTACTCAGGTTACGGTTTTCGATTCTCAATATAATAAGAGGATTTTTAATAATGGTAGATTAACTAAAATCTACAAAGGCGAGGAACCAGTATCTGAAAACGTGTTAGATAGCAAATTAGAAATTACCTATGCGTCTTCAAGTGGGACTAATGCAAATAAGATATCTGATATTTTGTTTTATGAATATGCTGATGATACTCCATCAAGTAAGATATCGTTTGAATATACAGGAGATAATGCTACTACGGTTAAAACATATTTTGGCGGTGCATTGCTATCAACGTATGCCTTAACTTATAATTCAGATTATTTAGTTAATATAAGAAATACAAGTGCTGGCATTGATGTGTTAACAATGGAATACGATACTGACGGGTATTTAGAGTCTGTATTTAATAATTATAAAGAAGGGCTTTATTTTACAAGGCTACAATATGAAGAACGTATTTGGAAAATGCAACAACTTGCAGGTCAAGATGTTGATGGTGCAAAATGGCTTAACTATATAGAATTTGATTATGGCGACTATTATCCTTTAACAAAGACCTATTATTACGAAAATGGACGTAACGTTTCAACAGGGTATACTATGTTTGACGTTGCTTTAAATCCAATTTCTGAATGGATAGAGGATAGAAATGGTAAAATAATGGGCGTAAATAGGGGTTATCATAATTTTGCATACGTGCAAAATGCATATTTACCAAATTATACAAAAGAAGACGTAGGGTTTACGGAAAAGTCAGGCACAACAAATTTAACGAGTACTGTAAGTTTGACAACAGGTCAAAGTAGGTCAGGTAACGTAAATACAACGTTGCAGTTAAATGATGAGAACTTTTATAAATACGGCTTAACTTTTTTAGTAGAAAGCGCTTATGATATGGATTTGACTGTGACGTTGAGTAACCATAGCAAACGTATAGTTTTAGAAAATGGTGGTAAATTATATATTACTTTACCTTGTGGTTACGCAAGTTCAGGTACGCCTTTTATTTTTAAAAATAATAGTTCGATTAATCCAACAAAGATATCAAACGTTACATATAACGTAATAGACTACGTTAAAGAAACTAAAGAACATGGCGTAGAACCTGCAAATAATAACGTTTATTCTATAACAGAAGTAGATAGTTATACTAAAAAAGGCGAAAATGAAAATAGAACGTATAACTCTTACGGGCAATTAACACAATTGGAAACTAAAAGCAAACAAGATACAACGCCTGAAATTACAACCTATACTTATGATGAGGATAATGAATTATCAAGCGTAGTAACAAAGCGTAACGGCTCTACTATTTATTCAGAAACACACAATACTACAAAAGAAAACAATAATTGTATCACGATTGTAAATATAGTTAAAAGTGGAGAAAATTTAAAAAGTATTAAAACTACTAAAACCTATGATTGTAACAATAATATAATAGTTGGATATACTGTTACTACTAGAGATGGAGAAAATCCTCAAACAATTAAAAAATATTTGGGTATATGTGGTAACGTTAGATTAGAAAGCGTTCAATCAAACGGTGTTACTGAAAAATATACTTATGACAATTCAGGTACTAGCGTTACAACAACTGTAATAGATTCTCTTAATAATACAATCCTATCTTCAACAAATAATTACACCAACGGCGTAAATACAGGTCACACGTTTGGTAATAATACTTATACAAGGGAGTATGATTCGTTAGGTTACGTGACGTCAATAAACCATAACGGAAGTAATATGCTTAGTTATAATTACGTAGACGATACGCGTTATAGTTACGATAATTATTTAGATAGTATTACTTATTCAAACGGTCAAATTGAAATGTATACGTATAATGGTAATTCTACCATAGTTGATTATGTTAAAAACAGTGCGGTTAGCGATACCTATACGTATAATAACGATAACGTTAACAGGTTAACGTCTTCTAGCCATAGTAAAAACGGCGTAGAATTATTAAATTATAATTATGGTGATTTAAATAGTACAACGCAAAGTTCGCTGACAATTACGGGCTTATCTTACGGCGCTCAGTTAACTACTAATTATGACGATGTGTTAGAAAGGGTTACGTCAACAAGTGATATATTTACTATTGGTAGCACGAATACAACCTATAACCTTTCTTACGCTTATAATTATAAAGGACAGTTAACCAATAATAGTGTAGGTAGTTATAATTCTAACGTTTACTATGACGATATTGATAGAGTAAGTAGATATAGTGCAAACAATAATACTACTTCTATTATGGATAGAACGTATATCTACGATACTTGGGCGGACAATAGTGGCGAATATGCTACTAATAGATTAAAAACAATTAGAGACACAACTAATAATAGTGCCATTGCCCAAAGTACTTACGATACTAAAGGCTTTGTCACGTCTACTCAATACAATGGTAAAACGTTCAATTATACTTACGATGCTGCAGGGCGTTTAGCAAGTGAAACTATAGACGGAACAACCAAAACTTATACTTATGACAGTAATAATTCAATAGCAAGCGTGACAACGGGAAGTTCTACTGTTAATTATAATTTTGATTCTTACGGAAGAATATTGTATTACGTGGAAAATAATACAAATAATTTTTTTAGTTATGATTCAATGGGTAATCCAATAAAGTATAAGGGCACGTATTCTGGCGGAACTAATATGGTATGGTCACAAGGTAGGAAATTAGAAAGCGGAACGCTTAATAATAACACCTTTGCATATTCGTACGATATGAACGGTTTGCGCTATAAAAAGACGGTAAACGGCAACGTGACTGAATATTATTTAGACGGCTCAAAGATAATAGCAGAAAACCGTAAAACAGGAACAAGCAATAACTTAATATATTATATTTACGATATGATGGGTTTATCTGGTTTTGTGTATAACGGAGCAAACTATTATTACGAAAAGAATACTTTAGGCGATATAATAGGTATTAGAGATAGTTCAGGAACGCAAGTAGCAACGTATACTTATGACGCTTGGGGAAATATATTAACTAAAACTGGCAGTATGGCGGATATAAACCCATTTAGATATCGTGGATATTATTACGATACGGAAACAGGTTTTTACTATTTGCAAACCCGTTATTACGACCCAACAATAAGAAGGTTTATCAATGCCGATAACTACGAGTTATTGCCAACGCTTTCACAAACAATAGGTCAATTAAACCTTTACGCTTATGCCAACAACAACCCAATAATGTTTACAGATGAGACTGGGGAAGGATTTTTTATTTCTTTGTTAATCGGTGTACTAATAGGCGCGGTCGTTGGTGGGATTATTGGTGGTGTAAGTGCTGGTATACAAGGCGAAAATATATGGGGCGGTGTTTTGTCTGGTGCGTTAGTAGGCGGAGTGTTGGGCGCGGCAACATTAGTTGGTGGAGCGACAGCTCTTGCGATAGGAGGTAAAAGTATTGCAGGATTTGTTGCAGTATCTACCTTTGCCGAGAAAGGAGTATTGTTAGCAACAACGGTTGGCATTACTATGACATCATCCTTTGCGTCAGGTGTTGGGTCATATACAATAGAAACATATTTTAATAATAGGAAATTTAATTGGAATGATGCAATAAGAAACGGGGGAAATACTACGTTGAAGGGATTGACAAACTATGGTGTAGGGATGGTAATGGGTGTGGGAGGCTCTTATAATTACTTGTTAAAAGATTTCCCTAAAAGAACTATCAAGAAAATTATTTTTGACGGGATTGGTAAGGTGATAGTTTCTAACGCTTTAAGATTGTTCCAATATCCATGGTATTACTTCTTTTAATGAGGTGAAGTATGATAATAAAATTTAGAAACGCTCTTAATATAAAATTTTCAATTACCCTTTTGGCTAGCTTTTGTATTGTAATATTATATTTAATAGGCTTAATTTTTCAATTGATATCAAAAGATTTGAAGTATAATATATTAGCATTGAAAATCTTCGGAATCATTTTGTTAATAATATGGATATCTTTTTTTCTATTTGCTTTTGTGTTTCATAGGACAGTTGAGATTACAAAAGAGCAAATTGTTTTATATAAAGGAAGAAAGATTATTTGGGAAATCAAAAAAGAAGATATACTTGAATGTGTTTATGTGAAATTTTTTGTCAATAAATCTTATTATCCTAATGCAGGAGATATGTCTTTTAAGTTAAAATCAAATGGTAGGTGGGCAATGAAAAAATTGCGAGAAGGCTTATATATTGATATGTCTATAGGCATATCTTATGTAAATGTTAAAAAAATGATAGATTTAGGTTATGCGGTAAAAATAGCTAATATTAGTAATAGCAACTCAAAGGATAACAAATAAAACTTTTTATGTTTTACAATCCAAATCAAACGATTTGTGGCGGAGTGAAACTACTCCGCCTAGTAGTGCTACAATTTGGTAGTTGAAAACAACAGGGAAAAGTAATGGATATTGGGCGCAAAAATATTCAGACGACCATTTGCCAGAACATATTCATTTAAAAGGCACGGATGGAACTAATATCAGAATAGGAAGAGATGGGAAAACCTTGAACGGAGAAGATTTAAATCCGCAACAAAGAAAAGCATTAAGGCGTCTTTGGAAACAAATTTTAAAGTTGTTTGCGTAGGTGATACTATGAAAATTCAAAGATATATAGATATTGTTACAAAGAACAAGAAGGCTCCTTTTTGTAAAATAACAATTAATAAAAATTTCGAGTGGAGAAATTTAAATAAATTATGTGACTTAACGCTTACAAAGGAAACTTTGAATATTGCGTGGTCATTGATTATAGATACAATATTAGATACTTATAAAAACAAAGAATATAATTTGTTTATTCCTAAAGACGTTTTAGACTTTTTAATTGATAATAAAATATGTCTAATAGATTTGGCTCATATGAAATTGTCGGAAGAATATTTATCAAAGATAGTCAAACAAGACTCATCTTGTTGGGAAGCGTTAAAAACAATTGAAACTTATAAAAACGATAATAATTAAAGTGTAATTATTATAATGGAAAATCTAAAGGCAAATAATTAAACCCACCCTACGGGTTTCCGTCGGGTGGGCAAAAGACAATAATATACCGTAGCGATAACTCCCCCGAAATTTCGGGGGAGGTATAAATTAAAAAAACCTTGCGAAACGTCGCAAGGTTTTTTGTTTATTCATTTAAATCCCAATTGATTGGGGTTGAGCCTATTTTAGTTAAATACTCGTTCGCTTTAGAGAATGGTTTAGAGCCCCAAAAGCCGTTGTGGCAGGAAAGTGGGGACGGGTGCGCGCTTTCTATTATAAAGTGACGGCTTTGGTCAATAAGGCTCTTTTTAGCCCTTGCGTTGCCACCCCATAAAATAAACACGATAGGTTTTTCACGCTTGGAAAGTAGGGAAATAACTTCGTCGGTAAACCAAGTCCAACCGCAGTTTTTATGCGAGTTTGCTTGACCTTCTCTTACCGTTAAAACGGTGTTAAGTAGTAAAACTCCACGCTCCGTCCACTTAGTTAAATCTCCGCTTTTTGGGGGTGAAATGCCAATATCGGATTGAAGTTCTTTAAAAATATTTTTAAGTGACGGCGGGAATTTAACTCCGTCGGGCACGGAAAAACTTATGCCTTGCGCTTGACCGTATTCGTGGTAGGGGTCTTGACCTAAAATTACCACTTTTACGTCGTTATAGTCCGTTTTTACAAAGCATTTAAAAATATCGTACATATTAGGGTATATGGTATATTTAGAATACTCTTCTTTTAAAAAACTTCTTATTTTTAAATAGCGTTCGTCGTTAAATAGTGGGGATAAAACTTCATCCCATAAATTGTTAAACTTAATCATAGAACTACTTTAACATATTTTATTGTATTTTGCAATAAAATTTTTTTTAAAGTGATTATTTAAGTTAAATATATATAATATATTTATAGTTACGCGCTATCTATATATTATATATAAAGATAGAAAAAATCTTAAAAAATGGTTTACTTTTTACAAAAGTTGGTTTACAATACTTAATGTATAAAATGGGCTAGTATCATTTTTGAAGGAGGGAATTATGCTTGCAAAGACTAAAAGTTACGCGCTATTTGGCTTGACTGGTTTTGCCGTTGACGTAGAAGTCGACGTGGCTAACGGTCTTCCCGCATTCGATATAGTAGGGCTACCCGATACCGCGGTTAAAGAGTCTAAAGAAAGGGTGCGCTCGGCTATCAAAAATAGCGGTCTTAAATTCCCTAACCATAAAATTACAATCAATTTAGCCCCAGCCGACGTTAAAAAGCAAGGCGCGTATTTAGACCTTGCAATCGCTATAGGTATTTTAAAGTCTAATCAAGTGGGACTTACTGATAACGTTAGCGAATACGTGTTTATCGGCGAACTTTCGCTAGACGGAAGTATACGTTCGGTACAAGGCTTACTTCCTATGATTATTTCCGCTAAAAACGACGGAGTTAAAAAGTTTATTATCCCTTTAGATAACAAAAAAGAGGCAAGTTATATCGAAGGCGTAGAAGTTTACGCAATGACTTCGTTAAAGCAAGTGGTAAACTTTCTTTTAGGCGAAGAAATAGTTGAAAGGGTAGAATACACCCCTTACGAAGTTTTAAAAGAAAACACCGAATATTCGGTAGACTTATCTTACGTTAAAGGTCAAGCCTTTGCAAAGCGCGCTTTAGAAGTTGCCGTTGCGGGCGGGCATAATATTTTATTCGTTGGTCCACCTGGCGCGGGTAAAACAATGCTTGCAAAGTGTATTCCAACCATTATGCCTGAAATGAGTTTTGAAGAGGCGCTTGAAACTACAAAAATACATAGCGTAGCGGGTAAAATTACCGGGGATAACGGCATAGTGTATAAAAGGCCGTTTATGAGCCCACACCACACCGCATCGCAAGTGTCTATTATCGGTGGCGGTCAAAATTCAATGCCGGGCGTGATTAGTTTAGCGCATAACGGCGTACTCTTTTTAGACGAAGTTCCAGAGTATTCTAGGGTTTTACTAGAGTGTTTACGCCAACCGCTTGAAGATAGGGTTGTTACCGTTGCTAGAATTAAAGCGTCGGTAGAATATCCCGCAAGTTTTATGCTTTGCGGTAGTATGAACCCTTGCCCTTGCGGAAACTATGGCGTTAAAGATAAAGTTTGTACTTGTAACTCTTCGACAATTAGAAGGTACAGAAATAAACTTTCGGGCCCACTTCTTGATAGAATTGATATTCAGTTGTCCGTTGATAGCGTAGAGTATGAAGACCTTGTGTCCGACAGTAAAGAAGAAAGTAGCGCTAGCGTTAAAAAAAGGGTGGACTTTGCACGCAAAATTCAACGCGAACGCTTTAAAAACGACAAGATTAACACTAACGCCGAAATGGGCGAAAAGCAACTTAAAGAGTTTTGCAAACTCTCTAAAGAATGCGAAGATATTATTAGAAAATCTTTTGAGGCGCTCGATTTATCGGCAAGGGCTAGAAGTAGAATTATAAAAGTAGCAAGGACTATTGCCGACCTTGATATGAGCGAAAATATCGAAGTTAAGCATATTTTAGAGGCAGTTTCTTATAGGGGTAAGTTTAATTGATGTACGATTTAAGCGAAAAGGCAATAATTTTTATCGACGGATTTTTAAACTTAGATTATAAGCATAAAAGGGGAATAATCGATAGTTATTCAACTTTAGAAGACTTTTTTACAAACCCCGAAATAGCGGTAGATTATTTAACCGCTAACAACTTAGATAAATTCGTCAATTCTTTCCTACTTGCAATAAAAGAAAACTTTATTGATAAAATATTAGTAAAATACGAAGAGCGGGGAGTAGTTTGCATAACGGAAATTAGCGAAAACTACCCCGAAGAGTTAAGTTGTTTGCCGATTAACCCTATTTGTCTATACTGTAAGGGGAATATCGACCTTTTAAACGCTAAAAACAAGTTTTCTATCGTAGGCTCTAGAAAGACTTTATCGCAATATTTAAAATTGACTAAACAGTTTAGCGAAAGTTTATCTAGTAGCGGTATAGTAATAGTAACGGGCGTTGCGCAAGGCGGAGATTTATCCGCAATTGAAGGCGCTATTGATAGTGGCAATTTAATATTAACGCTTGCTAGCGGGCACGATTTTATAAAGTCGGAAATAAACCGCGACTATATTTTAAAAACCATAGAAAAGGGCGGTCTAGTTATTAGCGAATATCCACCCGAAGTACCTGCGCTTGCATATCATTACCCTGTAAGAAATAGGATAATAGCGGGCTTATCTAAAGGTACGCTTATCGTTAGTGGTGAAAGTAAAAGCGGAACTAGACACACCGCGTCATTTGCGCTCGATTACGGCAAAGAAGTATTTACCTTTCCGTACACTTTAGGAACTTTTGGCGGTGAACTTCCAAACACTCTTATTAAAGAGGGCGCGTATTTAGTGACCGACCTACAAGATATTTCGGAAGTTTTAAGTTTTAATTTAGATAGCGATGATAAAATTTTATTGACTGAAGAAGAAAATAATATTATAAACGCTATAAAAGAAGGCAATACCTTAGTTGACGACATAGTGTCGAAAACTAACTTTAAAATATACGAGTTGATACCTATTCTTACTTCTTTAGAGATTAAAGGGGTTATTGTAAAGACTGGTGGAAACGAGTATAGTTTAGCAAAATAATTTAGGAGTAATAATGCATTTAATTATCGTAGAATCGCCTAAAAAGGCAAAGACAATTGAAAGATTTTTAGGCGGAAAATTTAAGGTTTTAGGCAGTGGCGGACACGTAAGGGGATTACCTGAAAAACGCTTTGCCGTTGACGTGAATAATAATTTTGAACCAACTTATGAAATAGAACCTAAACAAAAAAAGACGGTTGAAGAATTAAAGGCCTTTGCTAGCAAAGCCGACCTCGTTTATCTTGCAACCGACCCAGATAGAGAAGGTGAGGCAATCGCGTGGCATTTATACGAAGTTTTAGATATTAAAGGCAAAACTCATCGTATAAAATTCAACGAAATTAGTGAAAAAGCGGTTAAAAAAGCCATTTCAGAGCCGGGTAGAATAGATTATAATTTAGTAAACTCGCAACAAGCGAGAAGAATTTTAGATAGAATAGTGGGTTACAAACTCTCTCCGTTTGTAAGAACTAGGGTAAAGGATGCCGAATCTGCGGGAAGAGTGCAATCGGTTGCGGTTAGAATGGTTGTGGACCTTGAAAGGAAGATTAACGGTTTCGTTCCCGAAGAATATTGGATGATTTCCGCTAAAGTTAAGCCCGAAGGCTCTTCTACTGAATTTAAAATGCTTCTTGCGGAAAAGGACGGCAAGAAGTTTAGACCGTCAAGCGCTACGGAGGCGGAAGAAGTATTTAATGCTTGTAACAATAGCCCTTATACCGTTAAAGAAGTTAAAAAGGGCATAGTTAAATCACACGCCCTCCCACCGTTTACTACTTCGACTATGCAACAAGACGCGTCAAGTAAACTAGGTTTATCTGCCCCACAAGTAATGCAACTTGCCCAACACCTTTACGAAGGTATTGAAACTTCTAAAGGACATTTGGCGCTAGTAACTTATATCAGAACGGACAGTACGCGTATTTCTGAAGACGCTCAACAAGAGTGTTTAAAATACGTAGAAAAGAATTTTGGCAGTGAGTATTTACCGTCAAAACCAAACGTATATACTACTAAAAAGAACGCTCAAGACGCGCACGAGGCAATACGTCCTATCGATATTAATATAACCCCTGACAAAGTTAAAGATATTTTAGATAAAAACCATTACAACTTGTATAGGCTTATTTACGAAAGGTATTTGGCGTCACAAATGGCGGATGCTAAGTTTAACTCTATGCAAATTACCGCTGTTAAAGATAAATATTCCTTTAAGGCTAGCGGTAGAAGTGTAAACTTTAAAGGTTATACCGTAGTTTACGATTTCGTTCAAGGCAAAACGGGTGAAGACGAGGCGGAAAATAAACTTTTACCAGACTTAAAAGCGGGGGATAGTTTAACCCTTAAAAAACTTGAAAAAGAGCAAAAGTTTACAAAGCCACCCGTTAGATTTACCGACTCTACTTTAGTTAAGGCAATTGAAGAAAACGGTATTGGCAGACCGTCGACTTACGCGACTATTATCGGCACTTTAACAAAGCATAAATACATTAGCCGTAAGGGTAAATATCTCGTGCCTAGCGAAATTGCGTTCGGAGCAACCGACCTTTTAATGAAGAACTTTTCCGATATTTTAGACGTTAATTTTACCGCTAGAATGGAAGACAAACTCGACGATATTGCCGAAAAGGGTAAAGATTGGCACAAAATGGTAGGCGAATTTTATTATCCGTTCATTGAAGACCTTAAAAACGCGACGGGCGATAATAGCGAGCCTACTGATATTCCTTGCGATTATTGTTCTAGCAACTACGTTAAGAAAAAGGGAAGATTTGGCGAATTCTTATTCTGCCCAGAATGTAAAAAGACTAGAAATTTAGACGATAAAAAGACGGATAAACCTTGCCCTAATTGCGGTGCGTTAATGACCCTTAAAGACGGCAAATTCGGTAAATATTTAAGTTGTCCTAACGCTGAATGTAATACTAAAATGCAAGAAGGCGATGAAATAACTAACGAAAAATGCGACAAGTGTTCTTCGGTAATGTTATTTAAAACGGGGAAATTCGGCAACTATTACAAATGCTCTAAGTGCGGTGGAACGAGAAGTTTAAGTGAACTTAAAGGGGTTTGCCCAATTTGTCATAAGCCTGCGCAAAAGATGGTTTCTAAGAAAAAAGGCGCAATTTATTACGGCTGTTCAGGGTATCCATCTTGTAAGTTTATCAGTTGGGATATTCCAACGGGTGATTTATGCCCAACGTGCGGACAATACTTGATTGAAAAGGACGAAAAGGTTATTTGTTCTAACAAGAAATGTAATTACGAAAAACAAAATTAGGTGAAATATGAGTATAGAATTTAAAGGCACTACTATTTGTGCCGTGAAAAAAGACGGAATAACTGCGATAGCGGGCGACGGTCAAGTGACTTTCGGCGAGTCTATCGTATTTAAAAACAACGCGGTTAAAGTTAGAAGGATTTTCGGTGGAAAGGTAATAGTCGGCTTTGCGGGCTCTGTGTCCGACGCCTTTACTCTTACCGAGCGCTTTGAGGGTATGCTCAATAAGTACTCTGGCAACTTAATGCGAAGCGCCGTTCAACTTGCGGAACTTTGGCGTGAAGAAAAGGTCGGTAGAAAACTAGAGGCAATGCTTATTTGCGCCGACAAAGACAACCTTCTTATCGTATCGGGCGGTGGCGAAGTAATCGAGCCGGACGGTGGCGTTTGCGCTATCGGTAGCGGTGGTAATTACGCGTTAGCCGCTGCAAAAGCACTCACTGAAGAAACTGACTATTCTGCCGAAGAAATCGCTAAAAAGGCGCTTAAAATAGCAAGTAGTATTTGTATTTTTACTAACGATAATATCGTTGTAGAAACAATTTAAAGGAGAAGAATATGGATTTATCACCAAGAGAGATTGTAAGCGAACTTGATAGGTATATTATTGGTCAAGCGGGCGCAAAACGCGCCGTTGCAATCGCGCTTAGAAATAGATATAGAAGAAGTAAATTATCGCCTGAATTAAGGGATGAAATTACTCCTAAAAACATTATTATGAAAGGCCCAACGGGCGTTGGTAAGACGGAAATTGCAAGAAGACTTGCTAAAATCGTAGGCGCGCCTTTCGTTAAAGTTGAGGCTACTAAATACACCGAAGTGGGTTACGTTGGTAGAGACGTAGAGTCTATGATAAGGGATTTAGTAGAGTGTAGCGTGCGCCTTGTTAAAGAAGAGCAAATGAAGATAGTTTCTTCTAAAGCAACTGCTATAGCGGAAAAGAAACTTTTAAATATTTTATATGACTTAAAGTTAAAAGAAAAAGGGGGAAAACCTGAAGAACTTTTCAAAGCGGAAATTTTAAACGATTTAAGAGAGCATAAACTTGACAAAACCGTTATTGAAATGGAAGTTGAAGACAAACCTAAACAACTTGAAATTATGCCTGGAATGGGCGCGGAAATTAACCTTGGCTCTATCTTTGGCGATATGATGCCAAAGCGTAAAAAGAAGAGAAAAATTACCGTTTACGAGGCAATGCAATACATTATCGGCGAAGAGAGCGATAAACTTATCGACGTCGACGCGGTTAATTCCGAGGCAATAAGACGCGCCGAGCAAGAAGGTATAATCTTCATTGATGAAATTGATAAAATCGCCGCTAAAACTAATAGGGGTGGCGGTGCAGACGTTTCTCGTGAAGGGGTACAAAGGGATATTTTACCTATCGTTGAAGGTAGCACGGTTATGACTAAATACGGACCTATAAAAACGGACTATATTTTATTCATTGCTGCGGGCGCTTTCCACATTGCAAAGGTTGAAGATTTAATCCCTGAACTTCAAGGCCGTTTCCCAATAAAAGTGGAACTTTCTTCTCTATCTAAAGAAGATTTCGTAAACATTTTAACGATGCCCGAAAACGCTATAACTATTCAGTATAAAACGCTTTTATTAGTCGATAATATCGACCTTACTTTTACGCAAGACGCGATTGAAGAAATAGCGTCGATTTCCGCCGAACTCAACGCTACTAGCGAAGATATAGGCGCAAGACGACTTCATAGCGTTATGGAAAACTTAATTGAAGATATTTCCTTTAACGCGGACGGTAAAATTCCACTTACTACCGTTAAAGTAGACAAAAAGTACGTAATTGAACACTTAAACGGCGAAAAAGACAGTAGAAACTTGAAAAAGTACATTTTATAGGAGACTTATGATTAATATACCAAAGGGAACGAAGGACGTTTTGCCTAGCGATAGTTACAAATGGCACTACGTTGAAAATACGGCAAGAGAAGTTGCAAATTTATTCGGAATTAAAGAAATTAGAACGCCAACTTTTGAGCATACGGAACTCTTTTTAAGGGGTGTAGGCGATACTACCGATATCGTTAATAAAGAAATGTATACCTTTAACGATAAAGGTAATAGAAGTATCACTTTAAAGCCTGAAGGTACGGCGGGCGTTGCGCGCGCGTTTATTGAAAACGGTCTTTTTAGCGGTGCTATGCCACTTAAAATGTATTATATTACACCCGTTTTTAGATACGAAAGACCGCAAGCGGGTAGACTTCGTGAACACCACCAATTCGGCATAGAATTTTACGGCGGTAACGGCGCGGATCTAGATGCGGAAGTTATTTTAACGGCGTATACTTTACTTACTAAACTCGGTTTATCCGTTGAACTTAATATCAACAGTATGGGTTGTAAAACTTGTAGACAAGCCTATAACAACGCATTAAAAGAATATTTAAAATCTAGTTTAGATAAAATGTGTCCAACTTGTCAAAGCAGGTATGAAAAAAATCCGCTTAGAATTTTAGACTGTAAGGAAGAAGGTTGTAAACAACTTACTAAAGACGCGCCTAAAATTACCGATTATTTATGCGATGATTGTAGCGAGCATTTTTCTAAACTTCAAAACTACTTAACTTTATCGGGTTTAAAGTTTAAAGTTAATCCGTATATCGTTAGGGGTCTTGACTATTACACTAAAACGGTGTTTGAATTCGTGACTACTGCGCTTGGCTCTCAAGGTACTGTTTGCGGTGGCGGTAGATACGACGGACTTATCGAACAAATCGGTGGAAACTCCGTACCGGGCGTAGGTTTTGGTATGGGTTTAGAGAGAATTTTAATGCTTATGGAGGCAACGGGGGTTGAAATTCCTAAAGAAAAGGGAATTAAGGTATTTATTGCGTCCGCTGGCGATAAGGCTAACGAAAAGGCGTTTGAACTTTGCTATAAACTCCGTTTAAACGGTGTAGTTGCCGAAACCGACCACATGCAAAGAAGTTTTAAATCTCAATTCAAATACGCCGACAAAATCGGCGCGGAATACGTTATTGCAATAGGCGATAACGAACTTACTGAAAATAAAGTAAACGTCAAAAAGATGGCTGACGGCACAACCGTTGAAATCTCTTTAGACGAAATAGTAAATTATAATTTTTAAGGAATATTTTGTTTATAATTTATGCAAAATATTTTAGGAGGTACTATGGAAAACGTTAAAAATTTAACTGAATTTGACTTTAATAAATTGCTTAAGGAAGAAAAAAAGCCTATGCTTATCGATTTCTATGCAAAATGGTGTAGCCCTTGCAGAATGCAAGCGCCAATCCTTGAAGAAATTGCTAAAGAAATTACCGAAAAGGCAGTCGTTGGTAAAGTAGACGTTGACGAATGTGAAGGTTTAGCGTTGAAATACGGCGTTCAATCAATTCCTTGCATTATGGTATTTAAAAATGGCGAAGTAGTGGAAAAATCGGTAGGCTTAACTAGTAAGGCCGACCTTGCCGCAATGATTATAAAACATATTTAAAGTTAATAGCGTTGCAGTTTGCAACGCTAATTTTAATTTTTCGTAATAATATATTAAATTTTGTAATAAAAAATATGTTAAAAATACAAATAGTCTATTGATTTTTTTTAAAATTATGGTATACTTATAATATATTATTATAAAACGTTTGATTATGCAAACTAAAGGAGTAATTCTTATGCAAATGACTTTTAGATGGTACGGTGAAGGCAACGACAGAATTTCTTTACAAGATATTAAACAAATTCCTGGCGTTAAGGGCATCGTTTGGGCATTGCACGACAAAATGCCGGGCGAAATTTGGGAAGAAGAGGAGATTGCTAAAGTTAAAGCGCAATGCGATAAATACGGCTTTAATATTGACGTAGTTGAATCGGTTAACGTGCACGACGATATTAAAATCGGTCTTCCTACAAGAGATAAATATATCGAAAATTACATTCAAACAATCCGCAACTTAAGTAAGTTCGGCGTTAAAGTTATTTGCTATAACTTTATGCCTATTTTCGACTGGACTAGAAGTAACTTATTCCACGAAGTTGGCGACGGTTCTACTGCTCTTTTCTATGAAAAGAACATGATTCAAGACGATTACAACAAAATGGCTAAGTACATTTTAGACTTTACTGAAAAGTACAATATGACTTTCCCAGGTTGGGAACCTGAAAGAATGGCTAAACTCGACGAACTTTTCAAAGCGTACGAAGGCGTTGATCACGAAAAATTATGGGCTAACCTTAAATATTTCTTAGAAAAACTTATGCCTGTTTGTGAAGAAACCGGTATTAAAATGGCTATCCATATGGACGATCCACCATGGGATATTTTCGGTCTTCCAAGATTACTCGTAGATGAAAAGAGCATTGATAGATTCTTAAAAATGGTAGATAATCCATACAACTGTTTAACTTTATGTTCGGGTAGTTTAAACGCTAACCCAAACAACAACGTTGCGGATATCGTTAGAAAACACTGTGATAGAATTGCGTTTGCTCACATTAGAAACGTTAAACACTTTGAAAACGGTGACTTCTCTGAGGCAAGCCATAGAGATTGTGACGGCGATACGGGCATTATCGAAATTTTACGCGCATATCACGACTGTGGGTTTGACGGTTATATCCGCCCAGACCACGGCAGACATTTATGGGGTGAAAAGGCAGGTACTGTTCGCCCAGGTTACGGCTTATACGATAGGGCGCTTGGCATTATGTATATGCTTGGCGTTTGGGATATGCTTGATAGACTTGAAAATAAATAAAATTTAAAATTATTAAGGAGTAAAAAAATGATTAAACTTCCATTAAATATTGATTATTCTAACAAAGTTGTAGTAGTTACTGGCGCGGGCGGTCTTATCTGTGGCGCAATGGCTAGGGCGTTTGCTCAAAGCGGTGCTAAAGTTGCAGCGCTTGACTTAAACGAAGAGGCAGTTAAAAAACTTGCCGATGAATTAACGGCTGATGGTTTTATTTGTAAAGGCTATAAAGCCAACGTTTTAGAACCTGAAAACCTTGAAGAAGTACACCAAGCAGTTTTAAAAGACTTTGGTCCTTGCGATATTTTGGTTAACGGCGCAGGCGGTAACAATCCACGTGCTACTACCGATAACGAATATCAACACGAAGCAAAAGAAGGTGGTAAATCTTTCTTTGACCTTGATGCAAGCGGTGTTGATTTCGTATTCAAACTCAACTTCCAAGGCACTTTACTTCCAACTCAAGCATTTGCTAAAGATATGGTTGGCAAAAAGAAAGGCGTTATTTTAAATATTTCTTCAATGAACGCATACACACCACTTACTAAAATCCCTGCATACTCTGCAGCAAAAGCGGGTATTTCTAACTTTACTCAATGGCTTGCAACTCACTTTGCAGGTACTGGTATCCGTTGCAACGCAATTGCTCCAGGTTTCTTAGTTTCCGCTCAAAACAAAGCGTTACTTTTCAATGAAGACGGTACTCCAACCGCTAGAAGCGCTAAAATTTTAAAAGGTACTCCAATGGATAGATTCGTTGATGCTGATGAATTACTCGGCGCAACTTTATTTCTTTGCGACGATAAGTCTGCATCTGCAATTACAGGCGTAGTATTACCTATCGACTGTGGTTTTGCTTCATATAGTGGCGTATAATTTTAAAGCCCTATTTGCGTCGCAATACTGCGTTTCTATGATTTTTCACGACCCCAATGACCACAAAGGTCAATTGTGTCCGTTCAAAATCAAGAGCCTTGTCTTGCTAGCAACTAGTGCTTTAAAAAATCACATTATTTAGGTTATATGTAAGCGAGCCTTGTATTGCTCGCAACTATGTCTTTAAAAAGTACTTTATTTAAGTAAATAATATTAAAAGCGTTGAATTTTCAACGCTTTTTTTATATTTAAAAATTAGTATTAAAACTTTACCTTTTGGCAATAATAAAAGCGGAGGTATAGTATGGAACTTAAAAAAAGTAAAACTTACGAAAATTTAAAAAAGGCGTTCGTTGCGGAATGCTGTGCAAGAACTAGATATGAATTCGTTGAATACGGCGAAAGATTTAAAGGTTACGAGGGTTTAGCGACTATCGTTGATAAAATTGCTTACCAAGAATTTAACCACGCTAGAATGTTGTATACGAAAATTACCCAGGCTAACGACGGTACTATCAACAACGAAGAAATTTGCGTTGGCTTACCGTTTAGGCAAAAATGGGAAATGGTAGAAAATTTAAAACTCACCGCCGAAGACGAGGGTGACGAGGCGGTATTCTACGGCGAGGCGGCTAAAACTGCAACAGAAGAAGGTTTCCCTGATATCGCAAAACTATTTGATATGATTAAAGAAGTGGAACTTAAACATAAAAAGATTTTTATGTATCTTTACGAAAAGTTAAAAGAAGGTGACTTATACAAGTCTGAAACTTCTAAAAGATGGACTTGTCCCGCTTGCGGTTACGAGTCAACAGGGGAAGAGGCGGTTGATACTTGCCCGTTATGCGGTGCAAAGGCTGAAACGTTTAGAATTAACTTCCCTAAAGAACTTATGCTTTAAGGTGTAATATGAGTAAAAAGAAAAAACATAAAGTTTTAAAACTTAGTGATGAAGAGTACGCAAAATACATTGCGTCTATAACTAACGGCAAAGAACCCATTTTAGAAGATGCCGAATATATGAATAAACAGTAGAATAAAACAATAAAGCGTTGGCGAAATTTTGCCAACGCTTTTACGCTTTTATATATTATATATATAAAAATATAAATTTACCTTGATTATTTTTTATATTTATGCTAAAATGTATTATGGAATAATAGATTACTATGTAATCTAGCCGTAAATTAACACGTTTATACTATTAAAGAGGATTTATGAAGATTTTATTAGATGCTTTTGGTGGAGATAATTCCCCAAGCGAAGTAATTAAAGGTGCTATTGACTATATTAACGAGGGCGGTAAATTAGAAGTTTGCCTTGTTGGTATGGAAGATGAAATCAATAAAGTTTTTGAAGAAAACAAGTATTCTAAAAAGAATATTTCCATTTTAAACGCAACTGAAGTTATCACTTGCGAAGAATCGCCGACCGAGGCGTTTAGGAAAAAACCTAACTCTTCTATTTGCGTTGGCCTTAACGCTTTAAAAGAAGAAGAGTACGGCGCTTTCGTTTCAGCCGGTTCAACAGGTGCGTTACTTACTGCTGCGGTATTTAAATCGGGTAGAATTAAAGGGGTATCTCGCCCTGCGCTTGCAACTTTACTTCCTAACGTAAAGGGCGGTAAAACTATGTTTTTAGACTGTGGCGCTAACGCCGATTGTAAACCGCAAAACCTTCTTCACTTTGCCGTTATGGCGGACGTTTATATGAAAAACGTTTTAAAGATAGAAAATCCTAGAATAGGTTTATTATCTAACGGAACGGAAGACCAAAAGGGCAACGAACTTATTCACGCCGTTAACCCTGCGCTTAAAAGTTTAACTTCCATTAACTTTATAGGCAACGTTGAAGGTCGCGATATTATCTCCGGCGATTACGATATCGTCGTTGCGGACGGGTTTAGCGGTAACGTTGCGCTCAAGTCTTTAGAAGGCGCTATTGCGTCGCTACTTACAATTTTAAAAGGCAATATCAAAAAGTCTTTATCCGCAATTATCGGTTATAAACTATTTATGGGCAAGGCTTTCAAGAACACTAAAAAAGTTTTAGACTATAACAGTCAAGGCGGTGCGGTGTTCTTAGGTGTAAACGGAGTAGTGATTAAAGCGCACGGCTCGTCTAAAGCGGTTTCCTTTAAAAACTCGTTATTCCAAGCGGAAGAGGCAATAAAAACGGATATCAACGCTCAAATAGCAGAAAGGCTACAAGATAGCGAAGTTAAGGATTATAAGTTTGAATAATTATGATTTTTTATATAACTGAAGTACAAGAAAAATTAGGGTATAATTTTAAAGACCCCGAAATTATAAGAAGGGCGTTCACTCATCCCTCGTCACTTAAAAGTGATCATGATGAAAAAGACTACGATAGGTACGAATTTTTAGGCGATAGCGTTTTAGGTTTCGTAGTTGCCGACTATATCTTTAAAAGAAAGTTTAAAAACGAAGGGCAAATGACGGAAGAAAAGAAAAGTATAGTTTCTTCAAAGCCCTTATCTATGGCAACTAAATCTTTAGGCGTAGAAAAGTATATGCTTAAAAGTGATAAACTAGAAATTACCGACAGTATGTGCGAAAATTTATTCGAGGCGATTATCGGCGCAATTTACCTTGACGGCGGGCTTGAAGAGGCAAGGAAATTCATACTTAAAAACTTAATAGAGCCATTTTATAAGCATGGCATAAAAGTAGTTAAAGATAGTAAGAGTTTGCTTAACGAATACACGTCTAAAAACAAACTTGGCGACGTTAAGTATACCTTAGTCAATAAAAAGGGGAAAGACAATTTGCCGACCTTTACCGTTAAAGTGTTACTAGATAACAAGGTTTTAGCGGAAGGGGTAGGTAACAGCAAAAAAAACGCGGAACAAATGGCGGCTGAAAAGGCGCTTGCAAAACTTAAAAAGGTGAAAAATAAATGTTAAATTTTGAAAGAATAGAACTTCTTGGTTTCAAGTCGTTCGCAGACAAAGTTAAAATAGATTTACTTGACGGCATTACGGCAATCGTTGGTCCTAACGGTTGCGGTAAGTCTAACGTTGCGGACGCTATCAAGTGGGTACTTGGTGAACAATCGGCGAAAACACTTCGTGGTACGTCAATGCAAGACGTAATCTTTAACGGAACACAGTCAAGAAAATCGCTTTCTTACTGTGAAGTTTCGTTATACTTTAATAATACCGAAAAAATCTTCCCAAGTTTAGAATACTCTGAAGTCGTTATGACTAGAAAGTTATTTAGAAGTGGCGAAAGCGAATATTATATGAACAAGCAACCTTGCCGTTTAAAAGACATCGTCGATGCTTTACACGAATGTGGCGTAAGTAAAGACGGTTATACTATTATCGGTCAAGGTAAAGTGTCTGAAATTTTATCATCAAAACCTGAAGATAGGCGCGCTATTTTTGAAGAGGCGGTTGGTATTGCTAAAACTAAGCGCGATAGAAAGGAAACGATTAACAAACTTTCTAGAACAAACGATAATATTATGCGTGTTTCGGATATTTTAACCGAGCGTGAACGCCAACTTGAACCACTTGCAAAGCAAGCGGAAAAAACGCGTGCGCATAGAGTTTTAGCCGAAGACCTTAAAATGCACGAAATTAACGAGTATTTATATAAATTCGACAATTCTAGTGACGTTAAAAAGAAAATTTCCGATAGAATTCAAGGTTTAAAAGAGAGTATTGACGTTAGAAACCGCGAACTTGAAGAAACTATTAGGGTTTATAACGAACACCAAGCGGAAATCAATAGCGCCGACGAAACTATTAGGCTTTTAAACGAACAAATAACCGAGCGTGCCGTTGATATTGAAAAACAAACGGGTGCGGCTAAAGTTTACGCGGAAAAAATCTCTTTCTTCCGCTCTGAAAACGAAAGACTTGCTAGCGAAAACAAAAAGAGTGAAGAAAAGACTGCAGAACTTGAAAAAACGCTTGCATTTAAGAAAGAATACGGTAAAAAATGCAATAAGGAAATTGATGAATTAACTAAAAAGGCTAAAGAAATCAATAAGAGTATTGCCGAAATTAGCGCGGAAATCAGTCAAGGCGAAGGTAAGGAACAAGAAGTTCAAAGCCAAGTTTTAAAAAGCGTTGAATCGCTTGCCGACATCAAGCAAAACTTAGGCGCGTTAAGTTCAGAAGAAAGCGTTATTACCGAAAGGCAAAAGGGCGTTGTCGTTAAAGTTAATATGCTCTGCGATAAGCACGAACATTTAACTAACGAATTAAACGCTACTAAACTTCAATTATCTTCTAGCGAAAAAGAACTTATAGAACTTAACGAAAGTATTAAAGATAAGTCCGTTGACGTATCTTCAACTAACGAATTTATCGCTAAAATTGATAACGAATTACATAAAGTAAGAACGGACCTTGTAGGGCAAGAAACTTCTTTAAGGATTAACAAGGGGTTAAAAGAGTCTTATTCGGGCTATAATTACGCTGTAAAAAACATTTTAACGGCATCTAAAAACAACGCGACTATCGGCGAAAAGGTTAAAGGGGTAGTAGCGTCTATTATCTCTTGCGATAAAAAGTTTGAAACTGCCATTCAAACGGCTATCGGCGGGGCAATGCAAAATATCGTTACCGCTACGACAAATGACGCCGAATATTTAATTAACTTCCTTAAAAAGACTGAAGGCGGTAGGGTAACTTTCTTACCACTTAACTCGGTAAAAGTGCACCACAACGGTAGCGAAATTACTTCTGCTTGCCGTGAAGTTGGCGCGTTAGGTTTAGCGACCGATATCGTTAAATTTGATAATTACTACGAAAACGCAGTATTCCACCTTTTAGGCGGTACGCTTATTTGCGATACTTTAGCAAACGCGACTAACATTGCAAGAAAGTATCGTTTCCAATTCAAAATCGTAACGCTTGACGGCGATATTTTATCGCAATCGGGTTCAATGTCGGGTGGTTCAAGGCGTCAAAACGACACTAATTTGCTTTCTATTGACCGTATCGTTAACGAACTTACAGAGTCTGTTGGCAAACTTAAAGCGGAAATTGAAAGGCTTGAAAGGAACAGGGCGGAACTTTTAGAAAAAGTTAATCAAGAAGTTGACGAACTTGACGCTTTAAAATTAAAAATTACTGAAACAAGACAAAATATTGTTTTACTCCGTGAAAAAATTAATTCTCAAACGGCAATAATTTCCGATACGGAAAACGAAATTGAGAAAAATAAAGATGAAATTGCATTAATCACTAACAGATTAACGCAAATTAAAAAAGAAGTTACAGACTTCACTTTAGGCGACGAGAAAATCGCTAAAGAAAGGGAAGACGCGTCTAAAGAACAATCTATTCACCGTGAAAAATTCAACGCGTTAAAGGCAAAGCGTGACGAAATGTTAAGCGAAAATACCGACGTTCAGTCAAGGCTTGCATATCTTCACGCGGAAATTAGCGCATCTGAAAACGATAGAGAAAGAATTTTAGGCGAACTTAAAACGTTAGAAGAAGAAAGGGCAAACAACGAAAAGGTTTCTACTAATAACGAAACTATTATTAAAGAACTTTCTTTAAAGGCGGAAAAGGTAGCCCTTCCACAAGAAGACCAACAAAAACTTAAAGAACTTAGGGAAAACCTTGCCAAGATGGATGAAAAGAAGGTCAAACTTGGCGAAATGGTTATTCAAGACAACTTAAGGCGTGACGTACTTCAAGCGGATATCAATAAGAGCGTTGAAAGGAAAAATCAAGAGGAAATCAACTACACTAAAGTTGACGCCGAACTTGAATTTATGTCTCAAAACATCTTTACCGAATATCAACTTACTTACGAAACCTGCTTACCTTACCGTCAAGAGAACTACGATATCGCAATGAGTAAGCAAGATATTACGACCTTAAAGCGTAAAATTGCTATGCTTGGCAATATCAATCCTAACGCTATTGAAGAGTATAACGAACTTAGTGCGTCTTATAACGAACTTTTAGCGCAACGCGACGACCTTGTTAAAGCGCAAGAAGATTTACAAAAGGTTATCGACGATTTAACTAAAGAAATGACTTTAACCTTTAACGAAGGCTTTAAGACTATTAGGTCTAACTTTACTAAAATATTTAAAGAATTATTCGGTGGCGGTACTGCCGACCTTGTAGTAGAAGAAAGTTTAACAGGCGACCCACTTGACGCGGGCATTGAAATAGTTGCAGAACCACCAGGAAAGAAACTTCAAAAGATATCGCTTTTATCAGGTGGCGAAATGTCGCTTACCGCAATTGCAATATTATTTGCTATTTTAAGACTTCGTCCAATGCCGTTCTGCGTACTTGACGAAATTGAAGCGGCGCTTGACGATGCTAACGTTGATAGGTTTGCAAAATACCTTAGAAACTTCTCTAAGGAAACGCAATTTATTTGTATTACGCACAAAAAGGTAACTATGGAACACGCTGACGGCTTATTCGGTGTAACGATGCCGGAAAAGGGCGTATCAAGTATCGTTTCAGTTAAACTTTCAGACGTTACCGACATTGAGGATTTAAGAAACTAATGGGATTTTTTTCAAAAATAGCGAGCGCGCTTAAAAAAACTAAAGATAAATTTTCCGATACTTTCGCTAGGGTGTTTTCTATCGATAGAATTGGCGAAGAGTTTTACGATGAACTTTTAGACGCTTTAATTTCTTCAGATATATCAGTTAACACCGCTATGGAAATAGTTGACGACCTTCGCGATAAAATGATTGAAGGTAGCGTTAAAGATAAGGAAGAAGTAATTGAAACTTTAAAGGAAACTTTAATAGAAAAGTTATCCGTTGCCGAGCCTATCGAGTACGATTATCCACTTGTTATAATGATGGTGGGTGTAAACGGCGTAGGTAAAACAACGACAATCGGAAAACTTGCATCTTACTTTTTAAAACTTAAAAAATCGGTTACTTTAGTTGCGGGCGACACCTTTAGGGCGGCTGCGAGCGAACAACTTTCCATTTGGGCAGATAGGGCGGACGTAAGAATCATTAAACACGGTGAGGGCGCAGACCCTTCCGCCGTAGTTTACGACGCTATTGCATCCGCAAAAGCCAAAAATACCGACGTTTTGATTATCGACACCGCTGGGCGACTTCAAGTTAAAACCAATTTGATGGAAGAACTTAAAAAAATGGCAAGGGTTGTAGATAGAGAATATCCCGAGGCGTTATTTTTAAAGTATATCGTGCTTGACGCTACTACTGGGCAAAACGCCATTTCTCAAGTTGACGCATTCGACGGCGCTATTGAACTTGACGGTGTGGTTTTAACTAAACTTGACGGTACGGCAAAAGGCGGTTTCGTTATTTCACTTTGTTACGAAAAGGAAATACCCGTTGCATTCATTGGCGTTGGCGAAAAAATCGACGACCTTGAAGAATTTAATGAAGAAGAGTTTGTTGACGGTTTATTTTAAAAATTTATTGCTAACAAAAAACGCCTTCTACTTCGTAATATCTATAAAATACCATTGACAATACGGCAGTATTGTCTTAGGTATATTTAAAAATCTTACTCGTATTATACGCTTTTTGTTTACGCAAACTTTTTCAAACTAAACCTTGGTTTATTTTAAAAACTTATTGCTAACAAAAAACGCCGTTAAATTAGATTTAGGTTTATTTTAATTGAATAAGGAGTTATTATGGCTAAAAATAATCATAAAGTAAATATTGATTTTACTAAATTTGCAAATTTATTTAAAAACAAAAAATGGCTTTACGTTTACTATCCGATAGTAGCGCTAGTTTTGTTTTTGGTTTTTTACGTAACTTTACCTGCAATTAACTTTGCAAGCGAAGGGTTTTGGGCTTATTTAACTTTCGCTTTAATTTTATGCGTATTGCCTTTTATATTTAAAAAGACTACCACTTATAGTCAAGAGTATCAAAGACCTGTAACGGTTGCTAAATTAAATCCATTAGCGTTAATAGTCGCTCTTCCTATAATAATTTCTATTATCGGTGGAATTTTCTCTTCAAGTTTCTTCTTTGCTAAAACGTATAGTAGTGTTATCGACGTAAAAGAGGCGGTTTTTGAAGAAGATATGCCCGAAACTGACAACGTTACTAATATTGCGCTTATGGATACTGCTTCCGCGCAAATCGTTGGCGAAAGAACTTTAGGCGATTTGTCAGACGTTGTTTCGCAATATGAAATTTCTGAAACTTATAATCAAATAAACTATAAAAAGACGCCTAAAAAGGTTGCATCTTTAGAATACGCGGGTTTCTTTAAATGGTTAGGAAACAAAAGTAAGGGTATCCCTGGTTACGTTTCCGTTGACCCTGTTTCAGTAAATAGCGCCGAATATATTGAGTTTAAAAAACCTATTTATTATACTGAAAGCGCATATTTTTCTAAAGATTTAATGAGAAAATTAAGATTTTCTTATCCTACTAAAATTTTAGGCGAGCCTCACTTTGAACTTGACGACGACGATAACCCATATTATATCGTTGCTTGCTATAAGCCTAACGTATTTATGTTTGGCGCTAAAGACGTAAGTGAAGTTATTATCTTTAACCCTTGCGACGGCAGTTCGGTAAAATACCCTATAGGCAACGTACCTAGTTGGGTAGATATCGTTTACGACGGTTATTTGGCGTCTGAAAAATACAACTGGCAAGGTATGTATTCTGGCGGTTGGCTTAATAGTGTTATCGGTCAAAAGGGTTGCAAGCAAACTACCGACGATTTCGGTTATTTAATTTTAGAAGACGACGTTTGGTATTTTACTGGCGTAACTTCCGTTAATAACGATGAAAGTAATATCGGTTTTATCTTATCTAACGCAAGAACTGGCGAATATAAATATTACCCTGTTATCGGCGCGGAAGAATATTCTGCAATGGGCGCTGCCGAAGGCGAAGTGCAAGAAAAGGGTTATAAGGCGTCTTTCCCTGCGCTTATCAACGTCAAGGGCGAGGCTACTTATATTATGGTATTAAAAGACGATAACGGGCTTGTAAAACTCTACGCGCTCGTAAACGTAAAAAGTTACGGTATAGTTGCAACCGGCACTACTCAACAAAAGGCGATGGACGCTTATAAAGAATTACTTTACGAACACGGAATATTATCGGGCGAAGAAGTTTCTACTACAAATGAAGTGGAAATTACCGTTCACGATATTTGGGAAGTTGATAAAACTATTTATATCCGTTCAACTGACAAGCAAGTATTTAAAACGGCGTTTGATGAAAAATTACTTTTAATCTTTAGCGGAGATAAAATTAAAATCACTTATAATACCGAGTCTACAAGCGGTATTTTCGAGATTGTAAAGTATACAAAACAATAAATGTAAAGTATTTTTGCTTTACACCTTAAAATTGCTTGACAATAAGTTTTTCTATTTGTATAATGCTATAGTAAAGGTGAGTTATGGAAAAAGATTTGATTTATTCTGAACTTTATGAAGTGTATAAAAATCTTCTAACGGAAAATCAGTCTGAAGTGTTTAATCTTTATTATTTATGCGATTTATCACTTGGTGAAATTTCAGAGATTAAAAAGATTTCACGCCAAGGGGTAAACGATACCTTAAACAAAACGCGCGAACTTTTACTTGATTATGAAGAAAAACTCGGGCTATTAACTATTAAGCGTAAAGTTTCTATTTTACGCGCTGAAATTAAAGATGAAAGTCTTTTAAAGAAGTTAGATGATATTTTCGGGGATTTATAATGGCAAATTTATTCGGCGGATTAAGTGAAAAATTAAATCACGTTTTTAGTAAACTTACCAAACATGGTAGGCTTACCGAACTTGAAATAAAACAAGCCATGCGTGAAGTGCGTATCGCTTTACTTGAGGCGGACGTTAACTTATTCGTCGCTAAAGACTTTGTTAATAAAGTAAGCGAAAAGGCGCTCGGTCAAGAAGTTTTAAAAAGTTTAAGCCCAACCCAACAGGTTATTAAAATCGTTAATGACGAACTTACAGAACTTATGGGTTCGACAAATGCTAAACTTAAAATTTCCGATAATTTACCAACTGTTATTATGATGTGCGGTTTGCAAGGCGCTGGTAAAACTACTTTGTCTGGTAAACTTGCACTTCATCTTAAAAAACAAAACAAAAAACCGTTACTTGTAGCGTGCGATATTTATCGTCCCGCAGCGATTGAACAACTTAAAGTAGTTGCTAAAAACGCAGGTGTAGACGTTTATGAAGAGGGTAAGAAAAACCCAGTAGAAATAAGCAAAAATGCAATAGAACACGCTAAAAAGTTCGGTTTTGACACCGTTATTATCGATACTGCGGGTAGACTTCATATCGATAGCGAACTAATGCAAGAATTAGTTTCAATAACTGAAAACGTTAGGGTAGACGAAATTTTACTTACGGTAGACTCTATGACCGGTCAAGACGCGGTCAACGTGGCAAAATCGTTTGACGAGCAACTTCCAATAACGGGCGTAGTTTTAACTAAACTTGACGGCGATACTAGGGGCGGTGCGTGCTTATCGGTTAAAGCGGTTACAGGTAAACCTATTAAGTTTGCAAGCGTAGGTGAAAAACTTGGCGATTTAGAGCCTTTCTATCCCGACCGTATGGCAAAGCGTATTTTGGGTATGGGCGACGTGATGTCGCTTATCGAAAAAGCGCAAGAGGCGGTTACGGAAGAAGACGTTAAAAGGCTTGAAAAGCGCATGCGTGAAAACACCTTTACGCTTGACGATTATTTAGAGCAGTTTAATATGATTAAAAAAATGGGCAATATCGGCGATTTAGTCGGCATGATGCCGGGGCTAAATAGGGGTAAAATGAAAATCAATCCCGACGATATTGACGAAAGGAAGATTGAAAGAATTAAAGCAATAATCCTATCAATGACTAAAAAAGAAAGAAAAGACCCATCCATTTTAAACTTTTCTAGAAAGAATAGAATTGCTTTGGGTAGCGGTACTTCCGTTCAAGAAATAAACCAACTTCTAAAGCAGTATGAACAAGTAAAAATGCTTATGAAGAATTTAAGAAACGGCAAAATGAGAATGCCGTTTATGTAAGAAATAAAGGCAATAGCCTAAAAAAATAAATAAATTTTAGCGCAAAACGCGCAAATTACGGAGGATATAAAAATGGCAGTTAAAATGAGATTAACAAGACTTGGCGACAAGGGTAACGCATTATACAGAATCGTTGTTGTAGATGCAAGAGTAGCAAGAGACGGTGCTTATATTGAAAAAATTGGTCACTACAATCCAAACACTAACCCTGCTGAAGTTGTTATCGACGTAGAAAAAGCAAAAAAATGGATTGCTAACGGTGTTCAACCTACTGAAACTGTAAAGAACTTACTCGTTAAAGCAGGCGTTATCGAACAATCTAAAAAGCTTTCTCCATCAAAAACTAACCCTAAAAAGAAAAGCAAATAATTTATAAATAGGTGAATTATGCTTGATTTAATTAAGTATATAGTTAGTCAATTTGCTGAAAAGCAAGATGAAATTGAATATCTCGTTGACGAAAAGGGCGACGTTATTGATATAACCGTCGTTCTTAACGAAAGCGATATGGGTAAAGTTATCGGCCGTCAAGGCAAGATAGCAAAGGCGCTTAGAACAATCGTTCGTTCAGCAAGCGCGAAAGAAGGCAAAAAATATAATATTGAAATTAAAGGAAAGGGAGAAATTTAATAGATTTCTCTCTAATATTTTATGGAAAAACTTGAAGTATTTGAAGTCGTTAAACCGCAAGGTATTAAGGGCGAACTTAAAGCGCGCATTTTAGCCGATAGTATTTTAAGCGTTAATAAATTAAAGACCATTTACGACGAAAGCGGTAAGGAATATTTAGTTAAAAATATTAAAGACGCTTTCGGTGGTTTTGCGTTCATTTTGCTTGACGGCGTTATAACTAGAAACGATGCCGAACTTATGCGCGGTAAGATTTTTTACGCTCTAAAAAAAGATATTAAGAAGGGTAAAAACTCTTATTTTATCTCTGATTTAAAGGGGTTAAAGGTTATCGTTTACGGCGCCGAATTTGGCGAAATAACAGACGTTTTGCAATCAAACGTCGATATGTTTAAAATTACTTTAACAAGCGGTAAAACGGCTTATTTTCCATTCTTAAAGGCGCTAAGTCCCGTCGTTGATTTAGACGCTAAAACTATTACCGTTGACGGCGAAAAATTAAAGGATATAATTTACTATGAAAGTTGATATTTTAACCCTTTTCCCCGAAATGTTTACCCCACTTGAAGAGAGTATTATCGGTAGGGCGAAAGAGTCGGGCAAAATTGAAATCAACGTCTATAATATTCGCGATTACTCAAAAAATAAGCACAAGAATTGCGACGATTATCCTTTTGGTGGTGGCGCGGGAATGGTTATGACTCCGCAACCTATTGCCGACGCGATTAAAGCAGTTGACCCTGACCATAAAGCAAAGAGAATTTTCACTTCCCCTAAAGGTAGCACTTTTACTCAAAAAAGGGTAAAAGATTTAATTGAGGCGGAGCATATCGTTATTTTATGCGGTCATTACGAAGGGGTTGACCAAAGGGTAATTGATAAGTATATCGATGAAGAAATTTCTATCGGCGATTTCGTATTGACGGGCGGGGAACTTCCCGCAATGGTTATAACCGACTGTCTTGCTAGGTACGTAGACGGTGTTATTAGTTCAGAGTCGCTTATGGAAGAATCTTTCTCTAGCGGGTTACTTGAGTATCCGCAATACACTCGCCCACAAGAATTTGAAGGAATGAAAGTTCCAAGCGTGCTTGTTTCGGGTAACCACGCCGAAGTTGATAAATGGCGATATAACGAATCGGTTAGAATAACTAAGGAAAAACGCCCCGACCTATTAGATAAAGAAAGCAAATAAAAACAAAGGAAAATTTTATGCATTTACAATGGTTTCCCGGTCATATGACTAGGGCAATTAGAATGATGGAAGAAGAAGTTAAGCTCGTTGACGGTATTATTTTCGTACTAGACAGCAGAGCTCCTTTCGCATGCATGAATAAAAGGCTAGAAAAGGTTTTTTCTAATAAGCCGGTACTTTATCTGCTTAATAAATCCGACCTTGTTGACCAAGCCGACCTTAAAAAAGTTATTAAGATTTTTGAAAGCCAAAATAAAAGGGTAATAACTTCAGTTGGCGTTAACGAAAAGAGTTTAAAAAGTATCTATAACGCCATTTTCGATATGTTAAAACCCGTTTTAGATAGGTATAAGCAAAAGGGCGTTAAAAAGCCGTTAAGGGCTATGGTTGTAGGAATTCCAAACACGGGTAAATCTACGGTTATAAACCTACTTACAGGCGGTAAAAAGGCAAGGACGGGGGATAAAGCGGGCGTCACTAAAGATAAACAATGGGTAAAGGTTAAAGACTTAGAACTTTTAGACACCCCGGGCACTACTCCGCCAAGTTTCGACAGTCAAGAAAACGCTAAATTTTTGGCGTATATCGGCAGTATTAACGACGATATTTTAGACTTTAACGAACTTGCAATAGAACTTATAAAATACCTTACTGTAAATTACGAAAACGCTATAAAAACCACTTATAACATTGACGTTTTAGATAAAACTCCGCTAGAAATACTTGAAGAAATAGGCGCAAAACGCGGTGCGCTTAAAAAGGGTGGAGAGATTGATTACGATAGGGTAAGTAAACTTTTATTTACCGATTTACGCAAAGGAAAACTAGGTAAGATATTATTTATAGACAATGGAAACGATTAGTAAACTTGAAAACGAACGACTTTTGTTAAACGAAGGTTGTAATTATATAGCGGGAATAGACGAAGTTGGTCGCGGTCCGCTTTGTGGTCCTGTAGTTTGCGCTGCGGTTATTTTACCGCTTGACGATATAATAGAGGGTGTAGACGACAGTAAAAAACTATCAAAGAAAAAACGCGAAAAAATCTACGAAGAGATTATTAAAAAGGCAATTTCCTATTCCGTATGCCGTATCGAGCATGACGAGATTGATAGAATTAACATTTTAAACGCTACAAAAAAATGTATGGCTAATTGCGTTGAAAAGTTATCCGTTAAGCCCGATGCAGTAATAATTGACGCCGTTAAACTTGATATTCCGTATAAAACGGTGTCTATAATAAAAGGGGACGCAAAAAGTTATTTAATCGGCGCAGCGTCCATCGTTGCAAAAGTTACAAGGGATAAAATTATGGAAGAGTATTCTAAAATTTATCCTCAATACGGCTTTGAAAGAAATAGTGGCTACGGCACTAAAGAACATATTACCGCAATTAAGGAGTTTGGTCCATGCGAAATTCACAGAAAGACTTTTATAAAAAACTTCTTGGTAGAAAAGGAGAAGATTTAGTTTCTAATCATCTAAAAAAATTAGGGTTTAAGGTATTAGAGAAAAATTACAGATGTCCTTTTGGCGAGGCAGATATTATTGTAAAATCTAAAACGGGCGAAATAGTTTTTGTTGAAGTAAAAACCCGTTCAACAACGGTTTTCGGTACTCCCGCCGAAGCGGTTGACTATAAAAAACAGTCGAAATATCGCGATATAGCCAACTTTTATATAAATTCTAAAGGGATTGAAGATATTGCCGTTTCGTTCACCGTAGCGGAAGTTTTAGGCGAAGAAATTAACCTTATAAGCGAGGCTTTTTAATGCAAATAACAGTTTCTGCACCTTCAGGGCTTGAGGGCGTAGTTAAAAGAGAAATTTACAAATTAACGGGCTTAGACTCTACCGCTATAAACGGAAGAGTTGAAGTTTCTGGCGACTTAAAAACGGTCGCCTTATTTAATTTGCATTTAAGAACGGCGTCTAGGGTGTTTATTAAACTAGGCTCTTTTAAAGCGCAAACTTTTGACGAACTTTTCGACGGTGTTTCGCTAATAGATTTTGAAAATTATATAGATAAAAAGGGCAAAATTGAAGTTTACGGTTCTTCGATAGAGTCTAAACTAACTTCCGTTCAAGCGTGCGCGTCAATTATAAAAAAGGCTATATGTAAAAGGCTTATTAGTAAGTACGATACTGAATTAACCGAAAGTGGCGAAAGGTATAAAATAGAGTTTATTTTAAGGCGTGATTACTGTATAATATCCCTTGATACGTCTGGCGAAAGTTTGAATAAAAGGGGGTATAGAAAGGAACTTATCGGCGACGCTCCGCTTAAAGAAAACGTTGCCGCCGCTTTAATACTTCTTTCCGTGTGGAATAAATCTAGACCGCTTGCCGATTTGTTTTGCGGGTCGGGTACAATTCCAATTGAAGGTGCGCTTATTGCTAAAAATATAGCGCCGGGACTTTACCGTGATTTTGACTTTCTTCGTTATAAAAAGTTCGACCTTTCCTTTTGGGAAGATATGAAGAAGAATGCAATAAATTCAATAGATAACGAAACCGAACTTAAAATTTACGCTTTTGATATAGAAGAATCTCAAATTCGCCTTGCTAGAAAACACGCCGAAAAGGCAGGGGTACTTGACGCGATACATTTTCAACGCGCCGATATGCGCGAATTTTCATCTAGACTAAAAGACGGTGTAATTATTACAAATCCGCCATACGGCGAAAGGCTACTTGATAGAAAAACTATAGTTTCGCTATATCGTGATTACGGCGAAGTTTATAGTAAACTTAACAATTGGTCGGCGTATACGTTGACGTCGGTTACCGATTTTGAAAGGCTTTTTAGAAAAAAGGCTAATAAAAAACGCAAAATATATAACGGCAAGTTAGAATGTAATTATTTTTCAGTTTTGGGCGAAAAACCTGAAAAAACTGATAAAAAGTTTACTAAAAAGGACTAAAAACGCTTGCCAATAGTATAAAACTATGGTAAAATATTACAAGACTTCGGGTGGTCCTCTTACTTTTGATAATGAACACCGCGTAATTATGGAGGTATAAGTCATGAATATAATTGAACAAATCAATCAAGAAAACGTTAAAACTGAAGTTCCAAAATTCAACGTCGGCGATACTGTAAAGGTATCATTTAAGGTTATTGAAGGAACTAGAGAAAGAATCCAAGCATACGAAGGTATCGTTATTGCTAAACGCGGTGGCGGTATTAGCGAAACTTTTACAGTTAGAAGAATTAGTTTCGGTGTAGGCGTTGAAAGAACTTTCCCACTTCACTCACCAAAGGTAACTGAAGTTAAAGTTGTTAAGAAAGGCGCTGTTCGTCGTGCTAAACTTTATTACTTACGTGGTTTAACTGGTAAGGCTGCTAAGGTTAAAGAAATCCTTTAATAGTCTATAAGCATCGAATTTCTGCGTTTACTGCTTAGTGTTTTGACTTCGATAACCGAGCAAGGTTAATCTCATCCAAAACCCTTCGCGAGCCTTGAAATTCTTGCTTCTATCCTATTAATAAAAATCAAAAATAAAAAGCATTGGTTAGTCCAATGCTTTTATTTTTTAGCCCTATAAACGTCGTTATGCTTTGTTTCTTTGTTCTTTTGCGACCCCAATGACCAATAAGGTCTATCGTGTCCGCAAAATTCCAAGAGCCTTGCCTAACTCGTTTCTAGTGCTTTTTAAATGTTTTATAAATTTGTGTTATCAACCCTTCGCGAGCCTTGTCTAACTTGTTACTATGCCTTTAAATAAGTGCTTTATTTAAATTTAAATAATCAAAAGCCTTGGCGTTCCGCCAAGGCTTTATTTTATTATTTTTCCATAAAACTAATTAAGTATTTAAATTTATTAGTTGCAATTAGTGGTATAAGTACCGCTAAGTTTACAAGTAAATCTGGAAGTAAATAGGTTATTTGATATAAAAACGAGTAAATAAAGGCGTTATCTTGTGGTAAATTTGCCCAAATACCGCCGTTGTCAAAGTAGATTAATCCCGACATAAAGTGGAAGATAAATCTAACTAAAAATACAAAGCAAATAGCAATAACAGGCGTGTACTTTTTGTCTTTAAATATCGCTTTTATTATCGGCATCATCGCAATTGACGAGAATGCGAGTAAAAAGTCGAGTAAGAAAGTTGCGTAAGAGAAGATATACGGGTTTTGAATAAATTGTAAAAATCCGTAAACAAGCCCAACGAGTAACGCTGGACCTAAGCCGAAAGCGTATGCAAAAATACAAATTGGCAACATACTAGCAAGCGTTATACTTCCGCCGTAAGTAACGGGCGAAACCTTTAAAAAGGATAGGGTAAACGACGTTGCAATGGTAAGCCCTGCAAACGCAAGCGTTTTAGTGGTAAGGTTCTTTTTAAAGATAGATAAAAGTACCATAATCGCAATAAGCACGAATAGTGATATGTACGACACCCACATAAATCCTGACGACGCGTCGTCGTCAATTACCGTAAAAATTGATAAAAAATTGTAAAACATAAACCTCCTTGCCAAGACTTACTCCTTTTGCTTGGCAAAAAAATAACGCCTAAATTAGGCGCGCGAAAAAAAGATTTACACTAGTCCCCGTCAAGCATTACCTTGTTAGGTTCAATGGGTATAATCTCAGCCTTTCAGCACCCCGTTATTTTTCTTCATTATAAAATTTGAATTGTAAATTGTCAAGCGTTTTTTTAAAATTATTATTGATAAAATTTTATAGGCGTGGTATAATTTATTTACATAAATTAAAATTAAAAAATTTTTTATATAAAGGAGACTTTTATGAAAACAGGCTACAGTAAAATTTGTATTAACCCACCTTATGGAGCGCCAATCGTAGGCTACTATGAGCACCGCTACGTTAAAGGTATTTTAGATAATTTATATGCAAGGGCGGTTGCCTTTGACGATGGCGAGAAAAAATCCGTTGTAATTGCGCTTGACCTTTGTTTGCTTGCTCAAAAGTATTATGATGAGATGAAGGAAGAAATTAACAAGGCAACGGGCATTGAAAAAAATGCAATCTTTATCAACTGTTCACATACGCACACGGGCCCCGTTGTTGGTAAAGACTTTGCGTCTGACGACAGAAGTAGCGAAGCGTACGATACTTTTTTAATTACAAGCGTTAGGGACGCTGCTGTTTACGCTTTAAACGATTTAGAAGAAAGTAAATTTGGCGTTGCGAAAGGGGAGGCAAAAAATATTTCTTTCGTTCGTCGTTATAGAATGAAAGACGGTTCGGTTGCAACTAACCCTGGCGTTAATAATCCTAATATCGACTATCCTTTAGCAGAACCTAACGAAACTGTTAAACTTATTAAAATTACAAGAGAAGGCTCTTACGATATCTTTATGGTAAACTTCGGCACTCACCCAGACTCTGTCGGTGGGGAATACATAAGCGCCGACTATATGGGTTTCGTTTGCGATATTATCGAAAAAGCAGTACCAAATACAAAATGTATTTTCTTACTCGGCGCGCAAGGGGACGTAAACCACGTTAACGTAAAACCATCAAAGGGCGAAAGCGCAATTTCTACCATTGATTTTGACGGCGTTCCAAGAAGCATTAAGCACGCTGAACATATGGGTAGAATTATCGCGGGCGCGGTGCTTTCTATTTGTTCTATTACTGAAGAAATTAACTGCGACAAAATCAGTTACGCTTTTTCTAGGGTAGATTTACCAACCCACCAAGAAAACGATAGAATTCCTGAAATGAGAAAGATTTACGACCTTTACACAAGCGGTAGGGCGCACGAACTTCCTTATAAAGAAATGGAACTTACTACCGTTGTTGCCGAGGCGTCGCGTATTATTAAACTTGAAAACGGACCAACTTCCGTACCTTTCTATTTAAGTGCGGTTAAAATTGGCGACCTTGTATTTGCAGGTATCGGTGGTGAGCCGTTTACTGAAATCGGCACGCGTATTTGCGAAGGCTCTCCGTTTAAAGAAACGGTTTTATGTTGTTTAACTAACACCCAAGGCGGTTATATTCCTACTACTAAATCGTATAGTGAAGGCGGATATGAAGCGCGTGGTTCTCAACTTGCGCCAGGTGGCGACGATATCGTTGTAAACGGTATGTTAGACTTACTTAAAACACTTTAAAATATAGGTAAAGTATGAAAGATATAATTAGCGCTGTTGAAAAATACAGAGATTTAATGCTTAGCGCCGAAAGGTATATTTGGAATAATCCTGAAACGGGTTATAAAGAAATTAAAACTTCTAAATATATGGAAGAACAGTTTGAAAAACTAGGCTATAGCCTAATTAAAGCGGGGAATATCCCAGGTTTTTATACTGTTATCGATACGGGTAGACCTGGTCCTGAAGTTTTAATTTTAGGTGAATTAGACTCTTTAATTTGCGCAAACCATCCTGAACGTGATGAAAAAACCAACTACGTTCACGCTTGTGGTCACAATGCTCAATGCGCAGCCCTTTTAGGTATTGCGGGCGCGCTTAAAGATGAAAAGGTTTTATCTAAATTATCGGGTAAAATTAGGCTTTGCGCAGTACCTGCGGAAGAGATGATTGAAATAGGCTTTAGGTCTGAACTTCAAAAGAAAGGCATTATTAAATATTTAGGCGGAAAAACGGAATTTTTACACCGCGGATATTTTGACGGTGTTGATATAGCGTTTATGGTGCATACTGCTACGATTTTCGCCGTGTCGCACGGGGCGGTAGGTTGTATTGCTAAAACCGTTCATTATAAAGGAAAAGCATCACATGCGGGCGGTTCGCCTTGGAATGGTAAAAACGCTTTATACGCCGCAACTCAAGGCTTGTCTGCCGTTAACGCTCTTCGTGAAACCTTTATGGAGCAAGATAGAATTAGATTCCACTCAATTATTACTCACGGTGGTGACGTTGTTAACGCTATTCCCGAACTTGTAACTATTGAAACTTACGTTAGGGGTCTTACTTACGATGCTATTTTAAAGGCAAATAAAAGAATAAACCAAGCGCTTATCGGTTCGGCGTTGTCAATAGGCGTTCAAATAGAAATTATTGATAAACCTGGTTATGCTCCGCTTGTAAATAACGAAGATATGAGAAAACTTGTAAAAGAAGCGTCAAGCGAAATTATCCCAGAAGAAGAATTTAAACTTTTAGACAGTTACGGCACGGGTAGTACCGATATGGGCGATTTAAGTTTGATTATGCCTACAATTCATCCTTATTGCGGTGGTGTTTCGGGAACTAGCCACGGTATGGACTTTAAAATTGCCGACCCTGAAAAAGCATGCGTAAAATCGGCAAAAATGCAAGTTGCCTTCCTTACAAAACTTTTAGAAAACGGAGCGGAAAAGGCTAAAGAAATTATAAAAAATTATAAACCGCTATTTGCGTCTAAAGAAGAATATCTTAAATACGTTGATAATATAAACAAGTCGGGCGATAGAATAAAATACGATGAAACTAAAGTTGAAATTACGCTCGACTAAAAGGAATTTATGAATTACGACTTTTTTGCATATTTAAATAGAATGAAGCATATAAAACGTTGGTCTTTAATGCGCTCTAACGTTGAAGAAAATATAATGGAGCATACCGAACAAGTTTCGGTGGTTGCTCACGCTTTGGCTACCATTAAAAACGTGTATTATAACGGTAACGTGGATATTTTAAAGGTTGTTTTATACTCTCAATATCACGAAACAAGCGAAGTTATAACAGGTGATTTACCTACGCCAATAAAATACTTTAATAAGGAAATTAACATTGCTTATAAAGATATTGAAAAGGGTGCCTCAAATAAACTTTTAGATACTTTGCCGTTAGAAATTAGGGCAGAATACGAAAAATACGTACTCCCCGATGAAGATAGCGAAGAATATAAAATTATGAAATGCGCCGATAAAATTTCCGCTTATATCAAATGCGTAGAAGAAGTTAAATGGGGAAATTCTGAATTTGTAAAGGCAAAAGAAACGATTTTTAAAGACCTACAAAATTGCGATAGGGAAGAAGTGAAATACTTTATTAAAAACGTACTTCCTAAATACGAATTAACTCTTGATGAATTAGAATAAATAATAATCGTCCTTTTTACATTGCGTAATTAAGGGCGGTTATTTATATTTAAAATAGGATAACCGTTTAATACGATTCGACTTTATTTACTTAGATAAAATCGCAAAAAGTGTTGATTTGGTATTCTAGGTATGGTAATATAAAATTAATAAAAATACGCATTAAGGGTGATAGGTGTAAAATGAAAAGTAAAATAGTAAAGTATTATGTTTGTTTACCTGTAGTGTTAGTATGTTTATTTCTTCTACTTCTTAGTATTGGTTCAATATTTCTTATTTATCTAGTAAATGGAGAAGAAGAACTTGAAAAGGTATCATTTTCGTTATTGCTATTTCCTATTATTCCACCAAGTGTGTTGTTTTTATGGGTATTCATTGCGTATAGTCCAAAGATTACTTTTAGTGATATTGGAATAAAAAAGCATTGGTGTGGTATTTTGCTAAAAAAATACTTATGGAAAGATGTTCAAGATATTAAAATAATAGAAACGGCGTTTGGTACGTCATGGCTATTTTTCTCGAAAAAAGATTTAAAGAAACACCGAATTGATTATTGTCGATTGCATCCGCAAACGATTTATATTGCTGTTGATGATAATAAGTTAGAAAAGATAAAAGAGTTTGTTCCAGAAGATAAAAAAATAAGGATACAAAAGTAAATTATTAAATTAAACGTAAGCGTTTTATATTTACTATACTGTAAGGGATTATAAAAGGACTAGATATGAAATCGGGCATAAAATTAGATATTTTTATAGATAAAGAAATGCGCAATATGGCTAAATATTCGGGTTTAATATTATTTACGGCAAACTTTGTGATTCTATTTCCAATTATATTATTACTTGGTATTTATAATGATAAACTTGATAAGCTTGATATGTTTATCTTAGGATTAATACTTTTTCTTTATTTTTCTTTGATAGGAATACTTCTAACGATTTCTATGCGAAAAAAACTTCTTAAAAAAGTTTTAATTAGTGAAAATGAGATGCAAGTATTGTCAAGTGCTTCCAAGTTGCTGTATATAATAGATAATAAACAAATAAAAAAAATAAAAAAAGTTTCATTAGGTGTTCCAGTCCCAGGTGGGGGTGGTAGGCCAGTGGCATATTATCACTCATTAAATGCTATAGCAATATGTTGTACTGAAAAAGAAATTGAACAAGCACCTAAATGGAATGAATATTTTAAAAATCATGATTTTCTTTTCATTGAAAATCGACCAGGATTAGAAGAATTGTTAAACGTTTATTTGCCACACATAAAAATAGAGGATAATAATTAATAAATAAAAACCTTTTGTGTTTTGTTATTAAAAAAACACATTAATTAATCACGTTAAAAAACAAAAGAAAAGTTACCGAATTTTCGGTAACTTTTTTACGTTAAAAGGTTATGTTTTTTATATTATTTTTCAAAGTTTTTAAGGTCTTGTAAAGGGGTTTCAAAAATAATATTTTCTGCGTATTTTTCGGCAATTTTAAGTTTTTCTTCGCTGTTTATCGTCCAAGTGATAACCCTATGCCGTTTTGAGCGTTTGCGGTGTTTTTCAAGGTCGTTAACCCTTATTGATAAAAACTCCAACTTAATAAAAAACCTAAAGGTAATATGGTGAAGTAAATAGTCTACAAATTTAGAATTCGTTAAATTTTTTTCTAAAGTACAAAGTAAGCCTAAAGGGTATTTATCGGTAAGTTTAGAAATAGTTTTTATGATAAGCGGATTAAAACTTTGCATTGCTATTTCGCCTTTATAATCTTCAAGGTCTTTTAATATTTTTTCTTCAATGCCACTATTTTTTTGATTTTTAATTTCAAGCATAATAGGCACTTGCCCGTCAACCATAGTTAAAAATTCTTTAAAGGTTTGGAATTTGTATTCGCCGTTGAAGGGGCAAAGGTCTTTAAATTCGCAATAATTTAAATCTCTTATATTTTTTTCTATATTTAAACTTCTTTTCAAATCGTCGTCGTGGTGGATAACCAAAACACCGTCTTTTGTCATTTGAACGTCCGTTTCAATGGCGTAGCCGTGAGAGATAGCGTTTAAAAAAGCGCCTTCAGTGTTTTCGGGAAAAAACTCGTTATGAAGCCCGCGGTGGGCAATAGGTGTATTGTAAATCCATTCGCTAAATTTTTTCATAATAATAATAGTATATCATTTATTTAAATTAATCGCAAGTACTTGATATATTTTAGTTTTTAATATATAATATACTTAATTATTATACTGGCGTAGTGTTAGGTATAATTAAATTTTATAAAAATAGTTTTAAAAATTTTTTAAATAATGAATGGGTACTAAAATTAGTACGTATTATTTGGTATAAAAAATAGGCAAGGGAATTTATGGCAGTAACTAAAAAAGAAAATATAAGAAACTTTTGTATAATTGCGCACATTGACCACGGCAAATCTACGCTTGCGGATAGAATTATTGAAAAGACGGGGCAAGTTGCCGAAAGGGATATGGAAAACCAACTACTTGATTCTATGGATTTAGAGCGTGAAAGGGGTATAACCATTAAACTTACGCCCGTTAGAATGTCTTATAAAGCAAAAGACGGCAAAGATTATATTTTTAACTTAATCGACACCCCCGGTCACGTTGACTTTACTTACGAAGTTTCGCGTAGTTTAAAGGCGTGCGAGGGCGCAATTTTAATAGTTGACGCATCGCAAGGCATACAAGCGCAAACGCTTGCCAACGTGTATTTGGCGCTTGATAACGACCTTGAGATTATGCCCGTTATCAATAAAATCGACCTTCCTTCCGCCGACCCTGACGCCGTTGCTAAAGAGATTGAAGACGTCATTGGGCTTGACGGGACTAACGCCCCTAAAATTTCCGCTAAAGTTGGTCTTAATATTGAAGACGTTTTAGAAAAAATAGTAGAAGAGATTCCTGCGCCTATGGGCGATGACGACGCTCCGCTTAAAGCGCTTATATTCGATAGTTATTACGATAACTTTAAAGGGGTAATACTCTTCGTTAGAATTGTAGAAGGAACTGTAAAAGCGGGCACTAAAATTAAAACCTTTATGTCGGACAAGACCTTTGACGTTGTAGAAGTTGGTACGTTTGACCCCGATCTTCGCGCAAAAGACACTTTAACGTCTGGCGAAGTTGGGTATATTGCCGCATCAATCAAGTCTATTTCCGATATAGAAGTAGGCGATACCGTATACGACGTAGACAACCCTGCAAGCGAGCCGTTGCCCGGCTATAAAAAGGCGCTCCCCGTAGTGTTTAGCGGTATTTATCCGCTTGACGGATCTAAGTTTAACGATCTTAAAGAGGCGCTTTTAAAACTCAAACTCAACGACGCCGCTTTGACTTTTGAGCCTGATAACTCTACCGCTTTAGGTTTTGGCTTTAGGTGTGGCTTTTTAGGTCTTCTTCATATGGAAATTATCGAAGAAAGGCTTGAAAGGGAATTTGGTCTTGATATTATAACTACCGCTCCGTCGGTATCGTATATCGTTCATAAAACTGACGGTACGGTTTTAACTATTGAAAATCCAACTAAACTTCCACCCGTTGTAGAAATAGATTATTTTGAAGAGCCTGTTATTAAGGCGAATATCTATTCTCCGCCAGAATACGTCGGCGCTATTATGGAATTGTGCCAAGAAAAAAGATGTACCTTTGAAAATATGGTATATATCGATGATAGGCGCGTTAAACTTGACTATTACCTGCCACTTAACGAAGTCGTTTTCGATTTCTTTGACGGTTTAAAGTCTAGAACTAGGGGTTATGCGTCATTTGACTATGAACTTTCATCATATAAAAAGTCTGACCTTGTTAAACTTGACATTATGCTCAACGGCGATATTTGCGACGCGTTATCCGTAATAGTTCATAAAGACAAGGCGTACGCAAGGGGTAGGGCTATGGCGGAAAGGCTTAAAGAAGTTATTCCACGCCAAATGTTTGAAATTCCTATTCAAGCGGCGGTAGGTGGTAAAATCATCGCTAGGGAAACTGTTAAAGCGCTTAGGAAAGACGTTTTAGCAAAATGCTACGGCGGTGATATAACTAGAAAGAAGAAACTTTTAGAAAAACAAAAAGAAGGTAAGAAGAAGATGAGAAAACTTGGTACGGTAGAAATTCCGTCCGAGGCGTTCACTTCTATTCTTAAGATTGACAGCGATAATTAAAATAGGCTATGCGTTATAGCCTAGTAAGGAGTTTTATGGCGGGAATTTATATTCATATACCATTTTGTAAAAGTAAATGTACCTATTGTGATTTTGCCTCTTTTCCTAAAGAAATAGGTAAAGCGGAAGTGTATTTTGCTTGCCTTTATAAAGAAATTAAAGGAAAGGCGCATCTACTAAAAGGTAAAAAAATAAATACCGTATACTTTGGTGGCGGTACGCCAAGTTTTGTAGAGCCTAAGTATATCTACGGCGCTTTAAAACTCATTTATACTATTTTTGACGTTGATAAAAATGCCGAAATTACTTTAGAAGTTAATCCTGGGACTATTGACGAAAACAAACTTAAAGTATATAAAAATGCAGGGATTAACAGGTTTAGCGTAGGGTTACAATCGGCAAACGACGAAACTTTAAGGGTGGTTAATAGAATACATAACTTTAACGACTTTAAAAAGGCAATGGAATTGCTTAAAGATTACAATACTTCGGTTGACGTTATGCTAGGTCTTCCTAATGAAGAGTATGAAGACGTTGAAAAAACCATTAAAGAAGTAGTTAAATTTAGTAACGTTAAACATATTTCTTGCTACGCGTTAAAGGCGGAAGAAGGCACGCCGATGTTTACTAAATATTTAAACGGAGAACTGCTTTCTGAAGATGAAGTTGCCGATATTTACGACGATACCGTTAAATTATTAAAAGAATACGGCTTTGATAGATACGAAGTATCTAACTTTTGTAAAGAGGGGTATTATTCACGCCATAACTTGAATTATTGGAAACGCGGTGAATACCTAGGCGTAGGCATAGGCGCGTCGTCGTTTATTAATAACCGTAGGTTTACAAACACCGAAAGTATCGACGATTACGTCAAAGCAATACTCTCTGGTTTTACCGCCGAAGTGTTTTCGGAAGAAGTTGAAGAAAAGGACGCTAAAGGGGAATACGCAATGCTTAATTTAAGGACTAAATTCGGCATTGAGTTTAGCGAGTATAAAAAAATTTTTAACAGCGATTTTAAAAAGGATTTTGAAAGCGCGATTAAAAATAATTTATCTTATTTAGAAATAGATGATAAAGGCGTTAAGATTAAAGACGAGTATCTTTACGTTCAAAATACAATCCTTGTAGATTTTATAGATTTTTAAAAGGTTTTTATGGAAGAATTTGTTCATTTACATTTGCATACCGAATATTCAATACTTGACGGTATGGCTAAAATATCAAGCGTTGTTAAAAAGGCTAAAAGTTTAAATATGCCTGCAATCGCTATGACTGACCACGGCAATATGTACGGCGCGGTACAGTTTTTCGATACTTGTAAAAAGGTGGGTATTAAGCCTATTTTCGGTACGGAATTTTACGTTTGCGACGATTTAAGGGTAAAAGGTAAAATTAAAACTGACGACGTTGACGGCTATAACGATAGACGACATTTAGTTCTTCTTGCTAAAGATGAAACGGGCTATAAAAACTTGTGTTTACTTAACGCTATTGCCTTTCGTGACGGTTTTTATTACAAACCAAGGGTAGACCTTAAAACGGTAAAAGAGCATAGCGAGGGGTTGGTTTGTTTATCCGCTTGTATCGGTGGCGATATTCCGCAAGCAATTCTTCGCCACGACTTTAAAAAGGCGGAAGAGTTAATCGAGTTTTTTATCGATACTTTTAAAGAAGATTTTTATTTTGAAATACAAAACCACGGTCTTGAAGAGCAAGAATACGTCAACGCGCAACTTAAAGTTTACGCTAAAAAATACAAAGTTAAACTAGTTGCTACTAACGACGTACACTACGTAAATAAAGACGATGCCGAACCACACGACGTTTTAATGTGCGTGCAAACGGGTAAAAAGGTAACCGACCTTAATCGTATGAAAATGCCGTGCGATGAGTTTTACTTAAAATCGTACGACGAAATGGCAAAAGCCTTCCCCGATGATTTAGATGCGTTAAAAAATACTCTTGAAATTGCCGAAAAATGTAATTTTGAGTTCGTTTACGGCAATTATATGTTCCCGCATTATATTCCCGAAACGGGGCAAACGCCTATTGAATATATTAGGGATTTAATTAACGAAGGTATTAAACTTAAATACGGCGAAGAAACTAAAGAAATTCGTGACCGTATTGAAATGGAACTTTCAGTTATTGAAAAGCAAGGCTTTATCGAATACTATTTAATCGTTTGGGACTATATTAACGCTGCGAGAAAAATGGGTATTTCGGTAGGCCCTGGCCGTGGTAGTGGCGCGGGCTCTATCGTTGCGTATCTTATCAATATTACGGATATTGACCCACTTAAATACGACCTTTACTTTGAAAGATTTTTAAATTCAGAGCGTGTTTCCGCGCCCGACTTTGATATTGACTTTGAAGATTCGCGTAGACCCGAAGTTATAGAGTACGTACGCCAAAAATACGGCGAAGATAGCGTTGCTAAAATTATTACCTTTGGTACTATGGCGGCTAAAAACGCCATAAAAGACGTTGGTAGGGCGCTTGATATTCCATACTCGGAATGTGATAAAATTACCAAATCAATCCCTAATAAAGTCGTTAAAAAAGGGGTTACTGTCGATATTGGTAGGCCAAACATATTAGAAAAAGTATTCGGCTTTTACGAACCGAATGAAAAGGAAATTAAAGACGGGAAAACGGACTTTTCCGTTCCTGAACTTGTAGAATTATACGCGGAAAGTAGCGATATTAGGCGTGTTGTCGATATTGCTATGAAACTTGAAGATATGCCACGTCAAGCAAGTACGCACGCGTGCGGTGTAATTATCGGCGCGGATATCCTTGATAGGCATATGCCACTTTCTAGAAACGGCGACGATATCACTTCGCAATACGTGGGCACGGAACTTGAGCACCTTGGCTTTTTAAAAATGGACTTTTTAGGTTTACGAAACTTATCCGATATTAAACTTTGTATCGAATACGTTAAAGAAAACCATGGCGTCGACGTCGTTTTTGATAGAAACGGCTACGACGATAAAGGGGTTTACGACCTTATTTCTTCCGGTAACACTACCGCTATTTTCCAAATAGAATCAAGTGGTTTTAAAGACTTCTTATCTAAGTTAAAACCAAACTGTTTAGAAGATATCGTGGCAGCGGTGTCGCTTTATCGTCCTGGTCCTATGGATTCTATTCCTAGGTTTATAGAAAATAAGCACAACCCTGAAAAAGTTACCTTTGCTCACCCACTTTTAGAGCCTATTTTAAAGCAAACTTACGGCTGTATCGTTTACCAAGAACAAGTTATGAGAATAGTTCAAGATTTGGCGGGTTATACCCTTGGTCAAGCGGATATGGTAAGGCGTATGATGGGTAAAAAGAAGGTTGAAGAAATGATAAAGGAAGAAAAGACCTTTATCTTCGGTAAACCTGAAAGCGTGGACCAAAACGGCAAAGTTATAAAAGGTATTGACGGTTGCGTTAAAAGGGGTGTACCTGAAGACGTTGCAAGGGCGGTTTGGAATGAAATGAAAGACTTTGCTAAATACGCCTTTAATAAATCGCACGCGGCGGCATATTCTCTTGTAACCTATCAAACGGCATACTTAAAAACTTATTATAGACCTGAATTTTTAACTGCGGTACTCAATAACCGTATAACTAAAATTGAAGAAATAACCAACTACGTTTCTTACGCAAAAGAAGAAAAAATTCCCGTACTTCCACCAGATATTAACGAAAGTAAAACGGGCTTTTCGGTTAAAGACGGTAAAATTAGGTTTGGCTTAGCGGCAGTTAAGGGTGTAGGTATAGCGGTTATTGACGAAATTATTTCAGAGCGTGAAAAGAACGGCAAGTTCTTATCGCTTGAAGACTTTGCATTGCGTACTGCTAAATACACGAATAAAAGGCTTGTTGAAAACCTTATTTTCGCGGGCGCTTTCGATTGCTTTAACGTGTTTAGGTCAAGACTTATTGCAGTTTATGAAGAAGTTTTAGATAAAGCGCAAGCACTTTGCAAAGACAACGGAATTCAAGGCACTTTTTGGGATGATTTTGATATACCTAAGACAATTGAAGTAAAATATCCTAACTTAAAAGAATACGATACGAAAACTAAACTTTCGTACGAAAAGAGCGTTATCGGCGTATACGTTTCTGGTCACCCACTATCAGACTATGAAAACGACTTTAAAGACTTTAAGTTTAGCACTTTGAAACTTTTAAGTACGGAAGAAGACGAAAACGGAGATATTACCTATACCGACGTAAAAGAGGGCGAATACGTAGAATTTGGCGGTATTATAACGGCGATTAAAAAAATTGCCACAAAATCGGGGCAATTTATGGCGTCGCTTACCGTAGAAGATATGTACGGCGTGATAGAATGTGTAATGTTCCCTAAAGTTTACGAAAAGTTAAGAAACGAAATTGAAGAAGACGCGGTTGTTAAAATTAGCGGTAGAATTCAAATTCGCGACGGGCACGGCGTTAGTGTTTCTATTGATAAATGTACGCCTATTAAAGATAAAGAAGAAAATTACGAAGTAGTTGAAGAAAAGAAATGCTACCTTGTAATTAAGGGTGATAATTTAGATACTTTCGACGATTTGTTCGATATTCTATCGGGATACCCGGGCGACGTATTCGTATACGTTATAAAGGGTGGTAAAAAGTTAAGGCTCAACTTCAAAATTAGAAATTGTAGGGGGCTTATGAGCGAATTACTATCAATATTAGACGAAAGTGAGATTTCTTATATAGAATCTTAAAAATATTTGCAAAAATTTTTAAAAATAATATAAAAAAGCGATACTTTAAAATAAAAGTGTGCTATAATTACTAGGTTAGTAATTATTTGGCTAGGAGAAATTATGAGAAGAGTTGCAATTTTAACAAGTGGTGGCGATGCTCCAGGTATGAACGCTTGCTTAAGGGCTTGCGTAAGGTACGCCATTCATAACGATATAGAAATGTACGGTGTAGAGCGCGGTTACGTCGGTCTACTTAACAACCGTTTGGAAAGATTAAACACTCGTTCCGTTTCAGATATTATTCATCGTGGCGGTACTGTACTTAAAACTGCAAGATGCCCCGAATTTAAAGAAAAGGAATATATCTTACAAGCAGCGGATACTTTAAAGGCTTACGGCATTGATAGCGTTATCGTTATCGGTGGCGACGGTTCTTTTAGGGGCGCTAAAGATTTATCTGATATCGGTGGTATTAACGTAGTTGCTATTCCAGGCACTATTGATAACGACCTTGCTTATACCGACTATACTTTAGGTTTTGATACGGCGGTTAATACGGTTATGAGCGCTATGAACAACCTTCGTGATACAATGTCTTCTCACGATAGGGCGTCAATGCTTGAAGTTATGGGTAGAAAAGCGGGCGATATAGCACTTTACTCTGCAGTAGCAGGCGGTGCGGAATACTGTATTATTCCAGAAGTTCCATACGACCTTGAAGAGATTGCTAGGTCTATGAAACAAAGCATTAAACGCGGTAAAACTTCTAATATGATAGTACTTGCCGAAGGCGCGGGCGATAGGGAAGAAATCTGCTCTAAAATTAAAGAAATTGCAGGAATTTCCGTTAAAACAACGACTTTAGGTCACATTCAAAGGGGTGGAGCTCCTTCGATGTTTGACCGTGTTCTTGCTGCCAAAATGGCGGTTAGGGCGGTTGATTTATTGCTTGCAGGTAAAACTAATAGGGCAATTGGTATTAAAAATAACCAAATTATCGATATGGATATAACCGAGGCTTTATCTATGCCACACGGCATTGATGAAAATTTATACGAAGTTGCTCATATTCTTTCACTTCACAAATAAGGCAATAGCCTAATATTATAAAAACTTAACAATTATTTTTAAGGAGATACTCATTATGAAAAATTTAGTAGGCGCATGTATGTTCGCTCAATCAGGCGGTCCAACTTCCGTTATCAACGCAAGTGCCGCAGGTGTATTTATCGAAGCGTTAAAGCAAGATAAAATTACTGCAGTTTACGGTGCGGCGCACGGTATTAAAGGTGTACTTGAAGAAGACTTTTACGACATTTCTAAAGAAGATGAAAAAGAATTATTACTTTTAAAGAATACTCCATCTTCTGCGCTTGGTTCTGTTAGATACAAACTTAAAGACGCAAAGAAAGACGATACAGATTATAAGAGAATTGTTGAAGTATTTAAAAAATACAACATTCGTTACTTCTTCTACAACGGCGGTAACGACAGTATGGATACTTGTAACAAAATTTCTAAATACATTAAAAAATCCGGTTGGGATTGCAACGTAATCGGCGTACCAAAAACAATCGATAACGATTTATTTGGTACTGACCACTGCCCAGGCTTTGCATCTGCCGCTAAATATATTGCAACTACTATTATGGAAGTTAACCTTGACGCTAAAGTTTACGATACCCCAATGGTATGCGTAATCGAAGCAATGGGTAGAAACGCTGGTTGGCTTACTGCATCTGCAGCGCTTGCAGGTCATAAGGGATTAGGCGCTGACCTTATTTACCTTCCAGAAATTCCATTTAGCATTGAAAAATTCGTTGCTGACGTTAAAGCAGTTTGCGCTAAGAACAACAATAAGTGTATTGCAGTCGTTTCTGAAGGTATTCACGATGAAAACGGCAAACTTATTTGTGAAGTTTTAGGTGAAACGGGCGCTCGTGATAGTTTTGGTCACGCTCAATTAGGTGGTGTTGGCGCTCAACTTGCTAACCTTATCAAAAACGAAACAGGCTTTAAGACAAGAGGCGTTGAACTTAGTTTAATGCAAAGATGTGGCGCTCACCTCGCTTCTAAAGTAGACGTTGAAGAAACGTTTAGAGCAGGTCGTGAAGCAGTTAAAGCCGCTTGCCGTGGTACTTCTGATAAAATGGTAGTTTACAAACGTGACGTTGATAAAAACGGCAACTACAAATGCAAATATAGTTTAGTTAACCTTAAACTTGCTGCAAACACTGAAAAAACAGTTCCACTTGATTGGATTATTAACGATGGTACTTACGTATCAGACGAATTTGTTAAATACGCATTACCACTTATCCAAGGCGAATCTAAAGCGCCACTTGAAGATGGTCTTCCAAGATTTGCTAAACTTAAAAAAGTTCAAGCAGGTAAGAAATAAGCCTACTGCGATTTAAAACTCAATACAAAAATAACCCCCACTTCGTGCGAAGTGGGGGTTTTATTATAAAGTTTTATGCCGATTTATTGGTTAAATCGCTTAAGTTTTTAAGTTCGTAGAACTTGCCTTTTAAAGCCATAAGTTCTTCGAAAGTTCCCGTTTCTACAATTTCGCCACCGTCCATAACGACAATTCTATCGGCGTTTCTAATAGTTGATAATCTATGCGCAACGATAAAGGTTGTTTTATCTTTAATAACGTTATTTATCGCTTGTTGTACTTGATATTCGCTAATGTTGTCAAGCGCCGACGTTGCCTCGTCTAAAATAAGTACGCTAGGTTTTCTAATAAGGGCGCGGGCAATAGTGATACGCTGTTTTTGTCCGCCTGAAAGTTTATTTCCGTGTTCGCCGATATTAAAGTTAAGCCCTTCGGGGATATCTTTTAAAAATTCCTCTATATTCGCTTGTTTTACAACCCTTTGTAAATCTTCCTCGGTATAGCGTGGTAGACCGTAAGTAATATTGTCACGGATACTGCCTTCAAAGAGAATGCTCGCTTGCGGAACTACGGATAAACTGTGGCGGTAGTCTGATAAGTCTAGTTCGGTTACTGATTTATCGTCAATTTTAAGTACGCCGTCAGTAGGTTTTAAAAAGCCGATAATCATATTCATAATGGTACTTTTACCCGAGCCCGAACTTCCTACAAAGGCAATACATTCGCCCTTTTTAACGGATAAATTAAAGTTTTTAATAGCGTAGTCTTGGCTGTTAGGGTATTTATAATAAACGTTTTTAAATTGGTAGTAGCCGTTAACTTTTTTAAGACCTTTTTTGCCGTGATTGTCTTCTATATCGTCGTTATTCATAATTTCGCAAATAGAGTGAATTGACTCTTTGCCCGAAGATATTTGCGGAGCGTAGTTTATAAGTTGTTGAATGTGCGTTGTGATAGAAGAGTATAGCGATTGGTAAAGCATAATAGAGCCAAGCGTAAAACCAGGAAAACCAAGCAAAGTCATAATTGACGTAAAAATTAAACAAGCAAATGATAAAACTTGAGAAATAATCCAACTAAGCGAGCCGAAATAAGAGTTAGTTTTATCTATTTTAAGTCCGTTTTTAGTCAAGTTTAATATTTCGCGTTGAACGTTGTTAATTTCAACTTCTTCAAGCCCGTGCGCTTTAGTAACTTCAAGCATATCAAGCATTTGGGTAAGTTTTGTTGAAGTCGTCTCTTTTTGTTTTCTAAAACTGCGGTAAAGCGCCCTTAATGGTTTTCTAAAAAAGCCTACCAAGAAAATGTTTAACGGTAGCATTGCAATTATAAATAACAATACTATCCAAGAGCGGTATAGGGTAATACACGTATTTATAACTATAAATATTATAGAAGGAATTATGCCTACTAGTAAAATTCTAAAATATTGCTCTGCGGATTCTGTATCCGTTAAAAATTTTGACTGTAATTTTCCCGTTTCTATATCTTTATAAGAAGTTAAAGACAAACGCTGTAATTTTCTAACTACCGTTGCTTTTAAATTTGCGCTAGACGTTCTTAAGAGCCTATCGTTAATTTTATTGCAAAGTACGGTCATAGGTAAGTTAGATGCAATAACGATAATTGAAATTATTGCGTAGTTTATAATAACGTATAAACTTTGCGGGTTGTTTGCGTCAACCGTATCGATAATTTCCGCCGTTATTAATGGTAGTAATAGTGGCGGTAGGTGTTTAAGTAAACAAAGTATAACGGATAAAAAGATTAAAAACTTCTTTTTAAAAAGAATTTTTAATACCACTTTATCGCTTTGGTTCTTTTTGTTTTTGGATTCGCTAAATATAGGCTCGTAATCCGTAAGGTAATCTTGCTTTAATAAATTGTCATCTTTATTTTTCATAATATCACCTTGAAACTTGTTTTTATTTAGTTTCCTAGTTCTATTTTACAACATAAATAACTAATGTCAAGCGACTTTAAAAAATAATTAGTAATTTTTTTGCAAAAGAAAAATTCCCTTATTTTAAGGGAATTTTTAACTGTTTGTTACTAATTAAACGTTGCCTTGAGCAAGCATAGATTCCGCAACTTTAATAAAGCCTGCAATATTAGCGCCCGCCATATAGTTACCGTCAAGACCGTAAGCCTTAGATGCCTCGTCACACGCTTTAAAGATGCTTTTCATAATTGCTTGTAACTTTTCGTCAACTTCTTCAAAAGTCCAAGAAAGACGCATACTGTTTTGTGTCATTTCTAAACCAGACGTTGCAACGCCACCAGCGTTTGCCGCTTTAGCAGGGCCGTAAATCATACCTTTTTCAAAGTACACGTCAATTGCCTCTGGGGTAGAAGGCATATTAGCGCCTTCAGAAACCATAAAGCATCCGTTGTTTGCTAAATTGAGCGCGTCTTCTTTATTGATTTCATTTTGAGTAGCGCAAGGAAGGGCAATATCGCATTTAACCGTCCAAATACCGTGGCAACCTTCGTGATATTCAGCGTCCGCGTGGTATTTAACGTATTCGCTAATTCTCTTTCTTTCTACTTCTTTAATTTGTTTAACGGCGTCAAGGTCGATACCGTTTTTATCGTAGACGTAACCGTTACTGTCGCTCATAGCAACGACTTTAGCGCCAAAAGTTTGAGCCTTTTCGCAAGCGTAAATGGCAACGTTACCAGAGCCTGATACAACGACCGTCTTTCCTTCAAAAGAATCGCCTTTTGCTTTAAGCATTTCGCTAGTGAAATAGCAAAGACCGTAGCCCGTTGCTTGCTTTCTTGCAAGCGAACCGCCGTAAGTTAAACCTTTACCAGTTAAAACGCCGGAGTATTCGTTGCAAATTCTCTTATATTGACCAAACATATAGCCAATTTCTCTTGCGCCAACGCCGATGTCGCCCGCAGGCACGTCGGTATCAGGGCCGATATGACGGTAAAGTTCAGTCATAAAACTTTGGCAAAATCTCATAATTTCGTTATCAGATTTACCTTTAGGGTCAAAGTCTGAACCGCCTTTGCCACCACCCATAGGAAGTGTTGTTAAACTGTTTTTAAAAGTTTGTTCAAAGCCTAAGAACTTAATGATTGAAAGGTTAACTGATGGATGGAAACGAATTCCGCCTTTGTATGGACCGATAGCGCTGTTAAATTGTAAGCGGTAACCGCGGTTTACTTGTACTTTGCCGTTATCGTCAGTCCAAGGAACGCGGAACATAATAACCCTTTCAGGTTCAACCATTCTTTCTAAAACGCCTGCATCAACAAGGTCGGAACGTTTTTCAATTACAGGTTGTAAAGTTGAAAAAACTTCGGTAACCGCTTGAATGAATTCAGGTTCGTTTGGGTTTCTTTTTTCTACTCTTTTGATTAAGTCAATTAAATATTCGTTGGTAAGTTTCATAATCAATCTCCTTTAATATTTTTAAAGTATATATTACATATATAAAAAAAGTCAAATAATTTTTTAACAAAATTAAAAATTTAGTAAATTTTATGTACAAACAAGAGATATTGTCCGCTAAACAAATACAATAAATTCGTTTAAATTAATTTGATTTAATTTTAAAGAAGTGCTATAATTTTTTTATGAAGAAAATTATATGTATCGGCGGTGGTAGTTTAAAGGAAAAATCCACCCTTAAAATTGACGAGTATATTGCAAATTTGGCAAAGGTGCGCGCGGGTGAAAAGCGCGCTTACGGGCTTTTTATCGGCACGGCATCACACGATTGTATGCCCGCTTTTAACAGTTTTAGAAAGACTTACACTTCTAATTTTGATATTAAGGCGGACTGTTTACTCCTTGTCAACGTAGATACTCCTTTAGAGAAAATTGAAGAAAAATTTTCAAAAGCGGACCTAATTTACGTAGGCGGTGGCGATACTATTTATATGCTAGAAAAGTGGAAGGAAAAGGGCATTACCGAAAAAATTATAGACGCTTACAATAGGGGCGTTATAATTTGCGGTCTTTCCGCAGGTGCGATATGTTGGTTTAAAAATATGTATACCGACAGTTTTTTAGTAACGGGTAAAGAAGGGGAATATTCTTTTTATAATGGCTTAGGTCTTTTAGAAGGTACTTGTTGTCCTCATTATAGTATTAGAAAAGAAGAGTTTGATAAAAGCGCTAAAAACGTACAAGATAAGCCTATTTTTGCGTTAGAAGACGATTCTGCAATAGTCTTTACAGACGGGGTTTACGACTGCGCTTTAACAAGCGGTGGCAACGCTTATAAGATAGAAAACTCTGAAGATAACTTATCTGTTATAAAGTTATAAAATTTTGCCTTGACTTTATATATAGTAGTATGGTAAAATATGTATAGGTATAGCCTTTAGGTTGTATCTAAGGAGAATTAATATGGGAATTTCAATTTCAACAATATTTTTAGGCGTATTTATATTGTCTATAGCGGTGTGTTTCCTTGCGGGAATTATCAGGGGTATGTCTAGGGGAATTTTTAGTTTGATTTTAGTACTTTTGTGTTTTGGATTAGTATTCGTGTTTGAAGGCACAATTACTAGTTTTATTATGCACTATGAAATTCAAGGTCAAACTGTTAAAGAGTTAATAACTAATACTCTTGCGCAAAACCCTGAAATGGAAGGGCTTGTAAGTAAACTTGTACCACTTATTGAAATTTTGGTTGGTATAGTTTCTTTCATTGTGGGATTTGTGGCTTTATATTTTGTTAGCCGTATTATTTTCTTTATAGGTAAATTCTTTATTCGTCCTAAAAAGAAAAGGAGATTACTTGGCGGTGTTATCGGTATAGTTCAAGGCTTTATTATAGCATTCCTTGTTTGCGTACCGATAAACGGCGTTCTTTTAGAAGTTAATAAACTTTCTAACGTAGAAGTTAACGGCGAGAAAGTAATTACTCTTGACGCTATTGGTTTTGACGAATATCAAGATTCTGCCATTTGTAATATTTTAACTAATTACGACGGCGGTTTATTTAAACACGTTGCTCAATATGCCGATGAAGACGATGGTAGAACTTATACTTTAACCGGTCAAGTTGATTCCGTTATTACGGTAATTAAAATTGCCGAAGCGGTAACTAAACTTCCAGAAGTTAACTTTGAAGAAGGTCTTACTCCTGATAGCGTTGAAGACGTTACTACTATTTTAAGAGATTTAGAGCAAATTAAAAACGAGTCTTCTGAAGAAGTTTTAGATACGGTTGACGAACTTATTCACTCTGCGGTTGATATGATTGGCGGGGGTGAAGAATTCCCTATAGATATCGATTTATCTAACCTTTCAGTTAAAGATATTAACTTTGAAAACGAGGCGGTACTCGTTGAAACTGTGTTAGATATTGTTGAGGCGGAAAGTTTTGATACTATTGAAGACGAACAACTTGACACTTTAGTTGAAACTTTTGCCGATAGTAAACTTGTTCTTCCTATCGTAGAGGCTGCTGATATGGATATTAATTTACCAGACGACGTTGCTGAAAAACTTACCGAATCTATCGAAAAACTTGAAGACCCTGAACAAGTTCAAAGACTTAAAGAATTATTCAATCTTTACGGCGGTGTAATTCCACAACCATAAATTAATTAAACGCGTAGCAAATTGCTACGCGTTTTTTATTATACTAATAAAAATTATTGCTTTTACCATTTAAAATAATTGTATTATTTTTAAAGTAGTGTTATAATTAATTTTATTATTATACTTTTTAGGTGAGCTATGATTAAACTTGAAAGTAGAGAAAAAAGTAGTAAATATATTTATTTAGCGCTTGCGCTTGTGTATTTATTTACTATGTTTATAAAAACCAATTATACCGCATCGGTAGCGTATATCGTTAGCCGTGGCATTTTTTCTAAAGCAAATGCAGGAACTATTGCGTCTATGTTCTATTTGCTTTATGGTATTGGGCAACTTTTCGGCGGGTATTTAGTAGATAAATTTTCCCCGTATAAAATGATTACAATCGGCTTAATTTGCGCGCTTTTAGGAAATATCGTGCTCGCTTTTACTACCGATTACCTTATCGTATTAATTACTTGGAGTATTTGCGGTATAGGTCAATTTGGTATATGGCCGGGTATTTGTAAAATTATTGCGACGGACGTCTTACCTAAAGATAGAAACAACGCGACAATCGTAGTAAATTATGCCGACCAATTTGCCGGTATTTTAAGTTATTTATTTGCCGCTACCGTTTTAGAGTATTTCGGTTGGTCGGCAATGTTTATGAGTAGCACGTTATCTATCGTGTTGACTTTAGGTGTTTGGCTTTACGTTTCGGCAGTTGCTAACGTTCCTAAAGAGGAAGTAGAAGTCAAAGTTGAAAACACTAAAAAGGAAAGAGCGCATAATTATTCGTTTATTTATATATTATTTGCGTTTGGTATGATTAGTATTATAATTTTAGCGCTTACCGACGCTATGCTTTTAAACGGCGCTCAAGTTTGGATACCTACTATGGTTATGGAAAGTTACGAAGGTATTTCTTCGGGCTTTTCCAACTTCTTATCGATACTTATATTCGTAGTTAGATTAGTGGCGTTATTGCTTTTAAAACCGTTAATATTTAAAATAAAGCATCCGATTTACGGCATTATTGTAATTTACGCGATATCTTTAATACCATTAATTTTCTTGCAATTTGTTGGGAAAATTTCAGTAGTTTTAATTGTTATAATGTTATGCTTACACTCAACGATTTTAAAACTTAAAAACGTTCTCTCAATGAAAATTTCTTATACGTTTGCTAAATTTGGATATAGTGGTACGTATACGGGTATCCATAACGCTTTAGCGGCGTTTGGTATAGTTGTTGCAAGTTATAGTTACGGCGTTATGTCAGAGACTTTAGGTTGGGTGGCAATTACGTTAACTTGGCTTATTGTTACCGTTATTGCGATTGTTATTTCTATTTATCCTGCAATTAAGTGGGAAAAATATCAAGCGCTTACCGAGAGTATAAATAAGTAAAATATTAGGAGAATACCTATGAATAAATATAAAGATTTTGAAAACTATTTAAAAGAATACCCAAGTGCCGATGGGTTTTTCGGTGAATACGGCGGTTCTTTTATCGACGAAAAGTTAATTCCTGCATTTAAGGATGCCGACGATGCTTACGAGGCGATTTGCCACTCTGCTCAATTTATCAACGAACTTAGAAGAATTAGAAAGGAATTTCAAGGCAGACCAACCCCAGTGTACCATTGCGAAAGGTTATCTAGACTTTTCGGGCATTGTCAAATTTACCTAAAAAGAGAAGATTTAAACCATACTGGCGCGCATAAACTCAATCACTGTATGGGCGAAGGCTTACTTGCTAAGTTTATGGGTAAAAAGAAACTTATTGCCGAAACGGGTGCGGGTCAACACGGCGTTGCTATTGCTACTGCCGCTGCATATTTCGGTTTAGAGTGCGACGTGTATATGGGCGAAGTTGACATTGCTAAGCAACATCCTAACGTTATTAGAATGAAAATGCTTGGCGCAAACGTTATTCCGGTATCACGCGGTTTAAAAACTTTAAAAGAGGCGTGTGACGCCGCTTTTGAGGCATACCTTAACGAATATAAAGACGCTATTTATTGTATCGGTTCGGCGCTCGGTCCACACCCATTCCCAAAAATGGTAAGAGATTTCCAATCGGTTATCGGTATAGAGGCTAGAGAACAATTTTTAGATATGACGGGCATTATGCCTGACGCAGTTACCGCTTGCGTTGGCGGTGGTTCTAACTCGCTTGGTATGTTTACTCCGTTTTTAGCAGACCCTGTTGAAATTTACGGTGTTGAACCGCTTGGTAGGGGTGATAAAGTGGGTGATCACGCCGCTACTATGAAATACGGCACTAAAGGTAGAATTCACGGCTTTAATACTTACGTATTGCAAGACGAAAAGGGCGAACCGCTCCCTGTTTACTCGGTTGCAAGTGGTCTTGACTATCCTGGCGTTGGCCCTGAACATGCATTTTTACGCGATAAAGGTAGGGTAAACTACGTTGCCGTTTCTGATGAAGAGGCTATGGAGGCGTTTTTCTTGCTTTCTAGATATGAAGGTATTATCCCTGCAATTGAAAGCGCGCACGCCGTTGCTTACGCGATTAAATACGCTAAAGAGCATAAGTCGGGCTCAATTCTCGCTTGTTTATCTGGTCGTGGCGATAAAGATATCGACTACGTTTACGAAAACTACGGTTGTGGCGAAAAATACGTTGAAAAGTATTCTAAATAATAAAAAGGCCTGCGAAATCGCAAGCCTTTTAAAATTAAGTAACCCCGAAGGCAATATACCCTCGGGGTTACTATTTGGGAAAGAAGAAGTAGTGTGTGCTAATTAGTTTTTAATTGGTAAAACCGCTATAAATTCTATGCTATTTCCGTCTTGGCTCTTTGCGTTAATTTTACCTTTGTGCGCGTTTACTATCGAGTTTGCAATAGATAAACCTATGCCAAACCCACCCGTTGAAGAGTTTCTAGAGTCGTCGCTCCTGTAAAATCTTTCAAAAAGTTTTTTGAGTTGCTTAGGGTCTATATTTTCCGCGCTATTTTTAACTGACAATATTACGTCTTTTTTGGTTTTAGTAAGTTTAACGTCAACGTAGCCGTCTTTAGTAACGTATTTAAAGGCGTTATCAAGTAGGATTGATGCTAGTTGACCAAGTAGCGAAACGTCGCCTACGATTGAAATGTCGGGCTCTACGTCTAAAGAGTATTTAATGTTTTTTGTGGTTGCCACCGCATCGTATGGGAGAGCGACTTCTTTTACCGTTTCAGAGTAATCAAATTCTTTAAAAACGGTTTTATCTTGGTTTTCATCCATTCTAGCTAAAAAGACTAGTTTTTCGGTTAAATTGCTTAGTTTTGAAGTTTGTTCTTGTATACTTTCCGTCCACTCGTTTTTGCCGTTTTCAATTTCTAAAACTTCGGTTGTTGCTTTAATTATAGCAAGTGGAGTTTTTAGTTCGTGGCTAGCGTTAGTTATAAATTGTTTTTGTTTGTTATAATTTTCTACGAACGGTTTAACTACCTTTTGCGATAGTAAAATAAGCGTTATAAATATTATTACAAGGCAAGTTATAGATATAACTACACTTGAAATAAAAATAGAGTTGTACGTCATAATTTGGCGTGAGCAGTCTAAAAATACGTATAGAACGCCGTCGTCGATTTGTTTTGATTTAAACTTAAAGTTGGATACGTAACCTTCGGTTTTTTCCGCCATAATAAGTTCGTGAACCATTCTATTTGCCGTTTCTTTATTAACTGATGAAATTTTGTCAACGTTTATTGCAACGGAATGGTTTTTGCTTATATATATAGAAAAATATCTCGTTTCGTATTGAAATTCCGGCGTAAAATCTTCATTATTATTTATAATTGGCGGTAAAATACCGTCGTTATCTAAAATAAGGTCAACGACTTCTTCTGCGCGGTTGCTAATAGAGTAATAAGTTACTATATTAACTATTCCAAAAAACACGATAAACACGCAGGTTAGTACTGCAAACGCTATTATTATAAAATTCTTTCTAAATCTATTTTTCATTAGTTTTTACCAAAAAGTATCCTAAATTTCTATTAGAACTAATATTTATTGGAGCGTTAATTTGTTTAAGTTTTTTTCTAATATAAGAAACGTAAACCCAAACGACGCTAATTTCCGTTTCGCTATCGTATCCCCAAATTTTTTCCATAAACTTGTCAATTGAGATAACTACGCCAGGCGAGAGCATAAGAAGTTCTAGCATTTGGTATTCTTTGTTGTTAAGAGTTACTTTATTATCGTTATAAGAAAGTTCAAAAAGCGAGCGGTTTAACTTAACGTCGTTAAAAGAAATAATATCGTCAACGTGTGATTCTTTTCTTCTAATCATCGCCCTAATTCTAGCAAGCAATTCTTTAGTGTCGAAAGGTTTAGTTAAGTAATCGTCTGCTCCTAAATCTAAACCTAAAACCTTGTCTTCTACTTCGGATTTTGCGGTAAGCATAATAACGGGAATGTTAATTCCTTTTTGACGCATCGTTTTAAGTAGGGTAAGACCGTCCATTACGGGCATCATTATATCGATTATCGCGCCGTCGTAAAGACCGGTGTCAAGGTAGTCTAGCGCGTCTAAGCCGTTATAAACGGCATCGACTGAATAATTGTTGTGTTTAAGTATTGCGACAAGCGCTTTCGATAATGCCTTTTCATCTTCAACTAAAAGTAATTTCATAATAACTCCTACAAATATATTATAACTTAAACATTAACTTAAACTTAAATTTATAGGCAAAATAAAAGGGTAAAAAAAATAGCGGTAATCCCGCCAACTCTTATATTATACCATAAAATTTTCCCATTGTAAATAGGTTTTTTGAAAATAAAGTTGGGTAAAATTTTTCAAAAACGTATTGACAATAGGGCTATTCTATTTTATAATAAAAGTACAAAAAGGGGGAACAACCAATGTACTAGTAAAACTTACAATCTGATTAAAGGAGGTAATTATAGGTATGATTGCAAAATCTTTAGTTAGAAATTTTACGGTGAAAAAAGGTTAAATTAAGGAGAACTCCAATGAACTACTTTATCTATTACTAAACGCAAAACTCTTTCATTTAGGCACAAAAGTGCAAGGTTATTTTAGTTGAAAGTATAAAGCGCAGTCCAACTTAATATATTTTAAATAGGTAAGCGACGGTTAATTCCGTCGCTTTTAATTTGCCGTTTACTTAAAAATAAAGCCGTATCGCATTTGCGATACGGCTAAAATTATTATTTGTTTTCAAGTTGTTGTTCTTTTAAAAGTTCAAGTTCGTTGTTGCCTAAATCCCCTTTTCTTAAGAAAGCAAAGTAGAATGCGGTACAAGCGCCAACGAGTAAAAGAGCAAATCCTACGATAAACCAGTAATTTGGATTTTTAGTTACGTTTGTGATAATACCTGCAATATCAAGGAAAAGAACAAGTACTGGTGTTACGTATTTAACCATAACTGCAAATATCATGCCGAATTTGCCAAGGTCTAAACCGTCTTCTTTAAGGTTGTTAAGTAAGGTTTTAGGCGAGAACCAGTCTTTAACGGAATTCTTTTTACCGAATAACCAACCGATTGCAAAGCACGCTGCAAACGCGCCAAGTGGCATAAGTACGGCGTTAGTAGCCTCGTCAAGGAAAGTTAAAAGGTCAAAACCAAAAAGATTAATACCATTAGTTTCTAAAATGGCAACTTTACCTAAAGACATGCCTACCGGCACTGAAATAGCAAATGCAAGAGCGATAACGATAAGTGCTGATTTCTTTCTTGTAAGTTTTGTTTTTTGAACGATAAGTTGTGTTACAACTTCAACGAGAGAAATAACTGAAGTGATAGCGGCAATTGCTACCATTGCAAAGAATAAGAAGGAAATAATTTGACCAATTGCGCCCATTTTATCAAATACAAGTGGTAATACCGCGAACATAAGACCAACGCCACCGCTAGAGTTTAATTGTTCTGGAAGTAACGCGCCGATAGCAGGGAACATTGCAAGACCTGCAAGTAATGCAACGCAAGTGTCGAAAATACAAATCATTGCAACCGACTTGCCAACTTTAATTTCTTTACCCGTATAAGAGCCGTAGCAAACCATAGCGCCCATACCAAGTGAAAGTGAGAAGAATGCTTGTCCCATAGCGGCAAGTAAACCGTTGAAACTTAAATTGCCGTTAGCATCGTGGAAGAATGCGTAAAAGTCTGGGTTTAAGTATTTGTTTAAGCCTGCAGAAACGCCTTCGCCTAAGCAAAGACAGAAAATTACTATAAATACAAGAATTAAGAAAAGTATTGGCATAAGCACTTTAGATGCACTTTCAATACCGCCCTTAACACCGCCCATAACAATCAAAAGAGAGATTGCTAAAAATAAAGCGGTATATAAAATAACTTCGCCAACGTTAACGGAGAAAGTACCTAAAATGCCACCGTTACCTTGGAAAGAGTTCATTGCGTATTTTAAAGTGTAACCGCCAAGAACTGAATAGTAGCAAGTGATAAGGAAAGGTATAAACATTACTACTAAACCAACCCAACCGTAATTTTTATTGACGTTTCTAAAGGATGCAACTGTATTGGCTGCCGCTCTTTTACCAATATAAATTTCGGCAATCATAGTAATTGCGCCGATAAATAATACGCACGCGATATATACGAATACGAATGCAGCGCCACCGTTAGCGCTAGTTTTGAAAGGGAAACCCCAAAGGTTACCAAGACCTACTGCTGAACCTGCCGCTGCGAGAATGAAACCTATACCGCTGGCAAATCCGTTTTTCTTTTTAACGTTTTCCATAAAAATCTCCTTATATTAAACTTAAGTAAAAAACATTATATATATTATACCAAAAGTCGAGATAAATTGCAACAACTAAATTAAAAATAATTATTTACCAAAAATTATAAAACGCTTTACAAATTTAACCAAAAGTGGTAAAATTTAAACGAAGGAGAGTTTATGGATACTGTAAAATTAATTGAAAATATAAAAAAAGAGAAAAAACTATTAAAAATGACGAATGCTGAACTTTCTAGCAAAAGTGGAATTGCTCTCGGCACTTTAAATAAGATATTGTCATTTAAGACTAGTAGTATTAAAACGGAAACTTTAAATAAGATTGAAAGGGCTCTAAAAGGAGAAGTGTCAACTAATAGCACTTTGAATAAAAATGATAATTTGGGTTTTATTAAAGTAGCAACTTGTTCTCCCGAAGTTAAGGTGGCGGACGTTTTTTATAACCTTAGCCAAATTAAAAAGGGTATTGACGATGCTAGCGATAAAAGCGTTAAACTTTTAGTTTTCCCTGAACTTAGTTTGACTGGCGCTACTTGTGGAGATTTGTTTTATCAAGATGCTCTTCTTAACGCGTCGCTTTCCGCTTTAAATGAAATAACTAAGTATTCTTTAAATAGAGAAATGCTTATATTTATCGGTATGCCTATTAAAAACGCGGGCAGAATTTATGACGTTGCCGTAGCGATTTCTAAAGGTGAAATTTTGGGTTTTGTTCCTAAAACAGAGTTGAATTACACCGATAAAAGATATTTTTCTAGTGAAGTTTTTGTTGAAGAAATAAACGTATTAGACGGCGTTTATCCATTTGGAAAAGATTTATTATTTAAATCTTTAAATAGCGATAATTTTACCGTAGCCGTTGAAATTGGCAGTGAAGTATTTAGTAGTAATCCGCCGTCAAATAACCACGCTCAAAACGGCGCGTTTATCGTGGTAAATTTATCTTGTGATAACGAAACGGTAGAAAGGGCGGAGTTTAGAAGAAACGTTTTAAAAGTAAACTCATCTCTTAATAATTTGGCTTACGTTTACGCAAACGCGGGATTTGGCGAGTCTACTACCGATTTAGTTTATTCAGGGCATAGTTTAATATTAGAAAACGGCACTATTTTAAACGAGAGTGAACTTTTTAATAATTCTATTATAGTTTCGGACGTGGACGTTGACTTTTTGTCTTATGAAAGAAGTAAAAAGGCGTATCAAAATGGCGTATCTAGAAAGAATTATCAAATGGTAGAGTTTTCTACTAGTTTAAATAATGGCGCACTTGATAGAAAATTTGATAAAATGCCTTTCGTGCCATCTTACGATGCGTCTAGGTTTGAACTAATTTTAAAAATGCAAGCATCGGCACTACAAAAGAGAATTAATCACGTTAATGCTAAAACTGTGGTTATAGGTCTTTCAGGTGGGCTTGATAGTACTCTTGCTCTTTTAGTTGCGGTTAGGGCAATGAAGAGTGAAAATAGAGATTTAAAGGATATTTTAGCAATTACTATGCCTTGTTTTGGCACTAGTAAAAGAACAAAAAACAACGCTACTATGCTCGCGGAAGCGCTTGGCGTTACTTTAAAAGAAATTAATATTAAACTTGCGGTTTCTCAACATTTTAAAGACATAGGTCACGATGAAAATTTAACGGATACGACTTACGAAAATTCGCAAGCGCGTGAAAGGACGCAAGTTTTAATGGACGTTGCGAATAAAACTGGCGGTTTAGTCGTTGGTACGGGCGACTTGTCTGAAATGGCGCTTGGTTGGGCAACGTATAACGGCGACCATATGAGTATGTATTCGGTAAATAGCGCTATTCCTAAAACTCTTATAAGATATCTTGTCGATTACGAAGCAAGCAAAAGTGGAAAATTATTAAAAGATACCTTAAAAGATATTTTAGATACGCCTGTTTCGCCTGAACTTTTACCGCCTAAAGACGGAGACATTGCGCAAAAAACGGAAGATATCGTAGGGCCGTATTTACTTCACGACTTTTATATCTATTATATTTTAAGGCGTGGTTATAGTCCTAAAAAAGTATTTTATATTGCTAAAACTGTATTTTCTAGCGAGTTTGCTAGCGAAACCTTATATAAATGGCTTAAGAACTTTTACAATAGGTTTTTCAATCAACAATTCAAGCGTTCTTGCGTGCCTGACGGCGTTAAAATCGGTAGCGTAGGCTTTTCTCCTAGGGGAGATTTAATGATGCCTAGCGACGCTTGTAAAACGGTATGGCTTAAAGAATTAGAAGAAATTGAAGTATAATAAAAATCCGCCGAATTCGGCGGATTTTTTACGTGGTTTTATTTAGTTTATACTATCTTCAATAATAATTGTATCCGATTTAGAAAAGCGTTTAACGGAAAGTATTCCGTTTTCACATTTTGCCTTGCTAGAATAACTTTCACTAATGCAAATTAATCTATTAGTTGGAGTATAAATTTTAAAACGATAGAAACCGTTGTTGTCAAAGGTGATAACAATGTTTCCAAAGTCTATATTTTTCTTTAAAGTTTCTATGCCGTTTTTTAGGCTAGCAAGGGTGGTATATTGTTCCGTTTTTAAAAGTAAACCGCCGTTTGACGCGATTAGTTCCGCAAAATATTTGCCGTCTAATTTTTTAATTTTCCATTTGCCCGAATATTCTCTTGTAGTTTTAGTTTTTGAAGATTTTTGGGCAGTTGAAATTTTTTCTGAAGTAGGCTTTTTAACCTTTTGCGTTTCGTCGTTTTCTACCTTCTTATCTTGCGTGGAAGTATCCGTTGCTATAGGGGTGGTTTGCGGTTGATTTTCTACTGCCGTTTTGTCACTGGGTTCTTCTTTAATTTTACCGTCGCCCGTAGGATTAGACATAAGTTCGTAAAAAACTTTTTTGTCTGCAACGTTATGTGAAATATTGTCTATTTCTTCAGGAGTTAGTGAGTTTATAGCGTTTTCGGCATTCTCTTTGAACATTTTACGCTCTTTTTTTGCTTTTGCGATTTGTGATAAAACGATACCACAAACGATAAGCACGCAAAAAATTAAAATAAAGATCACCGTCGTTATTAAATGGTCTTGATAAAGTTTTTTAAAAAATTCAACTATTATTGCCATGGTAGTTCCTTTTATTGTTTTATATCTATATTTTATTATGAAATATAAAAATAGTCAACTATAAAACTTGCAAAAAATGAAGAAAAATGATAAAATTAATCAATAAGGGAGTCATTAGGAATGATTAGGGAAAATTTTAAGGTTTATAAAGCGATAATTATAGGCGCGGGGGCATCGGGAATGGTGGCTTCGATTGAACTTGGCAAGGCTTTTAAAGGGGAGAATATTGCCCTTGTTGAAAAACTTAGTAGAGTAGGTAAAAAAATACTCTCTACCGGCAACGGTCAATGCAACCTTTCTAACGCTAATATTTCAAGCGAAAACTACCACTCTTTAAACGGTGAGTTTTATTCCTACGCCATAGAAAATTACGGCGCTAAAAGTTTAATTAAATTCTTTAATGAGTTAGGCGTTTTAACCACCGTTGAAGAAGATAAAATTTACCCGCTTTCTAAACAGGCTTCAAGCGTGCTTGACGCGTTGCGATTTAAGATTGAAAGTTTAAACGTTGCTACCTTTTTAGATAGTAAAGTTGAAAAGATTACTAAAGACGACTTGTTTTCCGTTTACCTATCTAACGGTCAAGTTTTAAAAGGAGAAAACGTTATAGTTTCCGTCGGTGGAAAATCTGCGTCTCATTTAGGAACGGACGGTTCGTCTTACGATTTAGTAACTTCTTTCGGTCATAAAATTACTAAACTTTACCCATCGCTTGTGCAACTTAAAACGGATAAGGCTAAAATTAAGGGAATGAAGGGGTTAAAATTAAAGGCGAACGCTAAAGTCGTTGTGGACGGTAAAGTTATCAAAGAGCGCGACGGCGAGGTGTTGTTTACCGATTACGGCGTTAGCGGTAACGCAATTTTTTACCTTTCTTCTTATGCGGTTGACAAAAAGTGTGAAATTAGTCTAGATTTAGCGCCTTCATTATCTACTGAAGAATTAATAAGGTTTTTAAATGAAAAGAAAAATAATTGTAGTTACCTTAATTTAGAAAACTTTTTATCTGGAATAATCAACAATAAAATTGCCTCGGCGGTGCTTAGAAATAGCGGTTTTGATTTGTCTAATAAAGTAAGAGAAGTTTTCGTTGAAAAAATTGTAAAAACGATAAAAAATTACACTTTAGAAGTCGTTGGGAACACGGGCTTTGACAATTCGCAAGTAACTAAGGGCGGAATTGACGTTTCTAAAATAGATAACGTAACTTTAGAAAGTAAAATTGTTAAAGGTCTATATTTTGCGGGTGAAGTAATGGACGTTGACGGGGATTGTGGCGGATACAATTTACAATGGGCGTTCTCTTCGGCAATGGCGGTATCAAAAAGTATTAAATAATATGAAAAGAATATCTAATATAAAGGTTAAGGTTGACGGCTCTAGCGAAGATATATTAAACTTGGCGTGTAAAAAGGCGGGGCTTAAACCTTCTAAAATTAAATATTTTAAAATCGTTAAAAAATCTTTAGACGCAAGGGACAAGTCTAATATTTTTTATAGCGTTTCAGTAGAACTTGACGACAAGCCTTATACTTTACCTAAAAAAGAGTATAAAAAGGTATCTAGTAAGGGTAGAATTTTAGTTGTTGGCGCAGGTCCTGCAGGTTTATTTTGCGCTTTAGAACTTTTAAGGTACGGTTTATCGGTTACTTTAATCGAAAGGGGTAAAAAAGTTGAAGAAAGAGTAAAATCGGTTGATGATTTTATTAAAAATAAAGTACTTGACGAAAATAGCAATATACAATTCGGCGAAGGTGGCGCAGGCGCTTTTTCGGACGGAAAGTTAAACACTCAAATAGGTGGCGGTTTATCTAAAGAAGTTATTTTAGACTTTGTTAAATTCGGTGCGCCTAAAGAGATAGAATATTTAAATAAACCGCATATTGGTAGCGATAATTTAAAGGCGGTTGTTAAAAATATTAGGGAAGAAATTATAAGGCTTGGCGGAGAGGTTTTATTCTCTACGCGCCTTACCGATTTTTGTGTAAAAAACGGCAAAATAACAAGCGTTACCTACAACGGTCAAACTGAAGTATTCGACGACGTGGTTTTAGCGGTAGGGCATAGCGCAAGGGACGTTTACTCTCTTATAGAGAGTAAGAATATATTTATAGAACCTAAAGACTTTGCCGTTGGGTTTAGAATAGAGCATTTAACTGCGGATATAAATTTAGCGCAATACGGCGAAAAATACGCAAAGTTACCTTATATGCCGACTGCCGATTATAAACTTACTTCATCGTATAATAATAGGGGCGTGTTTACCTTTTGTATGTGCCCAGGCGGTTACGTAATGCCGTCGTCGTCGGAGAGAGATACCGTCGTCGTTAACGGTATGAGTAATTACGCTAGAAACGCCGTAAACTCTAACTCGGCAGTAATCGTTCAAGCAAAGACTAGCGACTTTTATAAAGGGGCGCTCGGCGGTGTTGAATTTCAACGCACTTTAGAGAAAAACGCCTTTATTTTAGGTGGTGGAGATTATTCTGCCCCCGTACAACTAATTAAAGATTTTATAAAAGGGGAAAGTACTTTAGGTTTTGAAAAAGTTATCCCTTCTTATGAAATTGGCGTTAAAAAATCTAATTTAGTAGGGCTACTTCCTAAAGATATAGAAAACGCTCTTAGATACGGCATTATCGATATGGGTAAAAGGTTAAAGGGTTTTGACGATAACGGTGGAGTGCTTACCGCCGTTGAGACTAGGACTTCTTCGCCTGTTAGAATTACTAGGGGCGAAGATCTTGCTAGTGTGTCGGTTAGTAACTTATATCCTTGCGGAGAAGGTTGCGGATATGCGGGCGGAATAACTAGCGCTGGCGCGGACGGAAAGCGCGTTGCGTTAAAAATAGTAGAAAAATACTTATAAATATTGACTTTTTTAAAATAATTATATATAATTACTTTAATGTTTAAAAATATTCAAACTGAAATTTTCATTAAAATCATTTCAAACGGCAGTTGCCAAAATCAAAACTACCAAGGAATTTTACAACAATCTAATAATTTAACAAGAATTTCTTACGATGAAATTTACGAAGGAGAAGGGGTGCAAACCGCCTTTTCCCTTTTAACCGATAACTCTTTGCGTATAGTAAAAAAGGGGGCGTATTCGTATACGCTAGAACTAAAAAAGGGAGAAAAGACACCTTTATCTTTAAATTATGGGGCATTTTCGGTAGATTATTTGTGCGATACTAAAGAAGTTAAGTTTACTATTAAAAATAACCAAATTGAAGTGTACGCTCATTATTTACTAATTTCAGGAGGGGAAAAGTCGTCGACTAAAATTTACTTGACGGCAAAGTTTTAGTTTATGGAAATTATATACTACGGGCATTCTTGTTTTTTGTTTAAAGGGAAAGGCTATTCTATTTGTTTAGACCCTTACGGCGATATAGGTTTAAAAATCCCTAAAATTAAAGCCGATTACGTCTTTTGCTCGCATAATCATTACGACCATAACAACTACGCGATAGTTGAGGGAGCAAAAGAAGTTAAAGAAAATGAATATTTTAAAATTATTAAAAGTTATCACGACGATAGTAAAGGCGCGCTTCGCGGAGAAAATAATATTTTACTGTTTACTTTAGACGGGTATAAAATCGCCTTTATGGGCGACTACGGCGAAAGTGATAACGCGGGTATTATTAGCGCGTTAAAGGGCGCCCATATTTTGCTTATTCCAATAGGTGGAAAGTACACTATAGATAGTAAAACGGCAAAGTATTACGTTGACAAAATTTCGCCAAAAACTATAGTGCCAATGCATTACAAAATAAAAAATTCCACCGTAGATATATCAGACGAGAAATATTTTTTAAGTTTGTTTAGCGGTTATAAAAAGGTGGACGTGCCATATAATTATAATAATGATTTAGGCGTTTTAGTGTTAACGCCGAAAACGGAGGGTTAAATGTATATTAGAGAATACTTAAATAGTCGTGGTGTAGAAGAATTGCGCGACATAATGCGCTCTTTAGGCGGTACGCCTAGAACTTTAAAGAAACAGCCTTTAATAGAAAATATTCTGCTACTACAAATGGGTAAAATCAAACCTGATAAAAATAATTTAGGTAGAAAATCTAGAAAGGAAAAGAACGCTAAAAGCGAGAATAATTACACGAAAGAGCCTACTTGCGATATTCAAGTTAACGAAGATGAAGAAGAAAACCCTAATCCCGTGCTTAGAATTTCTTCAGATACTTTAGTATCTGGCGTAATGGAATTTCACGAACAAGGGTATGCTTTCTTGCGCGGTGAAAATTACGAAGCCAACTTGGCGACTGATATTTACGTATCTAAAAACGCAATAAAATATTACCGTTTAAGACGTGGCGACTTTGTTGAGGGTTACGCTGAAAGACAACACGATAACAGTTCGCCATCTCTTAAAACTTTATTAAAACTTAACGGAAAGGATTATGACGTTAACTTTAAAAGGCCTTATTTCGACGATTTGACGCCTTGCTATCCCGACGAGAAAATTTCACTTGAAATAGAAGGCAACGGAGATATATCGATTAGGGCGATTGATCTTCTTTCTCCAATAGGTAAAGGTCAAAGGGGATTAATCGTTGCTCCACCTAAAGCGGGTAAGACTACTTTACTTAAAAAGATAGCGAACTCTATTGAAGAAAAACACAAAGATATTAAACTTATAATTCTACTTATCGACGAGAGACCTGAAGAAGTAACAGACTTTAAACGCTCGGTTAATAGCGAAGTAATTTACTCCACTTTCGACGAAACGCCCGACCATCACGTCAGGGCGGCGGAACTAGTTTTAAATAGAGCGAAAAGGCTTGTAGAATCGGGTGAAGACGTTGTAATTTTACTTGATTCTATAACTAAACTTACGAGGGCGTATAACGCATTAGTACCGTCTAGCGGTAAAACGTTGTCGGGCGGTATCGATCCGCTTGCTCTTCAAGCGCCTAAAAAGTTCTTCGGAGCGGCGAGAAATATAGAAAACGGCGGTAGTTTAACTATTTTATCAACGGCGCTAATTGAAACGGGCTCTAAAATGGACGATGTTATATACGAAGAATTTAAGGGTACTGGTAATATGGAAATAATTTTATCCCGCCAAATGTCGGAAAGGAGAATTTTCCCTGCTATCGACCTTTATAAATCGGGCACTAGAAGAGATGATCTTTTACTTACGGAAAAAGAACTTGACGCTAGTTATGCGGTTAGAAGGTATTTAGATAAAGACCCTAACGCTCTTCAAAATCTTATTGATATGTTAAAGCGCACTAAAACTAACGAAGAATTTACTGAAAAAGCGCCTGCTTGGTGTAAACTTTTAACTGATTAAAGGGGTTTTATTATGCTTAAGAAAAAATTTAAAACTATCGGTATGGTAGTTGCAATGGAAAAGGAAGTTAAACCTTTTTTTGAAAAGTTTGGCAAGGGGATTAAAGAAATTAGCGTTGGTGGATATACCGTTTTTAAATGTAGAATTAACGGCAAAAAAATCTACCTTATTAAAAGTGGAATAGGCGAAATTTACGCTTCCGCCGCCACGGAGATTTTAATTAGTTTATTTAAGTGCGATTTAATTTTGAACTTTGGCGTTTGCGGTAGTTTAAAAGAGGATATTTCCGTTTACGAAACGGTTGTCGTAAGCGGTGTTGTGCACTACGATTTCGACCTTTCTAAAATTGACGGCACGAAAGTTGGGCAATATCCTAATTACGACGTAGTTATTAAAACTAACGAAAGTTTGGTTGATTTTGTACTTTCATTAAATAGCGAAATTAAACCTGCTATTTGTGCGTCGGCGGACAAGTTCGTTGCCGATGAAGTTATTAAAGAAAACCTTGTTAAAGAGTTTAATGCAGACGTTTGCGATATGGAATGCGCGGCGGTTTTATTAACTTCGCTTACGGCAAACGTACCCGCTCTTATTATTAAAGCGGTGTCTGACGGCAAGGGCGGAGCGGAAGAATTTACCCGTAGGGTAAACAAGGCTAGCGAAGCATATCTTGATACTTTGAAAAACATTATAGAAAGGATTTAAAATTATGATTAAGGCAAGAAGTTATTACGATAGAGAAAAGATTGAAAATATGGCAAAGGCAATGCAAAAGAAAACTATTTGGCATTCGCTTATATTGTCGATAATTTTACTTATTATGGGTATTGTCAATATTGTTTCCTTTTTCTTAGACGATTACAATTGGTTTTCTTTAATAGTTGGTATTGCGGCAACGGCGTTTGCAGTTTATCCAATTGTAGCAGGCATTAAAACTAATAAAAATTCCGTTAAAAAAGCGGTGGAAGATATGGGCGTTCAAAACGGCCCTGTTGAAATTATTTACGAGTTTAAGGAAAAACGCGCGGAAATTAGCGTTACTAGAGATGGGGCAACTCAAATAGATACTTTAATGTATAAGCATATTGACTACGCCAAATTAAATAAAGAAGGTATTGGCATTTATTTTACAAACGGAGATATGTACTTTATTTATAACGACGATTTCGTAGAAGGTAACCGCGCAAATTTAATTTCACTTTTAACAAAAAATAAAATTACGGTAAAATAAAACTTTCATTTTTAGCACTTCTAAATAATATAATATTATTTAAGAGGTGTTAATTTTGAATTATAAAAAAGTAAAAATATTATCAAACTTTATTATTTGTTTAGTACTAATAATTATTGGATTAGTTGGCTTTTTGCCCGCGAAAAGTATTGCGATATCTAATAGCGATAGTTATAACGCAATATATAACGGCAGTAGAGATAATAATCTTGTTGCTATTATGATAAACGTTTACGAAAATACCGAAGTCGTTGAAAAAATGCTAGACGTACTTGAAAGCAAAAAGGCAAAGGCAACCTTTTTCGTTGGCGGTTGTTGGGCAGACGATAATAAAAGCACTTTACTTAAAATTATATCGCAAGGTCACGAACTTGGAAACCACGGTTATTTTCATAAAGACCATAAAAAACTTAGCGAAAAAGAAAATTGTTTAGAGATTGATAGTTGCCATAAAATAGTATATTCTATGACGGGGTATAAAATGGAACTTTTCGCACCGCCGTCCGGCTCTTTTTCTAAAACTACGCTTAAAGTTTCTAAAGGTTTAAATTACAAGACGATAATGTGGTCTAAAGATACTATAGACTGGCGTGATAGTGATGAAAATTTAATAATAAGTAGGGCAACTAAAAATATAAAAAGCGGTGATTTTATTTTAATGCACCCCAAAACTCATGCTTTAAATGCTCTTGGTAAAATTATTGATATTATCAATGAAAAGGGGTATACTTTAGTAACGGTTTCAGACTGTTTAAATAATAAAATTTAAAAAAATAAAAAGAATATAATTATGGACACGATTAAAAAATACGATAACGGATTAACTTTAATAGTAAGCGAAGGTGGCGCGCTATCTTGCTCGTTTGCAATAATGGTAGGCACGGGCGCTATTAATGAAACTGATAAAAATAACGGCATTTCGCACTATATTGAACATATGAATTTTAAGGGTACTGAAAAGTACACTTTTTACGATATTTCTGAAATAATGGATACTAACGGCGCTAATTTTAACGCCTATACGTCGATGGAGTCAACTTGCTACTACGCTCAAACTATCAAAGATAGTTTGGAAAGAGTATTTTCGCTTATGAGCGAAATGGTTTTTACTTCCGTTTACGACGATAACGAGGCGAAAAAGGAAAAGGACGTTATTATTGAAGAAATCAATATGAGTGAAGACTCGCCCGACGACGTTTGCGCCGATTTATCCGCGCTTGCATACTTTGGCAACGACGGCTATGGTAGAACTATTTTAGGCAGTAGCGAAAACGTTGCGTCTTTTACTAAAAATGATATTTTAGACTATTTAAACGACTATTACGTTGCGGAAAATATCGTTGTAACTTTTGCGGGCAACGTTACCGTTAAAGAGTGCGAAAACCTTATCGAAAAGTACGTTTTACCTGTAATTAGGGTTGGTAGAAAAGCAAAAACTCCTAAGCATAATATCGTTAATAAAAAGCAATTTTTATCTAAAGATAAAGACATAGAGCAAGTTCATTTTTGCTTAAATTTCCCATCGTTATCTTACGTTGACAGTAATAGAATTAAAAGCGAAATGATGGTAAATATTCTAGGCGGTGGAATGTCTAGTAGGCTTTTTAGAAAGGTTAGGGAAGAATTAGGGCTTGCCTATTCCGTGTATTCTTACGCTAGTAGATATAAAGATGCGGGTGTTATTAGTATTTGCGCAGGGCTCAATAGCGGAAAAGTGGACGTTGGCTTTAACGCCGTTATGGAAACGATTGACGATTTAGTTAAAAACGGAATAACAGATGCGGAATATATAAAGGTGAGAAACTCGTTAAAATCTTCTACGATATTTTCTCTTGAAAAACCGTCGAGCAAAGTTCAACTTTTTTCTAAATATTATTTGATGACCGGTAAACTTTACGACTTTAACGAGAGAATTAGCGCTCTTGAAAGCGTTACTAAAAAAGATATTGAAGAAATGGCGAAAGAACTTAATAAATACGATATGTCAACGGCAGTAGTGGGCAAAAATGTAAAACCACTTAAAATTTAACGAGATACTTACTTTGCAATTATCCCGTTAAATAACGACTTTAAATTTACTAAATATCATAATAAAAAAATTCGTGCAACCGCACGAATTTTTTTAAATTGTTGAAGTATCGTTATGGCAAAGACACGCCGTTGTCGATAAAAGCGCAAGTAGTAGTAATAGTTGCGTCGTATTTATCGTTTGGTTAAGTGTTAATAGGAACAAAAGTCCTATTAAGGCAATTGAAGTGCTACTTAAAAAATTCATATATCTCCTACCAAGGCTATATTTTATTAAAGTTTAGCCTTTTTACAATAACTTTTCTTATATTACAATATGCGACAAATTATTAAAAATGAATAAGTTGACATATTTTCCTGCGTTTATTAAGATATTATCGTAAGGTAAACCTTAAGTAAGTTTTAAAGGCGGTGATTTTATGGATAATCAAAGCGTTTTACTACTTGACAAAAGGACACAGGGGCTAATTTGTGATTACGTTCCGTCTGATGATATACTATCTGAATTAGTTGGATTTTTTAACGTTTTTGCCGATATTACAAGGCTAAGAATTTTATCGGCGCTTGCAATTTCTGAAATGTGCGTTACGGATATTTCGGTTATGCTCAACCTTAATCAAACAACCGTTTCGCATCAGTTAAGACTACTTAAAGACTTGGGCGCGGTAAGATACAAAAGACAGGGCAAAATAGTATTTTATTCCCTTAAAAACGAACTTATTAACGACGTTTTATTAAAGGGTGTAGAGTTTTTAGGGTACTAAAGTTAAAATATTAAAACGGCGCTAATGCGCCGTTTTATCTTTAGTTATTATTTGCAACCGCAACCGCCGATGCTAAAAGGTTTTTGCGGACCTTTGTTGTTGCAACATAAAAGTAGTAATACGATTGGTAAAATCCAACTGCAACCACAAAGTTTATCGATAATGCCGTTTAAGCATCCGTTACCGCAAAGGCAAAGTACTAATAAGATAATAAGTATGTAAAGACAGCAATTGTCGTTATTGAAACCGAAACAGTTCATCATATATTTTTTCTCCTTAAAAAGTTTTTTGATATCGCTATCACTAATATCTTACTCAAAAATCAAAAAAAATGTGAATCATTAGTTGATTTTTATAATTAAATATATTAAAATAATATTACAGGCACCTATTTGGGCTTGATATTTATTATATTTTATTTTTCTTACGGATACCCTTAAGGGATTCGATTGGAGGTTATTATGGAAAAAAATTACTTTACCGCAAAGCAAATTACGGGTATAGCAGTATTGCTTGCGCTTGTCATCGTGTTACAAGCAGTGCTCGGCTCAATTAACGTTGGGCCCGTTACTTTAAACTTTACGCTTATTCCGATAGTGCTAGGCGGTATTTTATTCGGTAGCGTAGCAGGGGCTATTTTAGGCTTTGCTTGTGGCGTTATAGTTTTAATTCAAGTTATAATGGGCGGTAATCCGTTTTACGTTACGATTTGGGCTAACGACCCCGTAGTTACTACTTTAACTTGCATTATTAAAAGTACGGTTGCAGGTTATCTTGGCGGTCTACTTTATAAAATTATCAATAAAAAGCAACCCGTAGTTGCGGTTTTCGTTGCCTCGGCAATCGTTCCTATCGTAAACACTTTACTTTTTATAATCGGTTGTTTATTTATGTTTGATTCCGTTCACGGTATGGCAAGTGGTCAAAATTTACTAGTGTTTATTTTAGTAGGGCTAGTTACTTTCAACTTCTTTATAGAACTTGCAATAAACCTAGTATGCGCGCCTGCAATTACAAGAATTATAAAAATCGTTAAAAAAGGATAAATCTATGCTTTTATGTGTTGACGTTGGCAATACCAACATAAAATACGCCGTGTTTGACGGCAAAGAACTTAAAGCGTCTTATAGGGTTTCTTCTAGGCATACTAGAACTGCCGACGAATACGGCGCAACTTTAATGAACTTACTTCAAAGTTCTAACATAAATAGGGAAGATATAGACGGTATAATAATGTCGTCCGTTATACCTTCGCTTAACTATACGATAAGCCATATGTGCGAATATTTCTTTAATATTTCGCCTTTTATGATTGGCGCGGGGATAAAGACGGGTTTAAATATTAAAGCCGACAATCCTAAAGAAGTAGGCGCGGATATTATCGTCAATAGCGTTAGCGCGTATAAACGCTATGGTAACGGCGGTCCTATGGTCGTAATTGATTTCGGTACGGCTACGACGTTTGATATAATTTCAGGAAACGGCGAACTACTCGGCGTTGTTATTGCGCCGGGTATTAAAACTTCGCTAGAAGGCTTAGTTTCCAACACCGCTCAACTTCCTATGATTGAACTTGAAGCGCCTAAGAGCGCTATTGCTAAAAACACCGTTGCGTGTATGCAAGCGGGTATAATTTTCGGCTTTGCGGGGCTTGTTGAAAATATTATTAAAAAGATTAAAGAAGACCTTAAAGTAGATAATATTACGGTTATCGCAACGGGCGGTATGGGTGAAATTATCTCTAAGGAAGTTTCTTGCATTTCTAAAATTGATAGAATGCTTACACTTGAAGGTTTAAGAATTATTTACGAAATGAATAAAGGTGGTATAAAGTCTTGACGAAAAAGGTAAAAATAGGCAATCTTTTTATCGGTGGTGGTGAAAGGGTTGCCGTACAGTCTATGACTAATATCAAAACTGAAAAAATAGACGAAGTGGTTTCGCAAATCAATCTTTTAGCGGATAACGGTTGCGATATCGTTAGGCTTGCCGTAAAAGATGAAAAGGACGCTATAGCCTTAAAAAGTATAAAAAGTAGGGTGCAAGTTCCACTTGTTGCAGATATTCATTTCGACTATCGCTTGGCTATAAAATCTATTGAAAACGGCGTTGATAAAGTTAGAATAAACCCTGGAAATATCGGCAGTGAAGAGAATATTAAAAAGGTGGCGGACTGTTTAAAGGAATACAATATTCCGGTAAGGGTTGGTTCTAATACGGGAAGTATTGAAAAGGAATTTTTGGCTAAATACGGCAAAAATGAAATTTCGCTTGTGGAAAGCGCTTTAAAAAACGTTTACGCTCTTGAAAAATACGGCGTTGAAAATATAGTTATTTCAACAAAGGCTAGCGACGTTAACTTGACGGTAAAAGCGTATGAATATTTGTCTACTAAAACTAGTTATCCTCTTCACGTAGGCGTAACCGAGGCGGGAACGTACGAAAACGGTATCGTAAAAAGTAGTATAGGTATCGGCTCGTTACTTTTAAAAGGCATAGGCGATACAATACGCGTTAGTTTAACTGCAGACCCTATTAAAGAGCCTATCGTCGCTAAAAAAATACTCCGCGGGGTAGGACTTGAAAAGGACTACGTAGAAGTTGTGTCTTGCCCAACTTGCGGTAGGACGGAGTATGATTCTATCGGGCTTGCCGAAAGGGTTGAATACTTGACGAAAGATATTAAAAAACCTATAAAAATCGCCGTTATGGGGTGTGTTGTCAACGGACCAGGCGAAGCGAAAGACTGCGATCTTGGAATTGCGGGCAGTAAGGATTTTTGCGTAATATTTAAAAAGGGCGAAGTTTATAAAAAAGTGCCTTTTAACTTAGCAGAAGAAGAATTTATTAAGGAAATTAAAGAAATTGAAAAACGCTTGTGACGTCTTATTTGAAACTTTAAAATCGCAAGATGAAACGCTTGGAGATTTACGCTTAAAGGGGGCGGTTTATTATCAAGACCAAAACTCTTTACACGTCGATGCAATAAGCGATATTGCAGTTTCAGTCGAGGGTAAAAATTACATATTAAAAACGCTAAAAGATAGGCTTGACGGCGTTAATGATATAACGTTATCGGTTGCAAAATCGGTGGTTGATAAAGACCTTGCCAAAAAGGTTATAATCGAAAAGATTAAAACTAGGTCTTTTCATATTTCTCATATGATAACAGACGAAACGGTCAACGTAATATCCGTCAATAAGCGCGTCGTTTTTGAACTTAATTTAACGGAAAATATCAACGATTATTTTGAAAGGACTTCTGAAATGAGTAAACTTATCGAAAGCCTTTCAAGGTCTTACGCGCACGAGTTTGTCGGAAGTATAAAAATCGTTCAAGAAAAAACGGAAGCGCCAACTTACGAAGAAGAGAGTTTAAATTACCTTGAACTTGAAGATTCAACTTTGCGCTACGTTAAAATGCAAAGCGTTTATAAACTTATTGACGATACCGTTTACGATACTGCAATGTATATTCAAGACGGTTTGGAAAAATTAGGCACGGTATTTTTTGCGGGCGTCGTAGTAGAAAAGACGGAAAAGGCAACGAAAAACGGCAAACCTTATTTCGTTATAACGGTCGACGATCAAACGGCAAAAGTTACGGGAAGATTTTTCACCGCTGACAAAAACAAACTAAAAAAACTTGAAAAAATCGACGTTGGTAGCGTAATTATTATGCGTGGCGAGAACGAAAGTTTTAACGGCGCGATAAGTTATAATATAAAAGGCTTGCATTTATGCGAGTATCCCGCTAATTTTAAACCAAAGGAAAAACCTTCGCTTAAAGCGCCCGATAATTACAGTTTAATTTTCCCTAAAAAGATAGAAAGCGCAAGGCAAAGCGACTTTTTTACGATTGATAAAGGGTTGCCTATAGAAGTTCAAGAAGGCGTATTTACCGTCGTAGATATAGAAACTACGGGCACGGAAACTGCTTACGATAAAATTACGGAAATTGCGGGCGTTAAGATAGAAAACGGGGTTATAACCGAGTATTATCACACTTTAGTCAACCCCGAAGTACATATTTCCGATAGAATTGTAGAACTTACGGGCATTGACGACGAACTTGTAAAAGATAGCCCTAAAATTAGCGAAGTGTATCCCGACTTTTTTAAGTTTGTTGAAAACACCGTATTCGTTGCGCATAACGCAGAGTTTGACTTTAGGTTTTTATACAACGCGGGCAAGGAACTTGGCTATATTATGAAAAACAAAACTTTAGATACCTTGTATTTATCAAGAAAGATTTTGCCAGGGCTTAAAAACCATAAATTAAACACCGTGTGCGAGCATTTTAACATTACTTTTAATCACCATAGGGCGTTATCCGACGCGATGGCGACTGCGGAAATGTTCTTAGAACTTTTAAAGGGTAAGAAAAGTTTAAAAGATATTTAAAAAGTAGTTAAAAACGCTTGATATATTTAACATTTTATGTTAAACTAATATTACTTTAAGATTTTACTTGTAGTTTGAGAGTGGTTAGCCACTCTCAAATTTCTTTATGCAAGGAAATAGGAGAGAAATGAAAGCAAAACCCGCTCAAGAAATACAAGCCTTTTTAACGCCGTACGCGGAAAGTTTGGGGCTTGAAATCGTAGAAGTAACTTTCAAAATGTCTAAAAACCCCGCGCTTACCGTATATATCGATAAAGACGGCGGTGTTGACCTTGATAGTTGCGAAGCCTTTCACAATTTAATATCCGACCCGCTTGACGTGTTTGATCCGTACCCTAATCCGTACACTTTAAACGTTTCTAGCCCCGGTCTTGACAGACCTTTCAAAACTGAAAGGGACTTTCTTAAAAGGATTGATAAGATGGTGGAAGTAAAACTTTACGCTCCAATGAACGGCGCTAAATACTTTGAAGGTGTTTTAAAAGCGTACGACGGGGGTAGCGTGACGATTGAAGTTAATGGAAAAGAAATTAAAATTCCAATGACTAGAATCGCAAAAATTAACGAAGCAATAATATTTAATTAAGAAAAACATTTCTATATTTTAAGGAGAAATTATGACAAATAAAGATTTTTTTGCCGCTCTTAACGAACTTTGTCTTTCAAAAGGCATAGAAAGACAAGCATTTTTAGACACTTTACAAAACGCTTTAACTTCTGCGTATAAAAAATACGCGGGTGATGCTAGCGACGTGGTTATTAAATACAACGAAGAAAAGTGTACTATTAAATTCTACGCTTGCAAGGCGATAGTTGAAGTGGTTGAAGACCCTAATAAAGAAATCACTTTAGAAGAAGCGAAAACTTACAAAAAAAGTTATAAACTTGGCGATACTTTTGAAAGGGAATTCGTTCCAAAGGAATTTGGCAGAATTGCCGCTCAAACTGCAAAGCAAGTAGTTATGCAAAAGATAAGGGAAGCGGAAAGGGTTAACACTATTCAAGAATTTGAAGATAAGGAAAACGAAATCCATACCGCAATAGTAAGACGCGTAGAAAACGGCAACGTTTACGTTGAACTTGCAGGTGGCGGACTTGAAGGCGTAATGCTTCCACAAGACCAAATTGCAGGTGAAAAATACGAAATCAACGATAAAATTACCGTTTACGTTAAAAAGATTAGAAACATGGGTAGAACTACTCAAGTTTTAGTTTCTCGTACTGCAGTTGGTTTGGTTACAAGATTTTTTGAAAACGAAGTACCAGAAATTAAACAAGGTATCGTAGTAGTTAAAGCCGTTTCTCGTGAAGCGGGTCAAAGAAGTAAAATCGCAATCTATAGCGAAGACCCACAAATCGATGCAGTTGGCGCTTGCGTTGGTAACAAAGGTATGCGTGTTAACGCCGTTATCGAACAACTTGGCGGTGAAAAAATCGATATTATTCCTTGGTCTGAAAACCCACTTGAATTCATTGCTAGGGCGCTTGCTCCTGCAAAAGTATTAAGGGTTACTGCTATTGACGAAAAGTCTTGTAGGGTTGTCGTTCCTGACGATAAACTTTCACTTGCTATTGGTAAAGACGGTCAAAACGCTAGACTTGCCGCTAAACTTACAGGTTGGAAAATCGACGTGAAGAGCGAGTCTAAGGCCCTTGAAGAAATGGCTTTAGAAGAAGGATTTGAAGAAATCCCTGAACTTGATGATATTATAGATGAAATTACCGAATAATTAGGAGATTATAATGGCGGAAAAGAAAATTCCGATGCGTACTTGCATTGCTTGCAGAAGTGAAAAACCTAAAAAGGAACTTATTAGAATAGTAAAGAACAAAGAAAACGTTTTTGCCGTTGATAGAACGGGTAAACTTTCCGGTCGTGGCGCGTATATTTGCGACGATAAGGCTTGTATGCAAAAACTTTTAAAGAAAAGGCTTTTAAATCACGCTTTTGAAATGGAAGTTTCAGAAGAAGTGTATAAGGCTATCGAGGAGGAGTTCTTTGGAAAAATCTAAGGCGTTCACCTTTATAGGTTTTGCAATTAAAGCGCGTAAAGTAAAAATGGGCGTTAACGCCGTTAAAACTTTAAAAAAAGCCGAACTTTTAATTCTTTGCCACACGGCAACTGAAAACACTTTAAAAGAATCGGTTTCGCTCTCTAATAAACTTAATGCAAAATTACTTATATTAAATGAAATAGAACTTGAAAAAGTCACTTTTAAAGCGGGCGTAAAACTAATCGCGATAACTGACAAGGCTTTAAGTGACGCAATATTAAAAAGCGATGAAAGGCGTTTAGTGGAATATCTGGGAGGATTATTATAATGGGTGTAGAAGAAAAGAAAGACAATTTTGAAAATATTAAAATTATAAATAATTTATACAAAGAAGGCGCGCATATCTCCGCGTTAAACGAAACTAAATCTATAATTAAGGGCGTATCTAAAAAGATTACTGAGAAAGCCCGCCTTTTAGCGTTGGTTAAAAAAGAAGAAAAGGCAAAACAAGAAGAAGTAGTTGAAGTTCAAGAAGAAGTTAAGGTTGTAGAGACCGTTGAAGTTCCTAAAGAAGTTAAAACGGAAGAAGTTAAAGTAGTAGAAACTGCCGAGGTAAAAGTAGAAGAAAAGGCGGAAGAAGATAAACCTACTGAAACTGTTGAAGTTAAAGCGGAAGAAAAGGTTAAAGAACCTACTTCTAAAAAGGAAGAAGTTAAAGTAGAAGTTAAACCACAAGAAGAAAAAGTGGAAGAAAAACCTACGGAAACTGCTCCTAAGACACCCGTTATTGAAAAGACCGCTAACCCTAATATTTTTATAGTTGACGGTAAAAGGGTATTTATTCCACAAAACAAGCAAAGGGAATTTATCAATAAAGACGGCGATAAAAAACCTAGACAACAAGGCGAAAAGAAACCTTTCAACAAGGGTGATAAAAAACCGTTTGAAGGGGACAAAAAGCGCGAGTTTAACGGCAATAAGCCAGCGGGCGATAAAAAGCCTTTTAGCGCTATAAAAGACGCTCCACAAGTATTTATTCCAAAGGAAAACTCTAAACTTAATAATAAAAAGAAAAATAACGAAAAGAATAATTATGAAGATAAAAAAGCAATCAATAAAAAATCTTTAATTAAAGGTCAAGTATCGCTTGACGACTTTGATGAAGATAAGACGGGTTACAGAAAAGTTCGTAAGGCTAAAGATAAACGCCAAGAAGAAAAGCAAAACACTATTAAAATTGAAAAGGCGGTTATCACTAAGGAAATTATTCCTATTAAAGAACTTTGCGAACTTATCGGTATTCAAGCGATTGAAATTACTAAAATTTTATTTAAAGAAGGTATTTTAAAGACTATTAACGACTCAATCGACTACGATACTGCAGGCTTTATTGCGGCTGGTCTTGGCATTGAACTTGAACTTAAACTCGATAAAACTGCGGAAGACGTGTTGACTGAAGGCTTTAACGAATCGGAAGAAGACGAAACAAAACTTATCAAACGTCCACCTGTCGTTACGGTTATGGGTCACGTTGACCACGGTAAAACTTCACTTCTTGATAAAATTAGAAACGCTAACGTTACCGCGGGCGAGGCGGGCGGTATTACTCAACATATCGGCGCTTACACGGTATCTATAAACGGCGAACAAATTACCTTCCTTGACACTCCTGGTCACGCGGCGTTTACCGCAATGCGTGCTCGTGGTGCTCAACTTACCGATATTGCAGTAATCGTAGTTGCGGCGGACGATGGTATTATGCCACAAACGATTGAGGCAATCCACCACGCTAAAGCGGCGGGGGTTACTATAATTATCGCTGCAAACAAAATTGATAAACCTACTGCGGATTTAGAAAGGGTTAAAAAAGGTCTTGCCGACCAAGAAATTTTAGTAGAAGAATGGGGTGGCGACGTTGCGCTCGTTCCAGTTTCCGCTAAAACGGGCTTAGGTATCGACGCATTACTTGAAACTATTATCTTATCTGCTGAAATTAAAGAATTAAAAGCAAATCCTGACCGTATGGCTAAAGGCGTTATCGTCGAAGCAAAACTCGATAAAGGTAAAGGTCCTGTTGCTACGGTACTCGTTCAAAGCGGTACTTTAAAAGTTGGCGATTATCTCGTTGCTGGTACTATTACAGGTAAAGTAAGGGCTATGATTGACGATAAGGGTAGAAACGTAAAAACTGCAGGTCCATCAATCCCAGTATCCGTTTTAGGCTTAGAAGCAGTGCCAAATGCGGGCGATTCTATCTTTGCGGTAGAAGAAGCGAAACTTATGGCGCTTGTTGCTAGCGAAAGAAAGAACAAGGAAAGAGAAGATATGATAAGAGAGCAACAAAAAGTTTCTCTTGACGACTTATTCTCTAAAGTGTCTTCGGGCGATCTTAAAAACCTTAACGTTATCGTTAAGGCGGACGTTCAAGGTTCGGTTGAAGCGGTTAAACAATCGCTTATTGAACTTTCTAACGAAGAAGTTAAAGTTAACGTTATTCACGCTGCCGTAGGCGCTATTTCCGAAACGGACGTAAGCCTTGCGGATTCTTCTAACTCTATCATTATCGGCTTTAACGTAAGACCTGATAGTAAAGCAAAATCACTTGCAGAACAATCTAAGATTGACGTTAAACTTTATAGGGTTATTTACGAGGCGATTGAAGATATTAAAAAAGCGCTTAAAGGTATGCTTAAACCTACTTATAACGAAGTTTACCTTGGTAAAGCGGAAGTTAGAGAAACCTTTAAAATTTCTAACGTTGGTACTGTTGCGGGTTGTTACGTTACCGAAGGTAAGATTGCGCGTTCAGGCAAACTTAGAATTTACCGTGACGATATTATGATTTGTGAAGGAAACGTTATGCAACTTAAACGTTTCAAAGACGACGTTAAAGAAGTACAACAAGGTTATGAATGTGGTATGTCGATTGAAAACTTCAACGATATTAAAATCGGGGACTTCATTGAATGCTACGTTATTGAAGAAATTAAAAAATAAAATTTTAAGGCATCAAGCAGTTTTGTTTGATGCCTAAGGTGACTATGAAAGGAAAAAGAACGGAAAAACTTAATAGCGAGTTTAGAAAACTTATTTACGAAATTATTAAAAACGACCTTAATATTCCGACTGTTACTGAAATGTTTAGTATTACTGAAGTTGACGTAGCACCCGACGTAAAGAGCGCAAAAGTTTACGTTAGCGTATACTCGACTGACCCGGTTAAAAAGCAGGCAACTTTTAACGGCATTAAGGAAAACGCTAGTAAAATTAGAAGGGAATTGTCTAGCAAAATGCGCATCAAATACGTGCCTGAACTTAGGTTTTTAGAAGACGGCGCGTTAGAATACGGAAATAAAATCGATAAAATTTTAAGTACTATAACTTACGGAGAAGATAATGACGATAACTGAAATTGCAAGTAAAATTAAAGGGCTTAAGTCCGCGTTAATATTTAGCCACGTAAGACCTGACGGCGACACGATTGGCTCGGCAACCGCGCTTAGAAACGCCCTTATATCTTTAGGTATTAACGCCGATCTCGTATGTGATAGCCCAATACCTGAAAAATTCTCTTTTATCGATGGGGTAGGCTGTTACGTTACACCCGATAAAATCACTAAAGAATACGACGGTTATATTGCGGTAGACTGTTCAGTTTCTTCAATGTTTGGCGGTGCTTATTCTTTATTTATAAAGAATAAAAATACTTTTAATATCGACCATCACGTATCTAATGCGAAGTACGCTAAATATAATTACGTGTTCGATAACTCTTCAAACTGCGAAAACGTTTACGAATTATTAGGCGCTTTAAACGTTGATATTACTGAAGATATAGCAAACTCTCTTTTGCTTGGCATTGTAACCGATACCGGCAATTTTGCGCATTCTAACACTACTGCTAAAACTCTTGCTAACGCGTCGGACCTTGTTAGTAAAGACGCAAACCTTAACTATATCATTTATAAAATGTTTAAAGAACAGTCTAAAGCAAGGGCTAAACTTTACGCTAGGGTAATTTCTAACGCAACTTACTATTTAGAAGATAGAGTAGGCGTGTTAGTTATCAATAAAAGCGACCTTGAAGAGTTTGGCGCAGTTGAAAATATGACTGAAGGCTTTATTGATTTTCCTATGACGGTAATAGGCGTGGAAGTTGCTATTTCTCTACTTGAAGTCGGGGATAAGCGTTACAAAATTAGCCTTAGAAGTAAAGGTAAAGTCAACGTTAACGAAATTGCATCTTTATACGGTGGCGGTGGTCACATTTTAGCAAGTGGCGCTATGCTTAACGGTTATAAAGAAGATATAATTGATAAACTTGTATACAACGTTAGTCAAAGATTAGAATGAACGGATTTCTAAATGTATATAAGCCGTCTGGAATGAGTTCGGCTTACGCGTTAAACTTAATAAAAAAGCGTTTCAAAGGCGAAAAAATGGGGCATATGGGCACTTTAGACCCCCTTGCGTCAGGCGTACTTCCCGTTGCTTTTGGTAAAAGTACTAGGCTTTTCGATTACCTTTTAGATAAAGATAAGGTTTATAAAGCAGAGTTTACTTTCGGCTACGAAACCGACACTTTAGATAGGGGTGGCGTAGTTATTAAAGATAACGGGGAATTGCCTACTGAAAGCGATATTATTTCCGTTTTGCCTTCACTTGTTGGCGAAGTTATGCAAATGCCACCAATTTATAGCGCAAAAAACGTCAACGGAAAGAGAAGTTACGAACTTGCTAGGCTTGGTGTTGAAGTTGAATTAAAGCCTAAAAAGGTTACGATTACTTCTATTGATTTTATTGAAAAATCGGGCGAAAATTCCTACGTTTTTTTAATAAAATGCAAGGGCGGAACTTATATTCGCTCTATTTGTCGCGACCTTGCTTACGCGCTTAATACTTACGGCACGATGACCGCTTTAGAAAGGCTTCAAAGTGGTATTTTCACAAAAGAAAACGCATTTTCCATTGAAGAAATTACCGATAATTTCGACGAAGAAAAAATGCTAATTAAACCCGATAGCGTACTCAGTTTAGAAAAGATTTTATTAAACGAAAAACGCACGGACGATATTATTAACGGTAGGTTATTTACGCTAGATTTACCCGATGGTTTTTATTCCGTTTACGGAGATTGCGGGTTTATAGGCGTAGGCATTATTTCCGATAAAATCTTAAAAATTAAAGCGTATATTAGGTAGGTGCTGTTGCAACTATTAGTTAATTTTGCGCCAACACCTAAAAGATTAGAATGAAAATTATAAAATACGGAGAAATTGACAAAACACCGATATCGATTTGCTTAGGTTACTTTGACGCAATTCATATTGGTCATACGAAAATTATAAATACCGCTAAAGAAATAGCAAGCCGTAACGGTTATAAAACTTATCTGCTTTTATTTACTGGCGGTAAAAACGCCACGCCCGATATTTTTACCTTTTTTGAAAGGATTATTAAACTAAAAAGTTTAGGGGTAGACGGCGTTATTTATCAAGAATTAAACGCTAAGTTTATGGCAAAGTCTAAGGATGAGTTTTTAAACGATATTTTTAATTTTTATAACGTTAAAAATATTGTCGTTGGCGAAGATTTTACCTATGGTAAAAAAGCGGAAGGCAACGTTTGCCATTTAAAAGAATTTGCCACAAAAAAAGGCGCAAATTTAACCGTTTTAGAAAAAGTTACCGATGCTAGCGGAGAAAAAATTTCTTCTAAAGATATAAAAACGGCGCTAATAAAGGGCGATATAGGTTTGGCTAATAGCCTACTTGGCAGTAATTATTTCATTCGCGGAAAAGTGTTAAGGGGTAAGGGCTTAGGCGCTAAAATAGGCTTTCCTACCGCCAATATTTTAACGGAAGAAAATAAACTTTTAGTTAAAGACGGCGTGTATTTAACTTGCACTATAATAGGTGGTAAACTCTATTCTTGTTTAACTAACGTAGGCGCTCAACCTACGGTTAACGGGAATAACACCGTTATTGAAACTTATATAAACGATTTTTCTAGCGATTTATACGATAAAGAGATTTCCATATACTTTATAGAAAAAATCCGCGATATTGTTAAATTTAATAGCGTGGATGAATTAAAAGAGCAATTAACTAAAGATTTAGGGTGGTTACTATGATAAAATTTGGTCCTAGCGGAAACAGTGAAAGTTTTAGGCTTGAAGGCTACGTGCACACGGAAGACGCCGCTAAATGGGTAAAAGATAAAGGCTTAAATATTTTTGAATATTCTTTCGGTCGTGGCGTTAATATGACTAAGCAAAAGGCAAACTCTATAGGCGAGGCCTTTTACAAAGAAGGTGTAGAATTAACGGTGCACGCTCCGTACTTTATCAACTTTGCTAACACCGACGACGAAATGGTTAAAAAATCGTACGGTTACGTTATAGATAGCGCTAAAATGTGTAGGGGAATGGGTGGTAAAAGGGTGATTTTCCATCCGTCAACGCAAGGTAAATTACCGCGTGAAGAGGCGGTTAAACTAACTGTTGAACGCCTTAAAAACCTAGCGGTAATAATTGGCGAAAACGGTCTTGAAGATATGATTTTTTGTCCCGAAACTATGGGTAAATCGGCACAAATAGGCACGGTTGAAGAAATAACTGAGTTTTGTAAAATCGCTCCGTTTTATATTCCTACAATCGACTTTGGGCATATCAACGCAAGAGAACAAGGTAGTTTAAAAACTGCAAAAGACTATGAAGATAGGCTTTCGCATATGGTAAGCGAATTAGGGCGTGATAAAATGCTTAATTTCCACACTCATTTTTCTAAAATAATGTATAGCGGAAAAGGGGAAGTAAAGCATTTAACCTTTGAAGATACCGAATATGGTCCGGAATTTTTACCACTTGCAGTTGCCCTTAAAAAATTAGAGTTAGAGCCGTATATCGTTTGCGAATCGGCGGGCACTCAAGCGGAAGACGCCGTTACTATGAAAAATATTTATTATTCACTTTAAAAATAAAAGCACGCTTTAAGCGTGCTTTTTTAGTTTGTTTATTTTATTTTTCGGGAAGGGCAATAGGTATGCCTTTTCTACCTTGATTGCCTCTACTACCAGACGAGCCAAGTAGACCAAAACCGCCTTTAGATGGTTCGCCACCGTTACCGCCTGCGCCACCTTCAATTGTAAGTACGTCTTCACCGTAAGTGTCGGCAGTTATGAAAGATAAACAGCATATACCGTCACCGCCGTTGCCACCGTCACCACCATCTGCAGTACCTGCAAGGGAATTACTAGCGTTAAGACCGTTACCGCCTCTGCCACCCTCTACTCTTAAGTTGCCTTCACATTTAACGCTAAGACCGCCAAGAATAATAATCGTGTCAGAGCCTGCAGCACCGTCGTCACCTTTTCTACCGCCAATAATCATTGACGCGCCACCTACTACAAAGTTGAAAGCGCCTTCAGTAAAAGATAGAAGGGAATTTGCAAGTTGTAATCCATAATGTTCGTAAATTTCGCCAAACGTTTTGTCTTTGCCGTTATTCCAGTATTGAATTTCGTTATAAACGTAAGTTAAATCTTCATAGTGAGATCTAATAAGCGGGTCGGTAATGTTTGTTTTTACCATTTTCTTTAAGTCTTCAACGGTAAAAGTTTGTCTGCCCGCTTGTAAAGAACAGTTTCCGCGTGCGATAATATTAACGTCGCAAATGCCAACCGAACAAATAGCGGGTACGCCTGGCGCGGAAAGAATATTTGCGTTTTCAAGTATGATATCAACGGGGGTACTTCTCTTTTCAATACGAATATAAGTACAAACCGTCGAGCCACTGTTAGAATAAATTCTAACGTAGTTCATATTTTCAGTTATAGTGATTACTCTATTGTGATATTCAATTAAGTTAAAGTTGTATTCTTGTTGGTTGTAATGTTCAGATTTTTTGGCAAGTTTAACTTTGCCCATTGGGAAAAATCTACCTTTAATCGTGTATTCTTCTCCAAGTTCTTCGCTTACAAAATAGTCTTCTAAATAGAAATTATTGCTCTTTTGTTTAATGCCAAGTTCATCGATAGAATAACTCCAATTAGAACTTCTATTTATAGAAAAACCACTTGCCGAGGTGGTTACTTCAAACTTAGTCCAACCTTTTGCTAGGGTAGTAAGAACGATAAACGCAATGAGAACGATGGCAAGCACGTTAATTAAAGTTTTACCAAAGTTGAATTTAAACGGTTCTTTATTGGAAACGGCTTTCTTTTTGTTTTCAATATCTTTAACCGTTTTGCCTTTGCCTTGTCTATAAAATTTATAGTACGGCGTGCCGTTTTTACAGTAGGTTATGCCAATACATTTGCCTTTATTTCCCCGTTTGTCTTTAAGGTAGATATAAGACCAATCCATTTGTCTCCAAGTTTCTGGGGTAGTGGCTTTGCTTTGTGATTTAATGGTAACGTAAACGTCCGAACTAGAGCAGTAGTTAGCGCCCGAATTCCTAAAAAAAGTTGCTAGTTTAGGCTTAGCGTCGTTTTCAATTGCTTTCCAAGTTTCAAATTCGGCATAAAAATAAAAAGTAGTACTAACGTCGTATATTTTTTTTACTTCGTCTGGCACGGAATTGGTAATATGGTAAATATCGCCCGTAGTAGAGTAATAGTTGTCTGTGTTTCCGTAAGATTCGTTATTTCCACTATAAGCATGGTATCTTGCCGAAACGTTATAGTCGTAACGCACTTTATAAATGCGCGCAGATTGTGGTTCAAAAAGCACGTCTTCCGCAGTTATAGCGTCAAGATAACTAAACGGACTTTTTTTAGGGTTTGCGGGTGGATTTTTAGCAATAAAATTCTTTTTAGCGCTGTCAAAAAATTTTTTATAATCGTTTGCCGTCATTTTTCATATTCCTTAAGTTATATATTTATAGAGTAATTATAAAGTATAATACGTATAGTGTCAATAGAAAAATAAAAAAAGGATAACAGCACGTTATCCTTTTATTTTGCTAAATTTTCTTTTGGTACGCTAGGCGGGGAGCACCGCTTTCTAAATAGATGACACCGCAGTATGAAAAGCCGTTTTTAAGTAAGCAATTTTGCATAACTAAATTTTCTTCGCTAGTGTCTATTCTTAAATTGTTGCATTTAGTTAGGGCGTAGTCAAAACAGAGTTTTGCTATTCCTTTACCGCGCTTTAATACGCCTATTCTATGAATGACTGCGTAAGGTTCGTCGTTTAGCCAATTGCCGTTATAAATTTTATTATACGTTGGGTCGCTATCGACGGTTAGCGTAAATACTGCGACTAATTCTTCGTTATCGTAAACGCCGTAAAACCTATTTTCTTTAAGGTCTTCTAATATAAGTTCGCGCGAGGGATATCCGTTAATCCATTGATTATTATTTCCCGTTTGGCGCATAAAGTTTCTAGCGTTATCGTAAATTGACATAATTTTATCAATTTCGGTATTTTTGCAAAGTTTAATATTCATATTATTTATTTTTTTGTTTTTTTCTAACGATAAAGCGGTAAATAAACCACAATAAGAACATTATTTGTACGGGAATACCGATATAGTAAAGCATAACTATTTCGCTAAAAATTTCTATAAACGATAGGTGGAACGTTAAAATAACCGTCCAAATAATAGTGGAGATTGATAAAAACTGAATAACGCGGTTTTTATAAATGCAAGAGAAAATTAAAGTGAGTATTGCCGAGCAAGGTATTGCAATTATAAAAGTAAGCCACGCTTTATCAAAGTTTTTAACGAAAGCCGTTAAAATAAAAAACATAAAAATTGCAACTATCCAAACGATACAGCAAGATAGTAGTGGAGTAAACACCTTTTTAGTTTTGCCAATAGATTGTTTTGGTTTGTGTCTTGGCGTAAGTAAATCGTTTACCGTAACGCCGTATAGGTCGGCAATTTGTTTTAAAACGAATACGTCTGGCAAACATTCGCCTTTTTCCCATTTAGAAATTGCTTTATCAGAGTAATTTATTTTTTCCGCCAAAACTATTTGGGTGTAATTATTAAATTTTCTATACTTTGCTAGGTTTTCACCTACAAGTTTATTAAATTCTTCTTGGAGCATACAAGTATTATACTATAAACTAAAAAAATTTTCAACCTTTTTAACGCGTAGATATATTATTAGATAATATATGTGTCGTAAATTGTTAAAACTGTTGACTTGAAACACAATATATGGTAAAATATTAGCGTATAATTCTAGTTGTACGTATTTTTGTTATGAACGTAAAAAATTCTATGACCGTTATCACCGATAGCGATATAATTATTTATTATACTTCATTTTTGTGTGAAGACGGGTTTTTAATTTTATATAACGGCAATAAATACTTGTATACCGATAAGCGTTACTACTATTCGGCAGTAAATAACGCGAATGCAATTTGTCGTTTGTTAGATAATAATTCGCTTGAACTATTTATTAAAGAAAATAACATTTCTAGCGTAGGTATTATCGATAATTTTACAAGTGTAGATTTTTATAAAAAACTAATAAGTTTCGGCGTTGAAGTTTATGACGATACGGCTACTATCAATAGCCAACTTTCAGTTAAAACGGATCGTGAAATTGCCCTTATAAAAAATTCTTGTAAAGTGTTGGAAAAGGCGCTTAAGAATGCGTTAACTAGTTTAAAGGTAGGTATTACCGAAAGGGAATTTGCAGGAATTTTAGAGTATAACTTTAAACTTTATGGCGGAGACAAGCCTTCGTTTGAAACGATTGTTGCATTTGGCGAAGGTAGCGCGATACCTCACTATAAAACGGGTGACGTTAAACTTAAGGAAAATACTCCCGTTTTAATAGATTGCGGTACGGTAGTTAATGGGTACGCGTCGGATATAACAAGGTCTTTTTACTACGGCATAGCGCCAAACGAATATAAAAGGGCGTTTGACGCGGTACTTAAAGCGCACGAAACCGCTTTTAATAAAATTACTTTAGGTATGACGGGTAAAGATGCAGACGGTATTGCTAGGTCGGTACTAGATAGTTATGGGTATAGTGAATATTTTACCCACTCTTTAGGTCACGGCGTAGGCGTCAAGGTGCACGAAGCCCCTTATTTATCGCAAAAATCAACGAGCGTTTTAGTTAATAACAACGTGTTTTCAATTGAACCTGGCGTTTATTTTGACGGCAAGTTCGGTATAAGAATTGAAGATACGGTATATTTAAATAACGGCAAATGCGAAAGTTTTTTTAACCTTAGAAAAGACGTGGTAGAATTCAACCCCACGCAAAAAATAGATATTTAATTTAGGAGATTTTTTAATATGGTATTAGCAGGCGATTTAAGAAAAGGTGTTACAATTGAGTACGAAGGAAAAATCTTTACGGTTGTTGACTTCTTACACGTTAAACCTGGTAAGGGCGCAGCGTTCGTAAGAACTACCCTTAAAAACGTAGTTGACGGTAAAGTTTTACAAATTACCTTCAACCCAACTGAAAAGTTTGAAAACGCAGTTATTGAAACTAAGAAGATGACTTATTCATATAATGACGGCGAACTTTACTACTTTATGGACGAAGAATTTAATATGGAACCACTTAACTACGATCAAGTTGAAGATGCGTTAAAATATATTAAAGAAAACGATAACGTTATCGTTAAGTTCTATAAAGGTAAAGCATTCTCTGTAGATTGTGAAAACTTCGTTGAACTTTTAGTTACTGAAGCAGAACCAAGCGTTGCTGGTAACACTGCAACAAACGCTACTAAAATCGTTACGCTTGAAACTGGTATTACAATGCAAGTTCCTATGTTCGTTAACGAAGGCGACGTTATTCGTATCGACACTAGAACGGGCGAATACATGGAAAGAGTTAAGAAATAATTTTTATAGCCCAACAGTTTAACTGTTGGGTTTTTGCATTTATGGGAAAAACCGTTTTAATTACAGGCGCTACGCGTGGTATAGGTCTTGCTCTTGCTAAAAAGTTTAAAAGCGAGGGGTATAACGTCGTTGGCACTTGCGTTAGTTCGATAAATAGTATAGAAGAACTAAAAAAACAAAATATCGATATTATAAAAGCCGACGTTTCTTCGTTTAATGAAATGAACGGCGTTTTTCGGTACGCTAAAAATAAGTACGGCAAAATTGACGTTGTTATTAATAACGCGGGCGTAGCCCTTAATCAAAAGTTTATTTTAGACGTAACGGAAGACGAGTTTGATAGGATTATAAACGTCAATTTAAAAGGGGTGTTCAACGTTACTAAACTTGCGGTTAACGAAATGCTATCAAGTGGTGGCGTTATAATCAACGTGTCTTCAATTTTTGCTTTAAAAGGCGGTAGTTGCGAGGCTGTTTACTCGGCGTCAAAAGGTGGCGCTTTAGCGTTTACAAGAGCGGTGGCGGAAGAGTTAGAAAGGTCTGATATTTCCGTTTGCTCGGTTATTTTAGGGCTTATTGATACCGATATGAATAAGCATTTAACTAATGAAGAAAAACTAGAGTTTGTAATTGAAAGCGGTCTTAAAAAAATACCAACTGCAAGCGAAGTTGCAAGTAAAATTTTCAATATTTCGCAAAAAGATAACCTAAATGGTAAAAATTATAAAATTTTTACGGGGAAATTTTTGTAAAATAAAGGAGTTTTACAATAATTAAAGTATATATTAATTAAAGGGTTTAATTAATGGGCGCAAATTTAAAGATAAAAGAAAACATTTTTAAAAAGGAAAGAGAGTATTTTTCAAAGTACGCTTGCTTTTCCGATAGTACTAAAGGAAGACTTAGAGAAGAAGAACCTTGTTCTATGCGTACGGAATTCCAACGCGATAGAGATAGAATTATTTACTCTAAAGCCTTTTTGCGCTTAAAAAATAAAACGCAAGTATTTTTTAGCCCCGAGGGTGATCATTATATGACAAGGCTTACCCATACTTTAGAAGTTACCCAAATAGCGAGGTCAATTTCTAGGGTGCTCGGTTTAAATGAAGACTTAACGGAGGCAATCGCTTTAGGGCACGACCTTGGACACACTCCGTTTGGGCATTCGGGCGAAAGGCTACTTGATAAACTTTCACCTAACGGGTTTAGACATAACGAACAGTCTTTAAGAGTTGTAGACGTTTTGGAAAACGACGGCAAGGGGCTCAACTTAACGTTTGAAGTAAGGGACGGTATTTTAAATCATAAATTATCGGGTAATCCTAAAACTCTAGAAGGACAAGTCGTTTCTATTTCCGATAGAATAGCCTACCTTAATCACGACGTGGAAGACGCGTTAAGGGCGGGTTTAATTACGATTGACGGTATGCCAAGTAGCGTAATAAAACACCTTGGTAAAACTTCTACGGAAAGAATTAACTCTATGATAAACGCCGTTTATAACGAGAGTTATAACAAAGACAAAGTTACGGTAAATGGCGAAATTTCAAACGTTTTAACAGAGTTTAGAGAGTTTATGTTCGAAAAGGTATATAATACTGACGCTGCTCGTGGCGAAGAAGAAAAAGCGTATAAAATGCTAACTTCAATCTACGAATATTTTATGGCTAACGAAAGTAAACTTCCTACGCCGTATAAAAAATTATTAGATACGTACAGTAAAGAACAAGTTATTTGCGATTATATTTCGGGCATGACGGATAGGTACGCGGTATCTATTATGAAATCTATCTTTATTCCTGAAAATTTCTAATTTGGAGAGTTTATGGCAGGTATAGACGAAAAGTTTTTAAGTGAACTTAAAAGTAAAAACAACATAGTTGACGTAGTTGGTCGTTACGCGGTAATTAAGCGCAACGGCTCTAACTATTGGGCGTGTTGTCCGCTACCTGGTCATAATGAGAAAACTCCTTCATTTTCAATTAACGAAAACGGTCAGTTTTACAAGTGTTTCGGTTGCGGTAAAGGTGGCGACGTTATAACGTTTATTGAAGAGGTTGAAAGTTTAGACTTTTACGGCGCGGTTAAACTTTTAGCGGAAAACGCAAAAATGGAAATGCCAGAAGACAATTCTAAAGATGACGAAACGACTAAAAAGAATAAAGAAAAGTTAGAAAAACTACACGAAATTTTAAACGTTACGGCTCACTATTACGTAAATAATTTATATTCGCCTAAAGGCGAAAAAGCAAAAGCATACTTGCAAAAGCGGGGTATTTCTACGGCTACGGCAAAGGCGTTTGGGCTCGGATTGTCACTTGGTTACGAAGAAGTGTACAATTATTTGAAATCTAAAGGGTATAGCGACCAAGATATTTTAGATTCGGGCGTATGTCAAAGGACGCAAAAGGGAAATATTATCGACGCCTACGCGGGTAGGCTTATCGTTCCAATAATAAATTCGCTAGGTAAAGTAATTGCTTTCGGCGGTAGAGTATTAGAGAAAAAAGACGAGGCTTTCGGTAAGTATAAAAACACTCAAGATACTAGGGTTTGGTCGAAAAAGCGTAATTTATACGCTATAAATAACCTTAAAGCCTTAAAAAACAATAGCGAACTTCCTTACGTTATAATGGTTGAAGGATATATGGACGTTATTAGTTTATATCAAGCGGGATTTAAAAACGCCGTTGCATCAATGGGTACTTCCTTAACTTTAGAGCAAGCCAAACTTTTAAAGCGATATACGAACAAAGTTGTAGTTTGTTACGACGGTGACTCGGCGGGGCAAGACGCAACGCTTAGAAGTTTATCAATTTTTGAAAACGAAGGCTTTGAAATTACCGTTATGAGTTTGCCGGGTGGAAAAGATCCCGATGAAATTATTAGAGATTACGGCGTAGATTACTATCAAAAATTAATAGACAACGCCGAACCGCTTATCGACTTTAAGTTAACGGCGTTAGCGCGTGGTAAAAACCTTAAAAACGTAATGGACAAGCGTAAGTTCGTTTTAGAGAGTTTAGCCGTTATAAAAACGGTTAAAGATGCGTTTTTGCGTGAAGAACTGCTTAAAAAGTTAAGAGATATGTCGGGTATAACTTACGAATCGCTAAAGCGTGATTTAGAAGACGGAAAAACTATCGATGCGGAAACCCAAGAAACCGTTTGGAAAAACCCGATAACTAGTGGAAACGGGGACGAGCGCGCTGAAAGATTTATACTTTCAGCAGTTATAAATAAGCGCAGTTACGTTGAAGATTTTCCGCTAGAAGATTTATATTTTTCTCATCCCGTAAGGACGATGATAGCCGATACTTACGTTGATGATCCCGATTTTAAAGCAGACAAACTATTTGAAATTGTCGGAGAAGAAGGGCTTGAAGAGTTAAACGTAATAATGGTATCGGGCGATAATATTTTTGATACTAACGTTGAAGTTAAATATTTTAAAGACTGCGTAACACAACTGTATAAAACTAATCTTGAAAGTGAAATTAAACTTTTAAACGAAGAGTATAAAAAAGAAACAGATTTGGAAAAAAGGCGACAAATAGCCTTAATTATAAGCAAAAAAACTTCAAAGTTATTAGAACTTTGACGGAGGATAAAATGAGCGTATCTAAACAACAATTACAAGAAATACAAAACAAATTAGTAGAAGAATATGCAAAAGTGGGTAAAGTTACTAGTGAAGAACTTATGGATAAACTTGAAAAGTTTAAAATTACCCCTGAAGAAATCGAGCAAATTTACGATGCTTTTTCGGAGAACGATATTGAAATAGTAGAATCGTTTATTGAAATTGATAAAAGTAAAGATCTTTTACTTCAACTTGAAAAAGAAATTTCAATGGACGACCCTGTTAAAGTTTACCTTAAAGACATTGGTAAAATAGCACTTTTATCTACTGAAGAAGAAACGGAACTTGCAGAAAAAATGATGCAAGGTGACGAGTTTGCTAAAAGAAGGCTATCTGAAGCAAACTTAAGGCTCGTAGTATCTATCGCAAAAAGATACGTTGGTAGGGGAATGCATCTACTTGACCTTATTCAAGAAGGTAACTTAGGTCTTATGAAAGCAGTTGAAAAATTTGACTATACTAAAGGCTTTAAATTCTCTACTTACGCTACTTGGTGGATTCGTCAAGCGATAACTCGTGCAATTGCCGACCAAGCAAGAACTATTCGTATCCCAGTACATATGGTAGAAACTATCAATAAAGTTGTTAAAGTTTCACGTCAATTATTACAAGATTTAGGTAGAGAGCCTACTCCTGAAGAAATTGCCGAAAATATGGGCATTGCGGTTGAAAGGGTAGTAGAAATTCAAAAAATTGCGCAAGACCCCGTTTCGCTTGAAACTCCTATCGGCGAAGAAGAAGATAGCAACTTAGGTAACTTTATCGAAGACGATACTGCTTTATCTCCTAGTGACCAAGTTGCCTTTACTATGCTTAAACAACAACTCATTTCTATTCTTGACACTTTAACTCCAAGAGAAGAAAAAGTTTTAAGATTGAGATACGGCATTGACGACGGTAAACCAAGAACGCTTGAAGAAGTTGGCAAAGAATTCAACGTAACTAGGGAAAGAATTCGTCAAATCGAGGCAAAAGCGCTTAGAAAGTTAAGACATCCATCACGCTCTAAAAAGTTAAAAGAATACTTAGAATTATGACCAGGCGCTTAGAAATTATCGCAAAACATATAAAGGGCGGAAAGGTATTTGCCGACGTTGGTTGTGACCACGGCATAATTAGTAAATACGTTTTAGATAACGGTTTAGCAGATTTAGTTATAGCGTCGGATATATCCTCTAAAAGTTTACAAAAAGCAAAGAATTTGCTTAATAGTTACGGCGACAAAGTACAGTTTTTGGTAAGTGACGGTTTTAAAAATTTTACCATTACTCCAACTGAAGCGGTTATTGCCGGCATGGGTGGAGATGAAATAGTTTCTATTTTAGAAGGCGCTACTTCGCTACCTAATAGGCTTATTTTATCCCCCCAAAAAAACCAGAGAAAAGTCCGCGAAATTCTAATTAGAAAAAATTATAAAATTTGCGATGATTACACTATATTTGACAATAAATTCTACGATATAATCGTAGCCGAAAAAGGCGAAGATTTTTACTTGGAATTAGAACTTGTTTTTGGTCGAGATAACTTAAAATTAAGGCCTAAAGACTTTATTAAAAAGTTATCGCTTGAAGAGAAAAAGTTTATAAAAATTTTTAATGAAAACGGACTTGACGGTAAGAATTTAGATTTGCAAAACTATTTAGAACAAATTAGAAAGGTGCTTTATGAAAATTAACGACGCGCTTAAAATTTTTGAAGAATACGCGCCAAAAAGATTATCAGATAAGTTTGTGGAAAAGTTAAACGCTTACGATAATTCGGGCGTAATTATTGATACTGAAAAAGATATAACGGGAATATTATTTGCCCTTGACTTGACTATGGGCGCGGTTGATACTGCAATAAAAAACAACTGTAATTTAATATTTACTCATCATCCCGCAATTTACGCGCCTATTAAAAGTTTAAGCGTAAATTCGCCTATACATAAAGCGTTGTCTAATAATATCGGCGTTATCTCCTATCATCTTAATTTAGACGTTGCTAAGTTTGGCATCGACTATTATTTGGCTAAAGGCTTAGGCGCTAAAGACGCTAAAGTTTTAACCGACGTGGAAGGCGGTTTAGGTTATGGTAGAATTTTTGATTTAGGGGGTATAAAATTTAGCGAAGTTATAAATAGATATAAGAGCGAGTTTAATTCAACAAAAGTAATTGCTTACGGAAATTTAGAAGATAATATAAATAAAGTGGCAACTTTTTGCGGAGCGGGGCTTGATAGTGAATCAATCGACCTTGCAAGTGATTGCGACCTTATAGTTTCGTCCGACGGCAAGCACCACGATATAGTAAATGCATTAGAAAACGGTAAAAAATTGCTTATTGTTACCCATTATTCAAGCGAATTTTACGGCTTTAAGCAAGTTTATAATAATTTATCAAATTCGTTCAAGGTTAAAACCGTACTTTACGAAGATGATAAATATCTATAATTGCTAACCTAGTTAGTAAAAACTCAATAAAAACCTTGGAGGTATATATATGGACAAAAATATCGAAAAACTTGTTAATTATCAAGAAGTTGATAAAGAACTTAAAGTTTTAGAAGATGAAGTGAGAAAAAGCGACGAATCGCAAAAGTATTTAACTGCTAAAAAGTTTTTATCTACCGTTAACGATTCTTTATCCGCTTTAGAAAGCAAGGCTAAAGTTATAGTTGATTCTTATAATCTTGCTATGACGGAGATTGAAAAACTTAAAAAGACTGCCGAAGAATCATCTTCTACAATCGATAGTTGTGAAAGTGAAAACGAACTTAACTATTTTAAAAAGAAATTCCAATCGACTATCGACGCTATTTCTAATTTAGAGGGTAAGATCAATTCTTTATCTAAAGAAATGGACGACGTTTTAAAGGAATTTAACAAACTTAGGGTTGCAACTAAACAAATGAAGGCTCAATACGAAGAATACGGCCCTAAATTTAAAGCGTTAAAAGATAGTAAAGACGCGGAAATGAACAAGTTGAAAGTAAAACTTGAAAAATTAAAAGCCGACATAGATCCTGTGCTTATGGAAAAATATCAAACGAGGAGAAACGACAAGAAATTCCCGATAATTTACGGTGTAGATATTTCAACTAACTCCGTTTATTGTCCCGCTTGCGCAACGGAAATGTCGCTTAGTCAGAAAAACGAACTTGCTAGCGGTGAAATTAAAGAGTGTGAAACTTGTAGAAAACTATTATACGCACTTGAAAAATAGTAAAATTTAAATAAAGGGGAAGAATATGAAACTTAATTATAAAAGAGTAATACTCGTAGGCTTTGCATTCTTTTTAATTAGCGCGTTTTGGCAAGCATACGATTCGTTAGTACCTATGATGCTCGTAAATAAATTCGGTCTTAATCAAACTTGGTCTGGATTTATTATGACGCTTGATAATATTTTAGCGTTATTTATGCTACCGTTATTCGGCTCGCTTAGCGATAAAACTAAAACCAAATACGGCAAAAGAACGCCGTATATCGTTTTAGGAACTATAGTTGCAGTTTGCGCTTTTATCGGTTTATCTTTTGCCGATAACGCTCAACTTAACAAAGTTTACGCAAATAGCGCCGATAATAAAGCGTTTATTGAAGTATTATGGGAAGAAAACGCGCAAGTTACCAACTTAGAAGAAGGGGGTAAAATCAACGTTCAAGACTATATGTCAAGAATTTATAAAAATAAAGACTTTTCCGATTTATCCGATAATGAAAAGGTGGAGATTAAAGATACTTTCGTAAACTTAATCGACCATTCTAAATTAACTTATACTTACGATAACGGCGTCTACGGAAATATTAATGAAGACGGTTCTAATAATATTTACACTAACGTAGTCGTTCCCGCAAGGTCTGTCTATTGTTGGAGTCAAACTGTTGCAAATCCAACCACTTTAGTTATATTTTTCTTATTGCTCTTATTAACTTTATGTGCGATGGCAACGTTCCGTTCTCCTGCGGTTGCGTTGATGCCAGACGTTACTATAAAACCTCTTCGTTCAAAAGGTAACGCCATAATCAATCTTATGGGCGCTGCGGGCGGTATTATCGTACTACTTTTAGGTATGCTGTTAAAAACGGGTAGCGTTTACAATCAAATGATGTCGTATACCGCTATGATTTTATGCGTGTGCGCGGTAATGGTAATTGCACTTGCTATATTTATTTGGAAGGTTAAAGAAGTTAAGTGGGTTAAAGAAATGGAAGATGAAAGCGTAAGGCTTGGCATTGAAGAAAAAGTGGAAGAAACTGCCGATAATCAAGAAAAGCGCAAACTTTCTAAAAGTGAATTTACTTCTCTTATCTTAATTCTTGCCTCCGTTGCTTTATGGTATATGGGATACAATGCCGTTACTTCTAAATATTCGCTTTACGCGTCGACGGTATTGCAACAAGACTATAACTCAACCCTTATTATCGCTCAAGCGGCGGCAATTATTTCATACATTCCAGTAGGTATTATTGCAAGTAAACTAGGTAGAAAGAAAACCATTTTAGCGGGCGTAATTATGCTTGCTACGGCGTTTATTTCTGCAAACTTTATAGTCCCTAACTCTCCGCCAAAAACAAAAAAGCACCATTTTTAGGCTATTTTTAGTCAAAAAGTGGTGTTTTTTATTATTTTATGTACTATGTTTTACTATGGTTTACGCCGTTTTATTACTAAATTTTATTACTAAATTTTAAACAAGTTTATTTAAATAAGTTAGTTTATCTTCTTCATATAAATGCGCGTATGTTTGGGTCACTTGCGCTAATGTGTCGCCGATTAAATTTGCTACAACGGTTAAAGGCGCACCCAAATGTATCATCATTGAAACAAACGAGTGTCTTAAATCGTGAATTCTTATAATTTTATTGCCTGCCATTTCAGAGTATTTATTAAAAAATCTTGTAAGCGTATTTTCTGCAATAGGTTTTTCTCCACCAAAAAAGAAAGGGGATTGACCTTTATATAATTTTAATTCTTTAGCAAGCGCCGGACAGATTGGCGTAGCATCTTGACGTTCCGTCTTTGTGCTTGTTATTTCGTAGGTGGCTTCCGTAAGCGTTTTTCTGGTTAAAGACTTATCAAATATTATGGAATTGCTTTTTACATCTTCTAGACCGATTGCAAGGGCTTCGCCTTTACGTCTACCAGTATAAAACAACACGAAAAAGAAAGTACGATACATTAAAAGCGTTTTTACAGTTTCTTTTGATTTTTTATCGGTTTGCTTATTAAGTTCTTCGATGTCTTTATCAACCACTTTAATGAATTTCAAAAACTCATCTTTAGTCCAAAACTGCATCTTCTTTTGGGGAGAGCGTCGTTTTGGCTTTTTTACTTTAAGCAAATTATTAGGATAACCATATCGAGTTTCGCACCAAGTAAGAAAAGCTGAAAGCATCGTTCTAATTTTAGTTAGATGTTTATAGGAATAATATTCGTTAGTTTTAGGGTTTTTAGATGCCCACAGTTCATCTTGCCATTGATATAGTTTTTCGGTGGTTAGTTGTTTAAGCGTATAATCTTTAAAACGCGGAAGTAATAATCTTTTAAAAACGTTTTGTTTTTCGTATATAACCGAATCTTTGTTTTGATTGCCTATGGATGCAATATAAATAGGGAAGAGTTGGCTTATAGTCAATTCTTCTTTTTTAGTATTTTTCTTTTTAATAGGATTATTTTTTACTAGTTCGCATTTAGTTGTCACAAACTCTAAATACGCTTGCTTTGCTAACTGTTTAGTTTTAAATCCCGAAAATTTCTTTTGCTTTTCCGTGCCGTCTAATTGAACGACATAGAAATAGATATCATAGACCGTACCGTTCTTGATAGTTTTTCTTTCTTGTATATTATATTTGTTTGATGAAATGTAAAATTCTGCCATAATTAAACCTTAAAATAATATTGTACAAAAGAAAAAAGCACAAAGCAAGAAAAACAATCCTAATAAAATATTAGCATTAGCAAACTGAATTACTGCCAAAACAATAAAAATTATTGTAATAGTTAATAGTATCCAAAAAGAAGGCATGTTTATTGCTTGTGAAATTTTATCAATACAAGTTATTCCTTTTTCTTTTTTGTGAAGAACGTTAACAACAAGGAAATAGCCATCACAAAATAAAAGTGAGACAAACGCTGCTATTTCAACAGATATAGTTGCAAGAATAAAAAATATTGCCCCAATTATCCATAATTTATATTTTTTTATAATTTCTATAACTTTTTTCAAAAAATACTCCTAATTATTTCTTTTTAAATGTAAAAGGGAAAACAAAAAAACCTATTACCGCTACAAATAATAATATAAAAGCAATGCCAACTTCGCCATCTATAAAGCATCTTATTGCTCCGCCTATACCAAATATTAAGCAAAAAACACAACAAACATTATTAAAAACATCTTTATTTATCTTCATAATATCAATCCTTATAAATCCCTAATTAATTTCACAACTTTACCAACAACGTGGCATTGTTCAAGGTCTCTTCCTTCAATACGTTTAGTTGCATATTCTGGATTGAAGGGGATTAGTTCTAGCCAATCTTCGCCATAAACATAGTTTACTTTTTTAATAGTTGCTTCATCGCCGTTATAAGCGATAACTGCAAGAGTTCCACTATCAACACTTGTTGTTCGTTTGCAAAGTATTTTATCGCCGTCTAAAAGTCGTGGATGCATTGAATCGCCTTTAACTTGTAAAACAAAATAATCTTCTTTTTGACCACCCGAAACCATTGATAAAGGAAGTTCTATGGTTTCGCCCGTTGGTATTTCATCAAATGCACCGTCATATCCTGCTTTAACTGAGCCTAAAACTTCAAAAGATATAATTCCGTCTACTGTGTAAATATTAGACGGTTTTTTTATTTCACTTCTTCCTAACAAATAATCAATAGAAACCTCAAAATAATTAGCGAGTGATAATAGCGTTTTATTATCTGGTTGACGTTTGCCATTTTCGTATAAAGAAATAGTGCTTTCCGCAACACCAATTATTTTTCCTAATTCCTTCATAGAAATATTTTTATTTTTACGTAACAATCTTAAATTTTCCATAAAAGCCTCCTAAAACTATTATAAACTTTACAAATTGAAAAGTAAAGCGGAAAATAAAATTAAAATAAAACTTTGCAAAATGTCAAATTATTTTAAAAATCCGCTTGACAAATCGCAAAGTATAGAGTAATATATAATTACATCTTGACAATATGCAAAGCAAATAAGAAACAAGGAGGCTAAAAAATGATAAAAAATCTTAAACATTATCGAGAATCTAAAAACTTGACAATGAAGCAAGTTGCTGAAAAGTTAGGCGTAACTGAAAGTTGTTATTGTTTGTATGAGAACGGAAAAAGAAAAGCATCTTTCGATACACTTGTTAAGTTAGCAAAAATATTCGGATGCACTGTTAACGATTTCACCTAAATAAATGAGGGGTCACTTATGTCTTACATAGAAAGGGAACAAATCTTTTCAAAAGATTATTTAACAATTGAAGATATACAGTCGTTATTAGGGTTAACTTATCAAATGGCGGCGCGACAAATAAGGAATATTAAAAGGCGTTCCGATAGGTTAGGGATTCAAGGTAAAATCCACACCGAAGACTATTTTGAGTATTTTAATATAACGGACAAACAACGTTATGTAAAAGAAATTTAATATAAGGAGAAAACCAAAAATGAAAAACTATTTATGTATTAACGGTAAGAAAAGCGAACTTACCAAAGAACAACTAAAGCAACTTGGCATAATTACGCCAATAGCAACGTTAAGCGATGACGGAAAGATTGCCAAAATTGGCGATTATGAGTTTATCGTACTTAAGAACAGTGGCGACACGGTAGAACTATTATTAAAGGACACGCTCTACAATAAGCCTTTCGATAGCAATTGCAATAACTTTGCTAAAAGCAGTTTAAGAAAGTGTTTAGACGTGTTTGCTAAAGAACTTGCCGAATTAGTTGGCGAAGAAAATATTGTAGAGCATACTGTTGATTTGACTGCCGATGATGGTTTAAAGTGTTATGGCTCTTGCGATTGTAGAGTTTCACTTTTAACGGCTCAAATGTATCGTGAACACGTATATAAAATTGATGAGTTTAAACTTGATTGTTGGTGGTGGTTAGCAACGGCGTATAGTACACCTAAACACAATGATAGTTCTTGGGTAAAATGCGTTTCGCCTTTTGGCATTATCGACTACTTTAGCTACGACAACGATTACGGTGTGCGTCCGTTTTGTATCTTAAAATCTGATATCTTTAAATCTTAAAATAAGGAGAATTGAAAATGAAAAAGGAAATTTTAGCAAACATTAAAGACGGAGAATTATTTACAATAGCAGGCATTGAATTTATCAAGTTTTTTGATAAAGACGGAAAAACGTTTGCCGTAGCAAAAGATATTTTGTTTAATAGTGAGTTCGGTGAAGATAATAATTTTGCTACAAGCACGATTAAGAAAAGATTGGAAGAAGAAATTTTGCCAAAACTTGAAGAAGAAATCGGTGCGGAAAATATAATTGAACACGAAGTAGATTTATTATCGTTAGATGGCTCTAATAAATGGGGCAAGGTTAATTGCAAAATCAGTTTGCCGACTTTTGATTTTTATCGTAATAATAGAATAACCTTTGAGAAATACAAATTAGATAAATGGTATTGGTTGGCTACACCCGATAGCACGTCCGAGTTTTATTTGAACGATGATTGGATTGTTTGCGTTTCGCCTGATGGCTTTATCGTCAACTACTTTATCTACAACAACTATTTCGGTGTGCGTCCGTTTTTAACCTTTATATCTTCTATCTCCGTATCTTGTAAAGAATGATGACCGAAAAAGAATTAAAAGTAATAATAAAAGCAAAAGAGTTATGCAAGCACACGTTTGTTTTAACTTCAAACGCAAATCGTTATCCAAAGAAATATAGACACTCACTTGTTGACCGTATGCAATTAAAGAGTATAGATATTTATACTGAATTGTTTGAAGCAAATAGGACAAGCAATATAACGGACAAACAAGAAAGACTTAAAAAAATATCAAATGCTATTACATACTGTGATGAGTTATTGTTTCTTATTGAATTATCAATGCAATTGAATTTATTAAGTGACGGCTCTATGGCGTATTGGACGGAAATGATTTGTGACGTTAAATATATGGCGATTGCTTGGCGGACTAAAGAAAGAAATTAGAATTATAGGTTATACGTTGTATTAAAGTTTGCGTTTCGCCTAATGGCAATATCAACAACAATAACTACAACAACAATAACGGTGTGCGTCCGTATCGGTATAAAGTCAGACAGAGTAGGCAAAAGCCGAAATCAGAACAACATATCAAAAGAACGTATAACCTTTCCGAAAGGATAAACAAAAGGAATTTATGACCGACTTTGAAAGAGTAGTTGATTTTAAGAATATGTATAGGGCTTATCGCAAGTCTAAATGCGGTAAAGGGTTTAAAAAGAGTTCCGCTAAATTTAACGTTATGGCGTTAGACGGAATAAACACCCTTATAAACCAACTAAAAAATAAAACATATCAAATATCAAAGTATAACGAGTTTAAGGTTTACGAGCCAAAAGAACGAATTATACAAACTACTTCTTTCAAAGATAAAGTTGTACAACACAGTTTATGTGATAACGTATTACTTCCAAAAATGCAAGAAATTTTTATAAAAGATAATTGCGCCGGGCAAAAAGGCAAGGGGACGCTATTCGGACTTAATCGACTTTCCGAGCAAATGCAAGAGTTTTACAAACAACACTGCTTTAATGGATATATCTTAAAATGTGATATAAGTAAATTTTTTTATAATATATCGCACGAACAATTGAAAGATATAGTTGAATTTTATTTTACCGATAAAGACATTTGTTGGCTTGTTAATTTATTTATTGATAGCACGGACGGTAAAGGAATACCACTTGGCAATCAAATAAATCAAGGGCTTGCATTACTGTATTTAGACGGTTTAGATAAGTTGATTAAGATTGAGTTGGGAATAAGATATTACGGGCGTTATATGGATGATTTTTACCTTATACACCCAAGCAAAGAATATTTAAAGTATTGTTTAGAAGTTATAAGCGAATATTTGAAAACACTTGACTTACAACTTAATGGCAAAACTCAAATATTTCCTTTCAAAAACGGTGTTAGTTATTTAGGCTTTCATACTTATATTTCAAATAATGGTAAAGTGGTTAGAAAACTTAAAAACTCTAATAAAAGAAATGCACAACGAAAGTATTTGAAAATGGCAAAATTGGTAGCAAATAGAAAATTATCAAATAAAAATTTTAATGATAGTTTTAATGCTTGGATAAATCACATATTACACGGAAATTGCTATAAATTATCACAAAACTTTTATTTAAAAATTAAAGATATAGTTAAGGGGGAAATATGAAAATCAACGAATTAGAGAAAGGCGCTATATATGAAGATGAATTAGGAGCGTACAAATTCAAGAGATTTGCAGGGCATAATATAGCCGAGTTTAGTATTTGTGAATACTTTGAAGATAAGGGCGAATATTCCGAAACCGACAAGCGTTTACAATTTAATCAAAACGAAGTTAAGTATTTAAGAAAACTGTAAGGGGGTAAAAGTTTATGAAAGAAAGAATTATAGCAAAGTTAAAGTTAGGTTTACCTTTAACTTATGAAGAACAAATCTTTTATATTTTAATGAAATAGGGGGCGTAGTATGAAACTTCAAGAGCAAATTAACAAACGCGATATGACCGCTAAAGACCTTGCAGAAAAAGTCGGAACTGACGCGCCAATGATTAGTAAGTTTGCTAATTATAGGTGCTTGCCAATTCCGGAAATGTTAAAGGCAATATGCAAAGTGTTAGGTTGTGAAATTTCAGATATTTATTCGGACAAGGAACTTTATGTAAAGCCGATAAAACAAAAAAACGGTAAGCGTAAAGGGTATTACAAACTTACCGTAGAACTTCCGCAAGATGCGAGAAACTTTTTAAAAAGCAACTTAAAGAAATGCGGATATAAGAGCGTGACTGATTGGATAGCGCATTGCTATAAGAACTTACAAATTCGATATAAGATAATCGAAAGAGCAGAAAGAGAAAAGGCTTTCCGCCCAAGCGAAAAGCCAACAAGAATAACGTGTTATCGTGCGATTAGGAAAGATAACGTAAACAGTATAACAGATAAAATTTAAAAAGTCAATAGGAGATGACAAAAAATGAGCGATTTAAGAAAAAGATTAGTTGGAAGAGCAGAACGAGAACTTAAACTTTTAAAGTTAGGTTTCAAAAACTTACTTATTGAAGTTTGCGAAAAGGTAAACGAAAGCAACACAGTAAGCGAAATTGAAGAGTCTATTGATGAAGTATACGATTATTTAGACGCATTAAAAGACTCTGAAAGAAGATTAAACTATCACGTTCAACAACTTGGCAAGGGGGAAGAATAATGGCTTACATAAATGTTAAACTTGGCGATGATGATAATTACGTAGATTATGACTACGAGCCCGAAGACCTAACGCTTTGCGAGGCATTGGCGAAAACAACTGCGGAATGGTGGTTTGCGGAAAGTTGCAAAGACCCTAAACTTAAAGAAATTATAGTTAAAGGCTTAACTGACCTTATTTGGAACGAAGATGAAGTAAAAGATGCCATATTTAATATGGACGGAATGCGAGAAGCGTTAGCGGAGCACTTCTACGATGACGCTTTAAATGAATATAGGGGGAATTAGTAATGATAAAGAAATTTAATGAACTAATTGACGTTGATGTACCAATTACAAAAAAACCGACGTTTAAATTAAACAAAGCAACACGTGAGTTTGAAGAAGTTAAAGGCAAGGAAATAGACACGTTAACTTGGGTAGATTGTTTAACTTGCCTATACGAGAACGGCGCGGAAAAAGTTATCTTTGAAAACGTGCCAAACGAAAAAGGCGAACTTTTATATAAAGATGAAAACGACGCTATAAGCATTAAAGTATACGTTGAGATAGACGGAGATAGGCGCGAGATTGTTTATCCGGTTATAGACGGCAATAAAGACGTAAAACTAGAAAATCTAAAACAATCAGACATTTACAACGCTAAGCAAAGAGCGTTTGTTAAATGTGTTGCAGTGAATTGGGGTTTAGGCTTGAAACTTTGGAAAAAGGAAGACCTTGACAAAACCGAAAAAGATGAAGAAAAAAGCCTTGCCGAACAATTTAGAACTTTAGTAAATACTGCCGTTAAAAAGTGCGGTAGCATTCCCGAAATGTTAAAGCATTTAAACGGTGTAAGTGAAAAGAAGATAAAGGAACTTATCGAAGAAGCAAAAACTATTGACGGTATAACTAAAACTTTAATAAAGGTATTGGAAGATGATAAAAAATCAAAATAGAAGTTTTTGGATAGGCGCATCTGATACGTCAATGGTAATGGGTAATTGGGTCACCGAAACTTTTAAAAATTGGTGGTTAATTAAACTTGGCATTGACGTAAACCGTTTTAAGTCTTGGAAAATGGATTGTGGCAACATAATAGAAATACCTATTATACGCGCTATTGAACGTAAGGAAGGTAAGAAAATTAAGATAGGTAGATATCCTTATTACAATTTCTTTCTTCGCTTAAGAGTTAACTATGACGGTTTACGAAAAGAAGAAGTAATAGAAATCAAAACTACGGGTAAAGGGTTTAAAAGTATACCTAAAAACTATTGGCAACAATGCCAAGTTTTAATGTATCGAAAGAAGAAAAAACGTTGCGCGTTATACGAATATCAAATGCAAGACGTTGATTATTTAAATCCATACTTCCCCGATATAGACCTAAACCGCCTTAAAAGGCACGAAATAGAATACGATAGGGAATTTATCGAAAACGAGTATTTACCACGATTAAGGTATCTTGCAAGTTGTTTAAGATTAAAGAAATTCCCAAAGGTAGAAGAGTATGTTGAGTATAGAAATAAAAAATGCAGTCGACTTGTCGCAAGCACTAACGAAGATAGCAAGCGTTGCGCCTAATCTTCCTAAAAAGACTTACGATTTAGAGTTTAAGGTCCATAGGGAAAAGCGCAGTAAAAACGCTAACGATTATAGTTGGGTATTGCAAGACAAAATAGCAAAGGCTTTAAAGCGTAGCGTAGATGAGATACATAAAGAATTGGTCCTTGCTTATGGCGTAATCGAAACTTATTCAATTCGTAAAGACGCGTTTGAAAGCGCCGTTAGAATGTTTGATTATTACGAAGTATTAGGCGAAAGCAGTTTAAACGGTAAAGAGTTTATACACGTTAAAGCAGGTATTGGCACTCATTTATATAACACTTCAGAAATGGCAACGTTTATTGATGGCGTAGTACAAGAAGCGCAAGGGCTAGACATTGAAACAAAAACGCCAGATGAACTTGCACAACTTAAAGCGTTATGGGGAGTAGAACGATGAAACTTAAAGACAAAGTTAAAAAATGGCTTACAGGACACTTTCTAGGCGTTGAGCGTGTAGTGTGTTTAGCCTTTATCTTAATAACAATATTAGACTTAATCGTTTTAGCGGTTTTATTATGAAATCACGAAGAAGTAAGGCTACGGATATTCCTACTAAAGTAAAAAAGATAGTATGGGAGCGTGACGGTGGGCGTTGTGTTATATGTGGTAATGCAAATAACGTTATGCCAAACGCACATTACATATCCAGGGCAAATGGTGGTTTAGGTGTAGAAGAAAACATTGTCACAATGTGTACGGAACTAACAATCAATCAATGCCATAGAAGATATGATTTTGGCACTAAACTCGAAAGAAAAATAATTAGTTGTCAAATAGAAATGTATTTAAAAAGCAAATATCCTAATTGGGATAAATCAAAATTAACATATAAAAAATAGGAGCGGTTATGGACTATAAAGAAAGGCAAAGAAATAACGAGAAAAAGGTAACTGATGCTTATGGCTATATCCCAAACGAAAGTGGCATCTACATATTTACAAGAGTTGAAGGTAAGTTTCGATTTGCTTACGTAGGACAGGCGAAAACGCTTCGCAAACGAATTGCCGAGCATTTAAGTGGGTTTCAACACATAGACAATTCAATTAAAAAACGTGGATTTTATAGCCCACAAAACCTTGAAGGGTGGAATTTGAGTTGGTACAGGCATAGCGAAAACAACTTAAATGAGATGGAAAGAGTATATATTGAGCAATACGCTAATAAGGGCTATCAAATGTACAATCACACGATTGGGGGGGCAAAATGAAGGCAAAACCGCATTAGGCGAAAGCAAATCTCCAAAGGGTTATCGTGAAGGCGTGGAATACGGCAAAAAAGTTGCATTAAGGACAGTCGCTAAATACTTTAATAAGTATTTAACTTGCGATATTAAGGGTGTGACAAATAAGGTAAAAGAGAAGAAACTTAAAGAGTTTTTAGAGTTGATAGAAGGGGTGTGAGATGGCAGAAAGAAGAATGTTTGCAAAGACAATCATAGATAGCGATGCTTTTCTTGATATGCCACTATCGGCACAGGCATTGTATTTTCACTTGTCTATGCGTGCAGATGATGATGGGTTTGTAAATAATCCTAAAAAAATACAACGTATGGTTGGCGCAAGTGATGATGATTGCAAGTTGCTTGTGATTAAGAGATTTATATTAACTTTTGATAGTGGGGTAATTGTAATAAAGCATTGGAAGATACACAATTATATTCAAAAAGACCGATACAAAGAAACAATTTACCTTAAGGAAAAAGCATCTTTAACTATCAATGGAATCAATGGTTATACTGAATGTATACATAATGTATCCAAAACGGATACACAGGTTAGTATAGGTAAGGATAGTATAGGTAAGTATAGTAAAGAAAAAGAAATAATAAATAATAATAATTATGGCGAAGTCACGAAAGATGAAAAAGGCGAAAAAATTTTTAAACGGATGTTATATGAGATAAGCGAAGACATAGCACCATTAACTTATGAGACATTTTTTAAAAACTTAAAGTTTGGCGGTATAGCAGATGATTGTATAGTGATAGAAACTGTATCGTTGTATCGAGACTATATCGAAAAAAATCATAAAGAGATTTTAATAGATGCCTTGAAAGTGGCAAGCGAAGACACTGTAAAAGATGTCGTTTGGAAAATATAAGGAGTAAAGGGGAAATAATGGAAAAATATTTAAACAAAATCACTTGTGGCGATAGTTATAAGTTGATAAAGGAATTGCCTGATAAGAGTGTTGATTTAATAGTTACCGATCCACCATACGAGATGGTTAGTGGTGGACACGGAAAAGGCGATTTAGCAGATAGAAAGACTGCACAAAATAATATGTTAAGAAGTTCAGGTCTTTATGATGGCTTTACAAATGATATGCTTGAGGAATTAGTTAGAGTAATGAAAAAAATCAATATTTATATTTGGTGTTCAAAAAATCAAATATATCAAATATTAGATTTTTTTTTAAGTTAAACAAAAACTTAAATTTTGACATTATAACTTGGCATAAAACAAACCCTGCTCCACTTGCAAATATGACTTACTTAAATGATACCGAGTATTGTATAAATTTTAGAGAAACGGGATGCACGATAAAAGGGGATTTAGACCAAAAGAAAAAATACTATATTACATCATTAAACAAAAGCGATAAGGACTTGTTTTATCATCCAACAATAAAACCAATACATATAATTAAAAATCTAATAATAAATGGTAGTAAAGAAAACGATATAGTGCTTGACTGTTTTATGGGAAGTGGAACTACTGCCGTTGCTTGTCAAGAAACTAATAGGCAATTTATTGGGTTTGAAATTAGTGAGAAGTGGTGCAAGGTTGCAAATGATAGATTAAACAAAGTTGATGCTAACGGTCAACAATGTATGTTTTTAAGATAAGGAGAAAGTTATGAATAAAGTTTATTTAATAGGAAATTTAACGAAAGACCCAGAAGTTAGTGAAACTTCATCGGGTGTAGCAGTAGCAAGGCTTTCAATAGCCGTAAATAGAGATTACTTGGAAGACGGAGAGAGAAATGCGGATTTCTTCAAAATCAACGTTTGGCGCGGACAAGCCGAAAACTGTGAAAAGTATTTAAAGAAAGGTAGTAAGATTGCCGTTTTAGGTAGTTTACATAACCGTTCTTATGATGACAAAGACGGTAATAGAAAGACCGTCACGGAAATTACTGCAAGCGAAGTAGAGTTTTTATCTTCTATTCGTTCTGAAGAAGCGCAAACACCCGAACAGTTAAGGCTTGAAGAAGTATCGGAAGATGAGCCATTGCCGTTTTAGTAGGTGAGTTATGAAAGCGTATCAATACAATTTAGTTGAAGAAATGTTAGTTGACAACTTTGCAGGTGGTGGTGGAGCAAGCACGGGGATAGAACTTGCCACTGGGCGAATAGTTGATATTGCCATAAATCATAATAGAGCGGCGATTCAAATGCACGAAAAAAATCATCCATACACTAAACATTTCTGTGAAGACGTATGGCAAATAAATCCGTTAAAAGTGACAAAAGGTAGACCAGTAGCAGTCGTGTGGGGCTCCCCTGATTGTACCCATTTTTCTAAAGCAAAAGGTGGGACACCAGTCGAGAAAAAAATTCGCGGACTTGCGTGGGTACTTTGCAAATGGGCAGGAACTGTTAAACCAAGAGTTATCATAATGGAGAACGTTGAAGAATTTATGACATGGGGTCCAGTTGTTCCTATGCGTTATAAAGGGAGATGTGTCAAAAAAATCACAAGGGAGAACGGCAAGACTAAATATATAACAGCCGAGAAAGGCGAAGTTTTATCTGAAAAAGAACAAATCTTTCTTCCAGATAAAAAAAGGTCAGGACAAACGTTTAATAGGTTTGTAGAACAGTTAAAAGCGTTAGGATATGAAGTTGACTGGAAAGTAATGACGGCTTGCGATTATGGCGCACCTACAAAAAGAAAAAGATTTTTCCTTATAGCACGTCGTGACGGAAAGCCTATCGTATTCCCAAAACCAACGCACGGTGTTGGAAAAGGCTTGAAACCATATAGAACTGCAGCCGAATGTATTGACTGGTCTATACAAGGCAAATCAATTTTCGGAAGAAAGCACCCACTAAAAACAAACACAATGAAACGTATTGCACGTGGACTTGATAAGTTTGTTATTAAATCGCCAAATCCGTTTATTATGCAAGTTAGGTTCGATAATACAGCCCAAGATATAACAAAGCCTTTATCAACCATAACAACTGTAAACAAGCACTATCTTGTTCAACCAGCAATAAGCCCTTACGTTATGAGTAATAACACTGGTAATATACCACACGGCGTAAACGAGCCTTGTCCGACTATAACTACTGGTGTTAGAAACTATGTTTGCGTGCCTTATTTATCACAATATTTTAGTGGCGATAAACAGTCTGGCTCTGATATTCAAAAGCCTATGCCTACTGTCACAAGTATAGACCATAACGCACTTGTCGCTGTTAGTCTTTCTTCAAGATATGGCGACGGAGCAGACGGCAGGGGACAGCCTTTGGATAAACCACTAAACACAGTCACTGGAACTAATCACAGTCAACTTATAGGCGCACACTTAATCAAGTATTATTCTGGCGAAGAACAAGCGCAAAGCGTAAAAGCGCCTTTACATACGATTACGACAGAGCCGAGATTCTATCTTGCAACGTCACATATTTGCACGTTAAGGAACAATATGGACGGACAGCCAGTGACTGAACCGTTAACGACAATTACGTCGCACGCTTCACATCACGCAGAGATTAAAACTTATTTGACTAAATTAACTGGGAACGAAGAAAATCTTGGTTGCTGGGACGAAGTTAGAAAAATGCTTAACGAGTATGCCGGGTATGATATCAAAGATAATGAAATTCTCATTATGGAGATAGATAAAATCCAGTATTTTATATCGGATATTGCAATGCGAATGCTCGAACCGAAAGAACTTGCAAGGGCGCAAGGATTCCCACCAGATTATGTGTTGCAAGTTGACGAAAGTTATACCAAGAGCGACCAAATTGCACGTATCGGAAACAGTGTTTGCCCAGTAATGGCAGAAGTTTTGGTTAGGGCAAACTTACCAGAATTGTGTCCTAAAAAGAAAATAAAAACAATGGAAGAACTAAACGACGTTCTGACAGCATAGGGGAAGATAATGAAAATGCGAGTGCATATCGACTACAATCAACTAATAGAAAAACTTGACGGTTTGTTAGCCATTTCAAAATCGAAATACGCAAAAGAGTGGGGTTTTACGATAGGAATCGGTTTTAATATGCTGTCAAGTTATTTGAAAGATATAGGACAAAGAGCAATAGAATTGCAAGACGAAAAACTTTTAGAATTACTAAAAGGCTGTGGAATAGTAAAGGAGAATAATATAAATAGCGAAAAAGGAAAGAGATTAAAAAAGCGTTGAAATATAATATTAGACTTTGTTTGAGTTATACGGAATTTATAAACTTATAGAAATTTAGATAGGAGATAACATGAGTATTAAAGAAATAAAAAGTGAATTAAAAGAAATTAGAAATTTAAATAAACATTGTATAAGTAGTCAATTAACCACAAAATACATAGAACTATTTAAGAGACTAAAACCTTTAGAATCGACTATTATGACCGAATGTTATATTAATGGAAAATCATATCGAGCGTGCGGGTTAAAGGTGTATTATAGCGAAAGGCAAGTTAAGCGTATAGTGCATACTTGCATTTTTAAATTAAATAGCATGCTTAACGAATATCATTAAATTAAGACGGTAAACTCCGTCTTTTTTTATTATTATACAAAAAGATGTCCCTTTATGTCCCTTTTTATAAGATAAAATTTAAGTGTATAACATAGGGGGTTATTATGGAAAACAAACAAAAACTAACAATGACAATTCAAAGAGAAGATAATCTTAACACAATAGTGTTTGATGATGTGATAGGGCCAGGCAACGGAAGGCATCATTATCAAATTTTCAAAAATGAACAAACAATAATAATGCCAGAGCCATTACTTGATATTCAATTTCAATGTGGCGCAAGAAACGAAGAAAACTCTATTTCAGGCGTATTAGACCAAGATTTATTAGAAATAGTTAGACATAGACTTCAAGCGTTTCAAAAAGGTGATTTTGCCTCAAGGGAATCCGCTTGTGCTCTTACTCATATTGAAGAGGCGCTTATGTGGTTAAATAAGCGTAAAGAAGATAGAAAAGAACGTGGCGTTTTAGGTAGACACGTTAAATAGGTGAAGATATGGCAAAAGGTGTAGCAACGCCTCCAGAAGTTATAGAAAAGATTAAACTTTGCAGAGCAGTAGGAATGTCGTTAAGTGAAACAGCAAAGTTTGTTGGTGGAATACCAGACAACACAGTTTTTACTGTTATGAAAAGGATATTAAGCGACCCGGAGCAAGCAAAAGAATTTGAAGAATTAAAGGCACGTAAAAAGAAAGAACTTCAAGAAGAGGCAAATAAAGAGTTTAACGAAACTATGAAAGAGTCTTTTGAAAGTCTTTTTAATCGTTCCGTTAAGGTTATTCACAGGGCAATCGATGAAGATAAACTTTCGCCAAGAGATGCTGTCGCAGTTATGGGCACAACGTTTGATAAGCGACAAGTATTAACAGGCGGAAAAACTGCTAATATCGGCGTAAGTTACGATGAAGTATTGCAAGCGATAAATAAGGGTGATGAATATTGACAACTAAAGAGTATATCGAAAAGTTTTTAAAAATAAGAACTAAAGATATGAAAATAATACCTTTTAAATTTAATGCGCCACAAGAGAAGCTCTATAATGCGATAAAAACTCAAGCAGAACAAGGTAAACCAATAAGAATCATAGTTCTTAAAGCAAGGCAAATGGGTTTCTCTACCGAAACTGAAGGTATTATTTTTAAAAGCACAGCAACCAAAAAGAATATTACTGCAGGTATAGTTGCGCATGAATTAAGCGCCACAAATAACTTGTTTGAAATGTTTAAGCGTTTTTATCACAATTTACCCGATGCATTAAAGCCCGAAACGTTAAAAAGTAATGCAAAAGAGTTAGTCTTTAACAACAAAGAAGGAACGGGGCTTGACAGTAAAATTCAATTATTTACGGCAGAAAGCGGTGATAGGTTAGGCCGTTCGGGAACTTTTAATATTTTACATATATCAGAGTATGCGTTTTGGCGCGACCAAAAAGCCACGCTAACCGCTCTACTTCAAACCGTTCCAGATGAGCCTGGAACTATTGTTATTATTGAAAGCACTGCAAACGGCTACGATGAGTTTAAAGAACGTTGGGATAAAGCAGTAGCTGGGGAAAGCGAATATATTCCTATATTCTGTGCCTGGCATGAACTGCCAGAATACACAAAAGAGCCACCAGAATACTTCAAGCCTACGCCCGAAGAACTGTCTTTAAAGACTTTATACAATTTAACTGACGGACAATTGTATTGGCGTAGAACGAAGATTGCAACCACCTTTAACGGCGACGTAGACCAATTTAAACAAGAATATCCCGCAAGCCCCGAAGAAGCGTTTATTTCGACGGGTAATTGTGTCTTCAATAAATTGTTAATAATAGAGCGTCTTGCAGCTTTAAGAAATTTAGAGCCTAGTAGAATAGGGCGTTTTGAATATGATAAAGTCATTCTCTCAAGAGATGTAGCAAAGATATCAAATATTCGATGGGTTGATGACGTGAACGGGGAAATAGTAATACATAAAATACCCGAAGTTAACGATAAAGGACAAAGAAAGCCTTATGCATTAGGCGGTGATACGGCTGGCGATGGGTCTGACTACTTCACGGGTAAGGTAATTGATAACATAACACAAAAGTGTGTAGCAACATATAGACGTCAAAGGATAGATGATGATTTATATGCCGACCAAATGTATTGTTTAGGTATGTATTATCACGAGGCAATAATAGGCATTGAAACAAACTTTTCTGTTTCACCTACAAATGAACTTGTTCGCTTGGGCTATAAGAATTTATATATACGTGAACAAGTTGATGATATATCAAAAAAGATTGTTAAGAAATACGGGTTTAACACTAACCGAATAACAAGACCACAAATCATTGCAGATTTTAAAGCATTGTTTAGAGACTGCCCTGAAATCGAATGTGACAAGGAAACGTTGCGAGAAATGCTTACATTTATAAAACACGATGATGGAAAAGAATCGGCAATGGATGGAAAGCACGATGACTTGGTTATGGCTGATTGCATAGCTCATTTTATAAGCAAACAAGGAAGTTTTGTATGGTCTAAAGAAGAAACAAAGAAAGAATATAACATATTGTCAGAATTTGAAGATAAAAAAAGTAAAAATAAAACCTCATGGAGTGGGTCCGAATGGTAAAGAAGAAAGAATTAGTTAAAAGAATAGAAGAATTAGAAAAGACTGTAGATGTTTTATCTAATGGATATAAACCTTTTTTTAATGCGATTATAGCGCTAAATAAGAAAGTAGTTAAAATACTAACAAAAGAAGGTGTGAATAAAACCGAAATTGAAAAAGTTAGCGAATGGTTGAAGGATGATAGAATCGAAGAAATTCAAGACTACCTAAACAAAGGGGCTAAAAAATGAAGAAGGAAAAACTTATACACGAACAAGCATCCCAAATTTGGAAAGATTATGAAAACGGAAGGGCTTATCAAAGCATGTTAGGTCTCGATAAAGTAATTCCGCTATGTGTAGACTTTTATGAAGGTAAACAGTGGGGAAAGATAAAACCTGGAACGGAAAATTATCCGCGACCAGTAGTTAACTTTATCAAAATGATAGTAGACAATAAAAGGGCCAACTTAATGTCTTCGCCATTACGTATTGTATACAAGTCTTCTAATCCAAACAACAAAACTGACAACTTTAATAATTTTGCAGAGTTTTGGCAAAAGGAAGCACAAATCAAATACATAGATAGTGAAGCAATAAAGGCGGGCATCATTAAAGGAACTTACGTTTACCACTACTATTGGGATAATGAAGCAATGGGTAGACGTGGAAAGATAGACGGTGCTTTACGATGTCAATTGATAGACGTAAGAAATATAGTTTTTGCAAACCCTCAAGAAAAAGATGAGCAAAAGCAAGAGTGGATTATTATTGCATCAAGGGCAACCGTTAAGAGTGTTAAAGATAAATTACCTAAAAATTTACAAGAACATATTGGGCCCGATGATGAGACTATGGATTACGATGCTCAAATAAACCAAGAAGGCACGGAAATGTTAACCGTTCTTACAAAGTATTATCGTAAGGATGGTGAAATCTATTTTGTTAAATCTACTAAAAACTTAATGATATCTGAAGAATGCTCTCTTGCACCGAACTACGAAAAGGCATACGCAAGCATTGTGAAGAAAATAAAAGAAAACTCTTCAACTATTGATGATGTAGATTCTACAAATCAGACTCCAGACAAGCCAGAAAACAAACCTAAAATAAGCAAGTATAAAGCAATATATTATCCAGTAGTAGTAGGTGCTTACGAAGAAAGAGAATCTTCAATCTACGGTATAGGCGAAGTTGCGGGCTTAATAAATAACCAAAAGACAGTTAATAACATTTTAGCCTTACAAGCATTTGCAACCGAAAACAACGCTTTAGGGAAAATTGTAGTAAAAGAAGATGCGTTAGGTGACCAAGAGCTTGACAATAGGCCTGGGCAAATACTTCACGATTATTCTAAACTACATAGTCAAGGGATATACCGTTTACCCGACCCTCAATTGTCGGCAATGCCATTAACAGAAATTGAAACGATTATAAGTCTTTCTAGAAGCGTAACAGGCTCTACTGAAGTGATGAGTGGGGAAGTGTTGGGAAGAAATATGTCGGGACAAGCCATCGCTCAACTGCAAAGCCAAGCCCTTCTTCCCACCGAAGAAAAACGCCAAAGACTACAAGATGCAAAGTTAAAACAAGGTCGTATTATGGAGATGTTCTTTAGAACTCATTATGATGAGAATAAAGAGTTCACTTATACGGAAAGGCAGTTAAACAAAAAAAACAACAAATATGAAGACGTTTTAAAAAGCGGTGTGTTTAACGCTACAGATTACGAAAATGATATGTTTGATATTGTAATCGAAGTTACCGCAGGAACACGTTCAAGCGTATCGGGCGACATTGCAATGCTTGATTTAGCATTACAAAGCGGACAAATAACATTTACTCAATATTTGAAATTATATCCTTCTGATGCATTAAGTGACAAATCGAAACTTATAGAAGAGTTAGAAAACACGCAATATAACGAAAATATGATGCTCAAGCAACAATTAGCGGAAAATCAATCGCAGTTGCAAGAGTCGGTTAAACTTATCGCAAAACAAGATGAAGTAGTGAAGAAAGCAATGCAATGCATTAAAGGTTACGAATCGTTACAACAATTAATTGTAAAGATAAGTGCCGAATATTCAAGCAAAATCGGTATTGCAAATCAACAATTACAACAAGCAAATAAGCAAATAAGGGCAAGTGAAGAATCTCAAGCAGATTTATTTGCACAATCTAACGGTATGTTCCAAAAAATGTGGAGTTTAATGTCGGAAGAAGAAAAAGCGAAAGCAATGAGTGAAATGAACGGAGAAGAATCCGTTTAAATAATATTCCCTGCAAGGGTGGAGAAATCCTAAAAAGCAAAGGAGCAAAATGGAAAACATTTTAGATTCTGCGCAAGAAACCGTAGAAACTACTGAAGTGACCACTAATGAAGTAGATGAGGAAGTCGTTATCGCAGAAGACGATGGTAAGGAAGTGGATGCAATATTTACCGAAACGGAAGAAAAAGCCGAAGAAGGTAAAGAAGAAAAAGTGAAACAAAGCAAGGAAAAAAATAGGGAGTTTGCGGATAAGCGAAGGGCGGAAAAAAATGCAAAGGAAGAATCCGAACTGAAATTTCTTAAAGAGTATGTCGGAAAGAATCCATACACAAACGAGCCAATCGAAACGCTTCGAGACGTCAAAGTTTTTAAAACTATGAAGCAAATCGATAAAAATGGTGGAGACCCTGTGGGCGATTATCATAAGTACGCTGGCCTGGAAGAGCAAAAAGCAATTGATAGTGAAAAGGCACGTACCGAACAAATCGAAAAGGAAGTTAAAGAATTTCGAGAATCCTATCCCGATATTAACTTGAACGAATTAAGCAAAGAGCAAGACTTTGTGAAGTTTAGCAATAAGTTAATAGGCAGAGTTTCATTGAAAGACATATACGAAGCTTATAGCAGTCTTCGTAGCGGTCTTAAAGAATCGGCAGAAGAAACTGCCAAAACTGAAATTGCAAGGAAACTTGCAAAGGACAACACATCGGCGGGTAATCTATCGGCGGTAGGTGACGTTGGTGCGCCTAAATACACGTTAGAACAAATCGGTAAGATGTCACAGTCCGAAATCGACAAGAATTGGAAAGACGTTGAAGCGTCCTACAATTATTGGCAAAAAGCAAAATAATAATAGGAGAATAAATCATGTCATACGCAAATTTTATTGAAGCTGTAGAAGCGAAAAAACTTCTTACAGAAAGAGACAAGTACTTATGTCTTGCAGACCACTGTACTAGAGAGTACGAAGGCGAAATCGAAAAGCAAGGCGACAAAATCAAAGTTAAAGGTTTAGGTAGAGCAACTATCTACAATATTCAAGCAGACGGTACATATGCGGCTAATGCCGTAGGTAAAGGTAGCATTGCGGGTACAGGTAAAGACGTTATTCAAAAAGGTATTCCGCAAGCCGAAGAAATTAAAGGCTATGAAAAGGAATTTGAAGTTAACCAAATCGCTCTTTTTAACTTTATGGTTGGCGATATTGATAAACAACAAAGTTCAGAAAAAGGTATCATTGCTAAAACAAGGCCAAAAGCAGCGCAAGATATCGCTTACGAACAAGATAAGCACGTAAGAAAAGTTATCACTTCTTGTAAAGAAGCATTGCTTACGGGCTCTGACTTCCAAGTCGGAGGAGTTGCTAAAGCGGTTAAATTATCTTCTAAATTCTCAGCGAGCGCAGGTTATATTAACGTTTTAGACTTCGTGGATGAAGTTGTTATGCAATTAAGACAAAACAACGTTAAAGACAGTGAAGAACTCTTTGCAGAAGTTTCACCTGCATTTATTAGAAGATTAAAAACCGCATTAAGAAACATTGACACTAACAACTCTAAACTTATTAAAGGTAGAGAAGTTGTGCCATATAACGGGGTTAACTTCTACATGGCAAACGTAATGATAGAAGATGAGAACTACGAATACGCTACGGTTAGAACAGGCGATTCAGTAGCATTCTTTGACCCATTAACAAGAATTAAACCATATGAGCCTGATAACGCATTTGCAGAAGCGCTTAAAGGTTATAACCTTTACGATGCAGGAATGCTTGACGCAAAGGCTTGTAAGTATATCAAGATTGATAGAAAAGCATACGAAGGTTAATAAAGGGGGACACGAAATATGACTAATTTAGACGTTTCAAAAACTAAAGTAAGGAACAACCCAACTGAAGTAAAATACACAGCTTTAACACAGCTTGCAAGCGGTGATAAGCAATTTAGCGCTTCAGAATCAAGATACGGCGTTCAAGTAGTATCTGATGCAAATGATAGCAGAACTGTTGTTCTTATCAAAAACTCCCATACTGCAAGTGTTGTAGTTAATGTTGCTCCGGGCAATAGCCCATACAGCGCCGAAAATCCACTTACTATAACCGTTCCTGCTTCTAAAGAAGTAGCGGTTTCGCTTGAATCGGCACTCTATAAAGACTTATCAATCGATGGTTATATTCTTTATACTATTGATACAAACTTTGCAAAAATTTCGGTTGCGTGCGTAACGCTTCCATAATAATTTAAAAGCACGGAAGATGGATTTTTATCTATCTTCCTTGTGCTGTTTTTTTGGAGTTAAAATGAAACTTGGCGAATTAAAACTTGAATGTTTACGCTTGATGGCAGTAAACGATGAAAAATTATTTATAGATAGAATAGAAGAATACAAGAGTGATGAATTGTATAAATATTACCTTGATAGAATGAACGGCTCAATCAATAGAGCGTTGTCAAGGTTTATGCTTTTTAAGGTATTGCCGTTTAAAACGAAGGAAATTAAACCAAGCGAGTGTGAAACTTTAGGGCAATATCTGAAATTAAATTTGAAAGTTATATCCGATTTAAATTCAATAGAACGGATTATCTATATAAATGAAGATGCGGTGTATATGGATTTAGATTTTAAATCCGTAGGCGAAAATGAAATACTTATAAACTTTAACGATTTGGCAAGGTATAAAGGCAAGGAAGAAAAGATAGTAATTACATATAGTCCAAATGTAATGATTGAAGAGAAAGCAGATGAAGGCTCGGAATTAGATATTCCCGAAACGCTTGCAAGAATTATTCCGTACTTTGTCAAGGGTGAGTTGTATGAGTTAGATGAGCCAAACGTATCGGCAAATGCACGAAATATTTTTGAAAGTGCATTAAATGAATATGTTGCTTATGGAAAACCTAAAAAGGCAAGGCAACAGTATGTTAAAAATACGCTTTATTAAGGTGGCAAAATGAAAGTAAACACAAATCTAAATCTGAAAGAACGAAAAACCGTAACGTTAAGTGGGTTTAAAGGATTAGATACCTTATCGGCAAGTATAGACGTTGATGCAAAACATTCAACGTTAATGGAAAACTTCATATCACGAGATGGTGTAAATCATAAGCGTTATGGTTGGGCAACAAAGTTTAGAATTCGTGATGATGAGAAATTCCCTGCGATTAAAGGTATTTTTAATTTTACGATAGAAGGCATTGAATTTGTAATAGTTTATGCAAATAAAAAGTTTTTTTGGGTTAAAGGCAGAGAGTGTATAGACATTACAACTAAACAATTAGTTTTCAATGACGAGATTGAAAATGACAATATTATAAATGATAAACCCCAAAATGCTATTGAAACAAGTTTCTTGACTGATACAGAATGCAAATGTTTTATTAATGGCAAAAAAGTATATTTTGTCGGGTGTGGCGATTTTATTGTATTTTCTAAATGGGCAAATGGATGTTATGAGTTTAGAAGAGTAATCGGCAACGAAGATGTTTATATTCCAACTACAACGGAAAATATTGGTAGCGAAGAATTTGGTAAAGAAATTACAAGAATTACTGCCGAAGAAAAAAATCTATTATCGCCTTATTATTATAATACTTTAGTGGGAGTAGATAGTTTAAGTGACCAAGATAAAGCCACATATTATTTAGACTCTAAAGATGATATAGAGCAAATTATCATCAACAACAATATTGTGTTAAGTAAAAAAACAGGAACTGATACGCAAGGTGGTAAATATGAAAAAGGCGATACGATTAAGAATTTAGCCATAACAATTTCTATTGGCGCAGTAGGGCCAGTGTCTGCTCAAGATGTAAAGTCTTTAGGTGGGTTTACTTTCCAAGTAAATTATAATTTACCAGACATTCTTATTGCAAGGTTTGAAGGTGGCGCACAGTTAATTGTTAAGCGTGATATGGAAACTGCGCAAGCAACAGTGTTAAGAGGGGATGGTCAAAATTACACATATAATAGACCAACAAAAGCAATACATTCTTTAGTATATAAAGATTATCAAAACAACGAAACAAAGATTAAAGCATATTCACAAATCGTAACAATAACTAATGAAGGGGTGACGCATTCAAGTAGTTATGGGTGGACAGTTTTTGTAGATTATAGCATTGCATCTTTTTATATGAATATAAACTGCGACTTAACAGAATATTCTCCTATATTGGAAGAAGCGTATTGTGACCTTAAATGGGCGCAAACTATTAACTATGGTTTTGCCAATACAACAAACGATTACACGGCTAGTTATGATGAAGGCGTGTTAACTTTTAATGCGGTAAAAGATAAAGAAGATGCTTATAAACCTTTAGTTCCCGAAAAACCAAACATTAAAATTAAGTTGAGGCAATCAATAAACACAAACGAAGAAACCTTTAAAAGTATAACTTTAGCGAATACGTTTGGTTTGCAAGGTGCATCGGATAGGTTATTTGTGATAACTGATAACCTTGTGAGATGGTCAAAAGATTTAGATTTTACATACTTTGGGGAAAAATCGTGGTGTGCTTGCGGAACGGCAGACAAGAAGATTACAGGTCTTGATAGATTAAATGATAGTACATTATTGATAGCGAAAGAATATTCATCGCAAGAGCCATCGATATTTGTTATATCGGGCAATATTGTGACAGGGAAAACAGAAGCGGACACAGTAGATTATACTGCATTATTTACACCAAAAGGGTTTAGGGTAAGTATGGGTGCAGTAGGCGAAGTAGTAAACTTCAATGGCGATTGCTTAATGGTTGCTAAAGATGGGTTATACGCTATTTCTCTTGGCGAGAATATGACGGTAGATTCAAGGTATATTCTTCATAGGTCGAGGCAAATTTCAAATACGCTTGAAAAATTTGATTTATCAAAAGCAAAATGTATATCAATTGATGGCAGGCTTTATGTCGCAATTGATGGAGAGTGCTATGTTGCCGATAATAAGTATACGGCATCATTTAAAGGCGATATGCCAAATGCGGTAAATTACGAATGGTGGCGGTGGACAAACATTCCTGTTAGTGTATGGGGCGTAATAAACAACGAATTATGCTTTGGTACGGAAGATGGGCAAGTATGTAGTTTTGGTAAAAATTATGTTGATGAAACTAAATACTTTTTAGGTAGTCCATTAATTACTTATGATTATGACGTTAGCGATGACGATAATATAGATGCCAATGACAAAATCAATGGTTTTACTGTACATGAAAGCATATTTAATTTAATTCAAGATGGGGACAGTTTTGTTGCAGATTGCAATTTTAAAATTGATGGTAAATCTTATATAGGGCAAACGCTATATGTAAAAAAGAAAGACAATAATGTAATAGCGATAACTGACATTGATGGCAAAGAAATGATAGGCGATAGTGTCGAAAGCGGAAATGTTTCTACAAACGACTTTAGGGTAACAATAACCCACAAAAATGTAGTAGTGGCAATTTGGCAATCGGGCGAAATGGATTTAGGAACGAGAGCATATTCAAAGTCATTAACAATGTTTTCAATAACAGGCGAAAAGGCACTTGCAAATCGCCTTAAGTATAAAATCAAACATAGACTAGGCGCAAGTAATTATGGTCTTTTAAGGGCAAATAATGACGTTGATTTAAGTCTTTTAGATTTAGAAAGTTTTTCGCTTGATTCAGAGTTTGGGTCATCGTTTAACAAAAAACTGTATATGCGAAACGTAAACTTTATTCAATTGTTTTTTGCTTCGGATGTGCCAAGTGATTTGGCAATCAATTCGGTGCAAGTTGAATTTAAATTGTATAAGAAAAATATAGGAGTTAGATAATGAGTAATACGAATAAAAGAATTACCGATGATAGAATAGCAGAAATTATCAATAAAGGCGTTAAAGAAATGCCAAGCAATCCTGCTTCTAGGGGACATAGCCAAGAAGAAATACGAAAGTATTTTTATGTACCCGAAGAAGAAATTTTAAAAGAAATGCAAGGTCTTGAAGATGATTTAACGGATAAAATCAACAAGGTTTTAACCGAAGAAGAAAAGGCAAAACTTGACAAAATAGTTATTGACGGCGACGGGAATAGGTATTTAGCCGACAATGGCAAGTATCAAGAAGTTAAAAATATTAATCTTGAAAACGGACAAGGCGAGAATTCAATTCAGTTGCCACCTGACGGTGAAGATTTTACTTATAGTGAGTTGAGCGAAAATGGAGAAACTGTTTTAAGAACGTTTTCTTTTGTTAATGAAACTACGGGGAAAGAGTCTTTTAATTTATCTACCAAAGGAAAAGTTGAAAGAAATTATCATTTAAATATTGGTCAACAAAACGTTATTGAATTTCAAGACGGAGAAGAAAAAGACTTAATAGACGGCGGTGCAACTATTGGTTATAGAAACTACACAAATGCTGCTAATAACCTTTTATCCGGTAAATGGAACAAAATCATAAACGTAACAAGTGGTTTTATCGGAGGTTATAAGAATACGACTAAAACCAATAACACAAATAAAAGTCATGGTTCTTTCAACTTCGGCGAACAAAACTATCTTGCTGGAAATCCAAGAAACACAGTTTTATTAGGTGCCGGTTTAAAAAACTGGACTACAGGGCCCTTTCAATATCACTTTGGTAAATTTAACAAACCTGCAAATGGTATTTTCCTCACTGTAGGAAACGGTCTTGGAAGTACAAACACTTCGTTTTTCTTTATGAAAGATTATACTAATAGTGCTAAAAACGCGCCAAGTATAACTTTAGAAGAAGCTTTAGCAAAAAATAATGCAATAAAAACAAGCGATATTCCTATTAAAGAAGAAGGCATTTTATACTTATGTCATACGGATCCTAATACTGGGAAAAGTCTCTCTGCTTATACTGAAATCTGCGAAGACAATCGAGCAACCTTAGAAAAGTATTGGGAAGGCGCTAATGGGGATTACGGTGCAAGTAGAATTTATGAGTTAAGGTATGACCGCTCTAATTTACTTCAAGGGTATATGGACGGTAGGTTAGAACTTATAAGAAGAAGTACCGTCAAACCTCTTGCTGAAAACGATTTACTCACAAAGAAAGAAATTGAAAATCTCATATCAAATTCAAGTGGAACTAAATTTTATAAGCATACGGTCAACTTTAGAGTATATGGTACAGACGTGTTTGGAACTGAAAAATATAATGATTATTATATTAAATTATTATCTACTAGTGCCGTTAAAGTAAATAATGTTTTCGTTATTCCTAGTAATTCTATAATTTTAGAAGATGAGTCTTATTTTATAGACGTAGATAATGCTAAACGCCTTATGTGTAATATTTCATATACTAGCGAAATATTTAAATATGAGTTTGTGGATTTAGAGTATATTACTCATAATGTTTATGAATTTTGGCGCACTTTGCAAGATGGTTGGGAAATGGACTCTGGTCGGAATTTTAATAGCACAAGAATTGAGTTCGTAAACTCAAGTGTTGAAGATATATAAAAAGGAGTGTGTAAAATATGTTTATTTTAATAGATAAAAATACGAATAGAATTGTAAACATAAGCGAAAAGGGTTTTATATCTTATAGCGACAACTTAATACTTGCCGAAGCAGAAAGTTTGCCTAACGACTACGATTTTTTATATGCTACCAATATTGAAGAAAAAACCGATACTTGGGAAGATGTCATTGAAGATTATGACGGAAACGGCAATATTGTTGCAAAGACGGAAGAAAAGTCAAGGACTTACTTCACTTGCGATTTAGTTGCGAAGTTTAGACCACAACCTACTGCCGAACAGTTAGAAAAAGCAAAAGAAAAACGTCACGATGAATTAAGCAAAAAAGAAATTGCTAAACTTTATTCATTAGAAGATGAAAACAAAATAATGCGTGAATATCTTGCTAAGCCTAACGATGAAACGGCAAAGGCTAAATTTATTAAATACAACGAAGACGTTGAAGCGTGCATTGAAAAAGCACGTAAAGAAGTTTGGGGAGAATAACAATGAAAAAATTATTATTTTTAGTTTTAGCGTTAGCATTAATAATTGTATTTCCAATTAGTGTAAGTAATGTCTATGCAAAAGAAACGGAAACTGAAATTACGGAAAAATTGCCAAGCGAAGAAGAAATTACCGACAAGTTTGATGAAATAGAAAATGCTATACAGGATAATACAGAAACTGAAGGTGGAGTAACGGAAAAAGACGTAACCGATATACTTGCGATAATCGAACAATACAAAGGCGAACTATTAGAACTTTCAAAAGCGCTTATAACTTTTTTGTGGGGCTCTTTGGGTACGATATTAAGCATTATATTGTTCCTTAAAAAAATGAGAGGAACTACAAAAGAAGTAAACACCGCAGTTTCGGGTTTAACGGCACAAAAGAAAAAACAAGATGAAGATTACAGGAAACTTAATGAAGAGCATTATAGGACCATTGCAAGTCTTGAGGAATTGCAAAAAGAAATAAAAAAAGAAAAGAAAGAGCAACAAAAAATTCTTAAAGATGAAAGCAGAGTGTTGAAAGAACTTATAAGGTTAATGGCAGTTGGCAATAAAGAACTTGTAGCAAATGGCTCAAGTGAAAAAATAACAAATATTATAAATAACGGAGCATCAAATGAAAGCGAAACGATATAGTAAATTTAAAATGTTTTTATTGTGGTGTTTAAGTTTAACCGCTAACTTGTTACCGTTAGTAATTGTGTTAGCAATTAATTACAAGTATATGGTAACAACAAAGGAAGAAGGTTTTGCGTTAACTGTAACAGGAGTTGTGTGGGTATTATTTTTATTGATATCACTTAAAGGCACGTTACCGTTCAAAATGAATCGATGCGTGACATTGATTATTGTGTACGTATTGTTAGAGTTGATGAAACCGTTATTGTCTTATATGAGTGTGTTTGCAGGTGCTTGTGCGTTAGGTTCTTTAATAGATATTGTTATTATTAAACCAATGATAGTTAAATATCGAGAAGTAAGGCAAGCAACAAAAACTGCCGATATGACAACAGAACAAATTAAAGTAGCGGTAGCCGAGATAATTGAAGAACGAGGTGGTAGAGCGTGAATGTTAAAATAAAAGTTAAAGAAATATTTTTTAATTGTTTAGGGTATATCGCGGTAGCAGTAACGTGTGGATTATATGTTTTTACTACGTTGTTTGTACTAACGCCTACCAACAAAGATATATGGCAAATAATTGGTGAAGGTATTTTAGCGTTTTGTTTAGGTATTTCCACACATTATTTGTTAGGTGTGCAAGGTGTAATTAATGCAATGAAAGATGAGACAGTTGTAAACACTATGTCGTTATACTCGCAAACAGTAGTGAAAATAAGCGGTAAAATTAACAAATTAGGCGATTGGTGTCACGATAAGAACGTAAAAACTTATGAAAGGCAAAGAAGAAAAATACTTGCAAGAGCAGGATTAAGGTATGAAGACTGTTTTGATTCTAACGGAATAGCAAAAAGCATTACAATAATAAGCAACGAAAAACCGATTATAGTAAATGAAGAAGCGTTAAAAGATAAAAGTAAACGCAAGAACGAACAGTTTAGAATAAATCAATTAAAAAAAGAAAATAGAAGGCATAGAAAAGAATATAACCTTAAATGTAGATGCTATCAAGAAGCGGTTTCGCTTAAATTGTCCGAGTTGTATTCAAGCAATTTAACTAGTGAAGGTGGGAAAAAAGACGACCCTAACTATTTAGGTGCTACAATAGGCGAATATTTAACAAAATCATCATCCAAAGCGTTGATTGCAAGAGCGTTATTGGCAGTTGTATTTGGTATTTATGGGGTTACATTAATTGCCGATTTTACTTGGGCAAGTTTAATTTGGACCGGGTTTCAAATTTGTGTGTTTTTATGTCTAGGTATCATTAATATGCAAATGTCTTATTTGTTTATAACGGGTGATTATCGTGGGCGAATTATCAAAAAAATTGATAACTTGGAAGAATTTGATGCAGATATGAAAACTGTAGAAGAAAGAAAAGAGGTGGAAGAAAATGTCGAAATACACACAAAATCAATTTGATGCATTAGATGAAGAAAAAAGAAAATTGCTAGGTGGCGATTACCAATCGTATTTAAATATTTATAATATTATGAATCCGAAACAAGAAGAAACTACGCCTAAAGCAAGTAATCCGTATGATGATTATATGAAGGTAGCAACGGATACATACAATAAAAGTGTAGAAGCAAATAATAAGGCATCGCAAAATCAAGCACTTTCTGCTAATTCCGAACATAACGAATTGCAAAGGAATGTAAACGAGTTAAATAAGGCAAGTGGCAAAGCAAATACAGGATATGCAGGAGATGCATCTATTGAAGGATTTAATGCATATCGAAATGCGCTTAATCAAATTTATACGCAACGAGATAAGACAAATAATGATTTGTATTCATATTATATGGACAATATGATGAAATTGCAACAACAAAAAAGAGAAGATGCAATTATACAAGAATCTCAACAAAAAGAAAAAGAAGAAACCGTAATTAAAACGATTAATGAGTTTTTTGAAAATCCAGATGCGTATGATGTAAATAATAATGTCAAAGATGATTACGCTCAAATAGTACGCGATTATGTATCTGAAATTTATGGAAGCGAAGAAAAAATTCCACCAAGAGTTAAGGTTACATTGTCAAGTTATCCTAAATATGATGAGTATTTAGATGCTTACAATAAAGGTGAAACGCCAATTGACAATAGTATTAAAAACACAAAAAATAGCCTTAATGCATTTAATACAAATGGTGATATTGTATCGGCAAATGATTCCGATGCACAACAACAGTTTGCTGTTTTAAATGCAGGGTTAGCATCAACATCATCACACGTTAGAGGTGGTGTAGGATTAGATAACTTTATTTTAATGGTAGATGGTAAACCTTATAAAGTAGAATCGGGCAAACTTAAAGATAGGTTAACAGGCGATGTCGCAGATAAATTAAAGGCACAAATTAAAGTAGTTAATGGTAGAGATGCTAAAGAAGGCGATTGTGTTTACTATAACGGTGAAATTTATGTTGTTGGTAATAACGGTATGCTCGTTAAAGTTGAGCCGAGAGAGGGTGTTGTAACAGATTATAACAATTTTAAAATAGCAATTTATAAAAAATTGGGGTTAAATATTGAAGATGAAATAAAATCTCGAAATGAAGAATTTATAGGCACAATTAACGAGTAAAAAACAAATTTAAAAGGATAGCAATATGTACAATCCAAACGAATTAAGAGATAAAGCACAAAGAACTATAAGTGGAATTGATAAAGAAGCAAAGACATCCGTTGAAAAGGTTGAAACTGAAGATAAAGATTATGTTTTTGGTGCGACCACAGGTAACCTTATAACAAACATTCTTAAAGGCGCAACTAAATCAGTTGAAGGTATTGTTGATGCAGGTGCAATGGCAGTTGGTCTTTTTGGTGTAGATGTAGATGAGTTTGTGAATTACGATTTTACTTCAGACTTATTTGGCCTAGATGAAAAAGGCGAAGGTAATTTTGATACGCAATGGGGCAAGCAACTTGAAAATGCCTCATTGATAGACAATGACAATTTTGTTAATCAAGTTGCAGAAGGTGTTGGTGGAATGCTTCCTGCTATTGCGGTAAATTTTATACCCGGAGTAGGACAAGCATTGTCTACAGGCGCATTTATAGGCGGTGCAGTAGGTAACGCTTCTGAATCTGCTTTTAAAGAAGGCGCTTCTTATGAGCAAGCACTTGGTTATGGTGCTTTAAGTGGAACAGTTGAAGGCTTAACCGAAAAAATTGGTGGTCGAGTATTTGGTAAAACTACTGAAGCAAGTAAAACGCTTTTAGGTAATTTATTATCTAAATCTAATTTAGATAAATACGTTTCAAAAGGTCTTGGCAAGGTTGCATATAACTTTGCTTCTGAAGGTGTAGAAGAAGTTATTGCCGATGTTTTAGACCCATTAAACAAGCGAATTAGCGGTGTAGATAAAGATGCCAAAGTTGATTGGTCACAATTGCCAAAAACTTTTGTTGTAGGTGGTACGGTAGGTGCGGTGCTTGATGGTATGCAAAATAGCGCAATGGCACTTGCAAATAAAGATAAAGGTGGCAAGCATTTTGTAGAAGTTGCAAATGAAATAGAAACGTTTGTTAATAATACTGCCGTTTTAGAGAACGCACAACAAAGTGGTAAAGTATCACAAGACAAACTTAATAAAATAAGTAGCAAAGTTGCGGAAGCGCAAATAAGGTCGTTAAACAATATGAGCGAAAGTTTACAAGCAATGACCGAAGAGCAAAGGAAAGAATGTTTTAATACGCTTGCCGAGAAGACGCCTATATTCAACGATATATTTGAAGAAAGTGGTAAGTTAAAGCAAGATGCTTTAAGTATGCTTGAAGAAACCGAAACAAGTGGATTAACGCAAAATATGTCTGCAGGTCTTATGATGAATCGTAATTATATTGAAAACGATGTAAAAAGAGTTGCCGACTCTCACGGATTGCAAATGCAAATTTCTAATAGCAATTTTAGCGGGGAAGAAAGAACTAACCTTGCCAAAATATATAAAGCAACAAAACTTATCGGCAATAAAGCAGGGAAACCTATTAACGTTGTAGTAGTTAAAGGCGATGAAAATATTCCAAATGGTTATATTTCATCTAATGGCATAATGTATATTGATGAGAGAAGAATTAAAGATGGAAGTTGGGCAAAAACTACCGCACACGAAATTACTCACTTTATTGAAAATAGTAGCGAGTATAAAGAATTTGCTAAATTTGTTTTAGCCGATAAAAAAGCAATTGAAAAAGCAAAGAAATCTATAGTAGGCAATCAATACAAAATAACCGAGCAAGAAATTGATAGCGCAATTGAAAAGTTGCAAAAAAACGAATCATTAACCGACAAGGAAGAATATGCTTATACTGAAGTAGTAGCGCATATAACGGAAGATTTGTTAGGTAATGAAGAATCTATTAATAGATTGGCAAGAGAAAACAAAAGTCTTGCGCAAAAGATTTTGAACCGTATTAAAGACTTTATTAAAGCGTTTAAAGGAACTAACGCCGATAGTAAAGTTGTTGCAAGGTTAGAAAAAGCACAAACGTTATTTGAAAATGCGCTTGATAAATTAGGGCAAAAAAATAAAGAAAATGAAAAGCATAAATTCTCACGTGCCAAACTGCCAGAAGTTGATGATTTTGATTCTGTAGCAAGTTTAGATAAATGGTTTGATAGTTTATCTTTTGAAGAATTACAAGAAATTGTAAACGAGATTGATGAAGATACTAAAGGTGTTGTGTTAGAATCTTTACCAATATCAAAAAATGAACGTAGAGAACAATTTGTAAAAAGGTTGTACGAGCAAGGCAAGTTAAATCAATTAGTAACTAAAATAGTAAAATCTAAACCACAAATGGAAAAATATTTTAGTAACACTAAAATGAATAACAAGTATAATCCTTTAATACCAAGTAAAAGCGATGAATACGTTGTTATGTTTCACGGAACACCAGAACAATTTAATGTGTTTGACACTAAAAAAGTTGGTAAACACGGGTCGGTTATGGGTAGTGGAATATACTTTACTGCAAATTATTCTTATGCGGAAGATTATAAAGAATACGATGATGGTAGAGTAATCGCAACATTATTAGATATTAAAAAACCTTTATCAAGAAATAAGCACGATATAACAAAAGAACAATTAAAAACATTTATTAAAAAAGTTGTTGATTCTAATGGCGAAGATTTCTTGTCTAATTACGGCGATGTTTATAGTGTTGGGTACGATAAACTTCTTAATGATACGGTAAATAAATTATTTGAATACAACACTAACGATGTTGATATGATAGAAGATATTTATATCACGAGCCGTATGGATTTTGATGAATTTCATAATGGTTTAACTGACACGTTAGGTTATGATGGTGTTATCGCGTGGAATAAAGCCGAAGGTACACAAGCAATAGTGTTTAGGTCGAATCAAGTAAAAGAAATATTTAACTTTAAACCTACCGAAAGCAATGATATTAGGTTTAGTAGGAAAACTGAAAATGTAATAAATTTGTCTAATGACAATGAGTTGCAAGATAGGATTTCTAAATCAAACAAATCAAAATATGATGTAATTAAAGATTATTTAATTGAAACATTTGCAGGACAAACTTTCACTTTGTCTGATGGCGTAAAAGCAATTATGGACAAAAGCGATGCTAAACATTTGTCTCATTTATCAGATAATAAAAAAACTGCAACTTTATCAAAGTTACGAGAAATAATTGAAAAAGCGCAGTTTTTTGCAGAAGCTAAAAATGTATTACATAAAAAATTTGATGAGTTTAGATATTATGAAATAAAAGTGTCTTTTGATAACGAAAAATATGATATATTACTAAATGTGGGGCATTTAAAGTTTCAAAACGAATACCATATTTACGATATAACAAAAAAAGGAAGCATTGCCAACGAGTCATCTACCCGTTTGGCGCGCTCCGTGGATTACGCGCTAAAAAACAATGCTTCTAATAATAGTATACTCAACACTAAAGAAAAAGTCAACACAAATTTAGAAAAAAATAAATTTTCCTACAAAGACAGTCAAGGCAATACTCTCTCTAAAGAACAGCAAGAATTCTTTAAAGATAGTAAGGTAAGGGATAAAGATGGGAATCTGCTTGCTCTTTATCATGGTACAAATAATGAATTCTATGTTTTTGATAAAACAAAGATAAAAATAGATAATCTTGGGCGAGGTTTTTACTTTGTAGATAAAAAGCAAATAGCGGATAGTTATGCACAAAGAAGAACAGAGGAAAGAGGCGGACAAGAGCGAGTAGTAGAGTGTTATTTACTTGCAAAAAAACCTTTTGATATCTCAAATATCAGCGATGAGGAAATGCGTGACTTTCTTGTATATGATTATAACCAAAGAGGAAGAGTCCGTTACGACTATCGTAAGAAGTACGGCATTCAACAAGTAGAAGCAGAGAAGTACGTCGAAGAGATGATGAACGATGAGGACATTCCGATAGTAAACGGAAAGAAGGATTATTCGGTATTGTTTTCAACGAGCGAAGCGAACTTTCAGTCTTGGTTAAAAGAGAGGAAATACGACGGCTTAATTGTCGCAGGTACGGATAAAAAAACTAACATAAGCGGAACAGCGTATATAGTATTTGACTCCAACCAAATCAAACTTACTACCAACAAGACTCCAACATCTAATACAGATATTCGTTTTTCTTACAAAACCGAAGGTCAAAAGCAAAAAGCATTAGAATATTTTGGAACTACATATGATTACGACCAAGCAGGTTTTATGCTTGATGATGGTAGAATGCTTAAATTAAGTATGTATGGCCTAAAAGGCGTAAAACATAGGCGAATTGAAGAAATCTTTGATGATAAAAAAGGGCACGATGCAGTATACGATTTTATTAACGATGGCAACATAAGAATAAACGCATCTTCAAGCGGTATAGAAATTGGTAGCGAAACGCCAATTACACGAGGTCAAATAAATTCAATTTCTCGATTTATTGAAAAACAATTTAAAGCAAGAGGATTGTTTTATTTAGATATAACCGATAGGGATGGCAATAACATTGTGTCAAAGGATTATCACGACTACAATGATGAGTCAGTAATGGATGTTATGTGGGATATTGAAGACTATTATAATAAGGGTAGAATACCTGCTAACAATTATCGATTCTCATACAAGTTAATTGCGAATTATACTAGAGACAAAGTTTATTCTAAAAAAGATGCGGAACAAGTAATAAATACTATTTTAGCGGACAATTTAGGTGCGGATATTCCTATAGATATTGCAAATAAAAACAAAAATGAAGCAATTAGTATTTTATTTGACGAGTTTAATGCATCTAAAGATAAAAAAGAATCTGCATTAAAAATTGCTAATTATATTGTTGAACATAGTGTTGTGGCAAATTTACAAGCGGATGAAATGAATGCGGAAGCAATGAATACTATTGCAACGCTTCGCCCATATTTTCATAATGTAGACTTAACGGAAGTAGATACTACTGATAAGGCTGTTAAAATGTTATGGGGTAATAAAGAAGGTTTATCCCCATATCAAATAAAACGAGAATTAGCGGATAATGGTTTTATTCTTGAAGGAGAAACGGATGGCGAAGTATTTGCCGATATGCTTAATAAGTATAAACAAGCAAAGCAATCTATCCAAAAACAAACTGAAATCTATTTAAAAAATGCTGTACCAAAAGAAAATCTTATTAATATTAAAAGCAAAATTGTAGATGATATTGTTAGTGCGTATAATGAATTTGGCAGTAAATCCAAATTTGCTAAAATTATTGAACAATATAAAGATGTTGCAAATCAATGGAAAAATTTATACTACGCAGAAAAACGAAAAAGCGATGCCGAAGGTAGACTTAAATACGAGGTTGAAAAGTTTAGAGATATCCACGTTGGCAAAACTTTACAGGCACATCAATATAAACAACAATTGTTTAATAATACAATAGGACAATTGAAAAAACTTGTATATAGAGGTAGATTTAACGATAAGCGTGCAAGAATGCTTATAGGCAATTTGGCGGAATGGTACACCAAAGACAATCCGATTTTTAAAGATGATGAAAACTTTAACGAAGATATAGCGAATGCTATGAGAGATATTGCTCACAATATTCCATCTTTAGGTGAAATGGGCGTTAACATACTTGAAAATCTTGAAAAAGAAAGCGGATTAACCGATATCCAAGAAATTTATGAATGGTACACTAAAGCAAATGTCAAAAAAGGTTATTCATACGAAATTAAAAATTGGCTTGGGAAAATAGTATCGCCTAAACAATATAATGTTACCGAACTTAATCAAATCGGTGCGATTGTAGGTTTCTTTAGAAAATTTATTGAAACGTACAATAAAATTGAAGTTAATGACGAATATGTAGATGCTATGCCTATGGCTAAAGAAATGGTGGACATCCAAACTGCCAACAATAATCGCAAATTAAATGGTAAGCAAAGAATCTTTAGTGCTTTATTTAAAGGCAAAAAAACAAACTATATGGAATGGTTTGGAGACCCAATGGCAGTAGCAAGATACCACGATGGTTACAACGATAAAGGATTCAACCAATACGCTATACGACAAATGCAAAATGCCGAATTGGAAATGCAAGTTAAATATATAAATATAATGCGTGCAAGGGATAAATTTTTTGCAGATAAAAAATATTTGAAAAGGTTAAACAAAACCAAAGTATTATTTAGCGGTAAAGAAATCTCGTTAGATAACGCTATTATGATATATATGCAACTAAACCAAGAAGATGCTTTAATGGGTATGGCGTTAGGCGGAATTAAAATTGTTGATGAAAAAGGCAATACAGTTGCGGAATTCAAAGGCTTTGCAAACGAAAATGATAGCGAAGATGATATTAAAGAAAAAGCCAAAAAAATACAAAATGAAATTGCTAAACAATTAACTGAAGATGATATGACATTTATTGCCATTCAAGAAAATCTATATAACAATGTACTCCGCAATCTCAAAAAAGAAAGAGATGAAAAAAGACAAGGCTATTCAAATGTTAGAGAGGGGTATTACATTCCAATCTATCGTGCCGATGTGTTTAAAGGTTTAATAGATATTAAACAAGAAATGAGTAGTGTTAATAGCGCATCATTCAACAAGGAAAGAACAAAATCTCAAGCAAGATTATTAATTATGCCTGCATCACAAGTGCTTGAAAGACACGCTAACGGTGTGCTTAAGTATTATTACTTCTCGCCAATTGAAAGAAATCTCAACACTATCCGCAGTCTTAATGTTAGTGAAGAAGGCGCAAATCCTGTAACACTTGATATTGTAATGAGTAGCGGATGGAAAGATTTTAAAGACTTCTATGCCGAAATGTATAATGATATTCGTGGAGTTAAAAGCGGTAAGCGATTTGATTTGTTTGGGGCAATTCGTGGTAATACTGCAAAAGCGGTTTTAGGGCTAAATCCTAAAGTATTGCTTAACCAATTATCTTCTTACCCTGCAGCGCTTCACATTCTCGATTTAGATTCAGTTATTAAAGGCATTGGTGTAAAAACAACTACCGAAGATTTATATAAGTATGCGCCTATTGCAGAAGCGAGAAAATATGACAATTCTTCCGCTAAAGCGCAAGGTGTAATTGAAGATACATCTTCAGTATTCCTTCAAGGTATTGGCTTTATTGATGGTGTAGTAGTTAAAGGCGTTTACGGTGCTTGTCAAATTCAAGTGCAAAAAGATAAAGGGTTAAAAATTGGAACTGTGGAAAACAAAAAAGAAGCAGGTAAATTGCTTATTGACGTAATCCTTGAAACACAACAAAACACATTTAAGTCTTCTCAAACGCAAGCATCACGAAGCGAGAATGATTTACTTAAAATGCTTGTAATGTTCCGTAGCGACATCATTAAGGGCGCAGGAAGAATTGTTGATGGTATTGGTAGAGTTTTATACGCTCAAAACAGTAGCGACAAAAAAAGTGCCCATAAACAATTAACAAAATCGATAAGTGTAGTGTTAGTACAATCGTTATATATGGCAGGCTTATCGTTAGCATTTGCCAAACTATATAATACCGATGATGAAGATAAGAGTGATTTGCTTACATTTATTGCCGATGCATTTGGTAATATGCTTGGTGGTTTTCCAATCATTAGCAGTATTATCGAATCATTAACAAGCGGTTATGACATTGAAGATATGTCGCTAGGTACAATTAACGACATAATCGATGCGGTTAAGGGTATTGGTAAATTAGTAGATGGTGATACTGATTCCCAAGAAATTGCAAATACAGTACGCAAACTTATATATTCTATTTCTGCATTTGTAGGTTTGCCTGTAAAAAACCTATATAAAATTTTATATGGTGGCACAAATATTATTTCGCCTTCAACGGCATACCAAGTTGATAATATCTTCTATAAGCAATCTTACAACAAAGACTTGAAAAAGGCTATTGAAAGTGGCGATGAAAAAATGATATCTACAATTGCAGGCCTTATAATGAATGAAAACGTTGGTAGCGGTTTTAAAAGTGAATCGGCAAGGGAAGAAATTAATCGATTATTGACAAAGGGGTATGACGTTATACCTACGGCAGTAGGCGATTCAATGACAATCAACGATACAACTTACAAACTTAAAGAGCCAGACAAAGAAAGATTTAAAGAAACTTATTATAAGGCAATATCAAAGGTGGAAGACTTAATGTCTAGCAATGGTTATATGATTGCAAGTGATGATGCCAAAGCAAAAGCAATTAAGTATGTGTACAAATATTATTACTACGAATCGCAAGCACAAACGCTTGACGTGGAATTAGACATTAAATTGTATTTGTTTGGTCAAATCGTGCCAATAGACAAGATGTCAATTGTATTAGCGGAAATTCCAAGCGTAACGGCAAACGCCAAAAATAAAAAGCAAGCCGTTCAGGCGTACTTGCAAAAGGCGAAACTTACTGTTGCCGAGAAATATATTCTTATGGGTTATTTAGGCTATAAAAACACTTATGGCGAAAGTCAAGTAAAAGCTTTAATTAGTAAGACTAATTTATCTAAAAAACAAAGAGAAATCTTATTAGAAAAATGCGGATATAAAACGTCTTAAACAGTTTAAAAATAGGGCGTTTTCTTACTAGTTTATTACTAAATTTATTTTTATACTATATTTAGTGATTTTAAGCACATATAATATACAATATGTTGTATATTATCAATTTCCTAATTCGCCTAGCATTTTAATGTATATTATCTTTGCGCTTGCAGGTATTGGTTGGGCTACGATTAACGTAAACTCTTTCCCAATGGTAGTTGAACTCACTAAAGGCGGAGACGTTGGCAAGTATACCGGTTTTTATTACACGGCGTCAATGGCGGCGCAATCAATTACCCCAACGTTGTCGGGTATATTTATGGACTTAACTGGCACTATGAAAGTGTTATTCCCATACGCATCGATTTTCGTTGCGCTTGCGTTTGTTACTATGTTGTTCGTTAAACACGGCGACAGTATTCCAACAAACGTTAAAAAAGGTTTAGAAGCGCTTGACGTTGACGACTAATTAAAAGAAAAATTTACAAATAAAACAAGTAAATATTGTTGAAATAAAAGTGGCAACTAACGATATAATTATCGGCTTAGTTGCCTTTTTATTTTTGCATTTAGCGTAATAAACTGCAGATATGTAAAAGACCGTTTCACTACTTCCAAACACTACGCAACTAAGTAAAGTGTTATACGAATTTACACCGTTACTTTTAATGACATCGCTTAAAATTGCAAGGCTACCGCTACCCGAAAAGGGCTTTAAAATAACTAGATTAATAATTTCTTTTGGAAGTGAAAATAATGAAAATATAGGGGATAAAAGGTTAATTATAATATCAAAAAGTCCGCTTACTTTCATAAGTTCGTTCATAACTAAAATTGCCGATAAATATGGGAAAAGTGAGAAAATTAACGGCAGGGTTTCAGAAACGCCTTTAATAAACAAATCGTATACGTTTTGCTTTTTTATAATAGAGTATAAAAAGAGTAAAACTACTAAAATGGGGATAATATAACTAACTACTTTCATACAAAAATTTTAACTAAAAGTACTCCTATTAAAGTCGTTATACTAGTTGATATTAAAGTGGGTAAAAATATTACGTGCGGGGCGGTATGCCCTAAACTTGACAGTAATTCCATTACTGTTAAAGGAAATAATTGAATTGACGTTGCCGATATCACAAAGAGCATAGTTTTGCCTTTTTCGTTATTTTCGTCGTCTAGTAGTTTCATCGCGTCTATCGATATTGGCGTTGCAATACCGCCAAGCCCTAACGCGTTAGAAGTTAACGATAGAGATAGCAGTTCGATAATTTTGCCATTTTTAGTGTTAAATAGTTTTGAAGTTGGTTTGTTTATTAATTTAGATAATTTTTTATTAATTCCGCTAGACGAAAGCAAACTATTTATTCCAAGCCAAACTGCGTAAACGGCTATTAAATTAATTGATAGTTTAATAGCGTTTTCCGTTCCTTGTGAAAAGGCTTGAAAAATTAGCGAAGGGTCTTTAATGATTATTAAAATTAAAGAAGTGGTTACAATTATCGAAAATAAAACATTCATACTTTAAAGTATGAAAAGTATTGATTTTTTATTTATATAATGCTATAATAATAAAAATATTTATTTTTATTCGCCATTTTAGGCGCTTTTAGGAGAATTATGGATAAAAACACATTTTTTATTACTACACCTATTTATTATCCAAGTGGTAATTGGCATATCGGTCACTGTTACACAACCGTCGTTTGCGACGCTATTGCAAGATTTAACCGAATGCTTAAAAAAGACGTGTTCTTTTTAACTGGTACTGACGAGCACGGTCAAAAAATAGAAAAGAAGGCGCAAGAAAAGGGTTTAACTCCTATCGAGTTTATTAATCCGCTTGTTGACGGACTTAAAGATATTTGGAAAGAACTTGACGTTTCTTACGATAAATTCATAAGAACTACCGACGATTATCACGTAAAAGGCGTTCAACGTATATTTAAACAACTTTACGATAAAGGCGAAATTTACAAGTCTGAATACGAAGGTTGGTATTGTACTCCTTGCGAATCTTTCTGGACGGAATCTCAACTTAAAGACGGTAAGTGTCCCGACTGTGGTAGACCAGTTCAAAAGGGCAAAGAAGAAAGTTATTTCTTCCGCCTTTCTAAATACGCAGATAGAATTTTAAAACTCTACGAAGATAATCCAGAGTTTTTGCAACCAAAATCACGCGTTAACGAAATGGTTAACAACTTTATTAAACCAGGTCTTCAAGACCTTTGCGTTTCAAGAACTACTATTAAATGGGGTATTCCCGTTACTTTTGATGAAAAGCACACCGTTTACGTTTGGGTTGACGCGTTAACCAACTATATCACGGCGTTAGGTTACGGTAGTGACGACGATAGTTTATACCAAAAATATTGGCCTGCAAATTTACAAATGGTTGGTAAAGAAATCGTTAGGTTTCACACGATTATTTGGCCTGCAATTTTAATGGCGCTTGATATTCCAGTACCTAATAGGGTTTACGGTCACGGTTGGCTTTTAATCGGTGGAGATAAACTTTCTAAGAGTAAAGGCGAAAATATTAAAACGGAAATTACCGACCCTAAAGAACTTGTTGACAGATACGGTTGCGACGCGCTTAGATATTTCTTACTCCGTGAAATCCCATTTGGTAACGACGGCGTGTATACTAACGAAAGTTTACTTAAGCGCATTAACGGCGATTTATCTAACGCTTTAGGTAACCTTGTTTCTAGAACTACCGCTATGATTAACCAATATTTTGGTGGGGTTTTACCAAATCCAACGGGATATACTGACCTTGATAACGAAGTTATTGCTATTGCAAACGGCGTTTTGCCACTCGTAAAGAAAAATATAGACGCGATTGACGTCCCAACCGCGCTTGGCGAAATCTTTAAACTTATTGAAAGGGCAAATAAATACATTGACGAGACTGAACCTTGGAAACTCGGTAAAGACCCTGCAATGAAAGACCGCTTGTCTACCGTTATGTACGTTTTAGCGGAATGTATTAGAATTGCTACTATTTTACTTAAGCCGTTCATTACTAAAGCGCCTGATAAAATTTTATCATTCTTCTCTATTGACGGCAGTTTAATAAAAGACTTTGACACCGTTAAATTTGGAGAATTAAAAGGCGGTACGGCAGTTATTAAGGCAGAGCCTGTTTTCCCAAGAATTGACATCAATAAAGAAATTCAAGAAATTGAAAAAATGATGACTGCAAGGCATAAAGAAGCGCAAAAAGCGGAAAAAGAAAGGGCTAAAGCGGAAGCAAAAGTAGAAGAAAAGGTTGAAGAAAAACCTGAAATTTCTATTGATGAATTCTTTAAAACGGAACTTAGGGTAGCGCTTGTTAAGGCTTGCGAAAAGGTAGAAAAGTCTAATAAACTTTTAAAACTTACTTTAGACGTAGGCGACGAAGAAAGGACTGTTGCGTCAGGGCTTGCAAACTACTATAAACCTGAAGAACTTATCGGTAAAAAGGTTATTTTAGTTTACAACTTAAAACCTGCAAAACTTTGCGGTGTAGTTAGTCAAGGTATGGTATTATGCGCCGAAAAGGACGGTAAAGTGGTAATCGTTACGCCAGAACAAGATATGCCGGCAGGTGCAGTAGTGTGCTAAACTTTATAGACGTTCACACCCATTTGTGCGACCCTAAAATTATAGAGCAGTTCGACGGCGTTCGAGAAAGGTATTTAAACGCGGGCGTAGCTAGCGTTGTCGATAGCGGTTGCGGTGTAGAAACTTCCTTTTCGTGTATGAAAAATGCCGAAAAGTATAGCGAAGTTTACTTTACTGCAGGCGTTCATCCCGACGAGGCTAACGCTAGGTTTAACTATAGCGATATGCCACGCTTTATTGAACTTGCTAAGCATAAAAAGTGCATTGCGGTTGGAGAAATAGGGCTTGATTATTATTACGAAAGGTATAATAAAGAAAATCAAATTAAACTTTTTAAAGAGTTAATTTTGGTGGCTAACGACCTTGATTTGCCTATAGTCGTTCATTCTAGAAGCGCGTGTAAAGACACCGTTGATATTTTAAAAGGGAATAAATCTCTACTTAAAAACGGTTTTTTAATGCATTGTTATTCTGAAAGTTACGAAACGGCTAAAGAACTTATTAAACTTGGCGCGTATTTTTCTTTTGGTGGCGCGCTTACCTTTAAAAATTCTAGACGTGGCGAAATATTAGCAAAATTACCTAAAGATAGGATTTTATTTGAAACGGACGCTCCTTTTATGGCGCCTACTCCGTTTAGAGGGCAAGTTAACGAAAGTAGTTACGTAACTTACGTTTATAAGTACGTGAGCGACTTGTTTGATATGCCTCTTGAAGACCTTACAAATCTTGTTGAAACAAACTTTAAAACTTTATTCAAAAAAGTATGTAGCCAAACTTAAAATTATTTAAGCTTGGCTTTATCATACGTAAAAAACGGGCAAGTTGCGAAATGATTTTTCGTACTTTTGCCTTCTATGTAATTATGTGTAAAAGGTGAATTTTTAATTATGGACGTTAAAAGTATTTTAAAAAAGAATAATTTCACTTTTGAAAAAAAATACGGTCAAAACTTTTTAACGGATTTTGACCTTTTAGGTCGTGTCGTAGAAAAATCGGGTGTAAATAAAGACTCTACCGTTATTGAAATTGGCGTTGGCGCAGGTACGTTAACTTCGGAAATTGCAAAACGAGTTAAAAAGGTTTACGGCTTTGAAATTGATACCAAATTAAAACCTATTTTAAATGAAACTTTATCTGAATTTGATAACGTTGAGATAGTATTTCAAGATATTATGAAAATATCTATGAAAGAAATTGAAGATAAAATCGGTGGAAAGTACACTCTTATTGCCAATTTGCCGTACTATATAACAACGCCGATAATTATGCGTTTTATTGAAGAGGCTACTAATTGCGAGGCAATAGTCGTTACAATTCAAAAAGAAGTTGCTTTAAGGCTTTGCGCAGAGCCTAAAACATCGGACTACGGCTCGATAACCGCATCGATAAACGCGGTAGGTAACGCCGAAATGATTGAGTATATAGGCAGGGAAAAGTTTTACCCCGTACCTAACGTAGATTCGGCGGTTGCTAAAATTACTATAGATAAAAATAAATATGAAATTAAAGATATGAACGCCTTTAAAAAGGTGGTTAAAACTGCTTTTGGTATGAGAAGAAAAACTTTGGTTAACAATCTCATAAAAGAGTATAAAATCACGCGTGAAGAGGCTGAAAACGCCCTTACCAATCTAAATATTCCTATAACCGCGCGCGGTGAAGAGTTAAGCGCTTACGACTTTATTAAACTTTCGGAAATTATATAAGATATTAAAATGAGAATTGTAGATATAATAAAAAAGAAAAGAAACGGCAATAAACTTAATAAAAATGAAATAGATTTCTTTATAAATGGTTATATTAACGGCGAAATATACGATTATCAAGCGTCGGCACTACTTATGGCTATACTTTTAAAGGGTATGGATAATGAAGAAACGACAAATTTGACCTTTGCGATAAGAGATTCTGGAGAAAAACTTGATTTTTCTAAAATTGACGGCGTAAGGGTTGATAAACATTCGACGGGTGGCGTAGGTGATAAAACTAGTTTAATTGTTGCGCCAATCGTTGCTAGCCTTGGCGTAAAAGTCGCTAAAATGAGTGGGCGTGGGCTTGGTCATACAGGCGGTACGGTTGACAAGTTGGAGTCTATTACTGGCTATAAAACGGAACTATCAAACGAAGAGTTTATTAAGCAAGTTAACGATATAGGTATTTCTATCGTTGGACAGAGCGCTAATTTAGCGCCTGCAGATAAAAAACTTTACGCCCTTCGTGACGTGACTGGTACGGTTGAAAGTTTACCGCTTGTAGTTTCTTCAATTATGGGTAAAAAACTTTGTGCGGACGACGACGTTATCGTTTTAGACATAAAATGCGGTAGTGGTGCAATATGTAAAACTGTTGATGAAAGCAAAGAGTTAGCGTCGCTAATGGTTGATATAGGTAAAAAAGCGGGCAAAAAGATGCTTGCTTTAATTACCGATATGGATAAACCGTTAGGGTATGCAATAGGTAACAGTTTAGAAGTTGTTGAGGCTATTGAAACGCTTAAAGGCAACGGCCCGAAAGATTTAACTGAAATTTGCGTAATACTTGCAAGTAATATGCTTTATTTAGCGGGTAAAGGCTCGCTTAAAGAATGTGAAACTGCCGTAAGAAAGTCAATTAGTGACGGTAGCGCACTTAATAAACTTGTAGAATTAGTTGATAGGCAAGGTGGAGATAAAAATTTAATACTTAACCCTAATAACTTTGAAAAAGCAAAATATAAATGCGAAATATACGCTGAAAGTAATGGTTATATAACTAGCATTGACACCGAAGGTTACGGTAATGCTAGTTTAATGCTTGGCGCGGGTAGAAACTCGCTTAAAGATAAAATTGACTATACCGCAGGTATAATTCTTAATAAAAAAACAGGGGATAGCGTAAATAAAGGCGATTTAATTGCAACGCTTTATTCTAATACTAACTCTTTTGAAAACGCTAAAAATTTGTTTATTAACTCTACTGTAATTAGCGACGTTAAACCTGGTGAAAAACCGCTAGTATTAGATATAGTAAAATAGGTGAATTATGGATATTAAAGAAATTTTAAGCAAATGCGACCATACGAATTTATCTCAAACTGCAACTTGGGAAGATATAAAAGCGCTACTTGACGACGGTATTAAATACGGCGTTAAGTCTTGTTGTATACAACCTTATTTCGTTAAAAAGGCTAAAGAATACGTTAAAGATAAACTTTTAATTTGTACGGTTATAGGGTTTCCTAACGGATATCAAACAACTGCCGTTAAGGTGTTTGAAACTATTAACGCTATAAATAACGGCGCTGATGAAATCGATATGGTTGCAAATATAAATTTAATCAAAAGTCACGATTATATCGAAATTTATGAAGAAATTTCTAAAATTAAAAAAGCCTGCAACGGTAAACTTTTAAAGGTTATTATAGAAACTTGCTTACTTACTGACGAAGAAAAAATCGAGATGTGCAAAGTGGTAAGTAAGGCAAAGGCGGACTATATAAAAACTTCTACAGGCTTTTCAACTAGCGGCGCTACGTTTAGTGACGTAAAGTTACTTTGCGATAACGTAACAGGCGGCGTTTTAGTTAAAGCGGCAGGCGGTATTTCTAGCATAGAAGACGCTGAAAAGTTTATTGAACTTGGCGCGTCAAGGCTAGGCACAAGCCGTATTGTAAAAATTGTTAAAGGGGGTAAATAGTATGAGTATTCCAACTCCACATATAACTGCAAAAAAAGATGATTTTGCAAAAACGGTATTAATGCCAGGTGATCCACTTCGCGCAAAATTTATTGCCGAAAATTTTTTAGAAAACGCCGTACTTGTAAACAACGTTAGGGGCGTACAAGGTTATACAGGTTATTATAAAGGTAAACGCGTTTCCGTTATGGCGTCTGGTATGGGTCAACCTTCAATGGGTATATATTCATACGAACTTTTTAAGTTTTACGACGTTGATAATATTATAAGAATAGGTAGTTGCGGTTCTTTTTCTAAAGATTTACACGTAAAAGACGTAATAATCGCAATGGGCGCTTGTACTAACGGCAACTACGCATCTCAATATAAATTAAACGGCACTTTTTCCGCTATTGCCGACTTTAATTTAGTTCAAAAGGCGGTAGAACTTTGCGAAAAGGTTGGCGTTAATTATAAAGTTGGCAATATTTTATCTTCAGACACTTTCTACGATGATAGCAACTCGGGGCTTGATTGGGCTAAAATGGGCGTGCTTGGTGTAGAAATGGAATCTTACGCACTATATTGTAACGCAAGTAGGCTTAATAAGTCTGCGCTTACTATTTGCACGGTTAGCGATTCGTTTATCTATCCCGAAGAAAACACTTCGGCTAAAGAAAGAGAAGTTTCCTTTACTAAAATGATGGAAATTGCTTTATCACTTGCTTAAAATTATGAATAAAAGAGTATTTTTAATTGTATTAGACAGTTTTGGTATTGGTGAAATGCCCGATGCGGAAAAATATAACGACAAGGGTAGCAATACTTTACTTTCTATTAGAAAAAGTGAATATTTTAACGCGTTAAATCTTATAAATTTAGGGCTTTTTAATATTGACGGTGTAGGCGGTGGGGTAGATAACCCTAGTGGCGCGTACGGTCGAATAGGCGAAAGTTCTAACGGAAAGGATACGACAGTTGGGCATTGGGAAATTGCAGGCATTGTATCTAAAAAACCTCTTCCTACTTATCCTAACGGCTTTCCTAAAGAAGTTATTAGTAAATTTGAAGAGTTAACTGGTAAAAAGGTTCTTTGCAATAAGCCTTATTCTGGTACGGAAGTAATTAAAGATTACGGAAAAGAGCATATAAAAACGGGCGATTTAATCGTTTACACCTCGCAAGATAGCGTTTTTCAAATTGCCTCGCACGAGGACGTCGTTCCTGTAAAAGAACTTTATAGGTACTGCGAAATTGCAAGGGAATTATTAATCGGCGAACATTCCGTGGGTAGGGTAATAGCAAGGCCGTTTACTGGCGAGTATCCTTTTGTAAGGACGGCAAACCGTCACGATTATTCTTTACTTCCGCCAAGTGATACAATGCTCAATTATTTAAAAAATAGTGGTTACGACGTTATTAGCGTTGGTAAAATTAACGATATTTTCGCATCAAGCGGTATAACTGAAAGTTATAAAACTAAAGATAACCTTGACGGAATTAACAAAACTATAGAATTGACTAAAAAAGATTTTAACGGTTTATGTTTTATAAACTTAGTTGATTTTGACTCTAAATACGGGCATAGAAACGACGTTGACGGTTACGCTAAGGCTATTTCAGAGTTTGATGAGTTTTTGCCTAATATTATTAAAGGTTTAAATTCTAACGATATTTTAATAATTACCGCCGACCACGGTTGTGATCCTAGTACAAAGTCAACCGACCACTCGCGCGAGTACGTTCCTATTTTAGTTTACGGAAACACTATTAAAGGTGGCGTAAATTTAAAAACAAGAGATACTTTTTCCGATATTGCTAAAACGATATTAGAATATTTTAATATAACTAAAAGCGATTTGTCGGGAAGTAGTTTTTTAAATTTAATAAAAAAATAAAACCTATCTAAGATAGGTTTTATCAAAAATCATTACCCGCTTGCGCCGTGCTAAAAGAAGTTTAACCCGCCTAAGGCAGGGTGGGTAAATTCTATTCGCCGTTTTTGACTTTTCGTTATATAGGGGTGAATACAACGCCCTCGAAATACGCATTAGTGGCGAAACGCGAATTCCCTTTTTTAAAACGTAGGGGAAAAAATCTCCGCCTCGCACGCAGCAGGCAACTTTAAATTTAGTATATAAGATTATTATACGCAATGTCAAACGATTTATGAGGAATTTATGAAATTAACTGTACTTGGAAAATACGGACCTTTTTCCGTAAACGGTGGCTCTACGTCTGGTTATTTATTAGAGTCTAACGGTGATTACGCCGTAATGGATTTAGGCTCTGGCACTTTAACTAAACTTCTTAAAAGAATAGATATAAACGAACTTAATTTTGTCTATTTAAGCCATTTACATTTTGACCATATTGCAGACGTGGGAATTTTATCGTACGCCGTATCCTTTTTAAAAAAGGATAAAAAATTAAAAGTTTATTATCATGACGACGGAAGTGACGTTTCTAAAGTTTTAAAAAATATAGCGGTTTTCGAACTTGTTAACGTTAAAGAAAATCAAATTTATAACGAAGGGAATTTAGTCTTTTCTTTTTATAAGATGACGCACCCCGTTGATAGTTTTGGTATAAAGATTTCCGACGGGGGAAAGACCCTTGCTTATACGGGGGATACTACTTATAACGAAAATATTTTAAACCTTATAAACGGCGTGGATTTTCTCTTAGCGGACGGCGCGTTTTTAGAAAAAGACTATGCCGAAAACAAACTGCATATGTCGATTAAGCAAGTTAACGATATATCTTTAAAATATCAACTGAAAACTCTTGTTACTCATATATCTTTTAATTATAAAGATAGTGACGTCTATAAAGAACTAAAGAAAAATAAATTAATTAAGGTTGCAAAAGAGAATAAAACGTATAAATTATGACAAAAGATAGCGTAGTAGTGAATAATAGACCAATTTTATATATAGTTATGGCAGTACTTCTTGCCGTACTTATATCTTCGGTTGCTATTATTACTAATACGCTTTTTGTTTTAAGTATTATATTTTTGATTTTAATAGTTTCGTTAGTTATACTAATTTCGCTATTTAATCAAAAGAAAATTAAATCGTTTGTAATTTTATGTGTTTCAATACTAGTATTTACTGCGGTTTCGTCTAACTTTATATACAATTACAGTAAGTTTAATAATAACGATTTGTCAGGTTATAGTGATTTTACCGGAAACGTTTATAGTATCGGCGATATTTACGTTGACGAAGATGGGAATAATCTTAGAAAACTAGTAGTTGAAGGTTACGTTGATAAAGGCAAAATTAAAGCGACGGTTTTCGTTGATGGAAACGTGCTGGCTTTTGTTGGTAGCCACGTTACTTTTAGTGGTAATTTTTATCGCTCAAGCATTAATTACGATGGAAAGTTTTCCGTTTATCCCCTTTCCGATAAGGTTTTTTATTCGGTTAGTCAAGTAGAATTATTTAAAATTAACCCAACTCAAATAGACGGAGTGTTTAACAATCTAAAATTTAATATTTATAACGGATTTAGGGCGACTATGCCAAAAAATTACGCTATAGCGTATGCTATGGTGGTAGGGGACGATAGTTACGTTTATTCTTCTCTTACCGAGAATTTTAGAAGTATGGGCATTGCTCACGTTTTTGCGGTATCTGGTTTACATATAGGGTTTATATTTATACTGCTTTCTTGCATATTTAAAATTTTTAAAGTTAAAAAGTTATTAAAACTATTTATTACCTTTTGCGTTTTATTACTTTACGTTTGGTTTTGTGGTTTTTCGCCTTCGTGTATTCGCGCTTTTATTATAATTTCAACTTTACTTATTGCTAATACTTTATATGAAAAACAAGATAGATTAACGGCGTTATCTCTTGCTTTTATCGTAACGCTTATTATCAATCCTTTCGATTTTTATACGGCGGGATTTCAACTTTCCTTTATAGTTTATTTTGCGTTAGTTTTTGTAACGAAACCGATTAGTAAACTGTTGTCTAATTTTTGTCCTAAAAAAGTTGCCGATTTTATTGCGCCGTATCTTTCCGCCTATTTGGCGTCGCTACCGCTTTCGTTAGATATATTTGGTTACGTTTCAGTTTTATCAATGTTGTTTAATATACTATTCGTGCCTATTTTAGGTTTTGTGTATATTTTAGTGTTTATTCTTGCCATTGCAATATTGATAACACCTTATTATGGAATTTTTGCAGTTTTACCTAAAATTATTTTAGACTGCGTCGTTTACGTTATCGGGTTAATTGATGCGAACGCTTTTTTATTGCAAAATATTAAGTTTGGTTTTGCTAAGTATCCATACTATTTAATTGGCGTTATAAATGCCAAACTTATAAATTTAACTAAAAAATCAAGAATTATTATAACTTTGATTTTATTATTTGTCGTAATTTTATCTATTATTGCCGTAAATTTGGTCGTATAGTATTGATTTTTATATTTTAAAATGTTAAAATATATTAGGAGTAATTAAATTGAAATTTTTAGAACTTGAAAAAGAATTGACAAACGGCGTAATGCCAATATATCAAATTTACGGGAAAGACGCCTTTTTAAGAGAGACAGCGCTTAAATTATTAAAAAAAGTTGCCCTTAGCGAGCCCGACCTTAATTTAACTAACTTTCAAGGCGGGGATATTCTAAAGGAAGGAGACGATTTTTTTAGCGCTATTAAAAGTTATCCTTTTTTAAGCGAAAAAAGATACGTTGTCGTTTATGATTTTTATCCAACGGCAAAGGATTTAAAAAATAAAAGGTATTTAGAGTTTTTTGATAATCCTGAAGAAACAACCGTAGTTATATTTGTAAACGAAAAAAAGTGCGACGCGCTTTTAAAACAAAAAAACGTAACTATTATAGAGTGTGATAAGGTTAGCGATACTTATATCGCTAAATGGATAAGGGATACCGCCCTTAAAAGTAACGTTATAATAGGGCAAGATGCTTGTAATAAAATTATAGAGTATACTTCTTCGGAAATGACTAAAATTAATACTGAAGTAACTAAACTTATAAGTTTTGTTGGTGGAAATAACGAAATTACCGTTAACGACGTTGACGCCGTTATTTCTAAAGACGTAGAGTATCAAATTTATGAACTTACAGGATATATTGCCGACTTAAAGTATGATAAAGCGTTTACTACGCTTAAAGAATTACTTAATAAAAACCAAGACAAACAAGTACTTTTCATTTCGATATATTATCATTTTAGAAGATTGCTACACGCTTCTATTTCTAATTTGAGCGATAGTCAACTTGCAGAAGTTTTAGCCGTTAAAGAGTACGCCGTTAAAATGGCAAGGGCGCAAGCAAAGAAATTTACGCCTGTAAGGCTTAAAAATATTTGCGATAAATTAGGTGGTTTCGACGGCGCGTTTAAAAGTGGAGATATTTCCGTTGATTCCGCTTTATGGAATTCCATTTTTAACGTTTTAATTAACTAGTTTTAACTTTTAGGAGTTTTTATGATTGATTTTATTTTAGAAAAAATAGTTCCGCTATTTACAAAAATTACGATTCCGCAAATTGCTATGGTGGTAATAGTTGCGTTAGGTTTATTTTTCTTATTTTCGTTGCTTTCTAAAAACAACGCAGGCAAGATTTCTTTCGTCTTTATATTGTACGTTATTTTAACTAGCGTTTTATGTGTTTTGTTAAAGGTGTCCGTTATTATTTACGCTTTACTTATAGTTGCTTTTATCGTTTGTGTAATAGTAATGTTTTCTACCGAAATTAAGAGAAGTGTGTGGGATTCTAAAAGCAGTAAAACTATTTCTTCAGAGGCTGCTAACACCGTTAGAAACAACCATAAATTAGTAACTCATAACATTAACGAGATAGTTAAAGCCTTACAAAATATGTCTAAGAACGATATCGGCGCAATATTAGTCTTTTCTAACACTAAAATTCCAACGTCAATAATTGATAGTGGCGTTAAACTTGATAGTGACATCTCTAGTGCGTTAATCGAAAGTATATTCTTTCCTAAAACTCCACTTCACGACGGCGCTATAATTATTCAAAACGATAAGATTTTAGCAGCGGGTTGTTTCTTACCACTTTCTCAAGAAGGTGACTTACCTAAAGAACTTGGCACAAGGCACAGGGCGGGCATTGGCGTAACGGAAATGCTTAACGTTACTGCAATTATCGTATCGGAAGAAACGGGTATTATATCTATTGCTAAAGGCGGTAAAATTACAAGGTACGCCGATAGCGAAACTTTAAGAAAAACTTTAAAAGAATACTATTGGCAAGATTTAATTGAAAGCGGTAAAGAAAAACCTAATAAAGAAGAAAAAGGAGGAAGGGATATTATATGAATAAACAAAAAAAATCAAAAGGTTTAACTATATTTTTAGACGTTCTCTTTTCTTTAATTTTAGCGTTGGTAATTTTTATAACCATTAACGTTTTATAGTAAAAAGTATAGCCCACAATATTTCGCTTTTTGCGAAATATTGTGGGCTTTTCTTATCCACAAAAGATTAAGATAATTTAGTTTTATTTTTAGCCTTGTGGCTAAAAGTTGTATTGCTTGTTTTACAAGCAGTTATATTTTTCGAGAGAAAAATTCAAGGTTCTGCTTCAGCAGGTTCTTATATTTCTCTCGAAGAAGTTATATTAAATAAATCCACAACTTGCCGTTAGGCAAATTTCACCGCCGTAGGCGATATCACCCGTTGTTAGACGGATATAACAAATCCGTTTGCGGATTTATTTAGTTGCCGAATCCCTT
>JAFVRR010000011.1 GCA_017504165.1 Clostridia bacterium | reverse complement strand
TTGGAGCGTAATGCTCCAAGGCTGGTGGCGGAGAGTGTGAGATTCGAACTCACGTGGGGTTTGATCCCCAAACGGTTTTCAAGACCGCCTCGTTATGACCGCTTCGATAACTCTCCACATATGAAATTATATCAAACACCTTGATCCAAGTCAAGGAAATTTGCGAGAAAACTGCGAGAAACGCTTCTCGCAAAGTGCATCCGAGGATGCGAAAAACCCAATAAAATCAAGGGCTTTTAAGAAATTACATAAACAGACGAAGGAAGTTTTCAAGACCGCCGCCTTCGACCGCTCAGCCAACTCTCCGTACGCTAAACATTATATATTACAATTTAAAAAAAAGCAACTATTTTTAAGGTAAAAATAATGCTTTTTTTATTTTTTTAGTTTACTTCGTTGTAATTTACGTCTACAAACTCAATTTTTGTGTCAGTACTACAAGTTTCTACGACCGTTTCGTTAAAATATTCGCTTTCAAACGACGAAGTAACGCTTTTAAAAGAAAACTTATCTACGTCGAACGGGATTTCACGCATTTTGTTTTGCGGTAATGAAAACGCGTCGTAAAGTTCAGAAAGTTCAAAGTTGTATTCGTTAATTATGGTTAAAATAACTTCGCTAATTCTTTTCTTTTGGGTGTTTCTATAAGTGATTAGTTTTTCTTTGTTTTTATCAAAAAGTTTGGTTAACTCTTCTTTGATATTTGCTTGCTTTGCTTTTAAATCTTTAAGTGAGTTTGTTAGTTTTACGTTTAAAGTGGAAATTTCAGATAACGCCTTTTGAAAAGATTCGTATAATTTATCGTACTCTTCCCCTTCGGCTTTATCCATTTTTGCTTTAATTTCAAGCATTTCTTTCTTTTTAGATAGATATTCTTCGCCGTTTAAAAATGCTACTTTTTTAGCGTGAATTTCCTCTTTAATTTTATCTAATTCGCCTACTTTTTTGTGGTAACTATCCCCTAAAATTTCGGTTATACCCTTTTTGTAATCTTCACTAAAAACGGCAAGTTCACTAGATAACCTTTTTAAATATTTTTCGGATATAGATTTTTTAAGTTCTAAAAAACTTGAATCGTTTGAACTCACGAGTTTTACCTCCAGTTTTGGTGAAAATTTTTTAAAAGTACTAACGTTTTTATAATAATAGTTATATCCAATATACGCAGTAGCGCAAAGTAATGAAAATACTATTATAAGTATTATACTAATTCTTTTTTGTTTCATATCCGCTCCTTAATGCGCAAGTTAATGCGCTATGTAAAGCGGTTAAACGTTTTTAAGGTATTCTACTTCTTCATTAGTTAATTTTCTTACGTCGCCCCTATTAAGACTGCCAAGACCTAAATCGCCTATTTTAATTCTCTTTAAGAATTTAACTTCTTTACCTTGGGTTAAGAACATTTTTCTAATTTCTCTATTTCTACCTTCTGTAACGGTAACGTGGTATTTGGTGTGCGTTTTAGTTTCGTCAACAATTCTAATAGTACACTTTTTAGTTTTAACGCCGTCAATCACAACGCCTTTTCTCAACTTATCTAACGCAGTATCTTCAAGATAACCTTCAATTTTAACAAGATAAGTTTTAGGAATTTCGTTAGAAGGATGTAAAAGCCTATTACAAAGGTCACCGTCGTTAGTAAAAAGTAGTAAACCTTCACTATCGTAGTCAAGCCTACCAATTGGGAAAAGACGACCAACTGACAGTGGCAATAAGTCCATAACCGTTTTTCTGTCTTTATCGTCTTTAACCGTGCAAACGTACCCTTTTGGCTTGTTCATCATATAATAAGAGTACTTTTTAACGGTATTTATTCTTTTTCCGTCAACTGCAACAACGTCGCTATTTTCGTCGACTTCAGCGCCTAAACCGCATACTACGCCGTTAATAGTTACTAATCCTTCAGAAATTAGTTTATCGCAGTTTCTTCTACTTGCCACACCGCATTCGGCAAGAAATTTGTTAATTCTCATAAATTCACCTATAAATATAATTACTTATTTAATAATAAATATATTTTGAGAAAAAATCAACTCATTTATAAGGTAAATTTCAAAAACACCGCTTTTTTGTGGTTTTTTAATAAAATCTTCAAAACTTTTGCCGTTTACTTTGTAGACAATCTCGTTGCGCTCGCTTTCTTTAATTGGGTAAATAAAATCTTTTGGCATTTCGATTAAGAAAGGTTTGTTATTGTTATCTAAAAAGACTTTATCTTTATATTCGCCAACGTCTATAAGTTTTGTAAGCGTGTAATCTTGAAAACTATTGTCAAGCAGTTCTATACTTCTTTCCCACATTTGCGGACTGTTGAGAACTACGGTTATTACCGTCATATCCTTTCTTTTTGCCGAAGATACTAAACATCTACCCGCTTTTTTTGTGTACCCTGTCTTTACTCCGTTAGCACCTTCATAAAAGGAAAGTAATTTGTTTTTATTTATAAGCACCCTATCGTAATTTTGCGTTTCGTTAGAAATATTAATCATTTTGGTGGAAACAATTTCTTTAAATATAGGGTTTTTCATTGCCCTTGCAGTAATTAGCGCTAAATCATAAGCGGTCGTATAATGATTTTCGGCGTGAAGACCGTGCGGATTAACAAAATTAGAGTTTTTTGCCCCGCATTTTAAGGCGGTTTCATTCATTAAATTAATAAACTTATCACGGCTAATAACTGAAGACGCTAAACATTCTGCGCAGTCGTTACCACTACGTAGCATTAATCCGTATAACAATTCTTTTACCGTTAAATGCTCGCCTTCTTTTAAGTAGACGCTACTACCTTCGATATTTGTGTGCTTTTTATCTACTGTGATTACTTTATTTAAATCAAAATTTTCTATAACTGTTAATGCGGTTAAAATTTTAGTAGTTGACGCCATTGGCAGTTTTAAGTCTTTATTTTTACTAGATAAAACCCTTAGACTATCTAGTTCAATACTGCATTCGGCTTGAGACACTGTGCTTGCTTTAACAGGTGTTAAATCAAATAGAAAAATCGTTAAAATTAGCGATATTATCGCAATTAATTTGATTATATTATTTCTTTTCATTTACTACCTTTTCAACGAATGCCGTAGTTTTATCAAATATGCCTTCAATAAAATCATCGGCTATTTTTATAAAATTTGTTACGCCGTTTTTTACTACTAAAAAGCCGTTTGGACTTACGTTAACGATTGCTCCACCGCCCCCTAAAAACGGTTTTTCTTTATTAAAAAGTTTAACTTCTCCGTATTCGCCACCGCCGTTAACGTACCCTACGATAATTTTTGTTACGGGAATAATAGTTACCTTGTCGTCGGTTACGATTTTGTTGCCCACTATTGAATTTGCGCTTATAACGTCGGTTAATTTTTCTACTTGATTAGATATAACGCTATCAAGTTTTAAAGTATTTTTTTTCACTTTTTACACCTCTACTTATAATATTTGTAATTATTTTTACAAGTATACAAAAAATATTAAAACAAAAAGTAAGGCTTATTTTTGATGATAAGTAGTTTTTATCAATAGAATAAACGTTTAAGTTTGCGTAACTATTAAAATATGGATATTTATCCTTAATAAACTTTCCTAAATTTATATAAGTATTAAATAATATTAGTAATAAACTAACTAAATTTGCATTTTTTATTCCAAAATCTAAAGAAAAGTATAAGTTTGTAGGTGTAATTGCCGAAAAAAAGTTAACTGAACCACCTTCTAATCGTTTAATAGTTTCAATATCAAGTACGTACGCTTTGTCTTTAAAGACGTGAATGTAAATACCGCCTAATTTTCGTGGCGTTGTGTATCCGTCTAAAAGTTTTATAGCGTTAAACAAATAAATTGCAAAATAAATGCGCTTATCTTTACTGTTGTTGTAAAGATAAACGCTAATATATAATGGTAAAAATATAATAATTAAAATTATTGCAAGCAAAATCATATAAAAAGTTTGCGCGCTTTTTATATAAAAATACTAGTTTTTTTCTTCTTCGATAGCGGTGATTTTTATAGCGTTATACTCAGAATCGCTTTCTAAACACATTCCGCAGTTATCACAAATTTTAAGTGGGTTTAAATCGCAAACCTCACATTCGCCACATTCTATGCACTCTCTATCATATAAAACACATTCTTTTTTCATAGTAACTATATTATATATCATTTTTTATAAATTTACAATTAAATTTAATATAAAAAAATTAAACAAATGTTTGCATTTTTGCTTAATGCATGTTATAATAAAATAAAAATAGGTAAATTATGGGAAAAATTGATAATAAACTTGATGAATTATACTTATATATTCAAAAATATATAGAAAATAACGGTTTTCCACCAACGGTAAGGGATATTTGTAAAGATTTACAAATTAAATCTACCGCTACGGCACACTATTATTTAAATAAACTTAAAGATCGCGGGCTTCTTGAAAAGGCAGACGATAAAAAGCGTGCTTTATCTATAAAAAGTAAGTTTGAAACGCCTATCACTGTTCCCTTAATCGGTACGGTAACGGCGGGTACGCCGATTTTGGCGGTTGAAAATTTTGAGGGATATTATCCACTTCCGCAAGAGTTTTCTTCGGATAGCGAACTTTTCATGCTTAAAGTTAAAGGCGATTCTATGATTAACGCTGGAATTTTTGACGGAGATAAAATTATCGTTAAAAAGCAAGAATCCGCAAGCAACGGCGATATAGTAGTTTGTTTAATTGACGATAGCGCAACTGTTAAACGGTTTTTTACTAAAAACGGTAAAATCGTCCTCCACCCCGAAAATGATTTAATGGAAGATATCGTTTTAGACGAAGCCTTAATTTTAGGTCAAGTCGTTGGACTTATGAGAAAATTTTAAAATAAATAAGCACTTTCGAACGTAAGTGCTTATTTGTTTAATAAATTTATAGTTTGTTCAGTTAAAGTATCTAAATTTCCCTTTAAATAGTTGAGATTTTCAAGTTTTTTAAAGAAGGTAATTTGCCTTTTCGCATAGTGGCGAGAGTTTAATTTTATAAGGTCTACGTAAGTGGAAAAGTCGTTAGATATAATTGCATCGTAAACTTCTTTATAGCCAATGCCTTGCATACATTGATTTTCTTTAGTAACGCCTTTATCGATTAATGATTTTACTTCTTTAATTAAACCGCTTTTAATCATAACGTCTACCCTTTCGTTAATGCGTGAATAAAGGATTTCTCTATCGTGGTCAATTGTAACTGCGGTATAGTCGTATCTTGGGGTTAATTTATCCTTTTGCTCAGACTTCTTCCTGCCCGTTGAATAATATATCTCTAAAGCCCTTATAACCCTTACTAAATCGTTTTGATGAAGTTTTATAGCCGTTTCCTCGTCTACTTTTTTAAGTTCGTTATAGACGTATTCAGCGCCTTCAGTTTTAGCAAGTTCAAAAAATTTATTTCTAACTTCTAAGTTTTCGGGCGTGCCACCATAACTTAATTTATATAGTACGGAATTAATATAAAAGCCCGTGCCACCGCAAATTATAGGCGTTTTGCCACGTGATAAAAGGTCGTCAATTATCGGTAAAGCCATATCTTCGTAATCGGAAACGGAAAATGTTTCAAACGGAGAAACTACGTCTATTAAGTGGTGTTTTACTTCCGCTTGCTCTTCTTTCGTAGGTTTTGCCGTACCTATATCTAACTCGCGGTAAATTGCAAGTGAGTCGGCGGAAATAATTTCAGTATTTAGTTTTTTTGCAACGTTTATTGCAAGCGAAGATTTACCCGACCCTGTCGCACCGCATATTATTAAAATTTTGTTACTCATACTATTCTTTTAAACCACTTGTCTATTTCAGTTCTAGTAATTTTAACGGCAATTGGTCTACCGTGCGGGCATTTTAAGTTGACGTTTCCGTTTAATAATTTAACTAAAGAATCAACTTCGCTTTGCGATAAGTCCATACCCGCTTTAATTGCGCTTTTGCAGGCTTTTTGAGCAAGTTTTTCCTTAATAATTTCAGGCACTTCTTCTCTTTTTAATTCGTAGTCGGTAAAAATTTCGCCAAAGAATTCAGTTAAATCAATATCGATAAGTTCGGTCGGAAGAGCATAAATTATAATTTGACCAGGATTTATAGTTAAATCGATACCTAAACTTTCTAAATAGTCCTTTTTAGGTAGAATAGTTTCGTATTCGTATGAATTTATAGCGATTATAAACGGAACTAAAAGAGGTTGAGTTGCAACGTTAAACTTCGCGCCTAAAAGTTTATTAAACAAAAGCCTTTCGTGCGCGGCGTGTTGGTCGATAATATACATATCTCCGTTGCCTTCAAATATTAAATACGTTCTTAAAACTTGACCTACGTATTCTAGTTTTAATTGTTTATTTTCTTCAAATTCTTCTTGAATAAGTTTCTTTTTCTCTAACTCTTCAATATACTTTTTATTTTCTGCAAAGATATCCACTGTTTTTTCAGTTTCGATTTCACTTCCCTTTTGCGTTTCTTCGTTAAAAATATTAGCGTCTTCTCTCATTAAAGAATAGTCGTAAGGGTTGGTTGAAAAGGTATCTTTTGGGTAGAATTCTTGCGTGTTAGGATTGGAAGTTGTAGTTACTAAATGCGTTTCTTTAGGAATGTTAATTTTTGGCTCGTTTCTAACCGCTTCTGGAGATTTTACCACCGCGTCTAACGGAGAGGATAAAATGTCTAGTGCAGTGTCAGTACCGTCTAATACTTTAGAAATAGTTGAATAAATTGCGCCGTAAATAACAGAATTGTCAATAAATCTAACGTCAGACTTATTTGGTGTAACGTTAACGTCAACGATTTCGGACGGCATAGTTATATAAATAACGAAGAAAGGATACCTTCTCTTCATTAAATAGCCTGAGTATGCGTTGTGAATAGCCGATTGTATCGTTTGGTTTTCAATATATCTTCCGTTTAAAACAACCGTTTGGTAGGATCTTGAAGATTTTGTGTAATTATGTTTTCCGATATAACCTTCAATTTTAATTCCGTGAACGTAATTGGAAATTTTAAAGCAATTTCTAATAATATCGTGACCGTAAACGGCAATTAAAGCGTCTTCTATACCCTCGCCGTAAGATTGATAAATCGTACCGTTATTAACTTGATATTCAAAAGAAACGTCGGGGTTTGCTAAAATAAGCCTAGCAACCGTATTTGTAACTTCGTTTTCTTCAGATCTATCCGATTTTAAAAATTTTTGTCTTGCAGGGGTGTTAAAAAAGACGTTTTGTACAGTTAAAAAAGTACCTTTATTGCAAGGCGCTTCTTCAACTTCGCCAAAGTTATCCCCTTCAACCGTTAAAGTATAACCGATTTCTTCGTCTTCGGTTTTAGAAGTAAGCCTTACCTTTGAAACGGAAGAAATGGACGCTAACGCTTCCCCTCTAAAACCTAAAGTTGAAATATTTTCAAGGTCGGAAGGTTTAGAAATTTTAGACGTAGCGTGTGGCATAACGGCTTTTTTAAGGTCGGCTTTTAAAATACCCGTACCGTTATCAAATACTTCAATAACGTCTTTACCACCGCTAACAACGTTAATATAAATTTCATCTGCTTTAGCATCTATAGAGTTTTCAACTAATTCTTTGACGATAGATGCTGGTCTTTCAACCACTTCGCCCGCTGCAATTCTATTGAAAACCGATTTGTCTAAAAGGTTAATTATCGACATATTAATTACCTACTTTTCCCTTTAATTCGTATAAAAATTCAAGCGCTTCTCTTGGCGACATACTATCGACGTCGCTCTCTTTTAAAATTGTTATAAGTTCGTTATAATCGTTATTATCTATTGGCGTTTCTTCTACTTTTGTAGAAACCGTAATAGAAGATTTTTCAAGGCGTTTTAATATCTTTTTAGCGCTTTCAGTAACGACTTTTGGTACGCCTGCAAGCGATGCAACTTCAATACCAAAACTCTTATTTGCGCTACCTTCTTGAATTTTGCGTAAGAAAATAACGTTGCCGTTGTATTCTTTAACGGTAACTTTATAATTTTTTACCCCTTCAATACTGCCTTCTAGTTCAGAAAGTTCGTGATAGTGCGTAGCAAATAAAGTTTTTGCTTTTATGTTTTTAGTTATATATTCAACAACCGCCCATGCAATAGAAAGTCCGTCGTAAGTTGACGTACCGCGCCCAACTTCATCAAGGATAAGTAAACTGTTTTTTGTTGCTTTATTTAATATAAGCGCAACTTCGTTCATTTCCACCATAAAGGTCGATTGATCGGAAATTAAATTGTCGCTTGCGCCTACTCTTGTAAAAATTCTATCGGTAAGCGGTATTTCCGCCGATTTAGCGGGCACGAAACAGCCGATATGGGCAATTATCGTAATAAGCGCAACTTGACGCATATAAGTCGATTTACCCGCCATATTAGGGCCTGTAATTATAAGCATACGATCGTTATTCGTATCAATAAACGAATCGTTAGGAATAAACTGTTCGCTAGATATCTCTTCTACAACTGGATGTCTACCCGCTACGATTTTAAGCGGTGTACCAAAATCGCCGATAGTTGGTTTACAGTAATTGTTCTTTTTGGAAACGTGTGCAAAAGCGCAAATAGTATCTAATACGGCAATTGCTTTAGAAGAGCGTTGTAATTTTTTAATGTTGCTTGCAAGAAGTTCTTTAATTTTACTAAAAATTTGACTTTCAAGTTCAATAGATCTTTCTTTACTTGTTAAAAGGTCTTCTTCTAGCGTTTTAAGTTCTTCGGTAATAAACCTTTCCGCGCCTACTAAAGTTTGTTTTCTAATATAGTCGAAAGGAACTTTATCTTTAAATGAATTGGTTACTTCAAGGTAGTAGCCAAACACTTTATTGTAACCGATTTTAAGGTTTTTAATGCCCGTCTTTTCCCTTTCCTTTTCAAGCATATTATCAAGAGTGCTTTTTGAGTTTTTAGAAAGAAGTCTAAGCCTATCAAGTTCCGCGTCAAACCCGTCGGCAATATAACCACCGTCTTTTAAATTTGTTGGACAGTTTGGGTTTATAGCCTTTTCTAAAATGGAAGTAACGTCGTCAAAATTTGTGATGTTATCGTTAATATCGTTAATAATTTTAGAAGTAGCGCCACTTAACGTAAACTTTAAAGTTGGAAAAGCGCTTAAAGATGATACTAAAAGTAAGCAATCTTTAGGCGTTATATTGTTGTTAGAAATTTTTCCAGATAATCTTTCTGTATCTCGAATATTAGAAAGTATATCTTTTACGGCGTTTTTCATTAAAATATTTTTGTATAATTCTTCAACGCCTTGTAGACGATAATTGATTTTTTCTTTATCAAGAAGTGGCGAAGAAATCCAAGAAGTTAAATTTCTTGAGCCCATTGCCGTTTCAGTATGGTCTAATAGCCATAATAAAGTGCCGTAACGCTTACCGTCGCGCATTGTTTTAATAAGTTCTAAGTTCTTAATAGCAACTCCGTCGATTTTCATATACTTAGAGTCGTCTTCAACTAAGATCTTGTTAATGTTAATTAGCGCGTGTTTTTGAGTTTCGTTTAAATATTCGATTAGCGCGCCTGCTGATGAAATAATAATTTTATTGTTTTCAATTTCAAAGGCGTTTAAATTTGCAACGTTAAAGTGGTTTTTTAAGGTCGTTTCTGCGTGATTAGGGTTAAAAGCCCATTCTTTAAATAAAGAAAATTTAGGGTATTGACCGCTAGTTATTTCCTTTAATTGATAGAATTTTTGATAAACCGCTTGGTTACATATAATTTCAGACGGATTGATTTTTGCAAGCATATCAAAAATAGCGGTTTTATCACAGTTTTTAGGTAAAACCATAGAATAAAAATCGCCTGTTGTGATGTCCGCCCAACTAATAGAAGTTTCATCGTCTATTTCAGAAACGGAAAGAATAAAGTTGTTTTTTCTTTCGTCGAGTAAACCGTTTTCAGTAATAGTTCCCGCCGTTACAATTTTAACGACGTCACGCTTAACTAGTTTAACCCCTTTTTGTGGTTGTTCAAGTTGTTCGCAAATTGCAACCTTTTCGCCAAGAGATACAAGTTTAGCAATATAAGTTTCGGCAGCGTGATAAGGTACGCCGCACATAGGCGCGCGCTCGCTAAGACCGCAATCTCTACCAGTCAACGTTAAATCTAGTAATTTCGATGCTTTTTTAGCGTCTTCAAAAAACATTTCATAAAAGTCGCCAAGTCTATAAAAAATTATACAATCAGGGTATAATTCTTTAGTTTCGAAATATTTTTGCATCATTGGTGATAATTTTGCCATAATATCTCCTAAATAATTTCGCCGTGTAAGGTAATTCCGCCAGTTTTTGTTATTTTAACGTTAACAAACTCGCCAATAAGGTCTTTTTCGCTAGTAAAATAAATCATTCTACCCCTATCGTCGCGACCTTGGTATATACCTTTTTTACTATCGTAATCTTCACATAATACTTCAACTACTTCGTTTACGTATTTAAGTGATTTTTCTCTATTAATTTCGTTTTGTCTATCAACTAAACGAATAATTCTATCTTTTTTAACTTCTTCGGGTACTTGCCCGTCCATTTCCGCCGCTTTCGTGCCTGAGCGCTTAGAATAAACGAAGGTAAACGCTCCGTCGTATCTAATTTCGTTAACTACTTTAAGCGTTTCTAAAAAGTCTTCTTCAGTTTCAGTTGGGAAACCTATCATAATATCGGTAGTTATTGCAAAATCGGGGTAAAACGAGCGTATCATTTTTACTTCTTCAAGATATTTTTCTTGAGTGTAACGCCTATTCATAAGGTCTAAAATTCTATCAGAACCCGCTTGAATTGGCAAATGGATAGATTTGCAAATTTTATCGGAAGACATCATAACCCTAATTAATTTTTCGTTGATATCTTTAGGGTGATTTGACATAAATCTTATTCTAAACTTGCCGTCTATTTTTGCAATTTTTTCGATTAAATCGGCAAAATCGCAAGGTGTTTTTAAAGTTTTACCGTAAGAGTCAACGTTTTGTCCAAGTAAAGTAATTTCTTTATAGCCTTGTTTAACTAGCGACTCTACTTCTTTTAAAATTTCTTCAGGTTCTCTACTTTTTTCTCTACCCCTAACGTAAGGTACTATGCAGTAGGTGCAAAAGTTATTACAACCGTACATAATGTTTACCCAAGCGTTAGGATAACTCGTTCTTGCTTTTGGTACGTTTTCAATAATTTTACCGTCGTCGTCAACGATTTTAATAAGCGATTTTCCCGTTTGTAAACGCTTTTCAACGTATTCTTTAAACATTGATAAGTTGTGCGTGCCAAAAATAACGTCAACGAATGGATATCTATCTTTAAGCATTGCCGCTTTTCCATTTTGTTGCATCATACAACCGCCTACTGCAATAATTAAATCTTTGCGCCTTTTTTTAAGCGGTTTTAAAGCACCGATATTGCCAAGAGCGCGTTGTTCGGCGTTTTCTCTTACACAACATGTATTAAAAACTATTATATTTGCTTTTTTATCGTCGTCAGTTGACTTGTAACCGAGTTCTTCTAACATTCCCGCTAACTTTTCAGACTCGTGCACGTTCATTTGACAACCATACGTAATAACTTTATAAAATTTCATAATTATATATTATATATAAAAGTTAATAAAATTTCAAGTAAATTTTAAATATTACATAATTATTATTAAAGTAAATAAACTATTTCAAGATGAAAACGGCATTAAAAATTATTTTAATTTCAACTTTTAGCATTTGTCTTATTGTGTTAATAGCGCTATCCTATCTATTTATTTCTGTAAAAGATTACAAATTAGACCAAACTAAACTTACTACCGTTATGAAAAAAATAGAATATTACGATGATAACGACAGTTTAATAAAAGAAGAAACTAATGGCGGAAAAAATAGTTATATTTCGATTGATAAATTAAGTAGCGATACTATTAACGCTTTTATTGCGATAGAAGATAGAAAATTTTTTAAACACGATGGTGTTGATTATAAAAGAATATTAGGCGCTACTTTAAAAAACGTTAAAAGTATGTCTTTTAAAGAAGGGGCGTCGACTATTTCTCAACAACTTATAAAAAATACTCATTTAAACAGTGAAAAAACGTTAAAAAGAAAAGTTGCCGAATTTAAGATAACTAAAGAATTGGAGAAAAAGTACGATAAATATCAAATACTTGAAAAGTATTTAAATACGATTTATTTTGGTAAAAACGCTTACGGTATAAACGAAGCGTCAAATTTATATTTCAATAAAACTGCAGATAAACTAAATTTAAGCGAATCAGCAATGCTTGCAGGGCTTATAAAGTCTCCAAACTATTATTCCCCTTTATATTCATATGAAAACGCAAATAAAAGAAAAAATACAGTACTTAAAGCAATGCTCGACTGTGGATATATATCAAAAAATGATTATATTTCCAGTAAAGAGGAAGTAGTATCTATATCGCAAGGTGTAAAAACTAATTATTTTGACGATTATATATCGGCAGTTAAACTTGAAATAGAAAATATTATAAGTGAAAATCCATATAATAACGAAACTATTAAAGTATACACCTATCTAAATGCTAACGTTCAAAAAGAAATTAGAGAAATTGAATTGGTTGAAGTTGCAAACGTAGACGAAATTAAAATTGTAAAAAACAATAAAAATAGCGGTATTATCGCATTTTGTGGTAAAAATTCTATTTTTTCAAGATGTCCTGCGTCAACAGTTAAACCATGGCTTATTTACGCGCCTATGATTGAAGAAAATTTTATAACCGAGTCGTCAATTATAAACGATTCACCTATAAATTTTAGTGGATACTCCCCTAAAAACTACGGCGGTAAATGTTATGGTAACGTTACAGTTAAAGACGCGTTAAAAAACAGTTTAAATATTCCTTGTGTAAAACTACTTGATGGATTTACTATTAAAAAAGTTAATAAGTATGCAAATAAATTGGGTATAAATATAACGAACGAGGGGTTAAGTTGCGCGCTAGGAAGTATTAACGGCGGTATGACGCTTAAAGAAATTTGTGATGCTTATTCCCCTTTTAATAACGATGGAAATTATTTAAAATCATCCTTTATTAGAAAAGTTATTGTAAATGGTAAAGAAGTTTTTAATAATAAGCCAATACCAATGCAAGTTTTTTCAAAAGAAACTGCTTATATTGTTAATGATATGCTTATTGATGGTGTAAAAAGTGGTACTTCTAAAAAATTAAAAGATTTAAATTATCAAGTTTGTGCAAAAACAGGAACTAACGGAGATAATAACGGTAATTTAGACGCATATTCTATATCGTACACTACCGAACACACCATTGGTGTGTGGTTAGGTAAAGAAAATGGCGATAAAATGGACTTAAGCGTAACTGGCGGTGGCTATCCTACGCTTATAAACCGTGAAATTTTAAACCTGTTATATAAAAACCATAAACCAAATGATTTTGATATTCCATGTGGTGTAACGGCTATAAAGTTAAACAGAGAAAAACTTGTAGATAATATGGAATACGTTTATGATAAAAACGGTGAAAATTTTTATTATATTAACGGTAGTATTCCAAAAATTCAAACAACAACTAGTGATTTTAAACTTGAAACCCCTACTATATTACTTCAAAACGGAAACGTTACCATAAAAATAAATGCGGAAAATTGCAAAACTTTAAAAATTTATAGAAAGTATAGAAATCAAAAAATAACGGTATATAGTGGAGATTATGTAAGCGAGTTTTTTGACACTTTAAACGATTACGGAGTTTACGAGTATAGTTTAATTTTTATAGATACAATGGGTAAAAATCACGAATTTATCTTAAATTCTATAAATTACAGTAAAAACAATTTAAAAATAACTAATGAAGATTGGTGGGATATGTAAAAAAAAGTTATCACTATTGTGGTAACTTCTTTTAGTTTAAAGTTTAATGGTTTCAACGTTTTCAAGTGCTTTAGCGATAAGAACATCAACGTCTAAAGCCTTTTCTATTTTTTCAACGTTTTCAAGTTTAGGTTTAATTATTGGGTACTTAGGTAAAAATACGGTACAGCAATCTTCGTATGGTAAAATAGACGTTTCAAAAGTGCCTATTTTTTCAGATATTTCAATTATATCTAACTTATCAAAAGCGATAAGCGGTCTTAGAACAGGCATTTTAACAACGCTATTTGACGAAGTTATACTTTCAATAGTTTGTGATGCGACTTGACCTAAACTTTCGCCGGTAATTATCGTTTGAGCGCCTACGTTTTTTGCGATAATTTCAGCAATTCTCATCATAAATCTTCGCATCATTGTAATCATATATTCTTCCGGACATTTTTCGTGAATTGCCTCTTGAATTTCGGTAAACTTAACTATATGTAATGTTAATCCGTTAGAATATTCGCCAATCATTTTGCCAAGTGTTATAACCTTTTCTTTAGCAAGTTCGCCTGTGTACGGATAAGAATGGAAATGAATAGCCTCTAATCTCATACCGCGCTTTGCAATCATATACCCCGCAACCGGACTATCGATGCCACCCGAAAGCATAAGAATACCTTTTCCTGCGCTACCTGTTGGCATACCGCCCATACCTTTAATAAAATCGGTAAATACAAGTGTCCTACCACTTTCACGAATGTCTATATTAACGATAGTTTCAGGATGATGCACGTCAACGGTTAAATCGTGGTTACTTGATAAAATTTTAGCGCCGATTTCCCTTGAACAGTCTGTAGAATGGATTGGGAATTTCTTGTCCGCTCTATTCGTTTCAACTTTAAAAGTGCCTTTTTTATATTTGCAAATTTCAACGGCAATATTAGAAATGTCTTCCATTGTAGACGGTACTGAGTTTGCTACCGAAATTGTATGTATACCGCTAATTTTTAATAACTTTTGAATTAAAACGTCTTCATTAAATTCATCAAAGTCTCGCAAAAGGTATCTACCTTGAATTTTAACGAATTTACAAGGAATTTCTTTTATGGAATGCCTGATATTATCTTCAAGCAGTTTTTCAAAATAGTTGCGATTTTTGCCTTTTAAATGGATTTCGCACCAACGAATTATTAATACTTTTTTCATTGTAGTTTATATATGGTCCTTTTTAAATTTTCAGCGCGTAAGTTTAATTTTTCTATTAAATATTTAACTTCTTCTTCGGTGGATTCGTAAGAAAAACTAATTCTTATAACCCCGTCTAAAACGTTCTCGTCATGCCCTGCCTCTTTAAGCGCACGACTGTGCCTATTTTTAGAAGAACAAGCCGAGCCTGTGCCTATTATAATACCGTCTTCTTCAAGAGAATGCATTAAAACTTCCCCTTTTAAACCTACTGCTGATAAAGAGATAACGTAAGGCGATGCGTTATTAGAAGATATTACTTTAAATATATCGTAATTTAAATTAGATAGTAACAGTTGTTTAAGTTGTTTAACTTTATTATAGTCGGAAACTAATGTTTCGTAATGCTTTTTCGTTGCATATTCAAAAACTTTTATGCCGTAAACGTTTTCTGTGCCACTTCTCAGCCCATTTTCTTGTCCACCGCCCAAGATTAAAGGTTTAAGGTTTTTAATGCGTTTATTAATAAATAATGCCCCCGTGCCCTTTAATGCGTTGATTTTATGCGCGGATACTGAATAAAGGTCAATATCGTTAGATAAAGCGTAAGGTATTTTCATAAACGCTTGTACCCCGTCAGAGTGGAAAATAACGCTAGGATTTATTTGTTTAATTAGTTTTGCAATTTTGTTTATGTCGTTAATTGCGCCCGTTTCGTTGTTTACGTGGATTACGGATACAAAGGTTGTGTTTTTGTCAATAAGCGATAGTAAACTATCAATATTTACGCTACCGTCTTCGTTAATTTTAGCAAATCTTACGTCTAGCCCTTGATTTTTTAAATGTGTAAAAGGAGCGTGTATTGCAGAATGTTCGGCAAGTGTGGTTACAATATTACCCCGTTTAGAATAAGAAAATACGGCGGTATTATCCGATTCTGTACCGCAAGACGTGAATAAAATTTCAAAGTTGTTACCTATTACTTTTTTAAAAGTTTCTTTAGCACTTTTTAGTTCGTTTGCAACTTGAATGCCTTCGTGATAGGTTGCCGAAGGGTTGAAATAATTATCTGTTATAAACGCACTTGCGTATTCAATTGCTTTTATGTCGGGCTTTGTTGTTGCTCCGTTATCAAGATAAATTATATTTTTCATATTCTTTTAGTAATTTTGTAAAATCATCATCAAATAGTTTAGATGAAATTTTTGGAAATACCCCTGATAAAAATTTTTTATTAAACGCCATAATAATAAGTTTTCTTTCGCCGTTAGCATTTATAGAAAAGTAAATATTTGTTACGTCTAATATTTTTGATTTGGCGAAAATCTTTTTATACGTGCTATTATTTGATAATTTTGTATAATTATCTCCTGAAACAAAACCTAATTTTTCAATATCTTTAATTTTAAAACAAGTTAAAAATCTACGCCTTTTATTGTTAACAACCTTTGAAATTCTAATTTCATCATTGCAAAAAATATAATCGTAATAGTTATAGAATTTATCTTGTACGGTTTGAAAAATTATCGCAAAAATTGCTGATAGTAGAACCGCTAACCACATAAAATTAGAAAAATAAAATGCGTAAAAGGCAATTATAATTGCTAAAAATATAAAGAAAAATTTAATGATTTTAAATATAATATAAAAAGTTTTTTCAGTTTTTTCTTTTTGAGGCGCAATCGTGCACTCAAATAATGAAGAGTTGTTCATATAATCCCCTTATCTAGTTAGTTATTTAATTTTATCATAAATTATAAAATTAATCAATTACTTTAATTTAACAATAGTTACGCCGTGCTCACCTTCTCCGTACTTGCCAAAGCGGTAAGACTCGACAAATTTTTGGGATTTTAAGTATTTGTGTATTGCGGTTGATAAAATCTTAAAGCCCTTTCCGTGTACTATTCTTACTACTTCTAAATTATTAGTTACCGCTTTATCTAAAAATAGTTCGACTTCTTTAAGCGCTTCAATCGTGTCAAGCCCGATAACGTTAATTTCGGTAATTACCGCCTCTGGCACTGAACTTCTTTTTAAAGTTACTACTGTTTTTGTTTTTTGGTGGTTAGAAATAAATGATAAATCGTTAATTTTAGCGTTTATTCTAACAGGGCCTACTTGTACCCAAACGGTATTTTTGTTTTGGTTTACTTCTAATACTTCTCCTTGATTATTAAGAGATTTTAAAAACACCTTATCACCTACTTTTAATTTTTTAACGTCAACGTCTTCGTAAATAGAGATTACTTTTTCCTTTTCGTCTAGATTGTACTTTTCGTTTTCTAGTTTGTTTTTAATCGTTGACATATTTACAAGGTCGCTTTTGGTGTATTCTTCCTTATCGAAGATGTCTTTCATTGCTTGAAGTAAATCTTCTGCCGTTTCTAATTTTTCATTGACAAGTTTTCTTGCCTCTACGTGTGCTTTTGATAAGAATTTTTCTCTTTCTTTATCAAATTTAATCTTTTCAGCGTTTAGTTCGTTATATAGGTCAAGTTGTTTTTGTTTTAAAGTTTCTATTTCCGCTTTAGATTTTTCCGCCTCTTCTCTTACTTTTTCCGCCTGTAATAAAATATTTTCAAACGAGCGTTTTTCTTCGGTTAAATTACCCTTAGCGCTTTCAACTAATTTTTCGCTAAGGCCTAGCCTTTTTGCGATTTCAATAGCATTAGAAATACCTGGCGAGCCTATTCTAATTCTATATAACGGAGCGTACGTTTGGCTGTCAAAATCCATTGACGCGTTTACTATTTTTTCGCTATTCATCGCAAATTCTTTAAGTGATGAATAGTGCGTGGTTATCACGCCGTAAGAATTTTTGTTTAATAGTTCTATCGTTATTGCTTTAGCAAGCGCACTGCCCTCGTCAGGGTCTGTCCCCGCGCCTAATTCGTCGATTAAAACTAAAGAATTAGAAGATGCATTTTCAACGATTTCTATAATATTTTTAAGATGGGATGAGAAAGTTGATAAGTTTTGTTCAATGCTTTGCTCGTCGCCAACGTCAACGAAAACGTCGGAAAATACTGAAATTTCCGTGCCATCGCTTGCGGGTATAAAAATACCGCTACTTGCAAGTAAGGTAAATAGTCCAATAAGTTTTAAAGTTACTGTTTTTCCGCCAGTATTTGGACCGCTAATTAAAATATAATTATAGTCTTTGCCAAGTTCAACAGATATTGGAACGACTTTATTTTTGTCTATAAGCGGATGCTTGCCGTTAATAATATTTGTGTAGCAATTTTTATTGATTTTGGGGCAAATTGCCTTGATTTTATAGGCGTATTGTGCTTTTGCGTACGTTAAATCTATCTCGGTTAAATATACTAAATTTTCTTCTAATGAAGGAACGACCACTGCTACCGCATTGGTTAAATCTTTTAAAATTTTCTCAATTTCAATCTTTTCATTAAGAGTTTGTGTTCTAAGTTCGTTATTAAGTTCTAAAACTTCTTGCGGTTCTACGAAAAAGGTGCTACCGGAAATCGATCTATCGTGAATAAAACCTTTTACGTTTTTAAGGTGTTCGGATTTTACTGGAACGACGTATCTTCCGTTTCTTACGGAAACGACGTTATCTTGCAAGTATTTATTTGCACCTTGACGCATATAAGATAAAAGTCTTTCTCTAATTCTTTCGTTAAGTAGTCTTATAGTCTTTCTAATTTCAAAAAGTTTTTCAGTTGCATTATCCGCAATGGTAGTCTCGTTAACTATCTTAGTAAAAATGGAATTTTCTAAGTTGTAATCGTAAAAAATAGATGTTGCATCGCGTGTAAGTTCAATAATTTCCGGTGCATTTAAGTCTAAAATAGAAGTTGACGCTATTCTTGAAGACCTTAAAAGTTTTGCAACTTTTAAAAGTTCACCCATAGAAAGCGTTGCGCCCTTTTTTGCCCTTTCAAATTCATCAACAATATCGTCAAAATATTCAATTGTAGAAATACCGTATTTATATAGCAAAAGGTCTGCTTCTTTAGTTTTGTCAAGAAGTAGTTTGCAAGTTAAATAATCGGTTTGTGGTCTATATTCGCTAAGTACGTTTTTAGTGTTGTTCAGTACGGCAAAATCGCTTATGGTTTTTAAAATTTTGTCGTATTCTAGCGAAAGAATAGTTTTTTCGTTTATCATTTTATTCCTTTACGATAATTGCCAACTGTTAAATTTTTAAACGATTGGCTTTTTTCTTGATTTGTATTCTTATTTGTAAAATCTTCGATAAATTCAGAATTTTTAGTAGTTAAATCGTATAATTGGTTGTATTTTGTTAGTTTTTCACTGTAAAGACTTGCTACGTTATAAATTTTAAATCTACATTCGTTTGTTTTATATCTAAAAATTGGGAACGCTCTTTTATCTTCATCTTGTAAATAAGAGTTGTTGGTATACTTACAATTTTTACAATCTTTATTAAATGGGCAGTAAATTAAATCCATAATTTGGACTTCGGAATTGTTTAAAAGAGTAAAATCATAGGTAAAATCGTTAATTTCACTACTTGATAACTCTTTGGAAAGAGTTACTTGCTCAACGCTCTTATACTCGCTTAAAAGATTTATATCAACGTTATTAAATATATTTAACCCAGTACCTATAAAAACTTTTAGGTCTTTTGTTTTGGCATATTCTAACCCCCAATAACCTTCAATAAATACTCCGTAAAACTTAGATACGTAGTTGTCTATTATTTTTAAATCTTCTCCACTTAAAAATGGCGGTATATAAAGCCATACTTTTTTGTTTTTATAATATGAAATAAATTCATCAATCAAATTTATTTCAGAATAATCGCAAGGCGAATAAATAACGTTGTTAATATCGTTAGATATGTTGGCTATAGTTGAAATGATTATAGAATTCTCGCGATTAAATTTATTTAATTTCAAAATAGAAAAATCATAAAAACTAGTTGTATTATCGTAAATTATATTGTTTTTTCTATAAAATAATTTACTATATAATTCTGCCCTTAAATTATTTAGTTGACTTTTAACAATAAATGCGTTTTCATCAAAATTTTCAAAAGTTATAATAGGATTAAATGGGTAAATATCAGTTTTTTGTAAATTTTTAGTTAATTCTTCCTTAGTTATAGGATGAGATTTTGCAATATCGATAGGATTTTCGCTAAATACTTCAATAGCATTAGCGGTTAGTTTTAACTTCTCTCCTATTTTTAACCTAACTGAAATATTTACGTCTAGTTTTTTATCTGTAATCAAATTAGACAAGGAAAGGTCTTTAGTTATATATAAACTATCGCCGATTTTTACGTCACCTTTATATATAATTACAAGTTTATCATTTTTCTTGACGCAAATTGCGTTGCCTACTTCCTTATTATTGCTTAAAATTTTATAACTATCGCCTTCAGTTAAAGGTATTTTACTTTCTAAAAGCAGTTCATCACTATAAATTTTACTAATTTTAGATAAAAAGTAACCTTTATGGCCTTGAATATCATTAGAAATAAAGTTTTTATCTTGCTCAAATCCTAATCCTAAAGTATAATCACCGCGATTATAAGTTTTATATAAAGTAATTTCTAAGTTTTTATCATAAATACCGTTAACTAAATTGCTATAATACTTAGATGCGAAGTAAACGTACTCTTTACTTCTCATTCTACCTTCAATTTTAAGGGATTTTACACCTATTTCTTGAAGTTTATAAAGTTTAGAAGATAAATTTAGATCGGCAAGCGATAACGAGTACCCATCGGTTAGTTTTTCACCTTTATTATTATAGTAAGAATATTTTTTTCTACAAGGTTGTTTACAGTAACCGCGGTTTCCGCTATTGCCACCAATAAACGATGAAAAATAACAATGCCCCGAAAGCGAGGTGCAAAGCGCGCCTTGAACGAATACTTCGGTTTCGATAATATTTGCAATTTGTTTTATATCGTCAAGTTTTGTCTCTCTTGCTAAAATTACCCTAGAAAATCCATATTCTTTAGCAAGTTTTGCTCCGTAAACGTTACAAACGCCCGCTTGTGTAGATAAATGTAAACAAATATTAGGAATTAGTTTTTTTAAGTATTTACCTAGGAAAACGTCTTGTAAAATAAACGCGTCAACCCCTAAATTGTAGGCTTTAATTATTGTATCGACAAAAGAGTTAAGTTCGCTGTTTTTAATTAAAGTGTTAACGGTTAAATAAACTTTAACGTTAAAAGTTTTAGCGTAAGCAAGGTAATATTTTAAATCTTCCAACGTAAAATTATCCGCGCTTTTTCTTGCGGAAAAGTCGGTTAATCCTAGATAAACGGCGTTTGCCCCACCATTTATTGCCGATATTAAATTTTCTTTATTACCTGCAGGTGCTAATACTTCCATTTTATCCTTTTAATTATTGCCACTGCAAATAAATGCGGTGGCAATATTGGTTTGTTATCTTAATTCTATTCCTTGTTTTTTAAGACCGTCTAAAATTTTAGAGATATTTGTTTCAACTTCTTCTTGAGTTAAAGAACGGTCAAGAAGAGAGAATACTAAGTGATAAGCCATGCTCTTCTTACCTTCTTCTAAAAGTTTCCCACCTTCGTAAATATCAAAAAGTTCAACGGAAATAAGAGATTTATCGGAAAGTTTTTTAATAGATCTTTCAATTTCGCCGTGAGTTACTTCTTTTTTAGCAACTAACGCCAAGTCTCTTTCAACGGTTGGATATTTACCGTATGGCTTGAAGATAAGTTTTTTATTGAGCATTGCGCTAATTAAATGATAGTAAATTTCGCCAACGTAAATGCGTTTGTCAGTACCCAATTTTTCAGCAACTACCGGGTGTAATTCGCCAATAAAGCCAATTTCTTTATTGCCAAAGTATACGTTAGCGCTTCTAGTTGGGTGCATAAACGGTTTATCACACTTTCTAAAGTCTACTTTAAACGTTGCGTGAATTGCTTGTAAAAGTCCGTTTACAACCCCTTTCATAGTAAAGAAGTCTTCATTGTCGCCAAACATACCAAGAGCAATACACATTTCTTCATTAGGAAGTTCTTCAAGTGGTAAAGCCTTTGGTTTATACTTTTTGGCAAATTCAAAAATTCTACCCGACAAATTCTTTTTATTAAGGTTGTTGACGATTATTCTAGCGATAGATGGAACTAATGAAGTTCTCATAACGGATAAATCTTCGCCAAGTGGGTTTAGAAGTTTAACAAATCTATATTCGTCGCTATCTTTATCCAAATTGAAGATTTCATATTCCTTTTCAGAAACGAAGGAATAAGTTATTGCCTCGCTAAAACCTTGAGATACGAAGTAGTTTTTAGCAATATCCATATCGCGCTGTTCTTTAGTTAAACCGCCAACCGTAATAGATGCTTTATCAAGTAAGGTGTCTACGATATTATCGTAACCGTACATACGAATAATTTCTTCGGCGATATCAGGATATCCTTCAATATCATCACGATAAAGTGGTACTGTAATTTTAATATCGTCACCGCAAATATCTAAACCAAAGCCAAGCCTTGTTAATATATCCGTAATAACGTCGGTAGGAACTTCTATACCAAGCACGCCGTTAATTTTAGATATTTTTGTCTCTAATACTTGAGGTGCTAAATCAACGCTATTAACGTCTAAATAATTAGATGCAATTTTGCCTACGCCAAGTTCTGAAATGAGCGCCAACGCCCTTTCTGCTCCTAATTTGGCAAGGTATGCGTCAGTTCCCTTTTCAAAACGTGAAGAAGAGTCTGAACGTTTACCAAGCGCGCGTGAAGTTTTTCTAATATTATCGCGCTTAAACATTGCCGATTCAAATACGACGGTTTTAGTGTTTTCATCAATAGAACTTGATTTACCGCCCATAATACCTGCTAAGCATTGTGGAGCATCTTCATCGCAAATAACTAAACAGTTGTTGTCAAGTTCAAACTCTTTATCGTCTAAAGTAGTGATTTTTTCTTTATCGCCCGCCCTTCTGATAACGAGTTTGCCCCCCTTTAACAAATCGTAGTCGAAACTGTGCATTGGTTGACCAATTTCCATAAGTACGAAGTTAGTTATATCAACGATATTGTTTATAGAGTTAAGGCCCATAAGAGATAAGCGTTTTTGCATCCATTTTGGCGATGGGCCGATTTTAATATCGTAAACGTAAGATGCTACGTACCTTGGGCAAAGTTCAGTATCTAAAACTTCAACGGAAAGTTTAGAAGAAGTTTCTATATCTTCAGTTTTATAAGTTAAATTAGGCATTTTAAGCGGTTTGTTTAAAACTGCCGCAACTTCTCTTGCTAAGCCTAAAATACTTTGACAGTCAGGTCTATTAGCAGTAACGCCAATATCAAAAATAACGCTATCAAGACCGACTATAGGTTTAATATCTAAACCGTTTTCAAGGTCGTTATCTAATATTAAAAGACCGTCGTACTCCGCGCCTTTATACATTTCTTCAGTTACGCCGATTTCAGTACCCGAACAAAGCATACCAAAAGAATCGTAACCGCGAAGTTTACCCGCTTTAATAGTCATAACGCCTTCAACTGTTTTATGGTCGCTACCTGTTGCTAAAACGGTTGCGCCAACGAGCGCGCATGGAACTTTAACGCCCGTTTTAACGTTGTCCGCGCCACAACAAATTTGGAATTCGCCGTGCTTACCGCAGTTTACTTTGCAAAGGTGTAAGTGAGTGCCTTCAATATCTTCACAAGAAACAACTTCACCTACTACGACGTTAGAAATATCTTTACCAACTTCAATTACTTCTTCAACTTCAAAACCACAAGAAAAGAGTTTCGCTTGAAGTTCTTCAACTGAAATATCGCTTATATCAACATAATCATTTAACCATTCTAAAGGAAGTCTCATTTTTCACCTCTTACTTAAATTGCTTTAAAAAGCGCACGTCGTTTTCGAAAAATAATCGAATATCTGGAATTTTGTATTTTAAAATAGCAATTCTTTCAATACCCATACCGAATGCGTAACCTGAATAAACTTCAGGATCAATACCGCAACCTTCTAATACTTTTTTGTTTACGATACCGGCGCCTAAAATTTCAATCCAGCCAGTGCCTTTACATAATTTACAGCCCTTTCCGTGACATTCAGAACACGAAACGTCTACTTCAACACTTGGTTCAGTGAATGGGAAATAAGACGGACGGAGACGGGTTTTAGTGTCTTTACCAAATATAATTTTAACAAATTCGTCTAAAGTGCCCTTTAAATCGCATAAAGTGATGCCTTTATCTACTACTAAACCTTCCATTTGATGGAACATAGGAGAGTGCGACGCATCATCGTCAGAACGATAAACTTTACCTGGGCTTAAAACTTTAATTGGTGGTTTTTTATCGAGCATTACCCTAACTTGTCCTGCTGAAGTTTGCGTTCTAAGTAAGATATTTGGATTGAAATAGAAAGTGTCTTGCATATCTCTTGCAGGATGGTCTTCAGGAATGTTGAGCATTTTGAAATTGTAATAATCTTCTTCAATTTCAGGACCTTCAAAAATTTCAAAGCCTAACCCTAAAAATGCGTTAATAAGTTCGTTTTTAACGAGCGTAATTGGGTGTAAACTGCCTATTTCGTTAGATTTGCCTGGAAGAGTTATATCAATCGCCTCTTTTTCAAAAGTTTTTAAGCGTTCTTCTTCTTTTAAAACCACTTCTCTTGCGTTAAATTCGTTTTCGATTTCTACTCTTAAATCGTTAACTATTTTACCGAATTGAGGTCTATCTTCTTTAGGGATATCTTTCATACCCTTCATAAGTTCGGTAACGCTACCGTTTTTGCCAAGATATTTAACTTTAACGTCAAAAAGTTCTTTTAAATCTTTTGCCAAGTTAATATCGTTGATTGCTAAAGCCTTAATGTTAGATATTTTTTCTTGCATTTTTAACTCCTTATAAAAAATAAAAGCGCCCTAAAAAGGACGCTTAATTCGTGGTACCACCTTAATTTATGCGAAAAACTTCGCACCTTGTTAGTTTTAACGGGACAACCGACTTATCTTAATAACCGTAAATTAGCGTTCGGAAAAGCAACTATGAAGTGAATAACTATTTATCAGTAAGTAAAGCCTTTCAGCAAACGGCTTTTTCTCTACCCTTACAACAAAATAGTCTGTCTTCATCAACGTTTTTATATTAAACTATAGTTATTATATAAGTTATTAAGTTTTTTGTCAATTATTTTAACGTCTTTTGAGTGGAAATAATGCTACCTTCTAGATAGGTTTCGGGTATTTTACCTACAATTACGTTTTCATAAATTAAAACGGAAATTTTATCAGTTAAATCTTTTGTTGAAAAACGAGTAACTACGAACACTTCTGGAATAATATTTATAATTAGCGAATGTTTAGTTTGGTTTATGCCTGCATCGGTAAAGGTTGAATGGATATCGCACCTAATTGATGAAATAGTAATTAGTGGCATTTTAACTTTTTTACCAAATCCAGAAAATAACCCTATCCCCGTAAATACTCCGATAGGCACGTCAACCCCTTTTGATAAATTTTCATTAAAATAATTATTGACTTCGTCAACTATTTTATTTGCAAGTAGATTGAACTTATATGCGTTTGTCGTAACCATAGTAACGTCGCCGTTTAAATTTTTATCAACGCTAAAATAACTGCCAAATTCAAAATTTGGCTCTAAACTTTTTGATAAAGCGTAATATGATGCGGTTGATAACATACCGGAATAAGTTGAAACACCTATTTCTATTAGCATTTTATTTGAAAAAGAATAAAGAGTTAAAAACGTAACGAAAAACAACAATAAAAATAAAGCAATTTTGCCCTTTCTTTTCTTTCTAATTTTCTTCATAAAAAAATACAGGCAAAGCGCCTGTATTTATATATGATTACACTTATTAAATTATGAATTTATCGTCCTTTTTAGGTGCGTTATTAAGTTCGGCTTTCTTTTCTTCGTAACCTTTTCTACCAAGTAAAGCGTAAGTTGCGTTTTTACCGCCTTCTACGCCAGGTTGATTGTAAGTGTTAATGTTGAACATTTCGCCAGCGTAAGCGGTTTCAAGTTCAAAGAAGAATAATAATTGACCGATTGTAAATGCGTTAATTTCAGGTAAATAGATAGTTCTATTAAGCCTTTCTTTAACAGTTAAAGCGTATTCAGTAGCAACGCGTTCTGCTTGAATAAGTTCGTTCATAGTATGACCGCAAAGGAAGTTAACGTCAGGAATATCTTCGCAACCATCGGCAATTATGAAAGTTTTTCTATAATTATCTACCGCTAAGAAAGTGGTAACTTTATCAAAAGGACCTTCGGTATATAATTGTACTTGGCTATGTTGGTCAGTAACGCCTAACGCCTTAACTGGCGTTTGCCCTACGAATACTTTTTTACCGTCGTTATCAAAAGTTTTACCTAAACTTTCCGCCCATAATTGACAATACCAGTCGGCAACTAATTTAAGGCCGTCGGCATAAGGCATCATAACAGAAATATTTTTGCCTTTATTGATTGTTATATATGAAAGCAATGCACTCATAAGCGCTGGATTAGATTTAACGTCTGACGTTGCGCAAAGTTTATCCATATATTCTGCGCCTTTTAAAAGTTCTTTAATATCAATGCCAAGAACGCTTGCAGGAAGAAGTCCTACAGGACAAAGTTCAGAAAATCTACCACCTACTCCGTCAGGTATATAGAAAGTTTTTAATCCTTCTTCTTTAGCAATTTTAATAAGGTTACCTTTAGCGCTTGAAGTCGTAGCAATAATATGTTCTTTTGCCTTATCGCCAAATTTTGCCTTTAAAATATCCATAATGATAAGGTATTGAGCCATTGTTTCGCTTGTAGCGCCACTTTTTGTTACTACGTTGAACATGGTTTCGTTAACGTCAATAACGTCGAGCAATGCTTGCATTCTTTCAGGGTCAACGTTATCTTCAACGTAGAATTTTGGAGCGTTTCTCTTATCGTCTGGTAAGTCGTTATGATGTAAGTGGCAAAGTGCTTGGAATACAGCGCTTGGACCAAGAGCAGAACCGCCGATACCTAATACAACAAAGTATTTAAAGTTTTTACGGATATCATCAGCAGTTTTAATAACGTCTTCAACGATTTCGCCTTGATTATAAGGTAAATCAGCCCAACCAGTCATACCAGTTCCGCGAATAGCGTTAAATTTGTTAAACGCGTTTATTGCAAAGTCGTTTAATTCGTTTAATTCTTTTTCTTGTAAACCTTCAGTTTCGCCTACGTATTTTGCCATCATATTGTTGTAGTCAAAACGGAGTTTCATGCTTTTTTGCCAGTTTTCACAGTTGTAGTTAGCCATTATAGTCTCCTTTTATATTAAAAAATTTTTTCTTTCAAGTTGCGAAGATAGTCTAAACTATCTTTAAGTTCGGAAATTTCTTTGTAGTCTTCATAATAAGATTCAATAAGCATTGCTCCGTCAAACCCAACGCCTTTTAATCTTTTAAATAAATCTTCAAAATCGAAATTCCCTTTACCAGGTAAACAAATTTTACCTACCGAGTTTATATCCGATAAATGAACCGTATTTATGCTACTGCCCATTTCTTCAATATAGTCTTTATAGTCGTACGTTGAAATACGCGCTTGTTTTATATCTAAACAAGTTTTAAGGTTTGGGCAATACGGTCTTATGTCGTTTAAAAAACCTACGTGATTATAATAAGCCCATTCAACGTTTTCTAAACACAAATCTACGCCGAATTTTTTGCAAAAATCCTTAAGTTTTAACATTTTTGCGCCAATATCTGGGTAATTGTTATATTTTGCGTTGCGTTTAAATCTTGCAATACCGTGTAAAGTATAATTAGTTGCACCTAAAGTTTTTGCCGTATTTAAACAGTTTTCCATAATTTTATACGCGTCTTCAACCGCCCTAGGACTTGCGCCGAATAGTTGCGGTTCAAAATGTGTGTTTAAAGTATGTATAGAATGAACTTTTAAATTGCCCTTTCTTTCAAGTAAAAGTTTGGCAAATTCAGGCGTGTATTCTTGATAAGTGCATAAGAATATTTCACAAACCCTTGCATCTATTTCGTTAAGTACTGTAAGCGCGTCTTCGTTGTATTTTCTTTTAAATAACGAGGCGGTAGATACACCTATTTCCATTTTAAATCTTTTTATACTCCATTTCTTCTCCGTTATAAACAACGGAAATTTTATCTCCACGGTTTATATATCCGCTAATAATTGCATCGGATAACATATTTTCTATATAGTTAGAAATAGCGCGTTTAATAGGTCTTGCGCCGTATTCTTTGTCGTATGAAACATCAACTATATAATCAATTGCGGAATTTTCTACCGTTAAACTAATTGAATTTTCTTTTAATCTAGCGATTAAATTGTTAACGGCAATATCCGCTATATCGTAACAGTTATCTTTTGTTAAACTGTTAAATACTACGATATCGTCTAACCTATTTATAAATTCTGGTCTAAAGTGATTTTTAACTGCCTCTTTTGTAGATTCGGTATCGTCTTGCGCACTACCAAAACCAAAGGAAACCTTCTTTTGTTTAACGTCAGCACCTAAATTAGACGTTAATATAATTAGCGAGTTTTTAAAACTTACAAGTCTACCTTTACTGTCGGTAAGCCTACCTTCGTCAAGAACTTGTAACAGTAGGTCGAAAATATCGTTATTTGCTTTTTCTATTTCGTCAAAAAGTACGACGGAATAAGGTTTTCTACGGATTTTTTCAGTAAGTAAACCTTCCTCTTCATACCCGACGTAACCTGGCGCAGATCCTATTAATTTATTAACTGCGGTCTTATCGTTATACTCGCTCATATCAAAGCGAATAAGCGCATCTTTACTACCGAAAACACATTCGGCAAGCGCTTTTGAAAGTTCCGACTTTCCGACGCCCGTTGGACCAACGAATAAAAATGCACCGATCGGTTTATTAGGGTCTTTAAGATTTGCCCTTGAGCGTCTTACCGCTTTAGTTACCGTTTCTATTGCTTCGTTTTGACCAATTACCCTTTTGATAAGTTCATCTTCAAGTGATAATAATTTAGACGTATCTTGAGAAGTAATATTAGTAAGCGGAATTTTAGTCCATAAACTTATAAGTTCGCGCACGTCGCTTTCATAAATAGAAGGAGTATTTGTTCTTTTGTTGTAATTATTAATCTTTTCTTTTTCTATTTTAGCATTTAAATCTTCAATTTTTTTGTTAATTTCTTTAGCTTTATCTAATAAAAGTTTCGATTCGGCGTATTCATATTCGCTAATAAGCCTAGATCTTTTTTCTTCAAGCGAAACTATTGAAGTAACTGCCGAGGTTATTTGTACGCGCTTTTTAGACGCCGCTTCGTCTATTAAATCAATTGCTTTATCGGGTAAAAATCTATCAACTATGTATCTATCTGAAAGTTTTACGGCAGATACTATTGCCTCGTCGGTAATAAATACTTTGTGGTGTGCCTCAAATGCGCTTTTAATGCCCCTTAAAATCTCAATCGTTGCATCAATTGATGGTTCTTCAACTAAAATTGATTGAAATCTTCTTTCAAGCGCAGGATCTTTTTCAATAAATTTAGAATATTCGTCTAAAGTAGTTGCGCCAATGAGCATAATTTCACCGCGAGCAATTAAAGGTTTAAAAATCTCGGCAGCGTCCATATTCCCACTATCGCTACCGCCCGCACCAACTAAATTGTGAATTTCGTCGATAAAGAAAATAATATTTCCAACGCCTATTGCGTAATCTATAGCGGTTTTAATTCTTTGCTCAAAATCGCCCCTATATCTAGTGCCAGCAACTAAACTTCCTAAATCTAAAGAGAATAAAACTTTATCTTTTAAAAAATCAGGAACTAAGCCTTTAGAAATTCTAAGTGCTAAACCTTCTGCAATTGCGCTTTTACCAACGCCCGCTTCTCCAATAAGTAAAGGGCTATTTTTAGTTTTTCTAGAAAGCGTTTGGATTACCCTATCAATTTCATTATCTCTACCAATAATTGGGTCTATTTTGCCAAGTAACGCCTTTTCAGTCATATCGTAACCAAGTCCTTTAAGGGCGTTTAAATTTGGTTTTTGAAGTTTTAGGTCAACTTTTTCTGTTGTCGGCTCTTCAAATAAAATTTTCTTAGATTGTTCCGATACGTATTTTTCTACTATTTCATCTTCATTTTTAATTTTGGGTTGGCTGTTCGGCTTTTCAACTTGTTTAGGTTGTTTTACCGCTTTAGCATGCTCTAAAACGCAAGAATATACGTGATTGTATAAAGTAGAAATATCAACGCCTAAAGCGCGCAAAATCTTAACGCCATAGCAATCGTTTATAGTTAAAATTGCCATAAGCAAATGTTCGGTTGAAATGTAAGATATTTTAAAAGAAGTTGAAATATCCCTTGCCGTATATAAAGAAGAAAAAGCGTTCGGTGTATAATTATCTACCGTTAAATGGCGAAAACTCTTTCTAAAATGTGGGTAAAAAGTTGCCTTAGTTACACCAAATTTATTTAAATATTCACAAGCGTCGCATTTAGGAGTAAGCAAAATAGAGTACAGAATTACTTCTGTACCTACGTATTTTAAATTATTATTACGGCTAATTTCTTCCGCCTTTTTTAATATTTGATGTAAACCTTCGGTATATGCTTTCATTAACTAAATATTTTCCAATAAATTTTTAAGATAATCTTTTAACTCTTGAGATAAGTCTTCATCTCTAAGGCCAAATTCAATATTAGCTTTAAGGTAACCTAAACGATTGCCCATATCGTATCTAATGCCGTCAAATACGAGCGCTTTGCAATTGCCTTCTTTCGCTATCATATCTAAAGCGTCAGTAAATTGATATTCGCCGTTTTTACCTGGTTTAAGTTGTTTGATTTTATCAAAAACGTCGGGAGTGACTACGTATCTACCAAGTGGCGAAATGGTGCTTTTTACATCTTCAAGTTTAGGTTTTTCTGTAATTTTTGTTGCGTTATACACCTTTCCTTCTTGATAATCGTACTCAACTGAAGCGTACATAGTAACTTCTTCTTTAGTTACGTTTTTACAACCAATAACGGTTTTACCTGTTTCGTTATATACGTCAATCAACTGTTTAATGACTGGAACTTCTTTATTGTACATAACGTCGTCGCCAAATAAAATGGCAAAAGGTTCGCCGTTAATAAAGTTTTTAGCAGTTTCTATTGCTTTAGCAGTACCGTTTAACTCAGTTTGAGTTGCAAAAGTAATCCTTGCCATAGTTTCAGGATATTTTATCGCGTCGTAAAGTTCGGTTTTTGCTTGTTCTAATAATACTCTATCTAGTTCGTTTGACTTGGAAAAATGTGATTCAATAACGTCGTGCTTGTAGCCAACTACGAATAAAATATCTGTAATACCACTATTGATTACTTCTTCTGTAATAATTTGAATAGCGGGTTTATTTATTATAGGCAACATTGCTTTAGGTACGGCTTTGGTGTAAGGTAAAAATCTCGTACCGTAACCCGCTACTGGAATGACTGCCTTTTTAATTTTCTTCATAATTTACTCCAATTTTTATTAAAAAATAAAAAAGGAAAGATTTTATATATAAAAATATATAAATCTCCCCTATATTATGTTATTTTGTGCCGAAAAGTCTATCGCCAGCGTCGCCAAGACCTGGGACAATATAAGCATTTTCATTAAGTTTTTCGTCTAAGGATGCAACGTAAATGTCTACGTCAGGATGTGCATCCATTACAGTTTTAACGCCTTCTGGCGCAGCGATTAAGTTCATAAGTTTAATATCTGTGCAACCGCGTTGTTTAATAAAGTCAATTGCAGCAACGGCGCTACCGCCAGTTGCAAGCATTGGGTCAACTACGATAATTGTTCTTTTTTCCGCGTCAACCGGAAGTTTGCAGTAATATTCTACTGGCATATGAGTTTCAGGATCACGATATAAGCCGATATGACCTACTTTTGCGTTTGGAACAAGTGTTAAAATTCCATTAACCATACCAAGACCTGCTCTTAAAATTGGAACTACACCAATACTTCTACCAGCAATAAAGTTTGCTTGTGTTTTGCAAATTGGAGTTTCAATTTCCTTTTTTTCGAGTGGTAAATTTCTAGTTACTTCATAAGCCATAAGTAAAGAAATTTCGTCAGCTAAATTTCTAAAGTCTTTAGTGGTGGTTTCCGTCATTCTCATCATAGAAACTTTATGTTGAATAAGCGGATGGTCTAAAACGTGTAATTTTCCCATTATTTTCTCCTTTTGCCATAAGGCTAAATGTTTTTTTATTTTTCAAGTTCTTTGATTTTATTTACGCGGATTTCGTGTCTTCCGCCTTCAAACGAAGTGTTTAAAAATTTATCAATGAACTTAATAACGTCTTCTTTAGTAGTAATTCTAGCACCCATTGCTATAACGTTAGTATCGTTATGCTTTCTAGTTACCTCAGCAGAAAAAATATCTGTAACGTGAGCGCAACGAATACCTTTAATTTTATTTGCGCATATGCTCATACCTATACCCGTACCGCAAATAAGAATGCCAAAGTCGGCCTCTTTATTCGCTACTGCTTTGCAAGCAGGTACGCCAAAGTCTGGATAATCGCAAGAGTCTTCACTATTGCAACCAAAATCTATTACTTCGTGGCCGTGTGTTGCTAAATAATATAAAACTGCATCTTTGTAAGGAAAGCCGCCGTGGTCACAACCAAATGCTATTTTCATAATAATCTCCTTAATAAATTACCTATAATATTTTAATATATATATTTATATTTGTCAATATTGAATTTTGCTTTTTTAATAAAATCTAAGCCTTTTTACACGCTTTCGACATTCTATTCATAATTCCGTTGTCAATGTCGCTACCGCTATCTACCGTTATGCCAATAATAAAATCGGCTATTTTTTCGCCTTCAAGCAAGCGGTAGTATAAATTAGATGCTATTTCTTCGCCCGTAATACCTAAAGATAAGTGATTGCCCGATAATTTTTCATAAATTATATCATCACATAAAAAATATGGATTTTTGCCTTGTTTTACTAAATTATCGTAAAAATTTTGTGCCTTTAGATAGTCTTTTCTATCAAATAATATAGTATCGCATTTCGGCGTGTAGTGTGTGTATTTTACACCTGGCGACATTACTTTATCAGTTTGTTTGTTTTCGGCGTAAACACAATTCCCTACAACCTTTTTTATCATAGAAATAGTGACTAAACCGCTCCTTAAAATTCTAGGAACTTCACACGTAACGTCTAATACGGTAGATTCGATACCACCTTCGCATTTTCCACCGTCAAGTATGAGGTCTATTTTGCCATTTAAATCGTTATAAACGTGTTCGGCAGTAACTGGACTAGTATGTTTAGAAACGTTTGCTGAAGGCGCTGCAATCGGCAAATTGACCGCCTTTAAAAATGCTTGTGCGCCTTTAGACGATGGAATTCTAACCGCTAACGTGTCAAGTCCGCAAGATACTAGTTTGCTAACGTTGCCTTTACCCCTAAATACCATTGTTAACGGTCCTGGTAAAAATGCGTCGATCAATTTATAAACGTAATCAAAATCAATACAAACTAGTTGAGTCAAATCATAATCTTTATGTACGTGAACGATTAACGGATTATCTTGCGGTCTACCTTTCGCCTCAAAAATTTTCTTAACCGCAGTATCGCTCGTAGCAAGACCACCTAATCCGTAAACGGTTTCAGTAGGAAAAGCAACAAGTTCTTCGTTTTCTATTAAATTTTTTGCTAAAATTAGCGACTTATCGTCAATTTTAGATATTATTGTGTTTTTAATATTGGAGTTCATCTTCGCTTGGAATATCCTCTTCAGACGGTGTGTAATCGTAAAAATCTTGGTCGTCCGGCTCAATCGTAGAATTAATAAACGGATCGCTAGGACCTGGTTCTTTAGGTTCGTTAAAACTAATATTAATAAACTTAGATTTTTCGCCTTTAAATACTAATTTGAAAGATCCGCGTTCACCAGAACGGTTTTTAGCAACGATAATTTCAGCCTCGTCTTTTTTAATTGTTTCATCCCCTTCAGATTTTCCGTCAGGCGTCATTTCAGGACGATGAATAAACATAACTACGTCGGCGTCTTGTTCGATTGCGCCCGATTCTCTAAGGTCACTTAAAATAGGCTTTCTAGCCCCCTTTTCGGAGGCACGGCTAAGTTGTGAAAGAGCAATTACGGGAACGTCAAGTTCTTTTGCTATCATTTTAAGACCACGAGAAATATCAGTAATTTCAGACTGTCTACTTTCGTTAGGTTTAACTGCGTTCATAAGTTGAATATGGTCAACTACTATTAAGTCGAGTTTTCCTTTAATTGCTTTTAGTCTACGGCATTTAGATAAAATTTCAGGAACGGTGGTCATAGAAGTATCGTCAATATAAATATCGGTACTATCTATAAGTCTTTGAGCGTCCCAAAGTTTTTTCCAACCTGCATCGTCTAAATTACCACTTCTAGTTTGTTTAGAAGTTATACCGCTTATTGAGTACGCCATACGTTCGGCAAGTTCGTTTTTAGTCATTTCAAGAGCAAAAACCGCACAAACGGCGTTGCTTTTAAGAGCAGCGTGTTCAACGATGTTCATTGCAAGCGTAGATTTACCAACGGAAGGACGCGCGGCAATAATAATTAAATTGCCTTTATGTAAACCGTTAGACATTTTGTCGTATGCGGTAAAACCTGTGTTTAAACCTTGCATGTAGCGTGGATTTTCTTGAATATCTTTAAATAAAGTTAATACTTCAGAGAAATTTTCTTTAAGGTTTGTTAAGTCGCTAAGTTGTAAATTTTCGGCAACGGCAAAAATAGCCTTTTCGGCATTTGCAACCGACGCTTCACTATTGGTACTAGTTCTAGCGTCTAAAATAATTGCTTCCGCGCTTCTTATTAATTTTCTAAGAGTGCTATCACGCTTAACTATTTTCAAATAATATTCGTAGTTTGCTGCAGACGGCGTTGCTCTAGATAATTCTGTTAAATACTCGATACCGCCTGCCCTTTCAAGAGTGGTTTTTTTCTCCATTTCTTCAGCAAGTTTTGCAATATCAAGGTTACGCCTTCTGCCAAGTTCTGCAGGCGTTTTCTTCATTTTATCGGTTAAAGTTACAATATCTACTGGTTTATTTTCTAAAATAATAGCCGAAATTCCTTCGTAGACGAGTTTATGAGACTCTAAATAAAAATCTTCTACTTTTAGTCTTGAACAGATTTCAAATTGTAACTCTTGGTCTATCATAATAGAGCCAAGTAAACTTTGTTCCGCTTCTAAATTGTATGGAAGCGCTGAAATAACTTCTTTTGCCATAGTCTTTACCTTTAAATTAATTTTTCAAATTCGATAAGAGCATTTTCAAAGGAATTGAACGCCCTTTTATAAGTGTTAACGTCAGTTAAATCTACACCTGCTATTTTGAGTAATTCTACAGGTTTGTCAGATGAGCCCGAAGATAAGAATTTAAAATAATCTTCTACCGCACCTTTTTCTTTGGATAATATTCTTTCGGCAATAGCAATCGCACTAATTATGCCCGTTGCGTATTTATAAACGTAAAATGCGGAATAAAAATGTGGAATTCTAGCCCATTCATAAGAAATTTCCTTATCCGATTTAACGTCTTTACCGTAATAAAATTTATTGAGTTTAAGATAGATTTTATTAAGTTCTTCTTTGGTAAACGAACCGCCCTTTTCTACTATTTGATGTGCTTTATGCTCAAATTCGGCAAACATAGTTTGTCTAAATAAGGTAGTTCTTATCGTGTCTAAATAATAAGATAAAAGATACTTTTTAACGTTTACGTCGGTTGCTGTGTTGATTAAATGTTTTATTAGTAACACTTCGTTTACCGTTGACGCAACTTCCGCTACGAAAATTTTATAATCGGCAGTAGTTACGGGTTGATAATTATTAGACATATATGAATGCATAGCGTGGCCAAGTTCGTGTGCGATTGTAAACACACTATGAGTGGTTTTCGTGTGGTTTAATAAAACGTATGGATGTTTTAAATTGTAAACAGAAACGCTATACGCACCGCTTCTTTTACCGTCGTTTTCGTAAACGTCCATCCAACGTTCTTCTTTTGCCCTATCTAAAAGTTTTAAATAATCTTCTCCAAGGGGTTTTAAGCCTTCTTTAACGAGATTAAACGCGTCTTCAAAATCGAGTTTTAAGTCGGCGTTTTCAACTAGTGGTACGTAAAGGTCGTACATATTGATATCGTGACCTAAAACTACTTTTCTATCTTTAACGTATCTGTGAAGAATTGGCAAAGCAGTGTGAACGGTATCGATTAAATTAAGATAAACTTCATTATCAACCTCTTCACTAAAAAGCGCTCTATCTAAACAAGATTTATATTTTCTAACCTTTGTGAAAAATACGTTTTTATCAACGTTGCCTTGATAGACGGCAGTTATTGTATTTAAAACCTTATTGTACGCCTTGTAATAGGCTTTAAACGCTTTTTTTCTAACTTCTCTATTTGGATGCTGTAACATAAGCGAATAAGTCGAGCCGGTTATTTTAACTCTTTCTCCATCGACTAAAATAGTTGGATAATCCAAATCAACGTCGTCAATAAGACCGAAAATCTTTTTAAATCCGCCAAAAATCTTACCGCCTTGTGCTAAAACGCTTTCGACTTCTTCAGATAATACGTGTGGTTTACTATCAATAATTTTTTTAATATCGTTTTTATATAAACTAAGAGATTTATCGTTTAAGTATTCTTCTAATTTTTCACTAGAAAGTGAAGTGAGTTCAGGCTCAATAAAGGAAACTTGCATAGAAAACTTAATTTCAACGTCACTTATAGCCCCTTCAAGTTTTATTGCCGATGGATTAGACGCATCTTCATCCTTTTTCATCATTGCGTAAACGGCGTACACTTCAAGTTCAGCCATTTTTAAATAAAACTCGTCAAAACATTCCTTTACTATTTTTGCGTCGTTTAATTTACCTTTAAATTTTAAAAAATTTAATTGTTTTTCAAGATTTGTAAGCCCTGAATAAAATTCATTTTCAGAAGCAAAAATTTCTTCAATAGCCCATTTATATTTGTTGTCTATTTGACTTCTTTTCATTCTTTCACCTCATAACTTAAAAGCACGTTACCGCAAGTAACTACGTCAACCATTTGATTTTCATTAAAATTAACGGAAAAATCACAATCGTAGATAATAGTTCTTTCAACGTAATCGTTTTGAATGTCGGACCAGGTAAGAGCGTCAAAACTTCTAAATTTTACGCCTAATTTATCAAGTTCATCATAATTAAATCTTAATATCGATACGTTTGATTTGTCTTTTTTGCCAGTAAGGACCTCTACTACTTTAGCGTAGTGGTTTTTTACAGGTACGTACATAATTTCATAATACACGCCGGAAAAAAAGGTTAATACAACTGTAATTATACAAGATGTTACCGTAAAAGGTACACGCTTGCCCGACCCGTAAGGATAACCTGCAAAATTTATTATCATAATTACGTTTGTAATTAGCATAATCGACATTATTGTAATTATTACTAAAAGATGTAATTTCTTTTTCTTTTTAAGTCCATCTAAATATTTTTGAGTATAGAAATTGACCATTTTATCTCCTAAAACTAAATATTTTTGTAGTTAAATCTTTTTTGTTGACCCAAAATTCAGTAACAATACCGGTAATTTGTTCTTTTTTTATAGCCCCAAATATTCTACTGTCTTGACTGTTTCCCCTATTGTCGCCCATTACGAAGTATTCATCTTCTTTAAGTTCACAATAAAATTGAATTCCAGTCTTTAAACCTTCTTCTAAGTATGGCTCAATTAAAACTTCCGCTTTATCTTCGCCACTTTTTTGTAACCAAACGTTGCCATGCTCGTCATTGTAAATTACGTCGCCAGGTATAGCGATTATTCTTTTAATATAATCTTCGCTTTCGCTGTGCTTAAATACAACAATATCAAAACGGCTAGGCGTTTTAAGGTTATCAGTCAATAAAATATCGCCGTCAACAAGCGTGTTGTTCATAGAGTCTCCGTCAACAACGGATAACGAAATCCAAAATTTAGTCGTAAAAATAACGAAAATTATTAAAATTATGGAAATCGCGATAAAAATTATATCGGATATTTTTTTATTTTTAGCATTCTTTGTTGTTTCGGGCATTTCATACTCCTACTTTTTGATTATTTTATCCAATTTGTCTAGCGGAAACATTATAACGCGTTCACATTTAGTACATTTAATTTTAACGTCCGCGCCGGTTCTAACGATAGTCCAAACGTTAGATCCGCACGGGTGTACTTTTTTCGTTGTAATTGTATCACCAATATTGATTTTCATTTTTCACCTAAATTATAATGAAATTGTTGACCATTAAAGTTCCTTGAATGGAAATAGAAATTGACGTAATTTTTTCAAAATCTTTAATAGATTGGCCAAGTTCCGATTTGAAATCGGCTAAAGTTAATTGAATGTTTTGCCATTCTTCGCTGCTTGAAAGTGGTAAAGAATACATAAATTTTACGTTACCAACGGTGTTTAAGGTAACTTTTAAGGTGTCTTGCGTTTTTAAATATATATCGAATTTTATAAAAGAATCGTCGTTCAATCTTGGCGTTATTTTTCTAACCGCATACGAAGTTAACGTGTTATCTGACGTAATGCCGTAAATACCGTAAGGTCCTTCGCTTAAATAATAAGAATCTTGTACAGTAAATACGTTGCCGTAAAGTTCCCCTTTTATATCTTCAACAACAAAGTTAGACGGCATTTTACTAGAACTGAAAATTAACGACGGAAAAGCCGAAGTCGTTTTTAAATTTGCCTTTTTGTAAACGTAGTGTGTGCTTGAAGTAAATCCGTTATTGTACTTGACTACGGCAAAAGCGATAACGGTTTCACAGTTACCGAGTACCCTTTGAGCAAATTTATAAGTACCGCTTTTGTTTTGAGAAAGAAAACTAGCGTTATACCAAATTCTTTCTTTAGGGTTTATATCGTTAAAACTAACGTAAACTTTAACTTCTTCTATTTCTGATTTTTTAGGAGCGGTAACGTTGAAAATAATATCTTCTTCATCAAAAATAACGTCAATTTCCGGCTTACCTAACGTGATTTTTTTATTTAATAGGTATTTTTCAAAAAACAATTCACAGTTTTTAAGTGAGTTTTGGTCAAGTACGGCTTTAGTGCTAGTAATAAAGTTGACGAAACTATCGTCTACGTTTTTTAAACGCAATAAGGTATCCATTGCCCTTTCGCTGTCAAATTCATCAGAGTTTGTCGTGGTTAAATACAGGGTTGGACATTCAACGAATTGGGCGTATGCTTGAGATTCTATGCCCGCTAAAAATTTAGTGCGTTCATCGTCAATTTCAATCGTGTTTCCTTCAAGTTTAAATAGGTTTTTATATGCAAGCCAACCTGCGCCGAATAAGAAAATAGACGCGTCTACCCTTTTATCCATTGCGGAAAGTTGCCATAAAACGTTTGCGCCGTGTTTAATACCTAAAACGCCTATTTTAATATTCGGATTTTTACTTTTTAAAAAATTAACGGCATATCTAGCAACGGCAGTCCACTCATACCAACAAGTTTCTTTTGCCGTGTTGTCAACGTAGTTAAAAGACCTTTCACATTTTACGTAGTTTGCATAATCAACGTCGCTAGGATATTTTGTATAATCTTTAAAATCTTCGCCTTCTCCGTGAAAATCTACGCATAATACGTCATAACCTAATTTTGCAAAGTGAAATACTAATTCTTGGTCGATTTCATCTTTTGAATCTGGTAAAATTAAAATAGAACCAAGTGGGTTAGATTTTTGTTTGGCATAAATACCGTAAATACGCACCCTTCCGATATTAGTTTGTCTTCCTGAAAAATATAGGTAATTATAGTCAACGTTGGCAATAGAAAGGGTTTTAATTACCGTTTCTTTAAGTGGTAAATTATCGTCAAAATCTTGCCAAAGCGTTATTGGTGTTAAAATCTTATTAGGCATACGTTAATTGCTCCAAAAAATAATTATATATATTATACACTAAATTAAAATAAAATGTAGCATTTTTTCAATCTTTTTTAATAAAACAATCTATTCAAGAATAGAAAAAATTATATATTTTGCGATATAATCGTGCTTATTATATATTTTTCAATTTTTCAAAAAACACAAAAATTTATTTAAAACAAAAATTAAATAGTGCCTTTTTGTAATTGCGCACCTATATTTTGTGTATTATAAAAATTTAACGAGATTTACTTGATTTATTTTTAATTATAAATTATTATATATATACTATAAATTTAGGGGTGTATTATGGCATTTTGTTCATTTTCTAAAGATATTCAAAATACAAATAAAACGATAATTGACAATTTATTTATTGCCAATTACTTACCTACTGCACCGGAAAACGCCGTTAAAGTTTATCTTTACGGTTTGTATTTATGCCAAAACCCTAACGATATCAATATATCTAACATGGCGGAAGAACTTGGCCTTACAATAAACGAGGTTAAAGATTATTTTAAATATTGGGAAGAATATGGGCTTATTTCTATTATGACTAACGAGCCTTTTACTATAAATTATCTTCAAGTTAACGATTCTACTACGAATTATAAGCGCTTTAAACCGGAAAAATACGAAGATTTTTCAAAAGCGGTACAAGTTATTATTTCTGAAAGAATGTTATCTATTAGCGAACTTCAAGAATACTTTCAACTTATGGAAAATAGTGCCCTTCGCCCCGAAGCTTTACTTATGATTTGCAAATATTGCGTGGATTTAAAAGGTGCAAATATCAGTTATAAATACATTATTGCAGTTGCTAAAGACTTTATTTCGCGCGGAATAACTACTACTGAACTTGTAGAAAAAGAATTATCGGGCTACTTCGTATCATCTAAAGAAATTGCTGAAATTTTAAGGGCTTTAAACGTAAATAGAAAAATTGACGTTGACGATATTAAAGTTTATAAGAAATGGACTGAAAAATATTGTTTAGATCAGTCGTTCATATTATCGGTAATTAAAATAACTAAAACTAAAAACTTTACTAAACTTGATAAAATTATCGATGAACTCTACTCTAATAAATGCTTTACCGACATTGAGGCAAAAGAATACTTTAAAAACAAAGAAAACTTGCTTAATATCGCAAAAAATATCAATAAAACACTTGGAATTTACATAGAAGTTTTAGATAACGTCGTTATAAGTTACGTTTCGCCGTGGACTGCTATGGGTTATAATGAGGACACCCTAACCTTTATCGCTAATTACTGCTTTAGAAAGAATAGGCGCAGTTTAGAAAGTATGGATGAAACGGTTAAAAATTTATATAATTTAGGCTTACTTACAACCTCTAATATTGCCGACTATATTAAGAATTTTACCGAAAACGATGCGTTTATTAGCAAGATTTTATCAAACGTTGGCGTTCAAAGAAAGCCTACTGATTGGGACAGAGATAATTTAAAATTATGGCGTTCTTGGAATTTTACGGACGAAGTTATTTTAGAAGCATCTCTTCGCGCTAGTGGCACTAGGAATTTCGTTCCTTATATGACTACTATTTTAGCCGATTGGAAGAGTAAAGACGCTTTTACGTTAGATAAAATACATGCCCTACCTAACAATTTTACAAATTCAACCTCTAAAAAGCAATCTTCTCATTTTGAGAACGAGCGTACGTATACGAATGAAGAATTAAATTCGCTCGTTGATGCTTTTGATGATTTTAAGGTATAATATGATTAAGTTAGAAAAACTTTACGATAAAGTAAATAATTATTTCAAAGTTAAAAAGAGTGAAAATTTCACAATGCAAGCCTATTTAGAAGATAGGCTTTTAAATGATGATAATTACACTAATATTTCAAGTAAACTTGGTAAACTTAACTATGAAATTGCAATGCTTGATTTTAACGGAAATAGCGAAAATACCACAAAACTTAAAGAAGAAAGAGACCGTTTAGTAAAAGAAAAACTTGTTATTTACAATAAATATTTAAAAGAACTTAACTTTAGTTACTCTTGCAACTTATGTAAGGATACCGGCATTTATAAAAATAAAAGATGCAAATGCTACTACGCCCTTTTAACGAAATATACGCTTGAGAGTTTAAACGTTAAAGAAAGGGTTTACCCTACTTTTTCTAGCGAAATTCCTAACGGATTAGAAAAACATTACGAAATATCTAAAAAATACGTAGAAAAATTTCCTAATACCGAAGTTAAAAACTTTGTATTTTTAGGAAAAGTCGGCACAGGTAAAACCTACCTTGCATCGACAATTATTGGCGAACTTAATAAAAAGAAAGCGTTAACCGTATTTTTAACTTCTAACGAATTAAATTCTATCTTTTTAAAACTTCACCGCCAAGAAATTGACCGCGAACTAGTTTTTGATATTTTAACCGCGTGCGATTTACTAGTTATTGACGATTTGGGAACTGAGCCGTTATATAACAACGTTACTGCCGAATATTTACTTGCAATAATTAGCGAAAGATTAGATAAAAACAAACATTTTATTATCACTACTAACCTTACTACAAGTGAAATTTTATCTAGATACAACGAAAGATTTTTATCTAGAATTTCCGATAAAAAATCAACTGCTATTATTCCATTTAACGGTAAAGATTTAAGAATATAATTAAAGGGAAATTATGAAAATTTTATCATTAAAAAAGTATTTAATTTACGCATTTTTTTACTTAACGCCTTTTATTTTTATTATGGGCATATCTATTTTATTGCATTTTACTGATGCTGAAAAGTATTCAATTACTATTGCCGTTGTTCGCTTATTTAGCATTTTAGGTTTATTAATGCCCGCTTTATATTATTTTTATATGTATTTTAAGTTTAAAATAAAATGCAAAAAGATTTCCCCTATTACTGGCGTTATAGCAAATTGGCAACACGGTTTTGTTAGGTACACGGGCTCGGTTATAATTAAAATTAACGATACCGAATATTCTACTTCCGCCTACTTCAATTACGACGACGCAAAAGATCTTGTTGGCAAAAGCGTTAAATGTGCTGTAATTGACGAAACGCTTATTATTTATGAAATTTTAGATTAAAATAAAGCCTAGCGAATTTGCTAGGCTTTTAAACTGTTTTTAATTAAATTTTAATTGGCTCGTCATATTCAACGCCAAAGGTTTCTACAGTTACGGTATTCATAATAACGTCGTCGTAAGGTCTGTCGGAATAGTCAGTTTTAGTATTAGCAATTTCATCAACTACTTCTATCCCTTTAATTACTTTACCAAAAGCAGCGTATTGCCCGTCTAAATAAGGTGCGTCTTCATGCATAATGAAGAATTGAGAGCCTGCTGAGTTTGGGTTCATTGCTCTTGCCATTGATAAAACGCCACGCGCGTGCTTTAAATCGTTTTTAACTCCGTTAGATGCAAATTCCCCTTTTATAGAATAACCAGGACCACCAGTACCGTTACCAAGCGGATCGCCACCTTGAATCATAAATCCGGAAATCACTCTATGAAAGCAAATTCCATCGTAAAAACCCTTTTTAACAAGTGAAATAAAATTGTTTACAGTGTTAGGCGCAATTTCAGGGTAAAGTTCCGCCTTTATCGTTTTACCGTTATTGATTTCAAACGTAATAATTGGATTTTTGTTTTCCATATATATAACTCCTATTTAATATCTTCTATATTTATAAGTTCAACGCCAGCCTCATCAAGTAATACTTTAGAAAAATCATCGGGATAGCCGTGTTTAAACACAACCCTTTTAATGCCTGCGTTAATTATCATTTTAGTACAAATAGTACAAGGTTGATGTGTTACGTAAATCGTAGCGCCTTCAATAGAAATGCCCATTTTTGCCGCTTGACAAATAGCGTTTTGTTCGGCGTGAACTGCGTAGCAAATTTCGTGCCTTGTCCCAGATGGAATGTTAAGTTTTTTCCTTAAACACTCCCCTTTTTCTTGGCAACTTTCAACACCGCTAGGAGCGCCGTTATATCCAGTTGTAAGTATTCTTTTATCTTTTACGATAACTGCGCCTACGTGGCGATTTTCTTGATAGCAACTAGACCAACTGCCTACAACTTCTGCCATTTCCATAAAGCGAATATCCCATTTACTCATAATTATCTCCTTATAATATAATTAGTTTATCATATTTATTTTACTAATGCAATATTTTATTAAAACTAAATGTCAAATTTTGCTAATTTTTTTAAAATTATGTAATAATTCTATTGACAAAAAATTATATATGGTTATAATATAATTAGCAGTCTTAAAGGTAGAGTGCTAAAACTTATAAATTTTTAAAGGAGTAAAAATAATGAAAATTAAACCTTTATTTGATAAAGTTGTCGTTGAGGCAACAAGTACTGAAGAAACTACTAAAACCGGCTTTATTCTTCCTAGCGCGGCGCAAGAAAAACAGCAAACTGCTAAAGTCGTTGCAGTTGGCCCTGGCGGAATTGTGGACGGTAAAGAAATAACTATGCAAGTTAAAGTTGGCGACGTTGTTTTATACGCTAAATACGCTGGCTCTGACTTTAAAGTTGACGGTAAAGAATTCACAATCATTAAACAAAGCGATATTCTCGCAATTGTAGAATAAAAGGAGTAAATTATGGCTAAACAAATCAAACACGGTGACGAAGCAAGAAAGGCTTTAGAAGCAGGCGTTAATACACTTGCCGATACTGTAAAAATCACTTTAGGACCTAAAGGCAGAAACGTTGTTTTAGAAAACAAGTTTGCTGCCCCACTTATTACTAACGACGGCGTAACTATCGCTAAAGAAATTGAACTTGAAGATCCATTTGAAAACATGGGCGCGCAACTCGTAAAAGAAGTTTCTACAAAAACTAACGACGTTGCGGGTGACGGTACTACTACTGCCGTTGTTTTAGCGCAAGCAATGATACGTGAAGGACTTAAAAACCTTGCTGCGGGCGCAAACCCTATTATTCTTAAAAAAGGTATTAAAAAAGCAGTTGACGTTGCAGTTGACGAATTAAAGGCTATTTCTAAACCTGTTACTGAAAAGTCTGCAATCGCTCAAGTCGCATCTATTTCTGCAGGTGACGAAGAAGTTGGCGCGTTAATTAGTGACGCTATGGAAAAAGTTTCTAAAGACGGCGTTATTACTATTCAAGAATCTAAAACTATGAAAACTGAACTCACAACAGTTGATGGTATGCAATTTGATAGAGGTTACGCCTCTCCTTATATGGTTACCAATACCGATAAAATGGAAGTTCAATACGATAGCCCACTTATTTTAGTTACTGATAAGAAAATCGTTAACATTCAAGAACTTTTACCTATTATTGAACCTATTGCTCAACAAGGTCAAAAGTTAATGATTATTGCTGAAGACGTTGAGGGTGACGCCCTTACTGCCCTTGTAGTAAACAAATTAAAAGGCGTATTCAATAGCGTTGCAGTTAAAGCGCCTGGCTTTGGCGACAGAAGAAAAGCAATGCTTGAAGATATTGCTATCTTAACAGGTGCTACTTTAATTTCAACCGACCTTGGCATTGAATTTAAAGACGTTACAATCAATATGCTTGGTAGAGCGCAACAAATTAAAGTTGATAAAGACAATACTACTATCGTTGGTGGTAACGGTGATCCAAGCGCTATTAAAGCAAGAATTGATGCAATAAGAGCGCAAATTTCAGCAACTACTTCAGATTATGATAAAGAAAAATTACAAGAAAGACTTGCTAAACTTGCAGGTGGCGTAGCGGTAATTAACGTTGGCGCGGCTACCGAAGTAGAAATGAAAGAAAGAAAACTTAGAATTGAAGACGCTTTAGCGGCTACAAAAGCAGCAGTTGAAGAAGGTATCGTACCTGGTGGTGGTACTGCCCTTTTATCTGCTATTCCTGCCCTTAAAAAACTTGTTGCTTCACTTAAAGGCGATGAAAAAACTGGCGCAGAAATTATCCTTCGCGCAGTTGAAGAACCTGTTAGACAAATTGCTAAAAATGCAGGTCTTGACGGTTCAGTCATCTTAAACGATATTTTAAGAAATAAAAATAAATATTATGGATTTGACGCTTACAAGAACGAATATTGCGATATGGTTGAAGCAGGTATTATCGACCCTACTAAAGTTACCCGCTCAGCACTTCAAAACGCAGCCTCAATCGCATCTACACTTTTAACTACTGAAAGTATCGTTGCCGATATTCCTAAAGCGGAAGCGCCTATGGGTGCTCCTAATATGGGTGGTATGTATTAAAATTATTAAAAGCCTTGCAACTTGCAAGGCTTTTTTATTTTGCAAAAAAATAATACCTAACAAGTTGTTAGGTATTACCCAAAAATCGACGTAATAAATTACAATAAGTATATATTAAGGTAGTAAGTAAAAATAACCTTATCGTAAAATTACAATCGAATATTCGGCAATATAAACGCTTGCGCGATTACTTGACCTTTTTCTATCGTAAATGATTCGTTTACAATAGAATCGTTGGTTACTTTTAAAACTATATGACCTTTATATATATTATTAATACTGTTACAACCAATTACCTTCGCTGTGGAATGAAGTTGCATTTTGTATTTGTGTGAAAGTATTGCATCAGGCAAAATCATTAAGATTTTATCTTCATCAACAATCGCTTTAATTCCGGTTGGTATAACGGCAAAATCGTTTGGTTTTAAAATTACTTTTTTAGTCGACCTAATATTATACCCCGCGCCAATATACTCGCAGGGTTCAGGTAAAACTATTTCTTCATACTTAACGTAATTGTTGTTTTCGTATACAAAATCGTTGTATTCTTCTTGAGTAATTTTTTCAAATTTCATATTTGGCCTCGTATTATTAGTAAAATTTTAATGAATTGAAAAAAACATTAATCTAATGTCTACATTATATAGTCAAAAAACATAAATGTCAAGTAAAAATTAAAAATATTATAAATTTATATAAAGTGAAAAATGAAGTTAAGAATTTTAGAATTATTAAAAGAAAAAGGCAAAACTAAATATTGGTTATATAAAAAACTAGGATTAAGTTATCAAAACTTTAACAAACTAGTAAACAACGAAACTAACGCTATAAAGTTTGAAAATTTAAAGGCTTTATGCGATATTTTAGAATGTTCGCCAAACGATTTGTTTGAAGAATTTTATAAAAAATAATATAGAAAAGCCGTGCAATTAGCACGGCTTTTCTATATGGTTAATTTAAATTTATTTGCTTTATCAATAAGTTCTTTAGCGTGATTATAAGACACGTCACTACCGTCTCCACCGATAATTCTGACTATTTCTTTAATCTTTCCATCGTAGTCAAGCGGTATAACGTTAGTTTTCGTCGTACTGCCATCGTCTATTTTTTCAATCTTAAACGAAACGTCTCCATACGATACTATTTGCGGTAAGTGTGAAATTGTAATAATTTGTATATTTTTAGATAAAACCGCAAATTTTTCGGCTACAATTTTAGCAACGTCACCCGATATACCACTATCGATTTCATCAAAAATATAACTACCCGAGTTATCCGAAGAAACAATTTTCATTGCAAGCATAAACCTGCTCATTTCACCACCACTTATAATTTTTGACATTGTTTTAAGTGGTTCACCCGCATTTGCGCTAAAGGTAAATTCTACGTTATCAATACCGTTTATCGATAAAACTCTATCATTTTCATTAGGTAAAACGCTGATATTAAACCTTGCGCTTTTCATACCTAAAGTTTTAAGTTCCACTTCAATTTTAGAAGAAAATTCTTTCGCCTTAGTTACTCTTAATTTTGAAAGTTTAGAATATAGTTTTGATAAAGTCTGATAGTTTTCTTCAAGGTCTTTAGATGCTTTAGAGTGTATTTTTTCAAAATTTAACAAGGCATCGTATTCTTCTTTGGATTTTTCTAAATAGGATATTATCTCAAAATAATCATTACCGTATTTTCTCTTTAAACTTCTAATTAAATCTAATCTTTCGTTAATTCTTTGATTTTCTTCTTCGTCAAAATTAAGATTATCTAAACTATTTTCAATTTCGCTAGAAACGTCGTCAAGTTCCGCTTTAAGTGAGTACACGCGCTCTGCAAGCGCAGAATATTCTTCGCTAAACGAACTTATAGAATTAAGTTTGCCGTATGCGGTCGATATCATATCGACAGCTTGATTATCTTCTGTAAAAATTGCGTTTACAGTAGATAATACCTCGCCAATTTTTTCAATATTATGTAAAATTTTACGCTTTTCTTCTAGTTCTTCCTCTTCGTTTTCTTGAAGGTCTGCTTTTTCAATTTCGTTAATTTGATACGAAAGTAAATCTAATTTTAATTCCCTATCACGCTCACTTCCACCAGAATTTTCTAGTATGGCGTTTAGTTCTTTTATTTTTGAAATGATAGGCGAAATTTCTTCTTTTAATGAAATAACTTCACTGCCAATATATTTATCTAAAACTTTTAATTGATTAGCGCTACTAAGTAACGAATAATGTTCACTTTGTCCGTAAATATCGCAAAGTGTACTAGTTAAATTTTTTAGCATCGTTAAATTAACGGAGTTTCCGTTAATTATAATGGTAGACTTACCCTCTAAAGTCAAACGCCTTTTAACTATAACGATATCGTCGTCTGCATCGATAAGAAAGGAAGATAAAACCTCTTTAGCATCGCTATTATTAGATATATCGAAAGTAACTTCCGTTTCAGAGTACGTTTCGCCATGCCTTATCATAGTTTTATCCGCTTTCCCGCCAAGAGCAAAGTTAACAGCGCTAATAATGACCGTTTTACCCGCGCCAGTTTCGCCCGATAAAACGTTTAAACCTTTATTAAACTCTATTTCCGCACTCTCAACAAGTGCTATATTTTTGAGTTTTAAGGATAAAATCATAATTCAACAATTTCCTTAATATAATCTACAACGTTATTTGCAGTTTCGTCATCATGTGTAACGATTAGTAAAGTATCATCACCCGCAATACTCCCAACTACACCCTCAGGCATTAATTTATCAATAGCCATACCACATGCAGAGCCGTTACCCGTTAAAGTTTTTACAACGATTAAATTCTTAGCAGCCTCAACTGAAATAATAAACGTTTTTAATAAAGTTATAACCTTTTCATCGGTAACTTCATGAGCAGGCTTTGCCTTTGGCAATGAATATTTAGATTTTTTAGTTTCTAAGTCTTTTATTTTAATTAAACCAAGTTCTTTAATATCTCTAGAAACGGTGGCCTGAGTAACGGAATAACCTTCATCATTTAAAACTTTTGCAAGTTCTTCTTGCTTGCATATAACTTGTGAAGTTATAATTTCTTTTATTCTATTACGACGGTTAGATATAGTCATTATTTCGTTTCACTCCATTTATTAAGTTTAATAAGTAATTTTTTGAAGAATTCTTCATTAGATTTGTAGAATTTAACCATTCTTCTACTTTTTTGAATAGTAATAGCATCGTTAGATTTAACTTCTTTAATAAATTTACCGTCAACGAATAAACCTATTTTAGTATTATTTTCTAAAATATTGATTTTTGCTTGATAATTATCAGGATAAACGATAGGCCTATTATGAAGTGAGTGCGGGCAAATTGGCGTTGCTATAAATGCTGAAAGTTCCGGCGACAAAATAGAGCCACCCGCCGATAGAGAATATGCAGTAGAGCCTGTTGGAGTTGAAATAATCAAACCATCAACGTTATATTTATCTACGAATTGGTTGTTAATATCTAATGAAAGTTTACAAATACCCGCCATAAATTTACCGGTAATTATTCTTTGAACAACTACTTCGTTTAGAGCGTAATAACTAGAATTATTATAAACTACCTTTATAACCGAACGTTTTTGAATATTTTCCGTATTTTTTATAATGTCAATTGCGGAAGAAAGTTCATTACTTTCAATAGTAGATAAAAACCCTAAAGTACCCTCGTTTACCGCAAAAATAGGAATATCGTATTCTATAGCAAAATCTACTACTGATAAAATAGTTCCGTCACCGCCAAAAACAGCGATAACGTCTACGTTTTTACAGTCTGACTTCAAGTTTACGACTTTAGATTCTATACCGTTTTCTAAAAGCATTTTGCTAAAGAGATTAGCCGCTTTATTCGCTTCACTTTTAGTTGTATTTATAAAAATACCTACTTTCATAATTCACTCCTCTATACAAGGTCGTATATCTTATTTTGAGAAAAAGGCTCGATTTTGCCTTTTTTTAACATAATAACGTATTCTATATTTTTCTTTTCTTTGATAGGCGCGTTTGTAATATTTATTGGTATTAAGCCTAAATTTAAAGAAAAATTATATATATCTAAACAAGCGGAAATTCTCGCTTGCTTGCTTTTAACTATTCCACTATTTCCAAGATACTCTTTACCGCATTCAAATTGTGGTTTTATAAGCATTAGTGCCGTACCATTGTCCTTTAAAATGCTATTTACTGCCGGCAAGACGTATTTTAATGAAATAAAACTTACGTCGCAAACGACCAAATCTACCCTTTCGCCAAGAGTTTCATTAGTTAAAAATCTAGCGTTGCAATTATCTACAACAACAACCTTATCGCATAATAACGAAGGGTCTAACTGTGAACTGTTAACGTCAATTGCGAAAACTTTATTAGCGCCACGCTTTAACAAACAATCGGTAAATCCTCCGTTAGAAGCGCCGATATCCGCACAGACTAAATTAGTTGGTGAAAAGTTAAAGTCATTTAATGCTTTTTCTAGTTTATATCCGCCGTTTGAAACGAAATTAGTTTCTCTATTTAATATTTCTATTCCATTGAATGAAGAAACGTCTTGTGAGCATTTTGCAACTTTTCCGTTGTATAATACTAACCCCTCTTTTATTGCGTCCATCGCTTTTGTTCTAGATGGGAAAAGGTCGTTTTCAAATAAAAATGTATCTAATCTCATTTTAATTCTTACGGTTGATTACGTATTTAGCAAGTTCAACTAAAACTTCGTTATTCTTTATATTTTTAATTGCAATTAACGCGTCGTTAAGTGTGGTTTCGGCAAATTCTAGCGCCTTTTTTTCGCCAAGTAAGGTAACGTAAGTAAGTTTATTAGCGTTAAAGTCTTTATTAACGTTTTTGCCCATTTCTTCAGTAGAAGAAGTAAAATCAAGCAAATCGTCGGTAATTTGGAATAACAAACCTAATTTTTCGCCATATTCTTTAAGTTCTAAAAAATGCTCATCGCCCGCAAAACAACTTGGGATTACAACTGATGCCGTTATTAACTTACCAGTTTTATTTTCGTGAATTTTTTGTAAAGTTTCTATCGTTTGTGGGTATGACGTGTTTTTAATATCGTAGGCTTGACCACCCACCATGCCGTTCATACCTGCAAAAGTCGATAAAATTCTACTAGCATTTATACTGTAAACACTACCAACGTTTCTAAAAACGATTTCGTACGCCTTATTTAAAAGAGCATCCCCTGCAAGAATAGCCATATCTTCGCCGTAAACGACGTGATTAGTTGGCTTTCCCCTTCTTAAATCGTCATTATCCATACTAGGTAAATCATCGTGAATTAAAGAATAGGTATGAATATACTCTAAAGCGATAGCAAAAGGCAAAATAGTTTGCCTATTAACCCCTAAAACGTCACTAACCATAAGCATTAAAACTGGTCTAAAACGCTTACCGCCTGCAAGTAGGCTATACTTCATTGCACTTATTAAATTTTCTTCCGTTCCTATAAAAGTATCGGTAGATTTTTTAAGTTCTATTTCAAAATAACTTTTATATTCATCGTAAATCTTTTTAAAGTTCATTTATTCCCCTATTTCTTAAACAAGCAACGTAAGAATTATATAAAAGCATAGTAACCGTCATAGGGCCAACACCACCTGGCACTGGCGTAATATAAGACGCTTTTTCTTTGACGGTTTCAAAGTCAACGTCGCCGTAAAGTTTACCGTCAACCCTATTCATACCAACGTCAACTACAACTGCACCTTCTTTGACCATATCGCCGGTTACAAATCTATCTTTACCAATGGCTACTACTAAAATGTCTGCTTGTTTAGTGTAATTTTCTATATTAACAGTTCTAGAATGACACATTGTAACGGTAGCGTTTTCCTTTTGTAAAAGGATAGAAATTGGCTTACCTACCATGTTACTTCTACCAATAACAACGGCGTGTTTACCGTTAAAATCAATATTATAACCTTTTAAAAGTTCAATAATTCCGTTAGGTGTGCACGAAATAAGAGCGTCTTCCCCAACGAGAAGTTTTCCAAGATTTTGTGAGCAAAGTCCGTCAACGTCTTTTTCTACTGGAATTTTACTAAGAATTGGCGCCGTATCAAATTTTTTAGGAAGTGGAAGTTGAACGATAATACCGTCAACGTCTGGATTAACGGCAAGTTTATAAACTTCGTTTTCCGCTTCTTCTTGAGAAATTTCTTCAGGTAAACGAACAGTAAATGAGTTCATGCCTACGTATTCCGCGCCTTTGATTTTATTTCTTACGTAAATTTCAGACGCAGGGTCGTTACCAATTATAACTACCGCAAGCCCAGGAGTTACGTTATACTTTTCTTTAACTTTTTCTATTTTTTCTTTTAAATTATCTTTAAATTTTAAAGAAAACTCTTTACCGTTTAATAAAATCATTTCTTTTCCTCTACGCGTTTTTTATATTCTGCAAGTATACCGTTAACGAAATTTGGACTTTCTGGCGTAGAATATTTTCTAACAAGTTCCATAGCCTCTGAAATCGAAACGATAATAGGAATATTTTTAAGATAAGTAATTTCGCAAATTGCTATTTGCATAGCACACTTGTCCGTAACAAAAATCCTATCTAATTTATAACCTTTAGATAGTTCTGCAATTAATTGATTTATTTCCTCTTCATTCTTATAAAAATTATCGATAAGTTCATCGGCAAACGTTATATCTTCTTTAGATAAATTGCAATCTAAGTAGATATAGTTTTTAAAATCATCATCAAACTTATCGTTAAATTGGTTACTAAATAATAATTTGTAAACCGCTTCTCTAGCATCCTTTCTCATACTGCACCTTTTTTAAAACAATAAACCGTCGCACAAATTTTGTGCGACAGTTTTTAATCAACGTGATTTCCGTCAAAAATTACGCCACTAACAAAAACGTCAACAGTGTCTACTTTGTATTTAGACATTGATTCAACGTTATGTTTTACGCATTGTTGAACGTTATACGCAACGTCAGGAACGTTGTAGCCGTAAATAACGTCAATTGAAAGTTCGATATTCAAAACGTCTTCATTGAAATTAACTTTAATAAGATTGACTTTATCTTGTTTCCCCGTTTTAAGCGCAACGCCGGCAACTTCTGAAATCGCAAGTGCAACTATGCCTTTTACGATGCCTGTATTGTAAGTTACCTTACCTTTTCTTTCGGAATTATTACGTTTGTATATAGCCATAACAACCTCACTTTAAATATAAATATATTTATACAGTGTTATTATAGCACATATTTTTAAAATTACATAGCGTTTTTTTTAAATATACGGAATAATATTTATATTTTCAGAGTCAACTTGCGTTTCTTGAGTTAATAAATTGTAAATTTTAACCGCATCGGCTTGGTCAAAGGTATCGTTTTTTACTATAACGCTAACGTTAGGCGAAGTAATACTCATTGTAACTACAACTTCTTCATACCCATACGCCTTAATTAAAGTTTCAAGTTTAAGTTCTTGTTCTGTAAGCATAGTTAGTTGCATTTTTTGTGTTAATGCAGTTTCTCTAACTTCAGAGTCTTCTTGACTTTCGGCAATAATTTTGTCTAATTGCAAAATTTGTTCGTTTCTAGAAGAAGAGCGCTCTGACCTATACTCGGAAAAATACGCAGTAGACGTAGTATTATCGTAAACTGAATCACCCGATAATAGAAAATTACAAACTGCGGTAACCGCCAACAATGCAATCATGCAACTTAAAATGATAATTTTTTTCTTTTTGCTCATAAAATTCTCCTTTTACTTCATTTTTAAAATTCTTATATTATCGGAAGAAACTTCTAAACAAGTAGTTATAACTTCCGTTATTGCTAGTTTTGTCTTTATATTGTCCGCCCCTTCACAAACTACGACCACACCTAACACCTTAGGTGGTTTTTCTTTAACAACGTAAGGCTTTCCGTTTATTAACACTGCGTTTTCAGTAGTAATAGTTTTGCCGTTTTCAGTAACGGTTTCGGTATTTTTTAAAACTATTTCTTCTAAACTTCCATCTAAATTTACGGTTATTATAGATTTCCCAACGCCATCGATATTAGATATAAGTTTTGAAAGTTTACTTTCAATATCTACACTTTCTTCCGATTTAGTATCACTAAATAAGTTAAAAGTAGATCCACCACTAAAACTAGAAAAGAATATAACCAGTGCTATTAAACTTAAAATTATTATTAAAAAGTACTCTAATTTAAACTTTTTAACCTTCTTTTCAACTTTAGGCAACTACTACCTCCCAACCATTTAAATATAGACGTTCAATAACTATACGTTTTGCTTTTTCTAAATTATCTATATGCTCTTCACTAGTTAATAATTCATCTTTTTTAATTATTATTTCAACTTTATTTTCATTGCCGTTAACTACTGCGTTAACGCTTAGCACGTTATATCCTTCAAGTGTTAAAGTTGACGAAATTTCCTTTTCAATAGTGCTTTTTTTATATTCGTTTAGATAACTTGTAAATTCTTCACTACTATTTAAAGAGTTGGAGTAATCGTAATTTGAATTGAAAATACTAACGATTGGATTTAGTATAACTAAAACTACAACCATGCTAATTATTACCTTTACTCTATTACCAAACTTACCTTTTGGCAAAACCCCTTCAAATATACTTAAAAATATAATAATGGAAACGATTAATAATAAATATTCTTTCATTAAAACACCGAAATTGTTGAAAATATAAAGCCGATAATCGTTATAAAGTACATAAATCCCGATAAAAAAATTAAAGACGCCAGGTAGTTAATAACGTCGCCTATACCAATAAGCAAATTGTAAAATCTTTTGTCTATTATAGGCTCGCATATCGATGCTCCAAATTTTAATAAAAATGAAGTTGATATAAACGCAATACCTTTACCTAAAATTGCAATTAGTAGATAAATAACGCTAAGTAGACCAATTGAGTTTTTGATAAGTATTGCAGAAGATAGTAAAACGTCAACTCCACCACTTAAAAAGCCACCGACAATAGGCACGATTGACCCCGTTGCATACTTTAAAATTTTAATCGAAATTCCATTATAACTAGCGTTCACAATTCCTTGTATACTTAATATTACAGTATAAACTATAACGATAATTCCTAAAATCCATTTAAATAAAGAAAATACAGTTTTAGATAGCCCTGAAATTTTAACGTTTTGACTTAAATTACCAACGATTAAACTCACCCCACCAAATACTATTATAGGAAGTAGATAATTAGAAGTTATAACCGAAGAAAAGTAAGAAATAAACGCAGTGAGCGGTTTGTATACGGACACGCCTAAATTACCACATAAACTCGATACTGAAAATAAAAGTGGGAATATAAGTTCCGTTGTTTTAGATAAGTTTTTAATTACATCGTTAGCACTAATAACAAATTTGGATATTAGATTTCCCGCAATGCTAACTACTAAAATATAAAAAATAAAAAATATTGTATTATTTTCGATATTATCGTTGTTTTTAGATAATATTCCATTTAGTACTGTACACGATATTCCTATAAACAATATTAAGCAAACTACTTTTAAAAATTCTTTTACGTATTGATTAACTCTATTGAAAATTAATTGTTTTACACTTGCTATATCAACGTGTAATTCACCTGTTAAAAACTTAATAATACGCTCTTTAAATGAAGAGTTATCATTAAAGAATTCATTTAAAACATCGTTAAACTCTAAATATAACGATTCATCAATACCGTTTAAAATTTCACTAATAGTTTGATCGTAGTTGTTCCCTTTTGCCTCAACTAAAACCACGTTTAAATTTATAATGAAACTAACTATAACTAAAAATAGTACAATAAGATATTTTTTCATATAATCAACTTAGTTAAAGTATATATAAGGCTACTAAAAATGGGAATTGAAGTTACAAATATAATTATCCGCCCTGCAAATTCAACTTTAGCCCCTAATGATTTTGAACCTAAATCTTCGCATAAACTTTTAGAAAACTCTATTAAATATGCAATTATAGTTATTTTAACTATCAAAAGTAAGGTCGAAGAAGATATGCCAAGAGAATTAATATATTCTTTAAAAAAACTAACTGCGGTTAATACGTAGTTAATAGATAGTATTAGTATTAAAATCCCTGCCCCTAAACATAAAAGCCCCGACAGTTCCGAATTAACACTTTTTAAATAAAAGAAAAATATTGCGCCGATAATTGCAATTGCTACTATTTTTAAAATTTCCATTTAATATAGTCCAAATAAATCTTTTATCGTTAAAAATAGTTCGCTTATCATACTTATTACTAATGCTAAAACTATAACTAATCCGGCTAAACTAACAAGCGTAGCAATATCGTCTCTATCAGATTTTTTCAAAATTTGACAGATAACGGTAATAATAATACCAATGGCGGCTATTTTAAAAATAATATCAACACTGTAACTCATTAAATCACCAGAATAAATATTAAAAGACCACTTACAAAACCTAATTTCACAAATAATTTATTAGTTTTTGTATATCTTTCATACTTTTCATTAGAAATTTTTATAAACTCTTTCTTAAACGCGATTACGTTTTTTATTTGCGACTCTACGTCACTTTTACCTAAGGTTGTTAAAAAATCTATAATTAAATACTCTTCATCTTTACTTAAATACGCAGGAAAAATTATTTTTTCATTTTTAAAAGTAGATAACGTTAAATTAAGGTCTTTTGAATTAAATTCCAAATTTAATAGATATTCTAATTTAGACTTTTTGAAAGATAAATCGCTTAAAACCTTATCACAAAAGTTGACAAGCCCGTTAAAATAGAGATACTCGTTCTTTATAACGTCTGATTTATCTTTAGCAATTTTTACTGCTAATACTATTGCTCCTATTCCAATTATTAATTTTAAAACGAACATATTTTGCTTAAATTCTCATCAAAAATCGTAATATTTCTAATCCCAGTTTCGTTATCAATTTGAATATAATTTTTAAACGCCTTTAACTTTAAAAGATACTTTAAAAAGGAATTTTCTTTTATTTCTCTAATATTCGAGGCGTGTGTTGTTGCAATAACTTTCACACCCCCTAAAATAGCCCTTAAAACCCCGAAAGCGTCTTCGTCGTTAGATAATTCGTCCGTTGCAATAAAGTCTGGATTAAGGGTGCGAATTGCCTGATTAAACCCATACGGTTTTGTTGAATACGTCAACACGTCAACGTTTTCGCCTAAATCAAAACCTTTTTTATTAGTTTTTGAAGCAATTTCATTCCTTTCATCTATAACCACGACGTTAAATGTATTTAAATTAGATATATTTTTTATTAAATCACGTAAAAAAGTCGTTTTACCTGCGCCCGGCTTTGAAAAAATAAGCACGCTACAATTAGAAAAAACGTTATCAAAATACCGTTTAGAAAAACCAATCACTTCTCTTGGAATTCTAATTACTAAAGATGAAAAATTTTTTATTGTAACAACTTTATTATCTTTTAAAACAAATTCACCTGCTAAACCAATCCTTTCGCCTTTGTCGGTCGTAATAAAACCGTTTTTAATATCTTCATCGTAAGAATAAATTGAGCGTTTACAAGCGTTATAAACGGTTTCTTCAATATCAACTGAACTTTTTACCGAAACGCCTAAAGTACGCTTTTGTCCTTTTACTAAAACGCTAACTTTTAAGTTGTCCCTTAACCTAACTTCATCAATATTTTCAAGCCCGATACTTTTTAATTCTTTTAAAATATAGGTTGGCAAATAACTAAGCACAGTACATATTATTAAATAAATTTTCATTATAGAACAAAAAACGGACAATCTTTAAATAAAAAAAGACTTTAGGAAAACCTAAAGCCTTAATATATTAAATTAGCATTGTTTTAAAAGTCTAATATAAAACTCTACCGACTTAATTATTGATGAGAGCCTAACGTGCTCGTCGTTACCGTGAATACCCGCTCTTTCTTCGCTAGTTAAATCCATCGCGGAAAATCTATAAACTCTATCAGAAATTTCGCCGTAGTGTCTACTGTCGGAACATTGTACCATAAGATATGGCGAAACTAAAGCACCTTTCCAAGTTGATGCAACGGCTTTTTCTACCATTGTATAACCGATCACGTCAGTTCTAGAAATTCTACTTGGATTAATACCGTGAATTTTAGTAATTTCTACACTATCGTCGCCAACCGTCTTTTTAAGATAATCAAGCACGCTATCAACGGTGTCCATTGGATTTATTCTAATATTAGAAACCATAGTCGCCTCTGGCGGAATTACGTTTGACGCCGAACTACCTTTCATTTGCGTGAAAGCAACGGTAGTTCTCATAAGAGCGTTAAGTTCCCCACCTTTTTTCTTACATAATATATCAAGTACCCACTTGAAACACCATAGATTAGCAAAAATCATTCTATAAACGAACGTGGAATTTCTGCCTAAAGTATCAAACATTTCTTTAACTGGTTTAGTTAAATGGGTTTTAAATGGATTATTTTCTATATTAACGCACGCTTTTGATAAAATTCCAACGGGAGTGTGTGGCTTTGGTGCGGACGCATGACCGCCGTTAGATTTGCATTTATACTCAACGTCAATCATACCTTTTTCAGAAATACCTATAAGACCGCAGGCCGATTTAACACCGGGGAAGACGTTTTCTACGACAGCGCCACCTTCATCGAGTACAATTTCAGGTTCAACGCCTATTTCTTTAAAATAATTTACGATATTTTTCGCACCTTTACCATTGATTTCTTCATTACCTGAAAATGCAAAGTAAACATCGCGCTCTGGCGTAAAACCTTCAATAATTAAATGTTCGCTAGCAGTTAATGATGCTGATAACGTAACTTTAGTGTCGGCAACCCCTCTACCGTATAAAGCGCCGTCTTTAATAACGCCTTCAAACGGAGCAACAGTCCACGCATCTTCATTAACGGGAACAACGTCGTAGTGGGACATCATAACCGCGGGATTTTTATTAGTTTTGCCCTTCCATTTAATTAAAATAGCCCTATCTTCAAATCTAGTAAACTCACACGTTTTAAATACGTTAGGAAAAAGTTCTTGAAGTTTACTAATAAAACCTTCAAATTCCTTTTCATCTTCAAGTTCAGAATTTTTATACGATATAGTTTTAAATTTGACAAGTTCTTGTAAATTAGATACCGCTTTATCTTTATCATAAATGATTTCACTATCATCAACTTCTACTTGTTTTTTAGGTTTAAAAGATAAAGTTCTAATAATTATAACAGCAAAAAACAATACGACTAAACCGCCAAGACCTATAAAAAATTCAACCATATTTCACCTTAAATTTTACCTTTTTTGTATAAAATTCTTGCAACTGCAATTGTAAACAATACGCCAACTGGAACCATAATACCAACTTTAGATGCGTTAAGCGCTGGAACTGCTATAAATAAAACGAGCATTAAAATTATTGGAGCAATAGAGAGTTTTACGTTTTTAGCAATAAACACTATTGCAAGACCGCCAAATAATGCAGGTAACAATTGAGCAAATGCAACCGACAATACGTCAGACTGTAAAATTGGCGATAAAGGTACGATTAAAATAACGCCGATAATTATTATTAAAGTAGTTACAATACTAGATACCGCAATAGAAATTGTAGAAATAATTTCACCTTCTTCCGAACTTGCTTTATACCCGGTTTTTTCAATCGCGTCAAGCGCGCAAGGAAGTTTAAGGTTAGAAATATTACCCGTAACGAATGAAAGGTAAGCGCCACCTGCGCCAAGCATTGGAATATATGTAAATATTTCTATAATACCAACCGCCCAATACATAGGAACAACGGCAATACAGCCTGTTAAAAGCGCACTCCAGTTCGGACCGACGTTAAAAATAATCATTAAGGCAATTGGGAATAATAAAATTAAACCTAAAATAACAAATCCCCAAATTCTGCCGTAATAATGAACGCTATCAAGATAAGTTAAAGTTTTAGAATTTTTCATAACTTTCCCCTCCTTAACCTAACCACATAGTAAACGGAATAGCGGACGCCATACCACAAATTAAACTAAATGGTAAAGCGTAATCAGTTATCCATCTAACTTTAAGTTTTTTTGATAATAGACCACAAAGAGCCATAGTAATTGATGCAACTGCCATTACACAAACGGGAATTAAACAAGAAGTTCTTGAAGTAAAACCGTTAGCGATAAGCCATTCGTCAGATCTAAATAAGTTAGTAACGTCACAGAATACGTAGCCTAAAAACGCCGAAATCATACCAAGAAACATAGCGTCGTTTAATAAAGCACTCCACTTTTTATCTTTCGCTTCAAGTTTAACTAAACCCGATTGTACTTTTTTAGTTAAAATTGGAGTTAAAACAAGACCCATTATAATACCTAAAGTCATAACCCAAGCAATCGTCACGAAAGCGGATGGATCATCAACCAATTTACCCATTGACAAACCAAGCGCAGATTGAGCAGCGCCTGCTGCAACCGTTTCATAAGAAAGCGAGCCTATAACTGAAAGCCTAAGCCAAGGAAGTGGCACACCTAAACTTACCGATAACGTAATTATACCAACAAGTATAGATACTGCAGGTGCAATTGTGAATATTGCAGATGAAATAATGGTCTTTTTAATCTTATCTTTATCTATATTAATTTGCTTAGCGCGTTTTACCGCCCTAAACAAGAAGAAAAAAGATTGACCGAGTACCGTCGCGATAATTACGCCGACAATAATATATAAAACGTAACTATTAGGATTGAACATGATTTTCTCCTTTGTTTATATAGTTTATTATATTTTCAACGGTTAAACCGTTAAATTTAAGTTGACTATCCACGCTTGCGTGTGGAATAAATTCATCTTTAACACCGAAAACTTTAACTTTAGCATTTATGTTTTTATCAGAGTAATATTTTAAAACGTAACTGCCAAAACCACCGATTTCACTATTTTCTTCAAGCGTTATTATTAAATCCTCTTTTATAAGATTTAATATATTTTCATCAAGCGGTTTTACTGTTCTTGCGTTAATAATCGTTAGTTTAGAGCCAAATTTTTCATTAACTTGTAACGCCAAATTAAGCATTCTTGGTCCTACTGCCAAAAGAGTAATTTTTTCGCCTCTATTTAAAACTTCCCATGAAAGAGTACCGTCCAATTGTAAAGCAGTTTCAAATTTATAGCCTTTTCCATTAGGATACCTAATAGCAACGGGAGAATTAAGGTTTAAAGCCACTTTTAACGCATCTTTTAACTCTTTTCCATCTTTAGGCGCAATAACCGTTAAATTAGGAATATGCGTCAAATAAGACAAATCAAAGACGCCTTGGTGTGTTTTACCATCACTTCCAACAAGCCCCGCCCTATCTATACAGAAAATAACGGGTAGATTTTGCAAACAAACGTCGTGAACGATTTGGTCGTAACCACGTTGTAAGAAGGTTGAATAGATAAAAACAATCGGTCTAGTTCCACTAATTGCCATACCTGCAGAAAGAGTTACGGCATATTCTTCACAAATGCCAACGTCAACTACAGCGTTAGGATGGTTTTTATAAAAAGTTGTCAACCCAGTACCATCTTCCATTCCAGCGGTAATCGCGCAAATTTTATTGTTACTAGAATAAATTTCTTCTAGTATTCCGCTAATTTCACTTGAAAAATAATTAACGCTATTTGATAAATTATTTGAAACTCCGTGAAATTTTGAAGGGTCTTTTTCAGCATTATCATACCCTTTACCCTTTATCGTTTTTACGTGTAATAAAGTTGGATTTTTACTTTCTTTAATATCGGTTAAGATTTTAATTAAACTTTTAATATTGTGACCGTCGAATACACCGACGTATTTTAATCCAAGTCCATCTACAAACGTATTAAGTGATAACGACCTTTTTAAGAAAAGTTTAAATTTTTTCAAAAAAGTCCCTAAAAACCAACTGCCGAAGATTTTATTTAAAAACCTATTAAAAGCATTATAACTTTTAGTAACGGTTGCTTTAGACACAAGTTTATACAGTCCATTTTTATTTTTACTAATAGACATACCGTTATCGTTAAGTATAACTATAAACTTATTAGGTTTTCTCTCTTTTGAAGTAATCGCCTCTAAGTTTTCACCATTGAAAAAGGATGCATCGCCTACAAGATTAATAACGTTGTAATCTTCTTTTAATTTATCACGAGAATAGGCAAAGCCTAAACCTGCCGAAATCGAAGTTCCAGCATGACCTACTGAAAAAGCATCGTAACTACTTTCCGTTGGATCAGGGAAACCGCTAATGCCACCTTCTGTTCTAATTGTGGAAATTTGCGAAAACCTTTTAGTTAAAATTTTATAAGCATACGATTGATGACCAACGTCAAAAATTATCTTATCTTTAGAAAAATCAAAAACGTAAAAAAGCGCTATTGTTAATTCAACCGTTCCAAGATTAGACGCTAAATGACCGCCGTTTTCTTTAACGGTTTCAATAATTAACGCTCTAACCTCGTCCGCTAGCGCTTTAAGTTCAAAAGTATTAAATTTTTTAATATCTTCGGGAGAGTTGATCTTTTCTAAATACATTTTATTTTGAATATTCTAATATAATTTCGTTAATTTCGTCCATTTTGCGCCAAATATCCTTACAAAGAGCAATTTGACAACGCGTTCTTACAAGGTTATGATCAATAGACGTAGTCTTAAAGTAAATATCCCCGTTTAAATAGTCTTCCAAAAACCTAGATGCAAGTTCTAAGGTCATAATATATACGCCAAGACCTAAAGTTTTAATTTCATTTTCCGTAAGTTTATCTTTTAAATGTGATAAATACCCTTTAGTATAATATTTAAATTTATCAAGGTCAAACGCAACTTTAGTAAGATCAACTTCATCTTCTTCAGTAGTTGAGCAAATTGAACGAGCACCGTCGCCAAAATCGTAAGCAGTTAAACCAGACATAATCGTATCTAAGTCAATAACGGCAAGCGCTTTTAAAGTCTTTTTATTAAATATTACGTTATTGCATTTCGTATCGTTATGCGTTACCCTAAGTGGTAATTCGCCGTCTTCAAGCATATCGCAAAGTTTATTAGCAATAACTTTATTTGCTAAAATATAACCAATTTCTTCAAAACAGTTATTCTTTCTACTGCTAATTGAATAGGCGATTGCCTTTTCTAAATTATCAATACGCTTTTTAGTATTATGGAAATTTGGAATGGATTCGTATAACGTAGACGCATCAAACCCATCGAGCAATGCTTGGAATTCACCAAAAGCAGCGCCAGTTTCCTCTATAATTTGTAAATCGTTTGTTGAATTAAACGTAATACAGTCAAGATATTCTCTTGCGCGCCAGAAATTACCAGATTCGTCTATTAAATAAGGTTCGCCATTATCAGTTACGTTAAATTTTAAAAACTTTAAGTCGGTAGTGGCTGATTTTGCGTCTATATAATCTGAGACGTTAACGATATTTTTCATAACGTTAACAGGGTCTTTAAATACGTTTTTATTTATTTTTTGTAATAAATATTCATAGTTAGTTTTACCTTTTTTGGTAGTTACGTGATACGTTGTATTAATATTACCTGCGGTAATAACGTCATAAGATTTAAGTTCACCGTTTAAATTAAGAGATTTACATATTGTATAAATATCCATATTTATCCTCCAACTTTTATTATTATACTAAATTTTTGCGTTTAAATCAATAGAAAATTAAAATTTAATCTAATATATCTAATTTTAGCATAAAAAAAGAGCCCATAAGGGCTCTAGTTTTATTAAAATTATTCTTTATTCTTTTTAAATCTAGACGAGAATAAGAAACCAATAAACATAACAACTGCAAAGATTATTAAATAGAAAAGTACTGGGAATGAGAAAGTACCCGCCTCTTTTGCAGCAAGGTATGGGTTTATACCGTGAGTCATAACTGCAACGAATACAAGGAACGCGCAAGCAATGATTGATGCAATTGGAAGAACAAATCTCTTGAATACGCTTAATTCTCTTTCTTTAACAATCCACATTATAATCATAGGAATATACATAGCGTAAATTGTTATGATAGGAAGTTCTGAAGAGTCAAAACTAAATAAACCAAACCAAGTTGAAGTTAAGTTTGCGCCATAGAAGTATAAAAGCCAAATACCACAAACTAATAAACCAAAAATTGAAGAGTTCGTTGGCATATTAGTAGTTTCATCAATTTGAGAGAACATTTTAGGGTTAGGACCTTCGCCACGAATAGCAATAGAATATAACCCCCTTGTAGTACCAAGCATTAAACCGTTTAAAGTTCCAAGGCAAGATACAACGATTAAAATATTTAAAATTGTACCACCAACTTTACCAAAAATATTAAAGAACGCTTGAGTTGCTCCTAAATTTTGTAATTCTACAACGCTAGCACCACCACAAATAGCAACGTTATATAATACGTAAATAATAACAACGATTAACGCACCTAAAATAAGCGCGATAGGAAGATTTTTCTTTGCGTCTTTAATTTCAGAGTTAATAGAAGTTGCTATAATCCAACCTTCGTAAGCAAACGCAGTTGCGCATACACCTGCAAAAAGTTCATTACCACCTGCTGCTTGAGATATGGCATCACCAACGAAACTGTTTGCTAAATTGCCGTTAAATAAACCAACAATTACACCAACAATAGCCATTAAAAGTAATGGAATAAGTTTAATTACTGTAGTAGAAACTTGGAAATAACCTGCAATTTTTGGAGATAAAGCGTTAATAACGTAAGCCATAATAAGGAAAAAGCCCGATAACGCCATAACTTCAGCAGAAACGAGTGACCAGCCGAATAAAACACCAAAATATCTAGCAGATACCCATGCTAAAACAGACGTCATTGCAGGATAATAAATAGTTGTTACAAACCAGCCAATATAATAAGCGTAGCCTTTACCACAAGTAACTTCAGCATAGTCTACAACACCGTTAACCTTTTCATACTTTGTTGCCATAACAGCAAATTGCGCAGAACAAATAATCATAACTACGCCACCGATAGCCCAAGATAAAACACTTAAAAGTAAATTACCTTTAGTTGCAATAAGGATATTTTGTCCTTTAAAGAAAATACCTGAACCGATTACTATACCAACAACCATACAAATAGCGGTAAATAATCCGTATTTTTTAGTGAGTTTATTTTCCATAAAACTCCCCTCCCATTTATTACTATTTATTATTTTAGCACAATAAATTTGATTTGTAAATATTTTTTTTAAATTATAATATATATTATTTTATATTAAAAAATACACAATATAATTTAAAAAGCAAAAAAAATAAGGAACAAAAACTTGTTCCTTATTAAAAAATTATTTATTTAATAAATCAGCGATAGAAACTTCGTTTGAAGCACTTTCAGTCCAGCTGTGAAGTTCTTCATCTTCTTCCTTTTTAACTTTCTTTTCTTTCTTAGGTTTTTCTTCTTCAACTACTTCTTTCTTAGGAGCTTCAATTAATGCTTTAATAGAAAGGTTCATTTTTTCCTTTTCTGGAATAATTGCTAAAATCTTAGCGCTAACTTCATCACCTACTTTTAAAGCAGATGCTGGATTTTCTAAGAATTCATGAGAAATTTGAGATACGTGAACTAAACCGTCAATACCCTTTTCAACTTCAACAAATGCACCGAAGTCAACGATTCTTACAACTTTACCAGTAATAACGTCGCCAACTGCGTATTTTTCAGAAACTAATTCCCATGGTTTTGGTTGCAATTGTTTATAACCGATAGAAACCTTTTTGTTTTCTTGGTCGATTTTTAATACAACGAAATCATAAGATTTACCAAGTTCTAAAACTTCGCTTGGGTTTTTAACGTTAGTCCAAGATAAATCAGAAATGTGTGCTAAACAGTCAAAACCGTTAACAACTACGAACGCGCCAAACGCTGCAAATCTAGCAACAGTACCAGTAACAACGTCGTTTAAAGCAATAGAACTAAAGAATGCTTCTTCCTTAGCAGCCTTTTCAGCATCACGTTGAGCTTTTTCTGCCTCTAAAATAACTTTTTGAGATGCAACGATTTCTTTCTTTCTTGGCGTATATTCAACCTTTAAAGGTTTAACGCGTAAAGTTTTACCAGTATATTTAGCAAGGTCAGATACGAAACCAATTTTAATTTCCCTTGCAGGAACGAATACGTCAAAACATTCGTATTTACCAACTAAACCGCCTTTATTAAAACCAGTGATTTGAACGTTAATAGTAACGTCACCGTTAAGTTCTTTAACAAGTTCTTCTTCTTTTTGAAGTACGAGAATTTGTTTTTGAGAAAGTGTAAGTGGTTTTGTACCCATTACGATAACTTCGATTTCATCGCCAACGTTGTAAGCGTTTTTATCGAATTCTTCATTAGCAAGTTCTTCTTTAAGAAGAGTTATATCCGTTTTACCATCGAAATAAACTTTTAAGCCGTCTTCTAATACTTGAGAAATAACAACGCTTATTTTTTGACCTCTTTTAAGATTTTGCTTTTCATCAAGCAAAGCAACAGCTTGTTCCATTGAATTTACTTCCATAGTTGTGAAAACCTCCATCGCTTGTTCATACGGAGTGGACGCCCCGCAGACAATTCCTACGCTATTATAGCTTTTTAATTTTTTATAATCTAACCCGTCGGGTTTGATAATTAAGTAAGTGTCTTTACAATTTTTTTTGCATATATCGTAAAGTTTTTTTGTATTTGAGCTAGCCTCTCCACCGATGACAATCATTGCTTCGCATTTTTTTGAAAGCTCATCCGCTTCAGCCTGACGCTCCATAGTAGTATAACAAATTGTTTTAAAAACATCAACTGTTTTTACGCTATTTATCTTTATTTTTTTTAAAATTTTATCAAATTTTTCTACTGAATAGGTAGTTTGAGCAACTACACAAACTTTCTCAGCGTCAAAAATACAATTTGGAATATTTTCATCATCTTTTAAAATAACTGCAGTATTATCACACCAACCGTTTATCCCTACGACTTCAGGATGATCGGCCTTGCCAATTATTACGATAAGATATCCATTATTATAATACTCTTCGACTATTTTATGAATTTTTTTAACGAACGGACAAGTACAATCAATTACGCTAACTTCAGTTTTTCTTGATAATTTTTCAATAATTTCCTTAGATACTCCGTGAGAGCGAATGACTAAAGTTCCCTTGTTTATTTGATCAACGTCGTCGATAGTTTTTACACCTTTTGAAGAGATTTGATCAAGCACCGTTTCATTATGAATCAATTCCCCCAAAACGTACACGTCATTGCATTTTAGACCTAAAACAGTATCTACGGCCTTTTTTACCCCAACGCAAAAACCGCTGTTTTTTGCAATCGTTACTTTCATATTACGCCTTTTTCTTTTTTGATTTATTTTCTACGTATTCGTTTAGTTGTGTTTGAAGATTATGCATTGTATCTAAAATAATTTTAGAACATTCATTAGAAACTTCATCAGTAAACCTAACGTCGTAATATTTTGAAAAATCTATAGGTTCGCCAACGATTGCGTAGTTGGTTTTAAATTTTTTGAGTTTGCTATGAATAATTACCGGCGTAATTAACGCTTTACCTTTAACGGCAAACATAGCAGTACCTTGTTTAATATCTTGAATTTCCGTATTTTCAGTATTACGCGTTCCTTCAGGGAAAATTCCAAGACGTTTATTTTCTTTTAAAACTTGCAAAGTCTCCTTAATCGTTGCTAAGCTTGGTTTTTCTCTATCAACGGGAATACTGCCCATAGTTCTTAAAACCCAAGCAATAAACTTATTTTTATACCATTCCTTTTTTGCTAAAAAAATCGTTTGATTAGGATAAAGCGCAGCAACGACAAATACGTCCATTTTGCATAAGTGGTTGCAAATAACGATACATTTACCCTTTCTTATTACGTTTTCTTTACCGACAATTTTAACACGATAAAATAATTTATAAAAAATCCAAGCAAGCGGCCTTAAAACCCAATACATAAAACTACTCCAAATAACTTAAAATTTTAGCAATTACTTCATCAATACTCATATTAGAAGTATCAACGTAAATAGCGTCTTCCGCTTGTTTTAAAGGCGCAAATTCGCGGTGTGAATCGTTATAATCGCGGAGCGCGATTTCTTCTTTTAATTTATCGTATTCAACCGTTTGACCTTTTTCAATAAGTTCCTTATATCTTCTATCAGTTCTAACTTCAAGCGACGCAGTTACGTAAAATTTGTATTTAGCGTTAGGTAAAACGTTAGTTCCAATATCTCTTCCGTCTAAAACACAATCAGTTTGAGATGCAATTTCTCTTTGAAGTTCAACTAGTTTTTTTCTAATAGACATATGCGCGGAAATTGCAGACGCTTTTAAAGAAATTACGTTTTCACGAATTTTTGTAGATACGTCTTCTCCGTCAAGGAAGGTTCTTTGAGCCCCGTCAACGTATTGAACGGTAACGGATATATCGTCTACGATTTTATCAACTTCTTCTTGATTTTTACAATCAACACCTAAATAATGCGCTTTTAAAGCGCACGCTCTATACATAGCGCCTGTATCGAGATATAAGATATTAAGTTTACTAGAAAGCGCTTTAGCAATAGTTGATTTACCACTACCAGATGGACCGTCTAATGCAATATTTAACATATTTTCTCCTTAATTGGCGCATCTCTTAGCCGTTGAAAATGCAATTTGCAAATTAAAGCCGCCAGTAAAGGCGTCAACGTCTAAAACTTCGCCTATAAAATATAAATTTTTAACTATTTTACTTTCCATAGTGCTTGGGTTTACGTCTTTTATTGAAATGCCACCACTAGTGATAACCGCTTCGGTGTAATCACGCAAACTAGCCAGTGAAAAGTTTAAATTTTTAAGGGTGTTTACAAGCCCTAATCTCTCTTCTTTTGATATTACGTTATTCTTTTTATAAGGTAAAATTTTACTTCTAGTTATAATTAATGGAATTAAGGTTTTAGGAAGTAAACCGTCTAAAGAGTTTTTAAATTCCTTATTTTTATTTATTGAAAAATCCCTTAAAATTCTATTGTCTAATTCCTTTTCCGACAAAGCGGGCTTTAAGTCAATAGATAAAGTAATTTTTTTATAGTCTTTTTTACAAGTTAGCGCTGAACAACTTAATACAAGCGGACCAGATATGCCAAAATGAGTAAATAAAATTTCGCCCATTTCTTTATAGTATTGTTTACCGTCGTCGTAAGCGGTTAACGTAACGTTTTTAAGCCCTAAACCTTGTAGTTCTTTATACTCTTCCCCCTTTAAGTTAAAACCACACAAAGAAGGCTTTAAATCGGTAATTTTATGACCTAATTTTTCCGCCCATTTATAACCGTCGCCCGTAGAGCCTGTTGACGGATATGAAAGACCGCCAGTAGCAACCACAACTTTATCGGCAAAATAATCGCACATAGTAGTCGTTACACCTTTTATAGTATTATCTTCTACGATTAAATCTAAAACGTTTTCATTAAAGCGAATTTCTACGCCAAGGTTTATAAGCGCTTTTTCTAAAACCTTAATTACATCACTAGATTTATCGGATAATGGAAAAACCCTATTACCTCTTTCAGTTTTAAGCGGAAGACCTAAACTTTCAAAAAAGTTCATAGTATCTTCGGGTGTAAAATTATTTATAGAACTAAGTAAAAATTTAGGATTAGACACGACGTTATTTAAAAAGTCTTCAACTGAACAGTTGTTAGTTAAATTACATCTACCCTTACCCGTTATATATAATTTTTTACCTAATTTTTCATTTTTTTCAATAAGCGTTACTTCGTTTCCGTTTTTTGCAAAGAAATAACTTGCAACCATACCCGAAGCGCCACCGCCAATAACTATAACTTTCATTAAAATTTAAAATCCTTAAATTTAGTTAAGTATTCTTCACTTAAAACACTATGAACTACGGGAGTTATCGTAACGAAACCGTTATAAGTGAAAAAAACGTCGGTATCTATATCATTATCAGTTGGCGGAATTTGATTTCCGACAAGTTGATAGGTGTTTTCAGCTACTTTAATATAACCGTCAGTGTATCTACATACACCCGTTTTACAAAACTTTACGCCTTTAATCTCATCATAATTTAAATTAGGGATATTTACGTTTAAAGTGTAATTTTTACTTGATATTGAAACAAGTTTATCAAAATTATTATCTAAAAATTTAATAGTGCCGTCAAAATTAAAATCATTGTGAGCAATATTAGATAAAGCAATAGCGGGATATCCGCATTCGTTTGCCTCAAAGCAAGCGTTAACCGTTCCACTATAAAACACGTCGCTACCGAGATTTGAGCCTAAATTTACGCCCGAAACGACCAAATCTATTTTAACGTCGGTTAAAAAATAAGTAAGAGCAATTTTTACAGCATCACCTGGAGTTCCAGACACGGTATAGACGTTATCAAAACCGTTATACTTAACTTTTTTAACGACGATATTTTTATGAAAAGATAAAGAACGGGAAAAACCCGAACGGTTACCGTCGGGAACAAATATATAAATATTATGTTTTTTATTTAGAACATTAGCGAGAGCTAATAAGCCCTCGCTAAAAATTCCATCATCGTTAGATATTAAAATATTCATTATTAAACTGGATAAACTGATGATTTTGCAAGGTCTGCATCAACCTTTTTGTCTCTAGCAAGTCTATATTTAAAGAAGTTGATTGCAACTTGGTTAAAGAGTGCGTAAGATAATACGTCTTCTTCTTGAGTATAATATTCTTGCATTTCAGCTTTAAATTTTTCGTATTCTGGTGGAATATCATCGGCAGGTCTATGAGTAATTCTCTTTTCGTCGCCAATAACTTTCTTTAAGATTTCAGGGTCTGGCTCACCAATAACTTTACCGTACTCACCTTTCATTAACGCCTTAAATTCTTTAGTTACCATTTTGTAACGTTCGCCTTGTAAAACGTTAAATACCGCTTGAGTACCAACGATTTGTGAAGATGGAGTAACGAGTGGTGGGTAACCGCTATCCTTTCTTACGTTAGGAACTTCAGCAAGACAGTCCATTAAAAGATCGATTTTGCCCGCTTGTTTAAGTTGCGACATAAGGTTAGAAAGCATACCGCCTGGAACTTGGTATAATAACGTATTAACGTCAATACCACGAACTTTAGGGTCTAAGATACCGTCTTTTTCAAGACGCGCAGCAACTTTTTTAAAGTGTTCGTTAATAGGAACTAACTTTTCAATATCAAGACCAGTATCGTATTCAGTACCTTTTAATGTTGCAACGAATGGTTCAGTTGCAGGTTGAGAAGTACCGTTACCCATTGCAGATAAAGCACAGTCAACGATATCGCAACCAGCCTCGATTGCTTTAAGGTATACCATTTCGCCAGTACCTGTAGTATTGTGAGTGTGAAGGTGAATTTTAGTTTCAGGTTTTAAAACTTCCCTCATACCCTTAATAATTTCGTATGCAGTATATGGAAGAATAATGTTTGCCATATCTTTAAGACAAATATTATCAGCGCCCATACTTTCAAGTAATTTTGCCTTTTCAATGAAATATTCGTTAGTATGAACTGGGCTTGTAGTATAACAAATAGTAGCCTCGCAAATCCCGCCGTATTTTTTGATAGCCTTCATTGCTACTTCCATGTTTCTTTCGTCGTTTAACGCGTCGAACACACGGATAACTGTAATACCGTTTCTAATAGACGCCTCAACGAATTTTTCAACTACGTCGTCAGCATAGTGCTTGTAACCAAGTAAGTTTTGACCACGAAGTAACATTTGAAGTGGTGTTTTAGTAATGTGTTTTCTTAAAATGCGAAGTCTTTCCCATGGGTCTTCATTAAGGAAACGAAGACAACTGTCGAAAGTCGCGCCACCCCATGCCTCGATTGAGTAATAACCCATATCGTCAAGTTTTTCAAGCATAGGAATCATTTCTTCTAATTTCATACGTGTAGCCGCTTGAGATTGGTGAGCGTCACGTAAAATAGTTTCAGTAATTAAAACTTTTTTTCCCATTATATATTCTCCTTTTAGTTATGCGTACATTGCAAGTAATACGCCTGCAGCAATTGCAGAACCGATAACACCTGCAACGTTTGGACCCATTGCATGCATTAATAAGTGGTTGTTAGGGTCAGATTCACGGCCAACGTCTTGTGAAATTCTTGCAGCCATAGGAACGGCGGAAACACCCGCAGAACCGATAAGCGGATTGATTTTACCGCCAGAAAGTTTATTCATAAGTTTAGCAACTAATAAACCGCCTATTGTACCCATACAGAATGCCGCTAAACCAAGACCGATAATCATAAGCGTTTCAACCGATAAGAAGATTGAGCCAACCGCTTTAGAGCCTACCATTAAACCTAAGAAGATTGTAACGGTATTCATAAGACCATTTTGAGCGGTATCAACAAGTCTACCAACAACGCAAGATTCTTTCATAAGGTTACCAAACATAAGCATACCTAAAAGAGGAATAGCGTCTGGAAGTATTAATCCAACTACTAAAGTAACTAAAAGTGGGAATACGATTTTCTCTACTTTAGAAACTTTTCTTAATTGTTTCATTTTAATTGCCCTTTCTTCCTTAGTTGTCAAAAGCCTCATAATAGGTTTTTGAATCATAGGAATAAGCGCCATATAAGAATATGCTGCAATAGCGATTGCAGGAAGATATTCTTCAGCAAGTTTTTTAGTTACGTAAATAGCAGTAGGACCGTCTGCACCGCCGATAATTGCAATAGCGCCCGCAACTTTTTCTGGGAAACCAAGTAAAACCGCGCCAAAGAAAGTAATAAAAATACCTAATTGCGCTGCAGCGCCGATAAGCATACTTTTAGGGTTAGCAATAAGCGGACCAAAGTCAGTCATTATACCGATACCAAGGAAGATAATCGGTGGGAAAATAACCCAATCTACGCCTTTATAGATATAGTAGAATAAACCATAGTTTCCAATAACCGTTTCAGTTGAAATTTCAAGCGTACCCGCTTTATAAATTAAACCGTTAGTTAAAGTTATATCACTAGTGCCTGCTAAAATATCTTTAATTGCATCTAAACTGTCAACGCCAAAAAGTTTAATTAAAGCGTCAACGTTTCCCCTTGCTACTTCTACATTTGCAACGACGTCGGTAACAATATAACCTTTATCGCCGAACAAAATTCTATAAGCGCCTGGAATGTTAACGATAAACATACCAAATGCTATAGGAAGTAAAAGCAAAGGCTCAAATTTTTTAACTATTGCAAGATATACAAGAACGAAAGAAATTAAAACCATTACTAAATTTTGCCAAGTAGCAGTGCCGTCTACAAGGGTATAGATACCAGTACTATGCCATAAATTTATAAGGGAATTTCCGAATTCTTGAAAAAATCCGCAAATTGAATATAAACTAAACATTTATATCTCCTTTATATTAACCAATAACAGCCATAACGTCGCCAGTATCTACGTTAGAACCAACGGCAGCCTTGAATGAAACTTTACCTGCGCAAGGTGCAGTCATATCGTTGTCCATCTTCATTGCTTCAAGAACGAGAACAACGTCACCTTCTTTAACTTCAGCGCCTTCTGCTACTTTGTACGCTTTAATCATACCTGGCATAGGTGCTTCCATTTTAGTTCCGTTTACAGGAACGTCAGCCTTTGGTGCAGCCTTTGGTGCTGGAGCAGCGGCAGGAGCGGCTGCAGGTGCAGCGGCTACTGGAGCAACGACTGGAGCAGCAACAGGAGCGCCACCAATTTCTTCAACGCCTACTTCATATTGTTTACCTTCTATAGTTACCATGAATTTTCTCATAATAATTCTCCTTAAATTCTTTTAATTCTTTTTACTACGAATTCGCAATTAGATTTTGCTTGTTCGCCTGTGAAATAATACGCCGAAATTGCGGCTATTATTGCAGCCTTAACGGTATCTGGAATATCGTCGCTTTGCGCTTCCACCTTAACCGCTTCTTTTTTTACTTCTACTTTTTCAACCTTAACTTTCGGTTCTTTTGGTTCTTTTGCACCCTTATTAAAAATAGCGCCTGCAATAGAAACAAATACAACTATTATAGCAATACCGAAAAAGGTTACGAGCAAACCTAAAATAAAAGTAAGTAAGCCCGCCTCAATAACTTCAGGAGTTATCGCTAATAATTGATTTACCATCTTTTACTCCTTATTAATGAACGAGTATTTGGAGCGCAGAAATAATGTGAGCACGAACGTATTGTGGCTCAATAATGTTATCAACGCAACCAAGTTTAGCAGAGTTAAACGCATCTTGCGCATCGCTATACTTGTCTTTAAGTTCGTTAATCTTCGCACCGTCAACAGTACCAAAAGTTGCGGCAATGCCTTCAACCCCGTCTAAAAGTGAAATTTTAGCACCTGCGAATGCGTAAGTATATTCGTTGCCGAATTCTTTAGATGCAAAAGCAGTATAGCCAAGACCGATAGCCTTGCCGTAAACTACTGAAATTCTACCTAAGTTAGATAAGTTAGCAAGCATATTCATAATTTCAACCATAATAGGAGTTGAAGAAGTTAAATAATCTTGCTTAATACCTTTAGTGTTAACAAAAGTAAGTAAAGGCATATTGTTATCGTAAACAAAGTTTGCAAAGTTTTTAATTTTTAAAACGTTTTCTAAAGTGAGTTCAACACCGTCTTCGCCACCATCGAATAAAACGGCAGCAGTAGCAATACCACCTACTCTACCAATACCAACGACGACTTCATCAGCATAGCCTTCAAACATTTTAATGAACGAACCGTTATCGTAAACTGCATCGATTAGACAAGCAGGACACGCCTTCTCGTTTAAATTTGGCGCAAAACGATTTAAATCGTCGTCATTTTCAGATAAAATGCCAGACATATCTGGAAGAGTATCGAAAAGTTTTGTAATGCCAACTTTTACGTCGCCTAAAGTTTTAGCATTGAAAGTTACAACGCCGTTTTTAGATTTGTTGCCACCAACTTCTTCTTTAGAAACGTTTTCTTTAGTAGAAGCGGAAATAACGGTTGGGCTAGCGTATGAAACGCAAGAATTACCAACGACGAAAGTATAGTCCGCATTAGCGGCAAGTAAAGAAGCGCTACCTAAAACGTCACCAACTGCAACACAAATTTGTGGAGCGTAGTTTTTAAGTTCGTTAGATTTTGCAAGTAAACTAGCAATACCTTCAAGAACTGCAACGCCTTCACCAACTTGAACGCCCTTTGTATCTAAAAGATAAACAACTGGAAGTTCAGCGCTAATTGCTTTATTTAAACAGTTAACGATTTTATCTAAATTCGCTTTAGATAAACCACCGTTTAAAACGTTGCCGTTTTGAGCAACAGCGTATACTGGATAACCGTTAATTGTCGCATAGCCAGTAACAACGCCAAGGCCTTCTGCTTCAGCATCGTAAAATTCATTTTTACCAAAGGTAAAAGCATTGAGTTCTACGAAACTAGCGTCATCGATAATTTCAGAAAGTTTTTTTCTAATATCAGCTGATTCATTGTAAAGTTTTTCTTTACGAGAATTAAGTGTATCGATTATATTCATAAATTCCTCCATTTTAATTTCCTAACTATTATACACTAATAATTTTTAAAAATCAACAGTATTTTATTATTTTTTTATATAATTTTATTATTATAAATATTATTATGGTATTTTGTTTTAAAAAATAAAGCGTACGGCTAAAGCCATACGCTTATAAGTTTGTTATTGTTCGTTTTGATTTACTTCTTCTTTCGCTTTTTTACTTGCTTTAATTTTGTTTTCAATAGCGATTAACGCCATTGTTGCTATTATAATTATACCGATTACGATAAAGATTCCAAGCATACCAATGCCAACGTATGGTAAAGAACTTACAAAACGTTCAACGTTAATTTCAATTGCTAAAAGATTAAATAACATTATACTTTACCTCCATTACGCGAAGAACGCTAAAATCATACCGCCTGCGATAACCGATGCGATTTGACCTGAAACGTTTACGCCGATACTTTGCATTAATAAGTGGTTTTGAGAATCTTCTTTTAATCCCATTTTATGAACGACACGGCCGGACATTGGGAATGCCGAAATACCTGACGCACCAATCATAGGATTGATTTTTTCCTTTAAGAAAAGGTTTAATAATTTTGCAAATAATACACCGCCTGCAGTATCGAATACGAATGCAAATAAACCAAGACCTAAAATAAGTAAAGTGTCTAATTGCAAGAATTTAGCACCCGTCATTTGAGTTGCAATAGTAATACCAAGGAAAATAGTGATTAAATTTGCTAATACTTTAGATGCTGTATCTGAAAGCGAATTTAATACCCCACATTCTCTAATTAAGTTACCAAACATTAAAAACCCTATAAGGTCGATTGATTCTGGAGCAACTACACCACCTACTATGGTAATAATGATTGGGAATAAAATTTTTGTAAGTCTAGATACTTGTTTTCCTCTATAAGGCATACGAATAAGCCTTTCTTTTTTAGTAGTTAACGCCTTAATTACAGGTGGTTGAATAATTGGAACGAGCGCCATATAAGAGTACGCTGCAACCATTATAGCCGCAGTTACGTGAAGATAATTTGGGTCGGTAATTAATTTTTGAGCAACTACGATAGCCGTTGGACCGTCCGCAGCGCCGATAATACCGATAGATGCGGCAACTTCTAATGGGAAGAACAACGATGCAAGAGCAAACGTCATAAATATACCAAATTGAGCAGCAGCGCCAAAAACCATAAGTTTAGGGTTTGTTAAGATAGGACCAAAGTCAATCATCGCACCTATACCGATAAAGAGTATAAGTGGGAAAAGTTCGTTTGCGATACCCGCTTGAAAAAGTGTCGTTAACGCTCCTTCATAACCGCTAATAGCACCTGTAGCGTCGGCAACGCAAGCAACTGCGTTTACGATAATAGTACCAAAACCCATTGGGAGTAACAAAGTTGGTTCCATATCTTTTGCAATAGCAAGATAAATAAGAATGCCGCCGATTGCCATCATTATAAGGTTTTTCCAACCGTCGTTTTGCACCAAAGCAATAATATTGTTAAGTAAAACAGTAATGTTAGCGCCATTTGAATTAAGTAAATTTGCTAAAATTTCCATAAAACAACCTCAAATTATCATTAGTTAAATATTCTTTAAACCGCAATGGTCTAAGAACTTATTAAATGCAACTACGCCGTTTTTATCCTTTTTAAATACCGCGGTATTATAAAGGATATTTGCGCAAACGTCGTTAACGTAGTCGGTAATAATTTTATTAGCCTTTTCTATATCTTTAACGCGCGGATGCTTTTTCATAAGCGTCTCTATCATATTCCTATGTACGAATAAATCGTGACTTTCTTCGCTTATAGCATCTTTATCGTATTCGGCTTTGTGGGCTAAAATATTTGCAATATCTGAAAATTGGCGTTTAAGCCTTGCAGGAAGAATATATAAACCCATAGCCTCAATAATACCAATACCTTCTTTTTTAATGTTGTGGTATTCTGGGTGAGCGTGGAATACACCGTCTGGATATTCTTCACTAGTCGAATTATTTCTTAAAATAAGTTCAACGCAATATCTATTATCGTTTAAAAATCTTACCATAGGCGTTACGGTATTGTGTTTTACGCCGTTTTCTTCGGCAATAATACCAACGCTTTCATCAGTATAAGATTTCCATTTTAATATAATTTCGCCCGCAAGTTGTTGTACCGTATTTCTATTAAAGCCGGTAATTCTAATAACCGAGTTATAGAAATTAACAACTTCAACGTCAACGTCGTTATACTCTACCGATTTTAAAGTTTTAAGAGCAGGCGCTTTTTGAAGTGGCATTAAATGCCTACCGCCTTGATAGTGTTCGTGATTGAGTATTGAACCGCCAACGATTGGAAGATCGGCGTTAGAGCCTACGAAATAACCTGGGAAAAGTTCAATAAAGTCTAAAAGTTTTTCAATGGTTTTAGGATTGATTGCCATTGGAGTATGAGTTTTGTTAAACAATATACAATGTTCGTCAAAATACAAATAAGGAGAATATTGCATACCCCACTCTTCCCCGCCAAGGTTAAGGGAAATAGTCCTAATATTAGACCTAGGCGCTTGTTTTGCGTGGCCGTAAAAACCTTCGTTTTCCTTACACAACGCGCACGCTGGGTACTTATCGCCTTGAGGAGCGGTTAAAAGTTTAGCAACGTCTTTATTATTCTTTTCGGGCTTACTTAAATTAATAGTAATTTCAAGTGGAATATCTAGTTCGTCCGCATTCCATTTTATATTTTTATCAATAGCCGTTTTCCTAATATAATAGTTTTTAATACTTAAATTATAAAGGTAATCACAAGCAACTTGAGAGCCTAAATTTTCCTTTAAAAGCATAAATTGAGAGTTAACTTCAGATGGTCTTGGCGTTAAAATACCAAAGACGTAGTTTGCAAAAAGGTCTGCTGATATTTCATCATCAGCAATGCCGTTTTCTAATGAGTAAGTCATAATCTCTTCAATTAAAGTATCAGGTACTTCAAGCGACGCAATCTCTTCTTTATTAATTTCTTCATTAGTTGGCGAAGAAAGTTTAAAAAGGTTTAATAAAGTGTTTCTTTCATAAATAACGTCAAGTTCGTTTAAGCCTAAAAAAGTTTGCGCGTAAACTATTAATTTTTCAATGAGAATTTTACCGTCAATCATTATTTTCTCCATAAAATTTTACTTTTATTTTAAAAAAACAAAAATCTGCATAATTATAACATAATTAAATTTAATTTGCAAGAGTATTTTCAAAAATATTTATAAATGTCCGTCGGGGTGTACCACATGTTCAGTTTTTGGGTCTTCTTTCATAAACTTTTTATCCTTTAATACTATACCTTTAAGCAAACTTTCGTTACCGTACTTATGTTTTATATCCGAGACGGCATCGTTTAATTTGGATTTTTTATCGTAATTTAAACTATCGAAAGAGATTTGCTCGTCCCCTTTATTAAAACCGCTTACGGACACGCCTAAACTTCTTATAGAGAACTTTCCTTTTACGTTTTTAATAAAAAGTTGATAAGCCGTCTTTTCGTAATCCTCCGCAAGGCAAGACGGATAGTCTAGTTTCACTTGCCTTGTAATGCTAACAAGTTCGCTATCTCTAACAAATAAAGTTAAAGTATCGGGCTTGCCTATTTTATAGTCGTTTACTCTAGCGGAAACGCTTTCAGACAAAATGGTTAAAACTATTTTAACGTCGTCTAACGTAACTAAATCGCGATATGAGGTTATAGAATTGCCCACCGATTTTATTTCAGAATGCTCTTCATCTAATAAAACTTCGCTATTTTCTTCGCCCTTAGCGTAAGTTTGTAAAGTTTCGCCCCACTTGCCAAACTTTTTAGAAATAAAGTCGCTATCAGTAATCGCTAAATTTCCTATCGTTTTAATGTTTAATTTTTCTAGTTTTTGCTTTGTTGAACGACCTACGAAAAGTAAGTTTTCAACACCCATATTCCAAACTAAATTTTTATAATTATCATTACTAATAACGGTTATAGCATCGGGCTTTTTATAGTCCGAGCCAAGTTTTGCAAAAACTTTATTAAAACTAACGCCTATAGAAACGGTTAACCCAAGTTCGTTTTTTACCGTTTGCCTAATTTGTTCGGCAATCTCTTCTCCACTTCCAAACATTTTGACGCTATTAGTTACGTCAAGCCAACATTCGTCAATACCAAAAGGCTCAATTTTATCAGTATATTTTCTATATATATCCCTAACTAAATTAGAATAAGAAATATACTTATCGTGCTTTGCCTCAACTAAAACTAATTCGGGGCAAAGTTTAAGTGCGTCTTTAATAACCATACCCGTTTTAACGCCCATTTTTTTAGCGTTTTCACTTTTGGCAAGTATTATTCCATGACGGTTTTCAATACTACCGCAAACGCCAACGAATTTCCCCTTTAAACTAGGGTCTAATTTCATTTCAACGCTAGCGTAAAAATTATTTAAATCAACGTGTAGAATTACTCGCATTTAGTTTCTTTTTCCCTTTTAGTTTTTTTAAATATTTATCAAATTTATCTCCGTTTTTATATAGATATACGGTTAAAATTATAGTTAAAATTATAATTACACCCCAAAGTAGCAAACCCCACCAAGTGGTGTATGGAATTATACTGCCGTTTACCGAGTAAGCAGTTGTGAATACCGATATTGTTCGACACACTAGTATCATAACGACAAAATAACCAGTAGACATTGAAGATAATCCCGCTATAAAACAAAGTACGTCGTCAGGGAAAAACGGAAACAAAAACATAAAAGTAAGTATTAGTTTATCTTTATTTCTTATAGATTTTTCCCACTTTTTTAAAGCATTTTCACCTATCAACCAAACAACTACTTTACTGCCTAAATACCTACCTATAAAAAAGGCTAAAAACGAGCCTATAACAATGCCGATAAAACTATAAATAGCCGTTTTAAACGCACCGAATAAAGCAACGCCCGTAGCAATTGCGATAAAACCTGGAATTGGCAATACTACTACTTGTAAAACGTTCATAATAACGTAGATTAATATTGCCAAATAACCAAAAGACGCCACGTATTTTCTAAGCGATTCAACCGAGTCGATTTTATCTAAAATACCCGAAATTTTAAGAAGATATAAAATTAGCAAGGTAAACGCCATAATAGATAAGGTTATTACGGTAAGTTTATAAATAAAAGCATTATCAGTCGACGAAAAAATCATCGCAATAATGCCTACTAAACACACGCAAAACGTCGTTATATATAATATTAGTTTTTGATTTTTATAGATAAAACCAAAACTAAAGGTTTTTAAATATAAAGAAGTAAATATTAAAACTGACACACTAAGTAATAGTACGACTATTATATTTAATATGGTTTTAAGTGGAGATAAAAATTTCATATTAAATAGTATATGAAAGTTTATCTAATTTAATCATTTTTTACTTATTAATTTAACTTTTTAATCTCATTTCTAGCAAGTTCGTCGCACCTATTGTTTTTGACGTTATCACTATGCCCTTTAACCTTAATAAACTCTACTTCGTGTTTATCAATTAGCGTTAAAAGTTCTTGCCACATTTCAACGTTTTTAACCGGTTTATTCCCTGCAGTTTTCCAATTGTTTTTTAACCAACCGTCTATCCAATTTTCAGTAAATGCGGAAACGGCGTAAGCAGAATCGGAATAAAGTTTAACTTTACATTTTTCTTTCAATGCTTTAAGTCCTTCGATTATCGCCTTAAGTTCCATTTTATTATTAGTGGTATCTTTTTCTCCCCCACTAATTTCCTTCTCTTTGCCGTTATAAGATAGTATTGCGCCCCAACCACCGTTGCCAGGGTTACCAGAACAAGCGCCGTCGGTATAAATTTCAACTTCTTTAAGCATAAAAACCCCTTAAAATTTTATATAAATATTATACTACCCTTTTAACTAATAGTCAATATATTAACGACAAACATTTTATATTATGTATGTACTCTTCTCTACTTAAAACTTTACCCTCGGCGAATTATTTCAAGCAATAAGACAAGCAGGCTTTCTCACGCGAAACTTCCCATAAAAAATAAGGAACTGCAAAAACAGTTCCTATTACACACTTTAATATAAGTAAAAAAACTAACAGACGCGATTTCGCCGAAACCCGTAAACGGGAGACCCTCGGCGAATTATTGCAAGCAATAAAGCGAACAGGTGTCCTCTCTTAGCTCCACAAACTAAAAAATAAGGAACTGCAAAAACAGTTCCTTATTTTTTGGCAGGGGAGACGCGATTCGAACACGCAACCTACGGTTTTGGAGACCGCTACTCTACCGTTGAGCCACTCCCCTAAGCGAATAAAAGTATAATACATATTTAACTTTTAGTCAAGGAAAAATTGCCAATTTTAATAAAAAACCCCTTACTTTTTTAAAGCAAAGGGTTTTATATATTAAAAGATTAAAAAAGTTCAATTAAAACTACGGCGTTATTCGTCATGGTAAGGGTAACGTTAGGATTTTCAGGCGTAACAACACCAAAATCCTCGTATTTTAATTCCCCTGCTTTTCTAATAACGTCTTTAACTTCTTCACTTGCATCTTGTGGAGAGCCAAGTTCAAGGAATTTAGTGTAGCAGTTAGCGTTTGTTTTATCAATTACGCTATATTTAACTTTATATTCTCTTTCAATACCACTAAAATTAATATCAAAAGTTACGTTAGGTAAATCTAAATTAAAAGCGTCGTCCGCGTAGCACAATAATACGGAAATATGCCCGTCTTCGTGCTTTGACGGCATAACGGCAACGTGTTCTTCTTTAAGGTCGGTATAGAAGAAAAGTTTTTTATTGCCAAGTTTATTAGACAAAACGTAAGCGTTGTAAATTGGCTTTGGATAAAAACTTTTACTAAAGAAGTTTCTATTTCCAAGCATATCCCCTTTTAAGTTATGCTGACCGGATAGACAAATCATCATTTCATCATATGGCAATTTGAGTTCATCAAACATTATAAGCATTCTAGCGTAATATGCTGAATAGAGTTCGTTTTCTCTAAACTCCATTTCAGGCACTCTACTCTTATCTAAATAACCTTCGGTAACTGCGCCCCATTCGTCACAAACAAGTGGCAAATGACCAAAACCGCAAAGTTTTGCAACTTGAGCGACGTTAGTCGTATTAAAAATTGCACCTCTAACGTCGATAGGTTTAGTTTTGTCTTCAATAAGTTCAGGGAAAGTACCGTAAGAGTGGAAAGATATAAAGTCAATTTTTAAATTCTTTTCTTTAACGTAGTTTAAGAAAAATTCTAAAAACTCAAAGTTCTTTTCAGACTCTGCAAGCGCTGGACCGCCAATTGTAAGTTTATCACTTACCGAAACGCAAGCGTTAGCAAACTCTTCATACATTTTACTATACGCCATTGCACGCGTATAATTATCTTTTGCTTTTCTATAAAAGAAGTGATGAAGGTCCGGCTCGTTGTAACAATGAAGTTTCCATTTAGAAACGGTTTCTAAGCCGTATCTTTCAACGATATGTGCGGTATATCTACGGCAAATTTCGCCCCAAGTTTGATAGTTTTTTGGATAAGAACGAACTAAAACGTTGCCTTTATATCTCTTGCCGATAAGTGCAGGATCGTCTTCCGCAGCAAGCCATTGAGGAATAAAGGTATACGCGATAAAAGGCGTAAATCCTTTTGATAATAAATAGTCGATTCTATAATCGTTTTTAGTAAAATCAAACTCTAATTCGCCATTTTCGTTTTGCTTTACCATTTCTTCAAAAATAGTATATATTCTAATGGCGTTAGCCGCTTTATCTTCGGCAATTTTATTAAGGTATTGTTGTCCCCATTCGTCTTCAATAGCATCGGTTGGGTGGAAAACTATATCGTTCCAAAAATTTTTAAGTTTCTTTTCAACTTTATTAGCAAAAATTTTAATCATTTTTAACTCCTTATTTAAAGTGAATCAATTATTCCTTTTAAGTAACCTATCGCAAAAAATCTACCTATTGCATCGTAACCTTGATTTACAAGTTGTTCCCCTACCATAGTCGGCACGTGGTCAACCCTAACTGGCACGTCAATACCAAGCGAGTGATAATATTTCATAATTTCCGCCATGTCAATACTTCCGTTATCGTGGAAAGTTTCACGATATTTATCAATGTTACCTTCAGTATTGCGGAAGTGAATAAACATAATTTTATCTTTAAATCTCTTTATAACTTCGTGTAAATCTTCACCCATAATCTTATAGGTTGCTTGACACATAGTTATACCCAACGAATCGCTTTTAACTATTTGATTAATTGCTCTATCGATATTGTCCGCACTTGTCATAATACGCTCAACTGCGCCTAAATCTCGTGGTGGATCGTCTGGATGAAGAGCAAGTTTAATGCCGTATTTTTCCGCATCGGGAATAACTGCTTTAATAAAATATTCGTAGTTATCCCAAAGTTCTTTTTTAGTAATTTTTGCTCCCGTTGGTTTAAAATCGTTTATATTAAAACCTGTAACTTTAGCGCCACCACGCTCTACTATATCGTTAGACGTTCTAAGCCAACCGATATGAGCCATAAAATTAAAGCAGATAGTTCTAATATCAAGTTCATCCATTATAGGAAACATTTTTAAAACTTTTTCAATGGATTCGTCCCTATATTCGTCGCCCGCTTTAATATGGTCGTGAAGTTCGTTTGGCATTGGTTCTATAATAATTGGTTTTAAACCGTAAGCCATAAAATAGCTATGAACTTTTTTCCAATGTTCTTTATTGGTTAAATCAAACTCTTTAGTTTCGGGTAAACGGATCGTACCGTTTGTAACACCGCTTTGTTTCGCTATATCCCAAGTAGCATCTTTAGGATAGCGAAAATAATCAGTAAGTAACATATTATACCCCGCTAAGCGTTAAGAAACCGCCGTCAACAGGTACGGTAATACCAGTTACGAATGAAGACATAGTGTCGTCAAGCAAATATCTAACAGTACCGCAAATATCTTCCGCACCGCCGAATTTACCCATAGCAGTATGTTTAATAACTTGTTCACCACGAGGAGTTAACCCCTCTTCAACTGTGCCTAAATACGCTTTACTTCTTTCATTTACGATAAAACCTGGAGCAATAGCGTTAATTCTAATATTAGCAGGCGCAAAGTATGCAGCGAAAGACTGTGTCATACTAACTACCGCTGCTTTACTCATAGCGTACGCAAAACAGCGAGTTAACGGACAATAACTGTTCATTGACGCAAAGTTGATAATACTACCACCGCCGTCTTTAGCCATACGCTTTGCAAAGGCGCGAATTGGTAAAACGCTACCCATAGTATTAATTTTAATAACGCTTTCAAAACAATCCATATCTATATCGTAAAAACCGCGCATACCTTCAGGTTTAGTCGATTCGTCAAGTTCTCTTGGATCGAATTGAGTAATTGTTGGCATTGCTTGAGAGTTATTTCCACCCGCTCCGTTAACGAGATAATGACAAACGCCAAATTTTTCATATACGGCATCAACTAATTTATCAACGCTATTAATATCAGTAACGTCACAAGCAAAAACGAAACATTCTCCGCCAATTTTTTCTATTTCTTCTTTAACTTTTATAAGTTTTTCTTCAGTTCTACCAACAAGCGCAAGTTTTACGCCGTTTTTAGCAAGGTCGAACGATACTTTAGAACAAATAGTACCACCCGCACCAGTAACCACACATACTTTACCTTTTAAATTTTCATTCATAATTTTACCTCTATATTATAACGCAGATTGAGTATCGTTAGGGTCGCCGTTAATTGCAAGGTCGTATTCAACCGACCAGTCAAGTCCACGGTATGCCTCAGCCCTATCGTCCTTTTCAATGAAATCCATAAGTAAATCAAGCATTTCTTTCGTCCAAGTGTTTTTGTCTATTTGAGCGGAAGTAAACTTATTAAGCGAAATCATTTCAAAACCGAATAAGTCTTTTACTTGAGTTTTTGCAGCACCACCTACTACTTCTTCAACTAAATGCGCTGGAATAAATAATACGCCACCACCCGCGCCAAATACTACGTCGCCTGGCATACAAATCGCATTTCCAATTCTAGTTGGAGTATTGTAGCCCGTCATTATAAACTGACGGATAGGAGTTGGGTCTATACCCCGATAATATACTTGTGTATCTTCTATCTTTTTCATTTGTTCGGTATCGCGAATACCACCCCAAATTACCGCGCCACCGTTTTCGTTTTTAGTCTTGTTTTTAAGGGCAGTTGTAAGGTTACCGCCTAAAAAAGTACCTTTATAAATCTTGTCGTACATATCAATAACGGGAACGTCGTATTCCATTAAGTTATCGATAACCCATTGGTTATACGTACCTTTTCTTTCTTCATTTCTACCAACTTCTTTAACGACTTCGTCAAGATCTGGGCGGAATGGACAATAGGTTGCAGTTACCGCTCTACCGATTAATTTTCTTCCGTCGTCGTGTAAAGTGTAGAGCCTTCCTTCAAATTGACTTTCGTATCCTTTTACGAAAATTGGTTTCCAAACTTCTTCAAGCGTTAAAGTTTTAAGCGCTTTTAAGTATTTTTCGTCAACTTTTGGCCTACCGTCTGGAAGTCTTTCCCCTTTCCATTGTGGCGTAATTGCAATAATTTCTTCTCTACAGTTAAATTTCATTTTTACTCTCCTATTAAATCTTTTGCATTTAAATAACAAATCTTTTTGGCTAAATCTTCAAGTAATTTATAATCGTTAGGAATTCTCCCAATTTTAACGTTATTAGATATAAAAGTACAAACTATTCTTCTAAAATAATCGTGCCTTACAAATGATAAAATACTTCTAGAATCTGTAGTCATACCAATAAAGGTTGACAGTACGCTATGACTTATAAAGTTAGTTAGCATTTCCATAATTCCTTCATAATGGTCGCACCACCACCAAGCAGGGCCTTGAGTAACCAAACCTTTAGTACCACCCTTTGAATATGAGCCTGAAAGAGTTGCCATAACGGCGTTATCGGACGGATTAAGCGTAAACAATACAGTTTTAGGCAAACCGTAACTAGATAAATCAACGTCGTCTAAAAAGGCAGTTAACGACTTCACGTCAACGGTACTTCCAATTCCCGCAAAACCACCCGCAGGACCTACGGCGTTTCTAAGTTTAGTACTAGTAAATCTCTCTGCACCTATATGTAATTGCATACTAAATTTTAGTTTAGAATAAAGAATTGCAACGTTACAAAGAATAAATGATTTTACGTTAATTTTATCTTCGTTAGATAATTCTTCGCCATTTAATATAGCGTTAAATCTATCTTCGTTTTTACCATCGTCTTTTAAATATTTAAAGCCGTTATCTAAAGCGTGATCACTAAATATAGCGCCTACTCTTTTAAAATCGCCAAGCCTAATTTCTATTGACTTGAAATAATCGTCAATTGAATTTATTGGATTATTGGAAACACTACTTAATTTTAAAATAAAATCTTTAGTTGGTAAAAGGAAATCATCACCACGAAGAGATGGAGCGTAATTTTTAGTTTTATCATAAACCGATATATCGTCAATAATAGAGGCGCAAGGTGCAGAGTATTCTATATTAAATATTGATAATATATCGTTAGTTTTAAGCGTTTTAAGTTTTTCGTTTAAAATATTCCATACGATTTTAGCGTCTTGAAAAGGCAAAAGTTCATAGTTAAACACTTTTTTAAGTTCTAATATAGACCAATCAAATAATGGATTGCCTATTAAATCTTTAAGGGAATTATACCAAGCCTCAAACTTCTCATAATCTGAACTATCGCCCGTAATAAATTTTTCGTCAACGCCTAAAATACGCATTGCCCTATGCTTGTAAGGATCGCTAGAAACCCACAATTGAGTAATATTATCAAAACTAGCATTATCGGCAATATTTTTAAAATTTAAGTGATTGTGATAATCTATAATAGGCAAATCTTTAACAACTTTATCGTAAAGTTTTACCGCTAGTTTATCGCTTAGTAGATAATTTTTTTGCATTATTGCTCCTTTGTCCTTTATTTTAACATTTCAAATTTTAAATTTTGACTTGATTTTATATTAATAATACACTATAATTAAATCAAAAGCAATACTGTTTATTTACAAATAAGTGCTCTTTTTTAACATTTTTAATTTGCTTTTTTTAGAGGTTAATTACTATGAAAATTATAAATTTGCCAATAGAATCTACAATTCCAAGAATTATTATGGCAAGAAAATTCCAATTGGACAAAAATACAGAAAAAGCCAATGGTAGAATATCAACTGTATACGAAGTTAGTTACTACGTTGAGGCAAACGGAAATTTACAAATTGATAAAAATCATTTTAATATAAAACCTGGAGATATTAGGTTTGTAAAGCCGGGCACTTTTTTAAATAGCACACCCGACTATACTTGTTATACGGTAAACTTCGATTTTGGCCAAATAGAAACCATATACTCTAATCAGATTTTAGACAATATCCCAGAGTATATCTCTACCGATGGAAAACTTAAACCATTTTTTGAAGAAATAATTAAAAGAGTTGAATCAAGTGAGCCACACGATAAAATTTACCAAACTGCATTACTCACTCAAATAATTTCATCATTGTACGAATTGACAATATTAAAAAACCCCTACTCTGAGCCAGTCAAAAATTGTATTGATTTTTTAGAATTAAACTTCAAAAGACAAATTTCACTTAAAGACCTTGGCGAATTTTCCGGCTATTCCGATATACATTTATTAAGATTATTTAAAAAAGATACGGGAAGAAGCCCACACGATTTTATAACTGAATTTAGAATTAACCACGCCAAAAAACTACTAACCTCAACTGAAGTGTCAATAGAAACAATTGCTTACGAGTGCGGTTTTAAATCGGTATCTCACTTTAAAACTTTATTTAAAGAATTTACAGGGCTTACGCCTGGAAGTTTTAGAAAAAATACAACCTTTGTATTCTAAACATTATAATAGCAGTTTTGTCCTATTTTATAGCAATAAGTTATATTTACAAGGATATTTTTGTTTGATATAATCAAATTATAAAAAAAATTTAGGAGTATTTTATGGAAAACAATATCAATTTAAGCGTAATGCTTGACTGTTCAAGAAACGCCGTTTTTAAACCAGAACAAGTTAAAACTTATATCGACTATATTTCTAAGATGGGTTATAAAGGCTTACTTTTATACACTGAAGAAACTTACGAAATCGAAGGCGAGCCTTATTTTGGACATATGCGCGGAAGATACACCAAACAAGAACTTAAAGATATAGACGCATATGCAAAAACTAAAGGCATTGAACTTATTCCGTGTATACAAACTCTCGGTCATTTAGGTAGGCTTTTACGTTGGACTGCATACCATAAAATTATGGACCAAAAAGACGTATTAATGGTCGGGAAAGAAGATACTTATATTTTAATTGATAAAATGTTTAAAACGCTTTCCGAATGCTTTACGTCAAGAAAAGTAAACATCGGTTTTGACGAGGCGCACGGAATTGGTCTTGGTAGATATTTAAGCGTAAACGGTTATCAAAAACCGTACGAAATTTTAACAAAACATTTGCACCGCGTTATTGAAATTGCCGAAAGTTACGGATTTAAAACGACGATGTGGTCGGATATGTTCTTTAGGTTTGCCAATAAAGGTAAGTACTCTTGGAAAGACATTGATTTAGACCTTTTTGAAAAGGCAACGCAAAATATTCCAAAGAGCGTAACTCCTTGTTATTGGGACTATAATACTCAAGACGTTGAAACTTATGATAAAATGTTTGAACTTCACAAAAAATACATGAACAATCCTTCGTTTGCTTGTAGCGTAAAAACGGGGCTTGGATATATGCCTAACAACACGTTTTCTATTAAAACTTGTAAGGTTGCATTTGAAAGCGTAATTAAAAATAATATTAACGACGTTCTTTTAACACTTTGGGGCGATGCTGGTGGCGTTTGTTCTTTCTACTCTGCCCTTCCTACCGTATTTAGCGTTAGCGAATTTGCTAAAGGTAATTTTGACGAGAAATTAATTAAAGAAAAATTCCAAACTCTTTTTGGATTAAACTTTGACGATTTCTTAACTATTGATAAAGTCGACTACCCTGCTAAATCGGATATGCCTTGCGTTAACCCATCGAGATATATGCTCTACAACGATTATTTCTGCGGTACTTGGGATTGTACGGTTGCAGGCGGTGAAAGTGAATTTTATAAAAACCTTTCTAAAGAAATTAAACCACTTACAAAAAATAAGCAATTCTCTTATATTTTCAATCTTGCATATCGTTTATCAAGAGTTCTAGAACTTAAATACGAACTTGGCGTAAAAACACACGAGGCGTATTTAAACGGCGACAAAAAGGCCCTTAAGAAACTTGCTAATAACGAATACACTAAACTTGTTAAACGCTTAACCGATTTATCTAGCGCAATTGATACCGTTTGGGATATTGAAAATAAAACGGCAGGCGCGGAAATTGAAGATATTAAAATTGGCGGACTTATTAAAAGGACTAAACACTGCAAAGCAATTATTTTAAAATACTTAAAACACGGGGGAGAAATAGCCGAACTTATTGACCCTATGCTCGACTTCTACACTCCTGGTACAACTTTAAGAAAAATGCCTATTAGATGTAACGAATACCATTTAGAATCAAGTATCAACAATCTTAATTAATTAAAAATACTGAGCAAATTTGCTCAGTATTTTTTTACAATTTACTATTAATTTTTTCGGCTATTCTAACCCCTTCCATTGCGTCTTTTGCATAATAGTCAGCGTTAATGTTTTTAGCATAAGTTTCGGTCAACACAGCGCCCCCTACGATAATTTTGCAATATTTAGCCTTTTCTTTAATTAGTTTAATCGTATCTTCCATTGAAGAAACGGTAGTAGTCATTAAAGCGCTTAAACATAAAATTGGTGCATTAGTTTTAATAACGGAGTTTAAAATTACCTTACTATCGACGTCTTTACCTAAATCTATTACGTCAAATCCGTAATTTTCAAGCAGTAATTTAACGATATTTTTACCTATATCGTGAATATCCCCTTTTACCGTTGCAATTACTATTTTACACTTAGTATTCGACTTGTCTTTAGGCAAAGTTTCTTTAATGACGTCAAACGACGCTTTGCTTGCCTCAGCACTTATAAGTAGCGACGGCAAGTATAAAGTTTTGTTTTCGTAGCCTTTCCCTACAACGTCAAGCGCGGGAATTATATATTCTTCAATTATCTTTAAAGGCTCTACGCTTTTTAAAAGTTCTTTAGTGTTTATAATTGCGCTATCTTTTAAACCTTTTATAATTGAAGTTTTAAGGTCGGTTACTTCAGGTGTTTTAACCGCGCCTTGAATGAAAGTATTATTTGTAGCAAAATCAATATAATTAGTAAAATTATTATCTAAACCAACAAGCGCCCTATACGAATAGTATGTTTTAAGCATTTCTAAAGAATTAGGGTTGATAATTGCACAAGATAAACCTTTAGAAAGAGCAAGCGCAAAGAACGTTGAATTTAAGTATTCTCTTGACGGAAGACCAAAGGATACGTTTGAAACCCCTAACGAAACGTGAGCGTTTAATTTAGTTTTAATAAGTTCAATTGCCTTTAAAGTTTCTTTCCCCGCATTACAATCAGAACTCACCGTTAATGCAAGCGGATCAAAAATAATATCATTTTTAGAAATACCATAACGGCTTGCCACTCTTAAAATCTGTTTTGCAATTTTTAACCTATCTTCTGCAAGTGGCGGTATACCCTTTTCATCTAGCGTTAACGCAATTACAACTCCACCGTATTTTTTTACAAGTGGAAAAATTTTACGCATACTATCTTTTTTGCCATTTACTGAATTTATAAGCGGTTTGCCATTGTAAATTCGCAAAGCACTTTCCATAGCGTCAACGTTAGAAGTATCTATTTGAAGAGGTAAACTGCATATCGATTGAAGTTCAAAAACCACCTTCGTTAACGTTTCTTTTTCGTTAATATCGGGAATACCCACGTTAACGTCTAATAATTGCACGCCCTTTTCTTCTTGAGAAAGACCTTCTTTTAAAATATAGTCGATATCGTTATTGATAAGCGCATTTTTAAAGGCTTTTTTGCCTGTTGGGTTAATTCTTTCGCCAATTAAAATAGGTTCGTTATCAAAAATTACGGCGTGAGTATAAGAAGAAACCACCGTTAAATCTTTTTTAGATATAGGCGTAATTTTTGCGCCTTTAGTAATTTCAACCAACTCTTTTACGTAACTTGGAGTAGTACCACAACAACCGCCGATAATATTAACGCCCTTCTTTACCATAGAATAAACGTCGGTTGCAAACTCTTTTTCCGTTACGTTATAAACGGTTTTACCATCAATTACAGTTGGAAGTCCTGCGTTTGGTTTTAAAATTATAGGCGTAGAAGAATACTTAAGATATTTATCAATTATAGGTATTAACGCTTTAGGTCCAAGTGAGCAGTTAACGCCAATTGCATCAGCACCCAAACCTTCTAGCATAGCAATCATAGCAAGTGGATCAGCACCTGTTAAAAGTTTGCCGTTTTCTTGATAAGCGTTAGAAACGAATACGGGTAAATCACACGTTTCCTTAACGGCAAGTAGCGCCGCTTTAGTTTCGTAACTATCGCTCATTGTTTCAATGAATACAAGGTCAACGCCATATTTAACACCAATACTAATGGTCGTTTTAAAAATTTCTACCGCTTTTTCAAAATCCAAATCGCCGTAAGGCTTTAGCATTTTACCAAGAGGACCGATATCAAGTGCAATAAACTTTTCTTGCTGTAAACAACTTTCATTTCTTGCTTGATTAGCATTGTCAATTGCGCATTTGATAATTTTATCTAGTTCATCTAAAGAAAATTTTAAAATATTAGCGCCGAAAGTATTTGTACAAACTATATTACTGCCCGCGTTAAAATAACTAAGGTGAGCGTTTTTAACCTTTTCGGGATTAGTGATATTCCACCTTTCAGGATATTCGCCAACTTTCAAGCCTTGTTCTTGTAGAAGAGAACCCATACCACCGTCAAGATATATTAAATTGTTTTTAATTAATTCTTTTAAATTCATATTAACCTTTACTTTCTAAACCTATAATTGCAGTAACCGATTTGCTTGGCGACATTATCAAACTATCGTTAAGCGTTAAACCTATATTTTTGTAACAGTTTAAAACGTCGAAAATTTTCTTTTGATATTTAATATCAAAATCGCCATAACCGGGGCTATAGCGCGGTTTTAAGATAAAATTAGGATACATAGTAGCAATTTCATTATTGAAAGCGTTTGCAAGCGTTTCAATCCTTTCCGCGCCAATTGCTTGAAATATAATTGCTTTACTAGGAGCAATTTTTAAATATTTATTAATAAGTCTATCTATTTCTATACCAATAGTTGTGGCGAAAATTATCGCTTTATTAGAGCCCGCTAAATTTACCGACAAATTAGAAGAGTTTACGTCAAAAACACCAAAGTCAATGCGATTATTTATAACGTTAACGTCAAATTCATCATAGCAAACTTTATAAGTCAATTTATCTTTAACCTCATCGATACACTCGTTAATTAATAGGTCAAACACATTTGTATTAGAAATTTTAGCATAGCGTTTTATTTCGCCTATATCAAAATTAAAACCTACGTATTTTTTTACTTTTATCATAGACCTAAAATTTCCGATAAGTTACTTTGTATTTTAGATGCAACGTCCGGCTTATTCATAGTATAAACGTGCACGTTTGTTATGCCGTTAGCATACAAATCAATAATTTGGTCTGTAGCGTAAATAATTCCCGCCTGTTTCATTGCGCTTGGGTTATTGCCAAACTTATCTACAAGCGCTTTAAAGCGTTGTGGCATAAACGAGCCGGATAGTTTTATTGCTCTTTCTATTTGATTAGCATTAGTTATAGGCATAATACCTGCAATAACGGGTACGGTTATCCCCGCTTCTCTAATTTTATATAAGAAGTTATAAAGCAAGTTATTATCAAAAAACATTTGTGTAGTCAAAAATGAACAACCTGCATCAACTTTATCTTTTAAATATTTAATATCATCTTTTTGGTCAACGCTTTCAGGGTGTATTTCGGGATAGCAAGCGCCACCTATACATAAGTTTGGCGCTACTTTTTTAAGTTCTAATATTAAATCGATAGCGTGTTTATAATCCCAATTAGTTCTATCGGCATTTTCAAGTTCTTTAGGAATATCGCCACGGAGAGCCATTACGTTTTCAATGCCCGCGTTTAAAATGTCGTTAATTCTATCTTTTACCGTTTGTTTAGTTGATGAAACACAAGTTAAATGAGCAAGGGTTGGTATGCCTTGCTTGTTATATATGTCTTTAGCAATTTCTAGCGTATATTTGCTAGTCCCACCACCTGCGCCGTAAGTAACGCTCATAAAAGACGGTTTTAATTTCGCTATTTCTTCCGTTGCTATTTTAACGCTTTCAAAATTAGCATCTGTTTTAGGCGGAAACACTTCAAAAGATAAAGATAATTTTTTATTTGATAAAATATCAGAAATTTTCATATTACACCTATAATTTGTTTTATTTATTTTATCACTTATAATATTTAAAGTCAATATTTATTATAAATTAAAGAAAAACACCTACATAAGTAGGTGTTTAACTCTATTAAATTTCAATTTTATTTAATTTTTGAGTTGTTCCCGTTTCAAGCGAACGAACGATAGCGTTGATAATAAATACAGGAGCAATAAAATCTTCATAAGAAATTTTTTGTCTGCCACCTTTAAGTAAAGAATAGAAAGACTTAAACTCTTTAAGAGAAGCACCCTTTACATTTACTGCTTTAAATACTGTTTTCTTTTCAGTAGCAAGCATTGCCTCGTAATCCCATCTTTTTAAATTTCCACTAGCATAAGCGACAACGTTGCAAGTATCGTAATTAAAAGTAGCAGTCACACTTACGCCGTTTCTAAGCGCAGTAATTTCGTTTGGATAATAGCCAAAAACTTCAGTCATCATACTAATTACGTGTTGAATATAAAAGTGAATACCGCCGTGTGGGCTATTAATTTGAAGTGGTGCTTTAAACGATGCGTTAATAATTTCGCCCATAGTTTTATTTTTAACTATCTTCTTGAATTTTTGAATAAGTGGAGCATGGACAAGTATTGAACCACCGCAAACTTTAACTTTATTTTTCTTGCACTCTTTCATAAAAGTAACGGCTTCTTCCTCAGTACAAGTTATAGGCTTGTCGATAAACATAGGCACGCCACTTTCAATATATGGTTTACAATATTTATAGTGATTATCTCCATGGCGCGCAGTATTAATAACGCCGTCTACTTGCCCTACGAATTCATCGTAAGACTTCATAGCGTATACGCCGTATTCTTCGCTTAATTTTTGCATCGCCTCTTCACTTTCAGAATAAACGCCTAAAACTTCTATATCAGTAAATATTTTATCTTTAATGATAAAATCTAAAAATGAATTTGCGTGTGAGTTTTCACAACCTAAAATAACTATTTTATACATATATCACCTCAAAATTTTCTTGGAAGTGGATTTTCAGCGTGTAATTGTTCAATTGCGCCGTAAATGCAAACTAAATCTTCGTTTTTAACGCGTAATTCATTACCGTTAACGATTGTATCATAAACTGAAGCATATAAGTTAGCAGTGCCCGTGTCAAATGCAGTACCTGTAACTTCGATAGTTTCTTCAATGAATTTTACAGTGCTTGTACAATAACAAGGCATTCCTTCTGCATTTTGTAAACTTTCTTCAACAAGTTCGTGTTGAGAACTATTTTCGTGGTCAATTACCTTTAAATCAATTTTCTTTGGAGTTGCCTTTAAAGTACCGAATTCTGCTTGTACTTTAATATTATAAGCAGAATAAGCATCAATACTGTTAATTTCAATATCAACTACCTTTTTATCGGCAGTTTCAATAATCATTTTAACGTAGTCGTCAGCATCACCACTAGAAACCATATGGTCTGCATTAGAATAAACAAGTTTTGCAGTTGGGTCAAAATCAATTAAACCATACGCAATACCGATTGGGTGTGGACCAGTATTGTACGCATTGCCCGCCATTTTCTTTTGAATAGTTTGCCAATCGTATCTTCTAGAAAAACCGTTGAATGCAACGCTAATTTGTTTAACTTTACCTAATTTACCACTATCTAAAATTTCTTTAACTTTTAAGTAATATGGCGCTAAGAACGTTTGTTGGAAAACTGCAAGTTTAACGTTGTTGTCTTTTGCGGTTTTGATAAGATCATTTGCCTCGTATCTATTTCTTGCAAAAGGCTTTTCAACTAATACGTTAAAGCCGTGTTCTAATAAATCTTTAGTGATAGGATAATGCATTTCGCTATATGATGCATTAACTACTAAATCAATATCTTTAATACCAAAAAGTTCTTGATAGTTAGCAAATGCTTTACAGCCATCAAATTCCTTTTCTGCGCGTTCCCTTCTAACAGGGTCTAACTCAACTACGTATTTAACGACGTAATTAGTATTTGCTTCACTCTTAAAGTAATTGCCGTGGATATCTCTACCACTTCTACCTTGACCGATAATTGCAACGTTTAATTTTTTCATAACATTCTCCTTATATGAAGTTTAACATTACTGTATTTTTATTTTATCACAAAAAAAACATAAATAAAAGACATAATACATTACGATTTTTTAAAAATCAATACAATATATTTGTCTTTTATAATTATTAAACAAAACCCAAATAGGTTTTAGCCTGTTATTAAATTTTAAAAAGATTGTCGTAATAATAAGAACTGAGAAAAATTCCGCCCGAAGTTTCAAAGAATTTTTTGTTCAACGTATAAATTCCGTTAACGCATTTAGCAAACGATTCAATAAATAAAGGCTCGTAACTACACATTAAATCCCAATTAACGTAATTTTGTTCGCCGTTAGACTCTAATATGCCAATTTTCATTTCAGGAATAGTCTTAATTCTTGACGCTATATTCTTATTCCATTCTACAAGAAGGGGGTTTACGGTTAAATCTGCGCAAAAACAAACTACGCCCTTTTCGGTTGCGCACTTTAATATTTTTAAAGTTTCAGATAAAGTTTTTGCAATAGGTTTTAAAGTAACCGCTTTGTAACCGAGATTAATTCTCTCTTCTACGTCTTTAAGAGAATGAATAGACTCGTCTGCTGCAATCCTACAAGGAAGTGAAGAAACGTCGATTTTATTAAATTCTTCAAACGGCTCTTCAAGTAAAACTATTTGCTCTAAAGCGCCAATTTCTTTAGCGTAATCGATAAAACTTTGAAGTCTATCTAAATTATCGTATCTACCGTTTGCGTCTAAATAATATAAAATTTTATTTGAATAAGTATACTCAGTCTTGTACTCTTTTGCAATTTGGTGTATTTCGTTAAAGCGATTTTTATCCCAATTAAGCATTTCTTCTTTAGAAAGTTTACCGCCGTTATCGTAGCCAATTTTAATTTTAAGTAATACGGTACCAGTATCTAATAAGCATTTAATTTCTTCACGAGAAACACCATAAGAAATAAGCGGAATGTTAGACAACTTTTCGTGCTTTTCAGAAAGCGCAGGTAAATATTTAGAAGGAATTAAACTTAAAAAGTTAGTTTCTTTTCTTTCCCTAGCATACGCTTGCCATAAAGCGTTGTCAACGCAAACTAATGCATTTTTAACAAAAGTTTCCCTTAAATCTTCTTTTAAAATGGTAATAGTCTTAGAAAACGCTAAAAGGTCATCGTAAACGGAATCTATAATATCAATAGGATTTTCCCCTTCTTTGCCGTTTAGGAGTTCTAACGCCTTTTTAGAGACCATATACATTATGGCATTGCCATCCTCTTCAGAATATAAAGAAAAAACGTTAGCGTCGCACCATAATACACTTTGAACGCCAACACCTACACCGTAAGCGTTTTCCGTTTCGATCTTTGCAACCACTTGCCATAGTTCACTTAAAAAGCCACCTTTAAAACCAAAAGGTGCTTTTAATTTTTCTTTTACGCGAGTAATTTGTGTGTTTATAATTTTCATAGTTAATCAATAATTTCCATTTCAACAAATGATTCAGGGACGTGGTGTGAAATAGAATCCGTTTTAAATAAAGAAGAAGATTTTCTTTTAGTACCTTCCATATTTATACTCTTAGTACTCATTAAAGTTTAAACTATATTTCTTTATAATAAGTAATATGTTTCAAATTTTTAGAAAATCCCGCCCTTTCGTACGCTTTTCTCGCGGGAGCATGACCTTCGTCAAGACCTGTAAATACAGTTGCAATTTCAGCGCCACGTTCTTTCATTTTATCTAAAACGAATTTGTACATAATTTGCGCAATACCTTTACCCTTATAATTTACGTCTACGGCGTTTTCACCAATAACGCCGATAACTCCGTTCACCTTGTAACTGATAAAACCAACAACAGTGTCGCCTATTATTGCAACGTGTCCATCGTCAGATTTCATAGCGTCTAAAACGCTTTTGCGCTTTTTTGCTTGCCAATCGTAAAACGCTTTATCGTAAATAACTTCGCCAAGTTCGATTTTGGCAACTTCGCGTAATGGCGTCCACGCTTTTATTGCAATATCTCCAACTATATTTTTGTATTTATCTTCGTATTTTTTAATAACAACTTCAAATTCCATACTATATTATAAATTTACTTTCGTTTTTGTTTTATTAGACTCATAGGTTGCTAGAATAATATCAACCGGTTTTTTACCCTCGTAAATATCAATAAGCGGTCTACGGTCGTTTTCAATAGCGTCAATTAAATCTAAGAATTGAAGTCTATGGTGATATTCAGAAAAACTCATAGCCGAACTTCCCGATTTAGCCATAGAAACGCCAAGTTCAGGTTTTTCCATATCGTCGACATCCCAAACTTCAATAGTATCGTCGGATAAAATTACAGTACCCTTTTCAGCGTGAATTTCTAATTTTCTATTATAACCCGGCTTAGCAACTGTAGTTGCTTGAATCACGCCTATTGCGCCGTTATTGTATTCAACTAAAATATTAGCGGTATCTTCTACTTCAATGTTGTGTTTTAAGGTTCTACAATCGGCAGTTACACTTTTAACTCCACCCATTAAGTATTGCATCATATCGACACCGTGAATACCTTGATTCATTAAAGCGCCACCACCATCCATAGCCCAAGTACCACGCCAACCTGCTTGTGCGTAATACTCTGGCGAACGATACCATTTCATTCTATAGTCCGCTATATAAATTTTACCAAGTTTACCTTCATCGATTGCCGCTTTAAGCGTTTTAATTGAATAAGTAAAACGAAGTTGTGAAATAACTTCAATTTTAATTTTGTTTTCTTCAACTGCCTTTATCGCTTTATCCATTTGCTCGTGAGTAATAACGATAGGTTTTTCAACAATAACGTTCTTTTTAGCGTTAGCAGCGGAAATAATTTGCTCGTAATGAAGACCGCTTGGCGTACAAATATTAACTATTTCAATATTAGTATCAGCAAGAAATTCTTCTAGTGTTTTATATGCCTTACAACCGTGTTCTTCAGCAAACTTTTTGCCAAATTCATAATTATAATCGTAAACCGCTACAAGTTCGGCATTCTCAATATCTAAAATTGCCCTTGCATGAAGTTTAGCAATTGCTCCACAACCTATTAAACCAAAACCATGTTTTTTCATATTATACCTCATTACGCCAATTTAGAAAGGTTATCTAAATCGACTTCCGTTTTCATTTTTTCGCCTTTAGTTAAGCGTTCTATTTCATCACAAACGTGAAGAGCAACCCTTTTAAGACCGTTAGTTGCAGTACCTGCAATATGCGGTGTCAAAATAACGTTATCCATATTTCTAAGCGGGTTGTCTTTTGCCGGTGGCTCTGGATAAGTAACGTCAAGACACGCTTTAAATCTTCCAGTTTTAAGTTCTTTAATTAATGCGTCTTGATTAATAATAGAACCCCTTGCGGTATTAATTAAAATAGCACCGTCTTTAATAAGTGGTAAATTATCTGCGTTAAGCATATTTTCAGTTGCAGGAATACCTGGCGCGTGTATTGAAATTACGTCGCATTCTTTTAAAAGTTCGTCAAGTTCAACCTTTTCTGCCCCTAATTTTTCAATTTCTTCCTTACTTAAGAACGGGTCGTACAATAAAACGTCTACGTGGAAGTTTTGTAAAAGTTTAACCATATGTTTACCAACGAAACCGCCTGAAATTACGCCAACTTTAATATCATAAAAATCCGTAACGGTTTGTTTAATATTTTCTTGCCATAAACCATTAGAGGTATCTCTATCAAGCCAATAAAAACCTTTACAAGCGGAAATAGCAAAACCCAAAGCAGTTTCAGCAACGCCTTCGCCAATAGCAACGGCAGAGTTTGTTATTCTAATTTTTCTAGCAATAAACTCGTCGGAAATTATAGGTCTAACAGAGCCCGCGCCGTGAACTACCGCCTTTAAGTTAGGACAAGCGTCTAATATTTCTTTATCAATAACCGGGCTATCCCATGAAGTAAGTATAATGGTTGCGCCTTTAACGAAATTTAAATAATATTCTTTATCGGAAAAGTCCACTCTATCGTAAACTGAAACTTCACCAAATTTTGCCATTTTGTCGTAATATTTTTGAGCGAAAACTCTTTCACGAAATTCCCCATTAACTAAAACCTTAATGTTCTCCATAATTTACTCCTTAATCCTTATAAATAATGGATGCATTCGCACCGTAATTTTTTTCAAATTCGTACCCGTCAAACTTATCGTTATAAGTAACTTCGTTTAATGATACTTCTTTGCCGTTTAATTCATCTCTTGACTTTTTACCACAAAGCATAATAAGCGAGCAATTAATCAAATCGTCAATTGACGCTAAATTACTCTTTTTATAAGTAAGTTCACGATAAAGTTCCCTAAGTAAAGCAACGTAAATTTTAGAACTATCAACGGCAATTTGATAAGAGCCTTTAGTCGTCATTATAGTTAAATGGAAAGGTCTCCAACCACCGATAAAAGTGTTATACGTTGCTATAATGCCATTTTCAAACTTAATCGTATAAGATTCAACGTGTTTGCCGTCAGATGCTACGCATTTACCATTATAAGAGCATGAAACCGCTTTGCATCCTGCTATTTCGGCAAAGATTTCTACAATATGTATAGAATAATTAAACTCGTCAACCCCGCAAGTTCCGAAAATTGAAAGGATTTCTCCCCTTTCTTCAACGGGTTTTTTCAAAAACGCTTGAATTTCATCAGCGTGTCTTGCCGAAGAAGAGCCTATTATATACGCGCCGTCATCTACTAGTTTTTTAAGAGTTTCGGCATCTTTTAAGTTTCCGATAACAGGTTTATCAATAAATACTGGTTTTCCCGCCTTTATAAAAGGCATTGCTTGCTCTAAATGCTTGTCCCAATTGCAAGATTGAATAAAACTAACGTCAACCTTGTCAACCATATCTTCAATTTTATCTACTTTACCAGCTAAATTAAAACGTTTAACAAACCAATCAACTTCACATTCTTGCCTAAAGTCGCTTGCTTTAGCAACGTATTCATATTTCATATCCATACAATACTTTTCAAGTTCTTCACAAAAACCAAGTGGATGTGAAACGTCTAAACTTACACCGCCAATTTTTATCATAAAATACTCCTTTAAATTTCTAATTTAATATATTAAAATTATATCGTTCAATAAATTAGAATACAAGTTAATTATTCTTAAATTTATATTCAATTTTCTTAAAATTTAAATATTTATTTAAATAAAAAAGTTTAATACTCCCCATAATTAACTCTTGCAATAATTATACTCTTATAATTTTGATAAAACAATAACAAAATATTGACAAAACATTACAATTTCTTTATAATTAACTAAAAAGGTGAAAGTATGAATAATTTTATTAAAACAACTACTAAAACAACTAAATATATAGAATTTATAAGCGATAATTTTTATATTGCGCATAGGTATAATAAATTTTCGGCAAAAGACGTACTGTCTAAACACATTCACGATACTTTTGAAATAGTTTTAGTCGCTAACGGCGAATTTAAGTATCACTACGAAAACACGATAATTAATTGTAACAAGTTCGATTTAATTATTACTCCACCAATGCTCTATCACTATTTTGAAACGACTAACGACGCCGATTACGAAAGATACATTTTACTTTTAAAAAATCCCGAATTTAATAAACTATTAAAAATAACTAACCCTACTAAGATAAACGTATCTAAAAATGAAATAATTAAGTCTATTTTTACAAGATTAGATTATTATAGCGAGAAAAGCAGTGATGCAAAATGGCAAAACGATTCCGAAACTATCGTTAACTTATTGATTTCTGAACTTTTAATTAATATTAAAAACAACGACACGCACGAAGAATTAGAACGTGACGAAACCAACTCCATTCTCAATAAAATTATTCAATATATAAATGATAATATTGAAAAAGTAAACACTTATCACGACGTTTGTAATCAATTCTTTATTTCAGAAAACTATCTATATAAACTATTTACTCAAAATTTAAAGCAAACGCCTAAAAAATATATAGAACTTAAAAAAATAACTAAAGCGGAAATATTACTTAAAGAAGGTTTAAAACCTAACGACGTTGCCGAAAAACTTGGATACAATAACTACGTGTCTTTTTATAGAATATACGTAAAGCATTTCAAATCAACCCCTACAAAACGTAATTTTAAATAAACATTCTAAAAAATTATAAAATATATTGACAAAACGTTACATTTGTTATAAAATTATTACAAAAAATTAAAGAATAAATTATATGAACATATTAAATTTAGATAGAAAAATTAGAGTTGGTTATCAATTCCACGAATTCCCCATATCGCACGCACACACCTTTTGGGAGTTTTGCGTAGTTACAAAAGGACCTATAATTCATAAAATTAATGGCAAAGATGAAACTATAGAATCTAACACCGTGGTTTTTGTTTCCCCTAATAACACACATTCTACCCACCAAATAGATAATTTGCCGTTAAATTATATTTGCGTTGGTATAGACAATAATTTTTTATATAATCAATTAAAAGAACTTGACGTTGAGTTTTATAATATACTAAAAGAAACCCCTATAATTAAATTCTCTATCGACGAAGAGTATTCAGAATTTTTATTAAAATACGTTTTTAAGTTAACTGAACTAACCGACGATTCTCCGCAATATCACAACATATTAAACGTCGTTTATATGTCGCTAATTTTAGAACTGTATAAAACGCATAAAAGTTTACTTTCCCCAAAGAGAAAATACTCGAAAGAGATACTTAAACTTATAGATATTTTAGATAATCCACAAAATTTTACACTAAATTTGAAAGATTTAATACTTAAAATCAACTTCTCTTACACTCACACCCTAAACTTATTTAAAAAAGAAGTTGGTGTTTACCCTCACGAGTATTTTACAAACAAAAAATTAGCACACGCTAAAAAACTATTGATGACTTCAAATATTAAAATAACTGAAATTGCCGAAATGACGGGGTTTTACAGTTATCCACACTTCTATTCGGTATATAAAAAACGCTACAACGTATCCCCTTTAGAACAAAGAAAAACTATAATTGAAAACGTATATTAAAAAAATATCCACAAGCATAAACTTGTGGATATTTTTTATAAAATAAAAACGATACGGCAAATTTTGCCATACCGCCTTATAGTTAATTTAAAATCAAATTATTAGTTATTGCCTAATATACCAGCAAGGTCATCAAGATTTATATCGCCACCAAGAGTGATATTACCATCCCCGCTATTAAATGCATTGTAAAGTTCTTCAGCAGTATAAACTACAGTAGAAATTGTTACATAATCAGCAAGATTTGAAGCAGAAAGATACGTACCATTTTTAAGTTCGATAGAAATTTGACCTTCGCCACAAACATCTTCGCCAACTATTTTGTCAATAGTAATTTCTTCGCCATCAACAGTACATTTACTTAAGATAACCTTATTACCATATTTTATTAAAAAAGAAATTAATTAAACGTATAAGAAGTTTGGTTAGCAATTAGAACGTTTGTACCAATTGCGCCTGCCCAATTTTCCTTTTTCATTACTTGCAACATTTCATCAAACGTCACTTGACCTATATCAGTTTTACCAGTAACGTCATAAATAAGTTGACCCGCATAATCAAGGTTTATAAGGCAAAGAGAAACGGTTATAGTTTTACCTTTCATTTGTTCGCCTTCAAGACCTCTAAATACACCGCAATCAAATTCTTTAACCATCGTGCAAATATTATAATAATCTTGTGGCATACCAACTGAAGTTAGCATAAAGAGTGTTTGTCCTTCAGGAAGTGCAAACGGGTTACCAAAAGCAAACTCCCATCCACCATATTCTCCCCACAAACCAAGTTCGCCGTATTCAACTGCTTGGTCGCATTCAATAACGAAATCGCAAACCCAGTTTTTATAAGGGCTTTCTTCAACTGTTTCTTCCGTATCGGTTGCAGTAAAGGTCCAAGCCGCTTCAACATCTACAGGGTTAGGAACGTTATCAGGAAATGGAATACCATTCATATCTGTGGTAAGAGGTGGTATATTTTTAGGTAATTTATCTTCATCATATCTAGTAATAATTGCCTCTGGTCCAGTATAAGCATTACCTTGAATTGCTTGCACGTAGTATGTAATAGTGCAAGTTTTTCCTTCATATTGCTTGCCTGCACCATCTGGAAGTTCAATAGAAACTTCAACGTCTTCTAAGGTGTTGCCAACTTCTAAAGTTTCCCAATCAGTAGCGTATTCTTTGCCGTTATAACTTTGTTTATCTGCAATATTAACTTTTAAGCCTGCAAATAAGCCGTCGTCGTTTATGCAAGAAATCACGGTGCGATATTTCACCATAATAGTGCTTTCGTTAGCAATAGCTATGTTAAATTTAACACCATCACCTTCTGCAACGTTTGAAAGAGTTAAACCTTCATTCGTAAAAAAGGCTTCGCCACCGAACATATTGTCTTTACCAGACGTATAAGTAGTATCGTATAACTTTTTAGTTTGTAAAGAACTTTGGTCAATCGTAGCAGTTACGTTAACTTTAGCAGAAGTAACTGCAACGTTTACTTTGCTTTCACTTGTTGAAAGGGCAAACGTTCCGCCAACCATTAGGCTTAGACACATAATGATTGTTAAGATTGACGTAAATATTGTTTTCCTTTTCATTTTTTCTCCTATTAATAGGTAGTTCCACAAAAGTTGTGGAACTACCACAAAATTTCACTTATTTAAATTTATGGAATAACAAGGCCACCTTCATTAAGGTCAATATCTCCACCAAGTATTATGTTGCCTTCGCCGTTGTTAATAGCGTCTTGAAGTTCATCACCACTATTAACTACATCTCCAAAACTTACTTTATCTAAGTTAGTAATAAAGTCTAAGGTTTCAACGTTTTCTTCAGTGATGGCTACTCCGTTATAATTACATTCGTATAAAATAACTTCAGCTCTTGGGTCTAACGTGTGACCTGCTTCAAAAGTACAGTTAATATATGAAGTAGAAGCATATGGACGGCTATAGTTATAACCAGAACCAGCGCCAAAAATACAGTTTTCAAATACTGCTTCGCCTAACGTAGCAGCGAAACTAGTCCAACCGTTGAAAGTACAGTTAGTAGCTTCAAAACCTTGATACAAACCTTGGTCACAGCTAATAGTGTAAGTCGTTCCATCAATGATTACGTTTTCAAGAACAACTTTTTCACTGTGAGTGCTATTGTGGTTAATGAAAATACCACGGAAAGAACCAGTAACGGTTATGTTTTTAATGATACCGCCGGTAGTATTAATACCACTATCCCAAGTACCGCCTGCGCCCTTGATGTCAAGGATATGACCAGCACCGTCGATAGTTTGACCGTTTTTAACGTTAATACCAGTAGTACCGTATGCGTTACTCATATTAGCAGGATTAATTTTGATATTGCTTGCTAATATAACGTCTTCGCCTTTTTCTAAAGCTGCTACTAATTCGTCAGCAGTATATACAAGTGTTCCTTCTAATTTTTCAACGTTTACAAAAGTAAAGTTAGAGAAAGTCTTAGTTGCAAAAGTGATGGAACCTGCTTCGTCATAGAAGAAATCATTGTGATTAACTACATTATTAACGTCAGACACACGATTCATAGCAACGCCTCCGTGATACATAAACACGTTTGTAAGATTTGCAGGAACTTTAATAGTAACGATAATTTCTTCATCGTTATCTTCAGCAACTTCAGGAACTTTTACGTCATAAGCATAAACTGTAGCATCATCACCGAAAGAGAAGTTGCCTGTGTTAGCATCTTCTTCGGCTAATTCTTTTACTTGTAAAGTAAGTGTTTTTTCACCGTCGTTAAGTTGTACGCCTGCAGGAGCAACGGCTTCGTTACCCTTAGCGTCTTCTACGATAGTTTCATCTTTAGTCGTACCACTTGCATTAACGTTAGCAACAGGAGCGTTACCTTGAACAGCTTCTACTAAAACGTTGAATTCGCAAGTTTTGTTCATATATTCTTCGCCGTCTACTGTGTCTGGAAGTTCAACTTCAACTTCTACGGTATTTCCATTAGTACCTGAAGTAAGTAACGCCCAGTTAGAAACTGCTTCGCCTGTAAATTCTTCACCATTAAGTTTAACGGCTAATACGCTAAATAAATCTGCGTTTGACGTAGCGCTATTTGTAATTACAGTTCTATAATTAACGCTAACGTTACTACCGTTTAATACTTCGATATTAAATTTAATACCGTCGCCAGGAAGAATTTTATTAAATTCAACTTTACCATCATCCGTAACTGAAATTGAACCGCCAAGGTCTAAATCTTTAGTACCTGTAAAATCAGTATAGTCTTCAGTTAAAGTTTTGTATTGAGTGCCACTAATTTTTGCTTCGATTTTCACTTCACCAGAAGTTACGGTCATATTAACGTTTGCTTCGCTTGTAAATAACGCAAAAGTTGCGCCTGCGATTAACGAAACACACATTAATAAAGATAAAATAGATGTAAGTAATAATTTCTTTTTCATTTTATGCCTCCTATGATTTGTTTACTTATTACAATATTTATTATTCAATAACAGCAATACCAGTTTTAGTAGTATTTACTTCATTTATTGTTGATACGGTACCTAAATAAGAAATAAATTTGATATTTTTAGGCTTACCATTAACTTTTACATTATGTACTTCAGTTTCACCTTTCGTAGCATCAAAAGTATATGGTGTTGCTGCAACTGCATTAATAGTATTGTTTTCAGCGTTTACTGTAATTTCCGTTGAACTGCTTGAAGATACTGAAATTGCCGATGCTGAAGATGAAGTTGCCGTAATATTAAACGTACAACCTTTAACGTTTAAAGTGCCTTTAACGTAGTTTTGAACGCAAATTGGGGCGCTTGAAGTTAAAGCGTTAAAAGTACAATCTTCAAAAGTAGCCTCAAACTCACCTGTTTTACCACTCAAACCTTCGAATACTACCATTGCGTTATCAAAAATACAATTTTTAAATACGATAACAGTTTTTGCATCGGTTTCTATAGCACACACTTCAACAACTGAGCCTAACCTATTTGTAGATGGGCCATATGTGCTCCCTAATTTATAATAAGCAAAGTTTACGTTTTCGAACAAAACAGTACTACCTTCAGTAGTAGACGGGCGAACATCAACGTGACCATAAGTATTATTAACTACGTAATCTCCACCAAAAATCGCAAGGTCACTATTGTTTTTTAATTCAATAGTTGCCGTGGCTTCAAGTGTTTTACCTCCAAGGTCAATAGTAGCATCATTACGAATAGCAGAACTAATTGTCGCGTCTTCACCAAGTTCAAATGTAAATGGTTGGCCGTTCTTAATAGCAGAATTAAAATCTGAAGCGTCTACGTTTTTATAGTCTACGCTAAACGAGCCGTCGCCATTATCTTCTTTTTCATAACCATCAGCAATAAAATCATCAATTTTATTTGCAAGTGAATTAACGTTAGTTAAAGTGCTAGGCGTATAATTACCACCATAAACTTTCAAAGTATGAGTACTTTGTTGATTGAAAGATTGACCATCGTAAGAAACTGTAAAATCACCACCAAAAATATCTGTTGTAGTTGTTTCTCCGTTAAATCTCCATCCACCAAAGAAAGTACCGTCATTTATTGTCAATTTACCATTGCCTTCATATGTAAATAAATATGGGTCAAATTGACCAAGTTGGTCTACGTTTTTAAACGCGCCCGCGTTAATAGTAACGTCAGAGCTGGTTGAAACGTTAATAACTGCATTCGTTTGACCGTTAACAGTCGCATCAAATATACCTCCGTTAATAACAACTTTAGTATTTTTCGCTTTTAAAGTATGTTGATAATTACCATCTTGCCATCTTGATGAGCAATTAAATACACCTTTTTCAATTATAACTGAGCCTGAGTTAGAACGAATTGCGCCAAATCCAGAAAAAACACCGTCTACGTTAACAATTAAATTACCATTGTTTTCAATAATATAAGCACTAGTGGTATTTTCAATATCTCCTTTACCAACAATTTCCAACTTACCGTTATTAATGATTGAAACAGAAGCAGAAGCATTAGTTGTTGCAAAAGTATTTACGCCACCTAAAACGAGGTCGTTACCATTTAAATCTAAAGTTGCGTTTGTTTCTGCAGGAATCGTTAAAGGTTTATTGAGAATAACGTCGTCAGTAAGAACTATACTGCCACCCATTGCAAACGCTTTTTCTAAGTCATTTGCATTATCTACTGAAACACTATACTTATCAGAGCCGTTACCTTGAACTGCAACTACAGCAAATTCAACGTTAGCCGATTTACCTTGATACTCGTTATTATCTGCTACATCAGGGAATGCTACGCTTACAACAATATCATTAATATCCGTATTTGCTTGAACTTCAAACCAATCAGTAGCCATATTTTTAACAACGTAATCGCTACCATTGATATTAGCGCCACAAACAAGCGCAGGGGCTAATTCGCCTGAAATAAACATTTCTACCCTATATTTAACTATAACATTGCTATTGTTTTCCACGTCAATAACAAATAGAACTTCATCTCCAGGTGTAAGACAATCAAGCGTTAAAGTTTTAGCAGTATTGTCAAATTTAGCAGTACCGCCATTTTCAAATAAACCTTCAGATACGTTTTCAGTGATAATTTTATCAAAAGATTTAGTAGTAATAGAGCCATCTTTTACTTTTGCTTTTACTTCAACTGTAGCCGAATGTACAGCAACGTTAACGTTGTCTTCACTTGTAAATAACGCAAAAGTTGCGCCTACAATTAAAGACATACACATAATTACCGATAAAATCGAAGTAATTAATAATTTCTTTTTCATTTTTAAATCTCCTTAAATTTAAAAAACTTTGTCAGGTTATTATAAACCTGTTTTTTGAGTGCATGAGATTAAAAGGTTAACTTTTGCACCCGCATTCATAACCGAGTTGTTTGTTGTTAAATCGTTAAACGTTAATACTACTTTAAATGCTAAAGTATTATTAGTTCCCGCATAAACAGTACCATTTGATAATTCGTTGCCGTTCATGTCAAGTAATTTTAAAGTTACTTGTTCGGAAAGTTTAACATTTTGGTCATTGTCTGTAATTTGTAAGCTAGCCGTAAAGTCAAATGCTACAGAACCAGTGTTAGTTATAAGCATAGTTGCAGTATAACTACTGCAAGGTACTATAACGTCGGTGTCTGTAAGACCGAAAACGTTCTCTTCTGATTTCGTGAAGTCTTTGTATGGACTATCGGCAACGTCTTGACCTTCAATCAAAATACCCGTATTATCAAGGTAAGTTGATTGTAAAGAAGTTCTTTCAAGTTTTACACCTAAAGAACCTGCTTTCAATACGTTGTTAGAAACAGATGCTTCGCCTGTAAAGAGCGCGAACGTTCCCCCAACAATTGCGGAAATACTTAACAATACTGCAATGCAAGCCGCTACTAAAGTGAGCTTAGTAGAATTGTTCTTCTTTTCCATGGTTATTTTTCTCCTTTTTTTATTTTAAACCGCAACGGGTCTAATTTCGTAATTATTCTTCAGTTGAAGTATTTGATGAATTTTCAGCGTTTTGCTTTTTCAATTCTTCAAGTTGCTTTTTCAACTCTTCAATTTCATTAGCTTGTTTATCTTTTTCTTCTTGCTCTTTTTTCTTCTTATCTTCGTTTAAAATGCCAACGATTTTAATAATTTCGATAATCATAATAATCGCGCTAGGCACTATGATTATAAGGGCAATACCAAGCGGTTGTTTTAAGGCGTAAATCGTATAACCTAATACGACGCTTTGCCCCGTTACTTTTCCTATTATATAATTAACGCCGTCAACTTCTGTGTTTATAACTTGCGTTCCAACGTCGGCAGCGGACGCTTTAGGGTCGCTTTCAAGCGCCCTATTATCACCCTTTAATGCTATCGTATATCCGCCAGTTGGATTCCCTTTGCTATCTAAGTTCTGCGTAATTTCAATAATTCTGTGCGTTATGGTTACTTGTCTATCGTATTTATATCTAAAAGTTAAAACGTCGCCAACTTCTAGGTCTGCATACCATTCTTTAGCCTCTTCTTCATCTTTAGGAACAAGTTCGATAAATACCATAGATTTTAACGGTATGTCTTTAATATCGTAACTAGAAACGTCAGTTTGATCGCATTTTTCCATTGATTCGGAAATAACTATTCTCGCCTCGTGACCGAAAATACTAATCGCGCCGTCGTTCTTTTTAGATAGAACGGTAAAAACGACTAAAACTATACATAAACCTACGAAAACGTAAGTTAAAATATTTTGTACTAACTTTAATGCTTTTTTATTCATTTACCCCCCATTCGCCATCATACCATATCAATAGTAAATTCAATATCAAAGCTAGCATTAGTACTCATAGCATCGTTGCCGGTTTCTACGGGCATTGTATATTTTATATCTATAACGTAAGACTTAAAAGCGGTTATATTGCAATTCATTTTAATTTTACCGTCTGTAAAAACTTCCGATAGTTTTTTGTTTAAAATTTCTTTATTCCCGTCCATAATAGTAACGATAATAAAATTTTTAAGTCCACCGTCTTCTTTTTCTTTAAAATTCATAACCACTTCGTAATTACCACTAGCGGTAGAATTTAATACCACTTGATAATTAACGATTTCTCCTGGATGCATATTTAAAGATTTAATCTCCAAACTATCAATGGTCGTTCCATCTTGGACTATTTTAATTTCTTTTTTAAACCCGTCACGACTGCAAATATAGCAAGTAGACGCTATAAAAAATATTATCGATACTAAAGTGATAATTGAAAGTATGATAAGTAAGCGGTTACGAGTAGGTTTTTGTACTTTTTCATCACTCATTTTTCTAAGTCTCCTTTAAGATACTCTATATAAAATCTAAATTAAGTTTAAATAAATTAAATAAACTACCATTATGGTAGTATGTATGCAAATTATACTAACATTTTGGTAGAATGTCAAGGGATTTAATAATATAATATGGAAATATTTTTAGGTAGGCGACTGAAAGAACTTCGCCAAGAAAAAGGGTTGACGCAGGTAGAACTTGCTAAAAAACTGTGTCTTAACCCCGTTACGTATTTACATTATGAAAAATCTCAAAGAGAACCACCCTTATCAGTACTTGCAGACATGGCAGACTTCTTTGAGGTTTCCGTCGATTATCTGCTAGGATTAACCGACTATTAATAGCGAATAAGACCACGTCTTATTTTATTAAGAAAAGTTAGATAATATAATAACTTTTCTACTTTTGAGTTATAATAAAAAATATCCATCAGTTAGCAAACTGATGGATATTTGTTTTATCCTCTTTTTTCATCTAAATAAGTGGCCTCTATATCGGAAACGTGTAACATTATTGCAAGTGGGAATTTATCGTAGGCCTCGCTAATCGAGCCGTCGCCCCCTTTAACTCTTACATCAAAACCGCCCATATGGAAGTTTATAGCAACTGCCTCTTCCCTAGTAAGCTTTATAAAACTTTGCAAGATATAAACCGATTTTTCACCGTGGCCGTAAGGCAAATCTTCCTCTTTAACATACACTTCTTTTTTAACCCATTGACCGTTTTCTTTAACGTTTCTATAATCTTTTTTATAATAAGACACTTTGCAAAGGTCGTGAAGTAAAGAACAAATTGCAATGGTTTCGTGACTATAGTACTTTTCCCATTCGCTACCGAATTCATTTTCTATATTAAAAAGTAGTCTTTTATAAACGTTTACGCTATGCGAAACTAAACCGCCCTCAAACGCACAATGATACCTTGTGCTTGCAGGCGCGGTAAAAAAGTCTGAAGTTTCTAAAAAAGCAAGGAGTTTATCCGCACCTTCACGCTTAATAGTACTGTTAAAAATTTTAATAAAATCTTCTTTTCCGTATATCATATTATTCCTTAAATAGTTTTTTCAAATTGTATTTCTTTATAATACCTTTCTTTTGCTTTAATATATTTTTGCGATAATTCTAAGGTGTAACGCTGTTTTTGCTCGTAAGATAAAGTATCAAAATATTCTTTATCGGTAAGCCTACCTATCGCATCGCTCACTTCGCCGAATTCGCTAAGTAGTTTTTTAACTTTTAAATAAAACTCTTCATCGTTAGGCTTTACACCTTTAATTGTAACGGATGCTTTATTTTGATAGTATTTTACCACTTTGGATACGTCTACCCCATCTGCTAAAGCAACGGAAACTTCGCTATCTACTTTACTTTTGTAATCCTGCCAAAAGGAATTTTTAAATCTTTTCTTGGCTTCTTTAGCGTATGATTTTAAACTTTTATCCATTATAAAACCTCCGATGAAATAAAAAAAATCCGCAAAGAATCAACTACTTTGCGGATGTAAAAACTATATTTTTAGCCTTTGATGTTTCTTTTTCTAGCAGCTTCCGCCTTCTTTTTTCTTCTAACAGAAGGTCTTTCATAGAATTCTTTACGACGAAGGTCGCCAATAATACCGTCACGAGAACATTTACGTTTAAATCTTCTAAGTGCGCTATCTAAAGATTCATTTTCACCAACTCTAACTGTGGACATACTCAACCCTCCTTTACCTTACCGGTACCATCATTAAGCATAACGATTATAGCAAAAGTATTTATTATTGTCAAATAAAATTACTAAAATTTAGAATTATTTTATTAAAAACGATAAAAATAGGCTACAACTCAATATAAGGTTAATTTTAAGAGTAAAATAGCCGAAACAATTAAGCAGGTTGCCAACCCATTTTTTGACCGCAAAGAATGTGTATGTGAAGGTGTGGAACGGTTTGACCTGCATCGTCGCCTTGGTTAACCACTATTCTATACCCCCCTTGAAGTTCAAGTAGTTCAGCAAGTTCCGGAATTTTCTTTAAAGTATTTTTAAGCATTTCGGCTTGCTCTTCATTCATTTCGGCAAAGAGTTTGAAGTGAGATTTAACAATCGCTAAATAGTGATTTTTTGCCTTAGGCTCAATATCGCGAATAACGATAAAATTCTCATCTTCGTATAATTTGTTTACAGGAATTTCTCCACTAATAAATTTACAAAATAAACAGTCCATAATTATCTCCTTTTAAATAAGTTCAACTAACGCGCCGTCACAATACGGGGCGATTAGTTTTACTTTATATTTTCCTTCTTTAAGTTCGCCTTTTAGGTAAACTTTAATATAATTTTCAGTATAACCAAGCGTATATTCTCCGTCGTATTCTTCAACTACAAATTCAAGCGTATTACCTAAATTACTATCAATAAACTCTCTTTTTAGTTGATTTTTAAGGTCGATTAAGGCGTCTAATCTCTGCTTTTTAACGTCACTTGATAAATCCTTTAATTTATAAGACTTCGTTCCTTCACGCGCGGAATACGGGAAACAATGCACGTCTGAAAACTTGGCTTTTTTAACAAACTCTAACGTCTCGTTAAAGTTTTCTTCCGTTTCGGTTGGAAAACCAACTATTATATCCGTAGTAACACCCGCGTTTGGAAAGTAACTTCTTATAAGTTTAATAGACTTTAAAAACTCTTCCGCGGTATATCTTCTATTCATTGCCTTTAAAGTATCAGACGAGCCCGATTGCAAAGACAAGTGAAAATGCGGAGCAAAATCTTTTAAGTTTTTTAACGCGGTTAAAAATTCGTCGGTTATAATATTTTCTTCTAAACTACCAAGCCTAATTCTAACGTTTAAATCGGTTAACGATTTAATAAGATCGGTTAGCGTTTGTCCACCGTAGTTATAAGCGGTTAAGTTTATTGCCGTTAAAACGGCCTCTAACGGTTTTAAAAGTTCAATTTCACGCTTAATTGAAAGTGGACTTCTAGACCTACTTCTACCCCTTAAATAAGGAATAATACAGTATGAGCAAAAATTATTACAACCGTCTTGAATTTTAATATACGCCCTAGTCTTTGACGTTTTGGGCGTTAAACTTTCTTTATAATCTAACGTGTGATTATCAATCTCTATCCCCGTTTTATCTAGATTAGATAAAATTTTGTCCTTATACTCCGTACCCGTAACTAGCGTTACCCCTTCCTTATCAATAAACGACTGAGGATTGTTTTGCGACGCGCACCCCGTTATTATAATTTTAGCGTTTTTATTAAACTTTCTTACCCTAGCAACCGCTTGGCGTGATTTCTTTTCCGCCTCTTTAGTAACGGCGCAAGTATTTATTATATAAAGGTCGGCAAAAGATAATTCTTCTGAAACTTCGTAGCCCAATTCTTCAAGCCCACGCATAAGCGAAGCGCTTTCGCAACTATTAACTTTGCAACCTAAAGTAAATACTACCGCTTTCATAATTTTTCCATCATAAGAGCAACCCATTCGCCCTTACTTTCACTCTTTAACAATTTAAAACCAAGTGGAAGATAAGTTTCTATAACTTCACTAGCCTTTTCCCTTAAAATACCACTTAAAATAAGTTTACTTTCGCTTTTTAAGTGAGATAAAATATCTTTAGATAAAATTATTAAAATATCGGCGGTAATATTAGCAACAACAACGTCCCCAACACTATCGCTACCCGATAATAAATTATCTAAAGTGATTAAACATTTATCCGCTACGCCGTTAATTTCCGCGTTGTGCTTTGCAGTTTTTACGGCAACTTCATCAATATCCGTCATAACGGCTTTTTTAGCGCCAAGTTTAACGGCGGTTATACCAAGTATACCCGAGCCCGTACCGATATCTATAACGCTTTTGCCTTGTAAATCGATAATAGATAGATAATCTATGCACATAGACGTTGTTTCGTGCTCGCCCGTACCGAAAGCCATATTGCTATCAATGGTTACTACTATTTGATTTTCTTTAGCGGTATAATCAACCCACTCTGGCTTAATAACTACTTTACCCATATCCATAGGTCGATAGTGTTTACGCCAAATATCTATCCAATCGTCCCCGTCTACTATTCTAGAAAAGGTTTCTAACGTGCCAAACTCAATAAAACCATTCGCATTTTCTTTTAACTTAAACAGTTCTTTTTCAATAACGGGAATTAAAGTTTCCTTTTTATCTAAATCTAAGTAGCATTTTACTAGCGTTACGTTAGAGTTTAAATTTTCAGTCACACCGTCTTCAAGATAATCCCAAGTATTTCTACGCTTTTCAATAAGTTCTAAAACATCGTTTTTATTCGATACTGAAACGCCGTAGGAAGTATACTCCCAAAGTTTGTCGCAAACGAGTTCTTCCGCCTCTGAAGTTGTATGTATAGTAAGTTCAATAAATTTCATAATAAAATAATATCACAAACTAAAAAATTTTGCAATGCGATAAAACACAATATTAAAATTTTATTGTAAAGTTATTGTCAATTACTTTTATATCAATTTTGTCCATTTATTATCAAATATATAAATTTACAAAATATTACTGCTATAGTAAAATAAATATATAAATATAAGGAGAAGGGATATGAAAAAAGTTTTAACAATACTTTTAACGATAACACTTTGCTTTTCAGCGTTTTCTTTCGTGGGGTGCGGTGAAAAAGCATTATACAACTGTATAACTTGCAAAAAAGAAGTTTTTGAAGCGCCACAAAAGGCACAAATGCGTAAAATGTGCGAAAAATGCTATAAAAAATCTGTTGCGTTTATACCACCAGATACTCAATGATTTAAAAAAATTTGCCGACGAGTAATTCGTCGGCAATTTTTTTATTTTGTGGCAAAACCTTTGTCCATTTCAATATTTTTCATATTGTCTTCTTTTTCTAAATATATTTCATACGCTTTACGTAAAACTTCTTCCCTAACGTTATTATTTGCAACGTTGCAAAGCATAAGCATATCAAAATCTTCATTAGGAAAATATCTATGAATATTCCTAAAACCAATATGACCGCCAGTGTGTTGATAGCAAATAGTATCGTTATAATTTAAAACCATACAACCGATACCAAACCTACCTGCTTTAGCGCGAGTAAAAACGAGTTTCCAAGTTTCTTCTTTTAAAAGTTTCTTTTCACGAACCGCCTCATAGAATTTATAAAAATCTGAAATTCTACCAACGGCAAAACCTGCACCGAAAATTCTATGCATGTTAACCCATTCGCCTTTAATCAAATTACCCTTTTCATCGTACTCGTACCCTTGCGATTTGTTAGGTATTTCAGTATCATTATACTCAAACACAACCGTATCCATACCTAACGGTTTTAATACGTTTTCAGTCAAGAATTTATCTAACTTTTCATCTGAATATTTTTCAATTATTAAAGAAAGTAAAATGTAATTAGTGTTACGATAAAAATATTTTGTAGACGGGTCAAAATCAAGCGGTTGACCTTCTAAACTTTTTATTTCTTTATCAAAATTTACAGTATCGTTATAACTTAAAGTTAATGCTGAAGCAATTTCAGGTAAACCTGAAGTATGATGCAATAAATCTAGTACGGTTATTCTTTTATCTAAATTTTTAGCAATATCTAAAGTTTTATATAAAGGCGCGTAAATATCCACGATTCCCCTTTCATATAAAAGCATAATACCAGTTGCCACTAAAGGCTTTGTTAAAGAGTAAAACCTAAAGCGGGTTTTATCAGATATAGGTACGTTGTTTTCAATATCTTGATAGCCAAGGTGTTTTTTAAAAATAGGTTTACCTTGATAAGATAATATAATACTGCCCATAACCTTTTCTTTTTCAAAATAATCTATTAAAAATTTTTCAAACTGTTCATTTTTTAAAGTAATGTCCATAAATAACCTCTTTTTTATATTTTAACATTAAAAACTAATAAACACAATACAAAAATGCGACATGTTTTTTTAATTTACGTCGCATTTTTAAAATTACAGATAAAATAAAAATAACGGATTCATATGAAACCGTTATTTTTGGTGGGGAGAGGTGGATTCGAACCACCGAAGGTGAAAACCGACAGATTTACAGTCTGTTGCCATTGGCCGCTCGGCAACCTCCCCATATGGAGCTGGCGATTGGAATCGAACCCACAACCTGCTGATTACAAGTCAGCTGCTCTGCCTGTTGAGCTACGCCAGCATATTAAATTGAATGGTGCCTCGGGGCGGAATCGAACCACCGACACGGGGATTTTCAGTCCCCTGCTCTACCGACTGAGCTACCGAGGCATAAAAAAATGGCGACCCGGAACGGGTTCGAACCGTCGACCTCCAGCGTGACAGGCTGGCGTTCTAACCAACTGAACTACCGGGCCATCCCCATTTTTTTAGTTATTAATTTTTATGGTGGGCCTTCAGGGACTCGAACCCCGGACCAATCGGTTATGAGCCGACCGCTCTAACCAACTGAGCTAAAGGCCCCTGAAAAGTAATGGTCGGGGTGAAGAGACTTGAACTCCCGACTTCATGGTCCCAAACCACGCGCGCTACCAACTGCGCTACACCCCGCCGTTCAACTGAATGCTTGATTATAATACAATATTTTATAAAGTTTGTCAAGCAATTTTTTTAGTAAAATTATAATTATTTTACTTTTTTTCAGTCTGTATACTTAGTAAGCCCTAAACTCAAAACTTACTTATATATATTAGCACATCAAGAAATATATTGCAACCATTTTTAATATATAATTTTAATATTTTTCTAAGTATTTTAAAAAGACTTCCGCAAAAATAAGCGAAAGTCTTTAATATTTTTACTATAATTATTTATTAGCATCTTCTGCTTTAAATAATTTTTTACCTTTTTTAATATCGTCGGCATTATTAACTTCCCCTTTAACAAGTTTAGAAAGAGCAATTAAGCCGATAACGTTAGGAAGTACCATTAAGTAGTTAAAGAAGTCTGTAAGTTCCCAAACAAGGTCGTTTTGGAATACTGAACCAAGAACAACGAATAATAATGCAATTAAAGTATAAACGATTGTTCCTTTACCTTTAAATAAGTATTGGAAGTTAATTTTACCAAATAAGTTCCATGATAAAATTGTTGAGAACGCAAAGAAAGTAAGACATACCGCAACGAAAATATTACCGATAGTTACTGCAATATTACCACCGCCAAAAGCAACAGAGAAAGCAGTTGCAACAGCGTTAGACTTATTAACTGTAGTCCATAATAAAGAGTTTTCGCTACCGTTAGCGTAAAGTGTTGTGATAACGATAAGAGCAGTCATTGTTAAAACTACGAAAGTATCAAGGAATACACCGAACATTGCAGAGCAACCTTGTTCGTGTGCTGTTTTAACGTTTGCTTGAGCGTGAGCGTGTGGAGTAGAACCCATACCTGCTTCGTTTGAGAAAAGACCACGTTTAGCACCTTGTTGAATTGCAGTAACGATTGCGCCCCAAATACCACCACCAATGATTGCTTGTGGGTTAAAAGCATATTCAAAAATCATACCGAATGCTCTTGGTAACGATGTAATTCTACAACAAATAATAATTATACCGCCTACTAGATAAATTAATGCCATTATAGGAACGAGTTTTTCAGTAACCGACGCAAGACGCTTAGCGCCACCGATAAATACGAAACCTGCAACGATAGCAATTACAACACCAACTATAAGGCTAATCCACCAAACGTTTTCGCCTGCAATTGCGTTAGAAACAGCGCCACCAATAGAGTTAGATTGAACCATAGTACCTACGAAACCAAGCGCAACAACGGTTGCTACAGCGAAGAAAATAGTAAGAAATTTACCAAAACCATTTGGGAACGCTTTCTTTATGTAATAAACAGGACCACCTAAAACTGTTCCGTCTTCTTTAACTTCTTTAGTCTTTTGAGCAAGAACTGCTTCGGCATAGATTGTTGCCATACCTAAAAAGGCAATAATCCACATCCAGAAAATAGCACCAGGACCACCAGTTAAAATAGCGCCCGTAGCACCGATAATGTTACCCGTACCAACTTGCGCTGCAACGGCAGTTGCAAATGCTTGGAATGAACTCATACCATTCTTTTGTTTGTCACCTACAAGTTTAATGTTGCCAAACACTTGTTTAGCACCTTGACCAAAGTAACGAATTTGAACGAACTTTGTTTTAACCGTAAAGTAAACGCCTACACCTACAAGTAAAATTACAAGAAAGTAACCCGAAAAATACGAGTTAAAATCCGCAAAGAATTTAAGCAATGCTGCTTCAATATTTGCCCACATAATTTACTCTCCTTTATATAAAAAATTTTTTTTAAACAAATAAAAAACGGAGTTCTTACACTTCGTAAGAGAACCCCGAACTAAAAATATTTTACACTATATCTATATTATAATATAAAATAAAATATAATTCACACTGTCCTTTTGCCTGAGAGATTCGGGGCGATAACCCTTTGCACCTTCGGCACTCACCTACGTGAGATTCTCCAGAGTGTCATCAATTCACGGTCGAAAACCTTCCGCAAACTTCAATTGACTATTAATTTTCTAGATTATAACAAGTTTTATAAAATAAATCAAGCAAATATACATACTTTTTTGAATATTATTAAAATTTTTTGCAAATATTTTTACTCCCCTTTATTTAATTGACTTTTTTAATATTAAATATTAAAATACATACGTTATGAATACTCGTGAAAATATTAGAAACGTTGCAATTATTGCTCACGTTGACCATGGTAAAACTACCCTTGTCGACGCATTACTTAAACAAAACGGAATTTTTAGATCTAACGAAGTCGTTGAAGACAGAGTTATGGATAATAACGATTTAGAGCGCGAACGCGGAATTACAATTTTAGCCAAAAACACCGCAGTTCATTATAAAGGCACTAAAATCAACATTATCGATACTCCAGGCCACGCCGACTTTGGCGGTGAAGTTGAACGTATTTTATCTATGGTAGACGGCGTTATTTTACTTGTTGACGCGGTTGAAGGTTGTATGCCTCAAACTAGATACGTTTTAAAAAAGGCACTTAACCTTAACAAAAAACCTATCGTCGTTATAAATAAGATAGATAAAGGCGGTGACCTTGACAAGACTATGGACGGTATTATAGAACTTTTCATAGAACTTGGCGCAAACGACGACCAACTTGACTTTAAAACGGTATACGCATCCGCTAAAAACGGTTGGGCTAGTATGGACACTACGCCTAAAGCGGACATTTCCGCCCTTCTTGACACTATTATTAGCGAAGTACCTGCCCCTGTTGGCGACGAAGACGGCGGACTTCAAACAATTATTTGTAATATAGATTATGACGAATACGTTGGTAGAATTGGCGTTGGTAGAATTATTCGCGGTAAAATTAAAGACGCGCAAAGTTTAACCGTTTGCCATACCGACGGCAAAACTTCTAATGCTAAAATTGGTAAACTTTATCAATTTGAAGGTCTTAAAAGGGTTGAAGTTGAAAGTGGTTCTATTGGTGACATTATAGCCGTATCGGGCATTGAAAACATAAATATTGGCGAAACGCTTTGTTCTAACGACTGCGTTGAACCACTTCCTTTCGTTGCCATTGACGAGCCTACTATTAGTATGATGTTTATGGTAAACAACTCCCCTTTTGCCGGTAAAGAAGGCAAATACGTAACATCACGCCACCTTAGGGCAAGACTTTTTAAAGAAGTTGAAACTAACGTATCAATGCGCGTTGAAGAAACTGATAGCGCAGACACTTTTAAAGTATTCGGTCGTGGCGAATTACACCTTTCTATATTGATAGAAAATATGCGCCGTGAAGGATACGAATTCCAAGTTTCTAGACCAAAAGTTATCTTTAAAGAAATTAACGGCAAATGCTGTGAGCCTATGGAAGAACTTGTCGTTGAAGTACCAAGCGAATACGTTGGCGCAGTTATGAATAAACTTGGCGAAAGAAAAGGCGAACTTCTTAATATGGACGCGGACGATTTAGGCGAAACAAAACTCACCTTTAAAATTCCTGCTAGATGCTTAATCGGTTATAGAAACGAACTTTTAACCGACACTAAAGGTTTTGGAACTATGGCGTCGATTTTTGCAGGCTACGAAGAATATAAAGGCGACATTCAAGAGAGAAACCGCGGTTCGCTCGTTTGCTTTGAGGCAGGCGTTACTAGCCAATACGGCTTATTTAACGCTCAAGAGAGAACTACCCTTTTCGTTTCCCCTGGTCTTCCTGTTTACGAAGGTATGATTGTAGGCGTTAACTCGCGTGAAGACGATTTAGTCGTTAACGTTTGCAAAACAAAACACTTAACAAACAACCGTGCAAGCGGAAGTGACGATTCGTTAAAACTTGTTCCCCCAACAATTATGAGTTTAGAGCAATGCATGGAATTTATTGCGGACGACGAACTACTTGAAGTTACGCCAGAGTCAATTAGATTACGTAAAAAGATTTTATCTAAAGATTTGCGTATGAAACAATGGGCTAAAAATAAAAAGTAAAACAAAACCTTATTGCAATTCGCAATAAGGTTTTTTAATTAGCAACATTTTTTGCAAGGAGTTAACCCTATATTAACTGCCTTTTCTTTTGTTGATTGTATAGCATTTTTACCAGCACAACTTTTATTATAATGATACTTTTTACCTGTTGGAGTTGTATAAACTATTATGCTAGTTTCAGAAGGGGTATTAGGCGTAGGTTTTGTTTCCGTTTTTTCTGAACTATCAGGTTCGGGGTTGCTTGGTTGATTTGGCTCGTTTTGACTAGGTGAATTATCTTCTTGATTAGGATTTTCTAATACCTCTATATTTACAGTATTAGAACTTATGCTGTTATCCAAATTTGAAATATAAAAATTATATTTTCCAGATTTTTTAGCAATAAAAACAACCGTAAAAGTATAATATACATAACCTTCAACAATATTATAATCAACGTCAAATGCTGTTTTGTCAGACAAATGTAAACTTATATCTGAAAACTGAATATTATCTCCACTAATAGTTGTTTCAATAGTTATTTTATCATCAATTTCACATTTGTAATTAGTTTTGTAAAAATTGTTAATTTTCTTTATTTTAATCTCTTCTTCAGGAGCACAACCTGTCATTAGCATATTTATAATAAAAATAAATATAATACTAAACACAATATAAACTTTAAATTTTTTCATAAAACACCTACTTTTGAATATATTATATATAGTATAGTCATTTTTATGAGTATAGTCAAGTATTTGATTATATTATATAATTTTATTATGATATCATACGAACCTTTATTTAAAACGTTAAAAGAAAAAAATATTACAACTTATACTTTAATTTATAAGTACGGAATAAGTTCTGCAACGATTAATAGAATTAAAAACGGTGGTGGAATTACCACCACAAAGTTAAACGATTTATGCAACATATTAGATTGTAAAATTGAAGATATTATAGAATATATAAAAGAAAATTAAAAAAGCCGTTTAAGGGCGTCACTCATAGGGATTTAAATTTAATAAATTATAAAACTCGACTTATCAAAAGTCGAGTTTTCTTTTGCCACGCATAACAAGTTGCATAAAATATTAATTTGTGGTACAATAAACTCACCGATAAATAAGAATTTATCGGTTATGATACAACAAAACTGTCCGCAAAAAGGGAGTTCAAATATGAAAAAGATAGGTAAAGTATTTGAAGCGATATTGTCTATATTTCTTGGAATCCTTTTTATTGTTCCTGCTACAATAATAGTGTTAATAGATTGTATTGGTGATAGGTTTTTTCTATCAAAACAGTTTAAGAAGATAAAAAAGGCAGGATATAAAATATCAAAAGCAAAGGTTCAAGGTAAAAAAGTATATCTGTTCACATTTAAATTGATAGTAATTAAGTTTTTGCCAAACGAAATACACGATATAAGTTTTGATGGCGGAGAAACATATACCCAAATTATTGAATCTAATATAGGTACGCCGCAAGAAATAGAACATTTAAGGAATCTCAAATATCAATATCAAACAAGTGATTATAGGGATAGAGATATGTACGATTCCACCGAATCCTTTATCAAATTTATTCTTAAAAACATTACTCTTGATAAGTGATGTCAAATGAGAATTATAAATTCCAATTTATCGAGTTGTTAATCTTTGCGGAAAGATTTTCAAAAGTGTAGCACACTATACTTAACCCTGTTAAGTCGTGTGTTTTGCAAAGCAAAAAGAAAGGGATAGCAAAATTTTTTGCTATCCTTTTATAGTTCCTAAAAAATCCCTAAGAGCGACGCCCTTATACGGCTTTTTATTTTTTGTTATTCATTAAATTTCTAAACGGGTTTTGTTTAAGTTCGTTAACGTATATGGCAACGAAGATTATTGCAAAACCAACGAACAACCATACGGTTAAACTTTCTTTACCTAGTATTACGCTAAAGAGCGCGCCGAAAACGGACTCTAAACTAAGTATTACCGACGCTTGATTTGCAGTAGTTAATTTTTGACCTATAATCATACAAAATTGAGCAAGTAAAGTACAAGCAAGGGTTAAATAACCAATTTGTAAAAGTTGCTCTAAATTAAGGGCGTAAACGCCTATACCTTTCGGCATGTCGAATATAAGCGAGAAAATAATATTGCAAACCCCTACCGTTAAAAGTTCAAAAACAAGTAATTGTATAGAATTTTTACCTTGTTCTTGATATTTATCAATAAAAATAATTTGAAGCGCGTAAAAAATTGCGGCAAGTAAAGTTAACAAATCGCCAAGTAAAACGCCGTCTCCTGCGCCACCGCCCGAAAAGACTACGAAACCTATGCCAATAATACATAAAAACGCCGCTATAACGTTAAAAGTAGATGGTTTTTTACGAATAATAAGCCAAGCCATAAAAGGCGTTAAAACACAGTAAGAACCCGTTAAAAAGGCGTTTCTTGCAGCGGAAGTTTCCGCTAAACCAAAAGTTTGAATATCGTATGCAAAAGTTAAAATAATGCCTAAAACTACCCCGCTTATAATTGTTTTTAAAGGGGTTTTAATAATAGTTTTAAAAAATATAGCGCCTATAAGTAAAGAAGATACCGTAAAGCGAATGGCAAGCACGTAAAAGGTAGAAACAGAAGAAATTGTTTCCTTTAAAATAATAAACGACGTACCCCACGCAAGCGTTGCCGTAAATAATAATATAAGCCCTAAAAAGTTTAAATTCTTTGCTTTCATAATTACTCCAAATAATTATCAATTATACATTATTTAACCTGTTTTAGCAATAAAAAAACACCCAAAGGGTGTTTTAATATTAAAATTTTTCAACTTTATTATTTTTGTACGTTGTAAATCTAATTTGATAACCGTTAGACTCGATAGGCTCAGACTCGTAAACCATTTCAAACCCGTCAATTTCATCTAAGTTAGGATAGAATACGGTAGCCTCGCCGTCAGCATCAACTTTAGTAACGTAAACTTCTTCACAGTAAGGCACCATAGTTCTATAGAACATTGCACCACCGATAACGAAAACGTCGTTATAATTTTTTAAAGTATTAGAAAGTTCTTCTAAAGTGTGAACTATTATGCAATCGTCACGTTCTACACCGTCAGGCGCAAGAACGATATTCACCCTATTTTTAAGTGGTTTAGAACCTGGGAAAGAAAGTAAAGTATTATAACCCATACAAACGGTTTTACCACTAGTTTTTTCTCTAAAAAATTTCATATCTTCAGGGAGTGAAAAAAGTAAATCGTTATTTTTACCAATACCCCATTTTTTATCAACTGCAACAATTGCTTTCATTATATAGCAACCTCCAATTTAGTATCGAGTGGTGTTGATTTGTAATCAACAAGTTTAAAATCATCAACGGTAAAGTCGTAAAAATTCTTAACGTCTTTATTAATGATGAGTTTTGGCGCTTCATACTGTGGGTTTTCAAACATCTTTTTAAGCGCAGGAATATGCCTATCATAAATGTGCGCGTCAGAAATTACGTGAACAAGTTCACCAACTTCTAAACCCGATACTTGAGCGAACATCATAAGCAAAACAGAGTATTGAACAACGTTCCAGTTATTTGCAACGACCATATCGTTAGAACGTTGGTTAAGTATACCGTTAAGTTTGCCGTTTGTTACGTTAAAGGTCATTGAATAAGCGCAAGGATAAAGATTCATTTCGTGCAAATCTTGGAAGGTATAAATACTAGTTAAAATGCGCCTAGAATAAGGGTTGTGTTTAAGGTCGTAAAGTACCCTATCAACTTGGTCCATTTCACCCTCTTTATATTTATGTTTAACGCCTAATTGATAACCGTAAGCCTTGCCGATAGAGCCCGTTTCATCCGCCCAACTATCCCAAATGTGAGAATTAAGGTCGTTGACGTTATTGCTCTTTTTTTGCCATATCCATAAAATTTCATCAATAGCAGACTTAAAGAAAGTTTTTCTAATAGTTAAAATAGGAAATTCTTTAGAAAGGTCGTACCTATTAACTAAACAAAACTTTTTAACAGTGTGAGCGGGCGTACCGTCTTCCCAATGAGGGCGTACTTGTTGGTTAAAATCCCAAAAGCCGTTCTCAATTATGTCTTTGCAATTCTCTATAAATACTTTATCTGCGTAACTCATAACTTTTCTCCAATGCATATATGATAACACATTAAAATAATCTTGTAAAGATTAATTTAAAATTTTACTAAAATGCGTCTTTCGTTTTTTTGCTAAATTTTCTTTTAATAATTCTTAGTTTTATAAAATTAGGGGTTATTTTATTAAAAAAGTTAACAATTTTATTATAAAAACCAGGAATGCAAATTCTGTTATTTTTATCTAGCGCTTTTAAACCCTTCTCAACTACGAAACTTGGCGATTTTGAAGATAATTTCCCTAAAAAGCCTTGCACTTTAATATCTTCTATAACGTCGCGACGCGTAGGCACGCTACCAGGCGCTAAAATCGTTATTTTGACTAGTTTATCAACCTCGTATCTTAAAGCGGTAAAAAAGTTAATTAAAGCCGATTTCGTTGCGGAATACTCGGCAAAATACGGCATAGGAAGTAGCCCACACATACTAGATACTACTAAAATTTTTAAACTTTCCGCCCTATTTTTCAATGCGAAGTTAGTAAAGGATAAAGCGCATTCAAAATTAACCCTACTCTGCTTTATAATCTTATCGTAATCGTATAATATAAAGGCTTTTTGCGTATCTATACCCGAAACGTAATAGAGCCCGCTAACTTTTGCGTTTAAACTAATAAAATGCTCAAATAAAGCGTTCACGTTAGAAAAATCAATTAAATCGCAAGCAAAACATTCAACGGAAATATTAGGGTTTACGTCAAGAAGTTTACACTTAAGCAACTCTAATTTTTCCTTAGTTCTTCCAGTTATATATAAATTTTGACCTTGTTTTGCTAACTTTACGGCAAAATTCTCTCCAATTACACCGCTAGCACCAACGACTATACTATAATTCATTATTTAATCGAATGAAATTCCTTTACTTTCAATTTCTTTTTTTATTTTTAAAATCGCCTTGTTTTCAATTCGCGATATATACGAGCGTGATATTTTTAAAAAAGATGCAACTTCGCGCTGTGGGAGTGGCGCGCCACCTTTTAGACCATATCTTAAAGTTATTACTTTAAACTCCCTTTCATTTAATACGCTTTTAGCAATATCTATAAGTTTAGTTCTCTTTTCCTTTTTTAAAGCAGTTAAAAATACGCTTTCGCCGTCGTCGCTAAGTAGATCCATTAAAGTTAATTCGTTACCGTCCTTATCCGTCCCTACGCTATCCGACAGCGACACCGTAGTTTGATATTTTTTATTCGCTCTAAGTAGCATTAAAATTTCATTTTCAATACACCTTGCAGAGTAAGTTGCAAGTTGAATACCTTTAGTGTAATCAAAGGTGTTTATCGCCTTAATTAAACCGATCGTACCAGTTGAAATCAAATCGTCGTTATCTTCTGCACCTTGATATTTTTTAACGACGTGAGCAACTAGCCTTAAGTTATGTTTAATAAGCATATCTTTGGCGTTTTTATCGCCCGTTTCTTTAAAGGCAATAAGGTATTTTCGCTCTTCTTCGCGAGATAGCGGTTTTGGAAAAGAATCCCCCGCAATACTTCCGCAAAAGAAGAGTATTTTATCAAAAATAAAACTTAAAAATTCTAAGAACATAAATTACCTCGCCTTTGTAATCTATGTCTTATTTTGTAATATTATGTCGAAACTAAATGTCTTTTCTTAAAATGTCACCGCTACTAAGTTTTATATCCGTTTTAACGTAAAGTTTTTGTTGAACGAGTTTTGCATCGTCAACCATTTCGCCGTTTTGATTATAAATTTCAGTTACTATAAACTTTTTATTAAAGTTTTCGCTAGGAGATAAAACCTCAAGTTCATCGCCGACTTTAAAGCGGTTTCTCATTTCGACAACGGCGCAACCCTTTTCTTCATCGTAACCGAGTACGTTTGCTATAAACATACTATTACCCGATGATTGGCTACCCGAATAATTTACTGTTTCGTCATTTTTTCCAAAAGCGTAAGCGGTAGTAAACGCACGGTGGAACGTCTTTTTAAGTTCCGTCATATAAATAGGGTTATCCCTATAAGAAACGCCGTTATTTAAATAGTCGTCAATTGCGCGACGGTAGGCGTTGATAACTGTTGCTAAATAGTATTCCCCTTTCATTCTTCCTTCAATTTTAAAAGAGCAAATGCCGGCGCTAACCATATCGTCAAAATAGTTAATTAAATTAAGGTCTTTACTATTTAAAACGTAAGTTCCGTGCTCGTCTTCTTCAATAGGATAATATTCGCCGTCTTTTGATTTTTCACGAAGTTCATATTCCCATCTGCATGCTTGAACACATTCGCCACGGTTAGCGTCACGTCCGTTAAAATAGTTAGACATTAAACATCTACCGCTATAACTTATACACATTGCACCGTGAATAAAGGCCTCAAGTTTGGTATCGGGCGATAAAAATTCTTTAATTTCTTTTATCTCTTTAACAGAGAGTTCCCTTGCTAATATTATACGTTTAATACCCGTTTCTTCCCAAAATTTAGCGCTATATTTATTTAATGTGTTCGCTTGTGTTGAGAGATGTAAAACGAGATTAGGCGCAACTTTTTTTGCAAGCGCAACAAAACCGGGGTCGGTTAAAATAACGCCGTCTACCCCGATTTTTTCAAGATATTTAAAATAATTTTCCGCCTTTTCAAAATCGTCGTTTTTAGCAAATATATTTACGGTAACGTATATTTTTTTACCCCTTTCGTGAACGTAGTTTACGGCCAAAAGCAACTCTTCTTCCGAAAAGTTATCCGAAAAGGCGCGGAGAGAAAAACTTTTACCGCCTAAATATACCGCATCCGCACCATAATATAGCGCGGTTTTAAGTTTTGAAAAATTGCCCGCAGGAGCAAGAAGTTCTATTTCCATAATTTATCCTTTTGTGTTTTATTTAATTTTCTTACAAGATACCGCTATTCCGTCGCCAACGTCAAAGAAACTTGTAATCATATCTTTATCAACCGAAACTAAGCGGTTGTAATCATCAATTTTTTTTACAAGTGTTCTATGTTCTTTAGGCGACTGCTTTTCGCCAGAAACGTAACCCCTAAACAAAATATTATCGGCAAAAATCACACCTCCCTCGTTAAGAAGGTCTTTAAGTAAGGGATACAAGGTCGCGTAAGCGGCTTTATTGCAATCTAAAAATATAAAATCAAATTTAGTCGTTAAATGCATAACGACGTCTAAACTATCGCCTATTAAAGAGTTTACCCTATCATATACGCCAAACTTTTTAAAGTTTTCAATCGCTTCAAGGCGTATATCGTGATTTTTCTCTACCGTAGTAAGTTTAGCGTTTGGTAGCGTTTTAAGTATTGCTATACCCGAACAACCCGTTGCAGTGCCAAGTTCAAGGACTGTTTTAGGATTTTTAATAGAAAGCATTAAAAGTAATTCGTTAAGACCGTCGGTCAGTATCGTTGGCACGCCGTTTTCACGATATTCAGTTTGCATTTCTATAAGTTCTTTAGGTATATTATTTTTAGCGTTTATGCTTGATAATTCTTTAGTGTATTCGTTTATCATACTTCAGTTATCACTGGTAAAATCATAGGGTCTTTTTTAGTCTTTTTAAAGACGTAATCCCTAAGTTTTTTCCTTAAAATTTTTCTTGTTACGGTTAAATCTCCCGCAGATTTAATATTATAGTCTTCTAAACACTTAACTGTAATTGCTTTCATATCGGAAATTTGGCTAGCGGTTAACCCTGCGCCTTTACCAATAATATCAGGCTCTTGCAAAATAAGACCGCTTTCCGCCGAAACGCAGGCAACGACTACGACTATACCTTCAAGTGATATAAGTTTTCTATCCCTAACGATTGCTTGCGTTTCGTCAATAGCAAGCCCGTCTACAAGCCTACTACCCGCTTGGAATTTTTCCTTTTTCTTAATAGTTTTGCCGTTAAGTTCAACGGTATCTCCAATATCGCAAATTAAAATATTATTGTCTTTTAGTCCCATTTCTTTAGCGAGTTCCGAATGCTTAATTAAATGACGATATTCGCCGTGAATAGGAATGAAGAATTTAGGTTTGATAAGAGAGTGCATTATTTTAAGTTCTTCTTGACAAGCGTGGCCTGACGCGTGTATTTTTTCAAGCGATTCGTAAACAACTTCCGCACCCTTTCTATAAAGGTTGTTTATAACTTGATAAATACTCTTTTCATTGCCCGGGATTGGCGATGCAGAAATGATAATAGTATCGTTTTTACCAATACTAATTTGACTAGACTCGCCCATAGCCATTCTAGTTAACGCGCTCATAGGCTCGCCTTGAGAGCCAGTTGAAACGATAACCAAATCTTTATCTTGATAGTTTTTAATTTTATCGATATCAATAAGCGTATTTTGCGGTATAGTTATTTCTCCAATTTTTGAAGATGCCTCAACGACGTTAACCATACTTCTACCCGAAAGTGCAACTTTACGCTTGTTTTTAGACGCAATATTTAAAATTTGTTGAATTCTATAAACGTTTGATGCAAAAGTTGCAATAATTAGCCTACGATGTTTATTTTCTAAAAACAATCTTTCCAAATTATCGGTAACTACGCTTTCACTCATAGAATAGCCCGAACGCTCTACGTTAGTAGATTCACAAAGCATTAAATTGACGCCCTTTTTGCCAATTTCAGTAAGCCTCGCAAGGTCGATAATCTCTCCGCCTATTGGCGTTAAATCAACTTTAAAATCGCCAGTAAAGAACACGACGCCAACTGGTGTTGTAATAGAAAGCGCAACAGCGCCTGGAATAGAGTGGTTTACGTTTATAAACTCAACCGAAAAAGCGCCTGTTTTAATGACTGATTTCGGTTTTACCGAATTGAGTTTTGCGTTTTTAATATTAAACTCTATAAGTTTGCTTTCGGCAAGTGTTAAAGTTAACTTAGTACCGTAAACGGGCACGTTAATATCTTTAAGTAGATATGGAAGACCGCCAATATGGTCTTCATGACCGTGCGTTAAAAATACGGCGCGTACCCTATCATGATTTTGTTGTAAATAAGAAATGTCGGGAATAACAAGGTCAATACCAGGCATATCTTGACTTGGAAAAGTTAGCCCCGCATCAATTATTATAATATCTTTGCCGTATTCTAAGGCGGTCATATTTTTACCTATCTCACCTACGCCACCTAAAAAACGGACTTTTAAAGTGTTTTTATTTTTCATGTATACAATTATAACCTCAATTTTAAAATATATATTATTTTAACATATTTTAAAAAGTTTGTAAACAAATAATAGTTTAACCTTTGCCGTTTCTTGTCGATTTTCAATTTAGATAATAAAAAAACGCCTACTAAAGTAAGCGTTTAAATTTATTTAATTATGGACGGAGACCCATACCGCCTTCAAGCGTTAAGGTTTCGCCTGACAAATATTTAAAGTCTGGGCTAGCAAGTTGAACGCAAACCCTACCAATTTCAAGTTCTGAATCGCCGTAGTGTCCCATAGGTGGCATTTTAACGTTTGCCTTGAACGCCTCTGGATACGCCTTTTCAAAGTTTTCAAGTTGAGCAGTCCAAGCGAGTGGGCATATGATATTAGCGTTAATACCGTCTTTACCCCATTCAGTAGCGGCAACCCTAGTAAGACCACGAATACCCTCTTTAGCAGCAGCGTAAGCGCATTGACCGTAGTTACCAAATAAACCTGCGCCGCTAGCAAAGTTGATAACCGTACCTTTAGTTTCCTTTAAGTATGGATAACACGCTTGCATGTAATAGAAAGTAGCGTATAAACCGCTATAAATTGCAAGGTCGAATTGCTCGGTAGTATGGTCGGCAATAGTTACGCCCGAAGCAGATGCTTGAGCATTGTTAATAAGAACGTCAATTCTACCAAAAGTTTCAATAGTTTTTTGAATTACGCTATCAACCACTTCCTTGTTATTAGCGCCGGCATTAACGTCCGCTTGCATAATTAAAACTTTAATACCGTAGTTCTCTTCAAGCGCCTTTTTAGCGTCTTCAAGTTTTTTAACGTTTCTACCCGTGATAACTAAGTTAGCGCCTTCTTTAGCGTAAGCAGTAGCGATACCGTAACCAATTGAACCACAACGGCCGTCACTTAAAGTTGCAAAGCCTGCGCCAGTAATAATTGCAGTTTTACCTTTTAAAAATCCCATAATTATATCTCCATATAGTTTGATATTCTTATTTTAATAAGAAAAAGTTAAAAAGTCAATAGTTTATAAATTATTATTAGTTACAGTTTCAATATTTTCTATTTTAGTAAAATTTTCACTAGAAAAATTTATACTTTTAATAATTTTTTGCTTTGCCTTTTCCCTTTCTGTTTTAAAATCGTTAACAACTATAGGTTTATTACTTACAATAGTTTTATTTTGCTCGTCAATATATAACGGAACAAATTGCAAATCTTCGCCCGTTTTCTTCTTGTACATTTCACCAAGCAATAAGAACCCGTCGTATATATCAGATACCGTATCGTAATTAGAAGAGTAATTTATATCGGGGAAAACTATAATACTGTCACCACTATTTAAAACGTCAAGCGATTTTTTTAAAGTTATAATTGATTTATTCCCACCGCGATATACAGGAACGCTTTTTAATGAATTTATCAACTTTACTAAAAACCAAGCGGAAACTTTTGCCTTTAAAGAGCGCTTTTTAATTTTTTTATCGTTTTTTACTGAAAAAGTATAATCTTTTAGATGATTGTACGCCGTTTTCTCATCAAAAAACACACTTAATACTAACGGATGCAAATCAAAATTGAACGTTTTAAGAGTTGTTATAGGTCCATGCATATTTAAATGGCGACAAACGTAAACGGTCGGTTTTCTACTTTTTTTGATATTAGTTTTATACTTTTTTGTAAATAATTTTACGATAACCTTACAAAAATTAGCAAGATTACCATGAAATTTACTTGCGCCTTTCTTAAACACCCATTTACATTGAATTTCGTAACTTAAAATACCTAAAACGGCGTCTCCTAAAAGTTTAACTATAATTAAGTTGTTATTTAGAAAGTTTCCAAAGATTAAAACGTTTAAATAGGAAAGCCCCATTATCGTTAGCCATAGCGCATAATATTTAACAATGCTAGATTTTTCTTTGCCTTTAAAAACAATTTTAAAGTTGAATAAATAATTAATAATAGAAGATAAAACTCTAGCGACAACTACCGAAATCAACGAAAATATTGGACTAATTTTATTAAAGAGCACCATTGACAAAAGCGAAAAAACACCTAAATCAACTACGCCTGCAATTAGCGTTGAAATAAAATATAAACTTATGTTTTTAAGCATAACTCCTAGCACTTTTAAAGAGTCTTTAACTGCTTTAAAGTGTGATTTATGTTCTTTAGGGTCGTTTGGGTAAACTGTGGTAATTTTTGTTTCAACAATCTCTATCCCCGACTTTTGGGCAAAAATTAAAAGGGCAAGTTCGTACTCAAACCTATCCCCCTTAACTTTAGTAAAATCATTATTAAATTTATTAGAAAATGCGCGAAGTCCCGTTTGAGTATCATAGACGTTGCCACCGTAGAAAAAACTAAAAGTTTTTCGCATTATAGCGTTGCCCATTTTGCTTTTATTAGGTATGTTTTTTAAGGTAAAATCACGGCTACCTAATATAAGAGCGTTGGGATTTTTAACGGCGCAATCGTAAACGTTAAATAGGTCTACGATTTTATGTTGACCATCGCAATCGGCGGTAACTATTACCGCGTTTTTATCAAAATTATTATAAGCGTATTTAAACCCCTCTTTTAAAGCGTAACCTTTACCCCTGTTTTCGCTATAAGCAATTAATATAACGTTATCAATTTTACTAATAGCATTAAAGACGCTATTATATTCGTTACCACTTCCGTCGTTAACGACTATAATTTTATATACGCTTTTAGACAATTCTAACGCGTAATTTATAAAATCATTTTGAGGTTTATACGACGGAATAATAACTATACAATTTTTTTTCATACTTACCTTAATATATGCTTGTACCTATCTATTTATTTTTAGAATTTAAATCTTCTAGATAAGATTTTTGACACATATCCCCTAATTTATTACATCTATCGCATAAATAATTAGCAATTTCATCATAAGTAGAAAATTTATTAATAAGTTCGCTATACATTATTTTTTCATCTATTAGATGAACGTTAGACTTTTTATGATAATATGTAACCACAACCGGCAAGTCAACTCCTTTTTTATAAGCGTAGTCTAGCATTATAACGAAACCTTTATGGAAACCTTCTAAGACGTCAAGATATCCTTTATCCGATACTTCCGGAAAGATAACTAAACTATTGCCGTCTTGTATCGCGTCAAAACTCTCTTTAATGGTTTTTACAAACCTACCGTCTTTATAAGTAGATATTAAATTTAAACCTTTATAGAAAATATTAGTAAGTGGCGACGCAAGTAAACAGTAAATTCTTGCAAGATGTATATTCCAACCGCGTTTTTCGTGATAAAAAACTTCCGTTTGATATTTATACATATTTTTAAGACCACTATTCATTTCGTTAGCTCCCCAAAAACGCATTGGAACGTTTTCTAAATAAAGTTCAAACGAAAGCGGAGCGCTAGTGCCTACGTGATTGCTAAGTATAACGGACGGCACAGTAATTTTTTCGCCAACGTACTTAAAATTCGTTGGTTTTTTGAATAATTTTATAAAACCTTTATAAACTTTGAACCAATTTTTTCTTTCGCAAGCCATAATATTTTACCTCTTATCTATTAACTTCATAAGAAGTTACGTCTAATATAGTTTCGCCGTCAATTTGGCAGGGTTTTTTAGTAGAAAATTCAACTTTTATATTTTTACCAGAATGCACCGCAACGTGCTTTTTACATTTAACGTGTTCGCCCTTAAATATCTTGGGAAAAACCATTAAAGTTTTTAATTTATTAGAGCCGTGAAATAGCATAACGGAAACCTTATCGTCGCCCCTATTTTGAATAGGCGCAGGTATCATACCACCGCCGTAATACTTTCCGTACATTGTTGGAGCAAGCCAAACTTTTTTGTATTCGTATTGCATACCATCTACCGTAATTTTAGCATCGCAAGGTTTATATTTATAAAGTAGACCTTTTATTGCAATATTTGTATAATTAGCCTTTTTGCCTATTTCATTTAAAATATCACCTTCAGCGCAACAAAAACCGTCTATTCCATAACCTACGCCGTTAATAAATTTATATTCTTTATCATTCACCTTAACCGTAGGTAAATTCTTAATTAAATCGTTAATTAAAATAAGTTCTTCATCCTTTACTTTAACGTCTTTATAAAAATCATTCCCAGTACCACAAGGGAAATAATAAACCTCTAAGTCTATTTTTATATCTTTTATATTATTTATAAACTTGTTTAAAGTACCGTCGCCACCGCAAATGAAAACTTTATCATTTTTATTTAAACCGTTAAAAAAACGCTCGTAACTTGTTATTTTAAACACGTCGATTAAGGTGCTTTTATCATCTAATACAACCATTAGCGCTTTTACTGAATTTAAAGAGTTTCCACAATTTGCTTTTGGATTATATAGTATGTAGTTTGCCATCTTTCGTTACCATCCCACTTAGTTAATTAACAAGAATATATCATCATAAAATAAAATGAAAATAAACAAAATAAAAAACCTTGCTAAACTAGCAAGGTAATTTCACAGTGAATACCGTTTTATTATTTATATTGTCAACACCGACCCTTCCCTTATGAAGTGATACTATCTTTTTAACGATAGAAAGCCCTATTCCGTTACCAGTTTTAGAATAACTTTTATCCGCTTGATAGAATTTATTAAAAATTTTATCTTTATCTTCATCTAAAATCTTAACGCCTTCGTTAGATACCGTAACAACGATAAAGTTGTCATTTTTAACTACGTTTATTTCAATTTCAGTATTTTCATTTGAAAATTTAATTGCGTTATCGATTAAGTTTACCCAAACCTCTTTAAGCATATCTTCATTGCCGTCAACCGTAAACTCGTCAAAATCCAGTTTAAAAGTTAAATTTTTATTCGTCCATTGTCTTTCAAATAGTAAAACTATTCTTCTAATTTGTTCGGAAACGTCGTAAGAAGAATATTCAGTTAAAATTTCTTGATTATCTAGTTTTGAAAAATTAAGCACGTTAGTAGTAATTAATGAAAGCCTATTTATTTCTTCGTCAATTATTTCAAGATACTCGCGCTCTTTTTCTTTAGAGAGTTTTTTAGTTTTCATAAGACCTATCAATCCTTTTATAGAAACTATAGGCGTTTTAAACTCATGCGAAAAATTATTGATAAAATCTTGACGTAAGATTTGAACGTTTTGAAGTTCTTTTGCTAGTTTGTTAAAACTCTTAGTGATTTGAGGAAAGGCGTTTATTTCTATTTGCGCATCGTATTGTCCGTTTGATAATTTATTCATTCCGTCTAACAATTTATTTATTGGATTAAGAATAAATCTCCCTGCAAAAATAAATAAAAGCGTACCTGTAATAAAAGACGTAACGCCAAAAATAAGCACAACAAGCAACCAAGAATTACTAATCATTTCTTCAGTTATTACGTTTGTTGAAATGAGTAAATATTCAAGTAATAATGCAACGCCTATTGCTATAATTAATACGATACCTACTGTTAAAATTAACGTCCATCTTAATTTTTTTAGAGATTTTAAATGTTCTATTTCCGTTTTTAGTTTATTTTTCATTTGATATTACGGCTTTATAGCCAAGCCCCCTAACGTTTTCTATTTTAAATTCCGAATAATTTTCAAATCGTTTTCTCAGTCTACCTACGTGCACGACCACGGTTTCCCAACCGGTATCACATTCAAGCCCCCAAATCTCATCCATAAGTTGTATTTTTGTAAAAATTTTGTTGGGAGAAGAGAGTAATTTATAAAGAAGTAAAAATTCTTTTTGCGGTAACTCTTGAACGTCACCGCCTTTAGTAACTGTAAACGAATCATAGTCTACGATTACGTCGCCAATAACTAATTTTTTATCGCCCGCGCCGTTTATTCTACGCAAATGCACCTTCATTCTAATTAAAAGTTCTTCTATATCTATAGGCTTAGACAAATAATCGTCAATCCCCGCTTTAAAACCTTTAATTCTATCTTCAGAAAGTTGTTTTGCCGAAATCATTAGAATAATTACGTCTTTATTGACGGAGCGAAGTTCTTTAGTAAACTCGTAACCGTCCATTATTGGCATCATTATATCTACGATAACTACGTCAATATACTCTTTATCATAAATATCTAGCGCCTCTTCACCATTTCTTGCAGTGAAGACCTTGTAATTTTCAAGTTCTAACGCCTCTTTTATAAAAAATCTTATATTTTTATCGTCATCTACAACTAAAACTCTAAACATAATCGCTCCTTTTTAAGCATTTTATAATTTTAATGTAAACTAAGTATAAACAATTATACTACAACAGGTTTTTTGTGTCAATTTTCAAAAAAATGTTGTTAATATTTATAAATTGTGTTAAACTACTACTATGATAATTAAACCTAATTTTAATTTAGACAATTTAATACCTTTATCCGAATACCCTCGCCCTCAATTTAAAAGAGATAGTTACCTAACTTTAAACGGCGAATGGGATTACGCTATTAATAACTCTAGCGAAAAACCTTTAAATTACGACGGTAAAATTTTAGTTCCCTACTCGCCCGAAACCGAACTTTCTACTGTTAATAAAACCCTTCACAGTGGCGAGTTTTTGCACTATAGGCGCGTTTTTACCCTTTCTAAAGACTTTTTAAAAGATAGAGTTTTAATTAACTTTGGCGCGTGCGACCAAGTGTGTAAAGCATATATTAACGGCAGTTTCGTCGGCGAACATAAAGGCGGATATAATGCGTTTAGTTTCGACATAACCGACTTTATCGTTAAAGGCGAAAACGAAATATATTTGCTCATTACGGACGACTGCAGTTCAGACGTTTACGGACGCGGTAAACAGCGTTACAAAAACGGTGGCATTTGGTATAAACCTACTAGCGGTTTATGGCAAAGCGTGTGGTTAGAAAGCGTTTACGACAATTATATTAAATCTTTACGCCTTCTTCCAAACTACGATGATAAAACGCTAAACGTTAAAGTAGTTACGTCTAATGACGAAGACTGCACTATTGTATTAGAAAATGAAGAAACTACTTTTAAATATAAGGTAAAATCTAACGAAAGCATTGATATTGACGTGTCTTCTTTTAAAGAATGGACGCCCGATAATCCTGAATTATACCCTATTACATTAACGTCTAAAAAGGACAAGGTTGAAAGTTATTTTGGTATAAGAAAGTTTTCTAAAGAATTTATCGACGGCAAGTGGTATTTTACTTTAAACAATAAAAAGTTTTTCTATAACGGTTTACTTGACCAAGGCTACTTTGAAGGAAGTTACACCCCAAAAACAAACTTTGACCTTTATAATGAAATTAAAAACGTTAAAGACCTTGGCTTTAATATGCTTAGAAAACACATTAAAGTTGAGCCTATGCTTTGGTATTACTACTGCGATATTTTAGGTATTACCGTGTGGCAAGATATGCTTAACGGCGGTAAACAATACTCTCCTATTCGCCTTGCACTATTTCCATTTATAAAAGTTGACCTTAACGATGAAAACTTTAAAGTTTTTGGAAGAGAAAACGAAGAATCTCGCAAACAATACTACTTTGAGGCAACGGAAATGATGGATAACTTATACAACGTTGTAAGTTTAGCCCTTTACTCTCCGTTTAACGAAGGTTGGGGACAATTCGACTCGGTTAAGGTTACCGAATATTTAAGATCGATTGACCCGTCTAGACTTTACGACCACGCTAGCGGTTGGATTGATAAAGACGCGGGCGACGTTAACAGTAAACACATTTACTTTAGAAAGGCTAAACCTAAAAACGATAATAAACGCGTACTCGCCTTAACAGAGTTTGGCGGTTATTCCTACCCGCTTGAAAATCATACTTTTACTAGTAAAAAATTCGGCTATAAATTATTTAAAGAGGGCAATTCTTTTACTAAAGCGTATGAAAATTTATATCGCAATGAAGTATTCCCACTAATTGAAAATGAAGGTTTATCAGCAACGGTTTACACACAACTTACCGACGTTGAAGAAGAAATTAACGGTTTATTTACTTTTGATAGAGTTCTTAAAATAGATAAAGACGTTTTAATTAAAATTAATAGTGACCTTTACGATACTTTTTATAAAATTAAATAAAATATAAGGCTAAATGGTTTTCCGTTTAGCCTTTAATATTAATCTTCTTTTAACTTTGCCTCTTCTTCTCTAACGTAAATTTGAGAATTTTTCCAGTAATCTGCAGATTCAACAGGTTCTTCGTCAAGCGCCCAGTAAATAGTCATCATTCTTTCAATAACTGGGTGCTTAGCGCATTTAATCATATAATTTTTAAAGTCTTCTACTGAAATTTCAGCGCTAGGGTTAAACTCACTTGATTTAGCGTATTTAACTAAAGTATCAAACATACATAAAGTTGAAGGATACTTTTTAATGCCGTTAAAATTCATACCCGTTACGATAAGTTTACACTTGCCAACTTTAAGTTCAAAGCAGTAAGAGTAATCGCGAAGTGTTCTATCGTATTGAAGTTCAGATAAACCGAAGTATTTTGGATATACGTCAAATCTATCACGACAGTTTTTATCAGTACCGCTAATAATAGAATTAACTTTAACAGGGAAATCATCTAAAATAACCTTGTCGCAGTCTTCAGTCGTTGCGTAATATCTAAAGTCGATAATATTAGACGATGCAAAGCCGTGTTTAGTTAAAAGTTCGCCGTTTACAAGACCACCGTAGTTTGTACCCCTATCCCAAATAACAGGTTTAAATCTGTTCCAACTTGCTTTAAACGCGTATTTAGGGCTTGGTTTTTTATTCTTCATGTGTCTTGTTAAGTCTTGACGGTAAAGTAAGATAACTTTTTCTTCCGTTTCTAACTTTTTAAAGAAATCATCATCAACGGTATCAGTAACGTAAACGTTAGAAGATTTCGTTTCTTTAACTATATCACTAAAATCGTATTGGTTTAAGTTAGTTTTAACTTCAATCAAATCAACGTCTTTTTTATATAAGAAAATAGTCCAACTGTTAGAAATAACCTTATCGTCAATATCAATAGAAAGTGCAAATTCAAGCGCTTGAGATTTGTCAATTTCAGGCATTTTAAGAGTAATTGTGCAAACTTTATTAACGCCGTATCTTGTCATTTCAAGTTTTGTTAAACTACCCTTTGTAATAACTTTATCGTCTGATTTTAAAACGTAATTAATTACACCGTATTTATTGTTAAATTTTTCGTATTGAGAAACAAATACGGGAACTTCAAAAGTTTCGCCTTCAACGTATTCAAACTTTCTAAATTTAGCAAGAACAACCGTATCGCCGTTAAACTTTTTAAACTCATCACTATCAACGCCTTGGTCGTCGTCGAAACAGTCCACGATACCGTTAGAGTTTTCGTAAACGTCGGTATCGGAGAATTGAAGGAAGTGATAACCCGTTAAAAACTCACTCATACGCATTGATTCAAAGGCTTTTTTCCAAGTAGCAAGTTGGAAAAGTTTACTTGCAATACGCATATCTTCGTATTTATCTTCAAGACCTTTAGCCTTAATCATTTTAAGTTCTTCTTCAATCCACCAAGGTTTTTCAGTTCCGTATTTTTCAAACTTTTCTTTTAATGCGGTAAAATCTCTTAAAGCGGTATAGTGGCAAACTTCGTGCGCAATAACAGGTCTTTCAAAGAAAGGAGTTCTTCTGATAGAAGAATTTTCATTTTCAATGAACATATCTTTATCATCAACCGAACCAAAGCAAAGTAAGTTTTCTGAACTTTCAAACATTTCGTCGTGTACGCCGATTGGGAAATAGTAACCCATATGTTGAACGTCAAAGTCTACGTCTTCCCTATCGTATTCGCCGTGAGCACAAGTATCAATTACGAATCTAGTTTGGTCAAGTTCTCTAATGTAGGCTAAAATTTCTTTAGCCCTTTCATGCTTACCTGGTTTTTTAATTTCGTTACCGATACAGTAAGTCATGAGTGATGGGTGATTATAGTTAGATAATACGATTTCTTTAATTTGGTCGTTATCTACAAGTTGCTTTTTAGCAAACACCATTTCTTCAATGTTGTTATACTCTACTTTTTTAGGTTGAGTTTCAACGTGAATCATCATACCTAATTCATCGGCAGCGTCAAAACATTCCTTTGGTGGAACGGTAGAGTGAAATCTTATAGTGTTAAAGCCGTATTTTTTTGCTTGCCTAATATTTTTACGATAAAAGTCGATAAGCGGTAAATTACAGTTATTGGAATGGTCGTGACATTTGTGTCCCCTTATATAACCGCGTTGATAGAATGGTACGCCGTTAATTAAGAATTTATTGCCTTCAATTTTTAAGGTTCTAAAAGCAAATCTATCGCTAATAGTTACGTTTTCATTTTCATAATTAACGTTGAGTTCTAAACTATATAAATAAGGTGTTTCGATACTCCATAACGTAATTGAATTAAAATCTACTTTTGCTATAAAACTTGTAGCGTCAACCGTGTTGACAATTTTTTTAACGACGTTTTTTTCGTTATCTAAAACTGTTAAAGAATAACTTTCAATTTGTTTTTCTGAAGTAAACTCTACGCTTGCAGACTTTTCTTCAACGTTTGTTTTAATAAGTAAAACTGAATTATCGTTTAAAATCATATTTCTCCTTTACACTCTTTCGTTAATATAATTTATTTTATATATTTTTTCAATAATTTTTTTATTGAAATAGTTTTTATTTAACCGCCAAGTCCAATTCCCTTCAGGTTTAGACGGTACGTTTAACCTTGCACCTACACCCAACTTTAAATAGTCTTGAATTGTAATTAAAGCAAGGTTAGCCTTTGACCTTAACGCAATATCAATAAGTTGATAAATCTTGCAAAGCCTTTTGTTTTCGCTAGTTTCTTTAAATCTAGCAAGCGAAGTTTCGTCAAGTTTTGTAAACCATTCAACCGCAGTTTCGCTATCGTGGGTAGAAGTGTAAACAACGCAGTTTTCACTTTTAAAATTCTTTGGCAAATACATAGAATTATCATCGTAAAATGCAAATTGTAATACTTTCATACCTGGAAAACCGGTATAGTCAAGTAAAGACTTAACGTCGTCAGTAATAAACCCTAAATCTTCAGCGATAATTTTAACGCCCTTACATTTTTTAGAGATTATATCAAAAAACTCTTCCCCAACGCCCTTTTCCCACCAACCGTTTACGGCGGTAGTATCTTTTGCGGGAACTACGAAATATCCTGCGAAAGCCCTAAAGTGATCAATTCTTAAAATATCGTACAAATTTTTAGTATGATTAATTCTATTTATCCACCACTTATAGCCGTTTTTCTTCATTTCGGCAATATCGTAAATCGGGTTACCCCAAAGTTGCCCGTCTTTTGAATAAGCGTCGGGCGGTACGCCCGCAACGAGCGTAGGTTTTAAAGTTTCGTCAAGTAAAAATTCGCTAGAATTACTCCAAACGTCAACACTATCGTAAGCGACGTAGATAGGTAAATCGCCTATTATTAAAACGCCCTTTTCTTTAGCGTAATTTAAAACCGCTTGCCACTGTGAAAAAAATTCAAACTGTAAAAACTTATAAAAATCGATTTCTTTTTTTAACCTTTTTACTTGCGACTTTGCGCTTTTGTAAATTTTGTCACTCTCGTCCCAATCATACCAAGGTTTATAGCCGTTTTTTTCTTTTAAAGCCATAAACAAAGCGTAGTCGTCAAGCCACGATTTGTGCTTTTTTATAAACACAACGTAGTCACCGTCTTCTTTAAAGTTTGTAAAAGCCTTTTTTAATAAAGTAAATCTATTATTAAATAAATAGCCGTAATCAATTTTTTCAGTATCGTTAACTGCTAATTTTAAGTCATCTTTCGTTAAAAGTTTTTTACTATATAAAATATCTAAATCTATATAATATGGATTACCAGCAAAACTTGACGGAGATTGATAAGGCGAATCCCCGTAAGAAGTTGGGTTAAGCGGTAACACTTGCCAACACTTTTGACCACATTTACTTAAAAAATCTATAAACTTTAAAGATGGTTTTCCAAAAGAGCCGATGCCGTAAATAGACGGTAATGACGCTACGGGCATTATTATTCCGCTTTTTCTTTTAAAACCAAAATTTTTATAAGACATTTTAATTACCAAATTCTATTTACAGTCGTTATATCACGCCAACAAGCGTAACTTCTATTATCGCTTGAGTATGGTAAAAATTCAATTTCAAGTTCGTCTATTTTAGAAATTTTACCTTCTACGTAATCATTTAATCTTTCTTTACAAGATGCAATTCTTTGCTTTAACGCGCCGAATCTACCGTCAGACACGTCAAACCCGAAAGGATTTCTGTCAGTATACCAGAAATTTCTAAACGATTTGTAGAAATTATTAAGATATTTTTCAAGTTTTGTTATATCTTTAATAATAAGTTTTAACTCTTCTTTGTCGTTATCTTTATATGCTTTTCTAATTTTAAATGCTAAATTATATTTAATTGATAAAAAGTATAATAAATCGCTTTCGTAATCAAATAAATATTTAAATTTACTATCTTTACCAAGCCTTTTGAGTTTTCTAGCGCCTTTTAAAAGTTTATCTTTATACTCATCTCCCCAAATATCGTTATAGAAGAAGTTGAATAAGTCGCCGTAAACTAAATACCTTGTAGTTGACCTTGTTGGCGAATTTTTAAAGATAGAATTACCAAGTTGAAGTGAAACCATCGCATCGTAATCTTCACCTGTTAACGCTTTAAACTTTGCTTTGATATCTTTTAAATTGCGATTGCCGTCGTAGTATTCTTTTAAATAGAAAAGTACGGGCAACGTTGAGAAGTATGACGTTTCGCTACCATCGTCCCCCCACATAGTAAACATAATTTTGTCTACGTTTTTCTTTTTAAGGACTTTAATTGCAGGTTTCATAGTTTTTAAAGTAAAGTCAATATCAGGGGCGAAACCACTCCACGTCCAAGCGCCACCAGCAAACCAAATATCATTATTAAATTGTAAGTGATTGCTAATCATATTTTTATAGATTTTTTCATCAGTATGATAGTAATCCCAGTAAACTAAATCTACGCCCTTTGGTACGGAATTTTTTACTTCTTCAGTAATATTATTAGTTCCGTAATAGTTTCCCTTGTTTGCTAAACGGTAGAACATATCCGACCACATCATAGGTTTAAATCCGTATTTATTAGCAATTTCAATAACTTTTTCTAAATGTTTTTTAATAATGCCAAAACGGTTTTGATAGCCGTGCTTAGATAAATACGCGCCAAGACCTAACATGTGAGCCTCATCCATACCGATATTTACCCTTCTTGAAGTAAAGCATTTTGCTAACGTTTTAAAAATATTATCAATAAGAGTGTAAGTTCTTTCTTCTTCTGCAAGTAAAATATCTTGAGTATCTTGAATAACTTTATAATCGTTCCATTTAAATATACCGTTAAGGTGGGCTAACGTTTGAACGCAAGGAATAAGTTCTACCCCTTTACTTACACAGTATTTGTCAAGTTCTATCATATCACCAAATGAATATCTACCGCGCATATATCCAAAATAAGGTTCGTTTTCAACTTCAAAAGTTTCTTCCGTGTAAAGTTGAATCATATTGTAGCCAATTTTAACTAAATAATCTACGTACTCTTTAACCTTTTCTACTTTCATAACGCCGTTACGCGACATATCGAGCATAACGCCAAAATATTTTTCGTTAGCCATAATTATATCCTCCTTAATTGCTTTCTTATATATTTTAACAAATATATAAACGTTTGTAAAGGTATTTTTAAAAATAAAGACGTTAAAAAACGCCTAATTATATGCAAAAAACACGCCAAAAGGTCTTGGCGTGTTTAAAATATTACATTTGTTCAATTTCTTTGATATTTTGAGTGATTTTATTCCTCATTTCAATATACTTGTCGCACTTTTCCCTTTCGGCGTCAACCAACGCTTTAGGCGCTTTATCAAGGAAACCGCGGTTAGCAAGTTTACCGTTTGCCCTAGCAATTTCCGCTTCAACTTTTTTAAGTTCGTCGTTCAATCTAACAAGTTCTTTCTTAAAGTCTACTAGTTCACCAAGTGGAACGTAAAGTTCTGCTTTATCTATAATTTGAGAAACTACTTTAATATCGAGTTCATCTTTAGATGAAATGAAATTGATTTTACCAATATTGGCAATCTTTTCAATATAAACGGAGCACTTTTCAATAAGCCTTTTATTTTCCGTTACGATATAAAGGTCTACTTTTTTACTAGGTGCGCAACCTGTGTCTACTCTAATTTGTCTAATAGACTTAATAATAGACATAACGTACTCTGCGTTTTCAGCGTCCTTTTTATAATTTAACTTAGAATTATATCTTGGATATTCAGATACCATAATACTTCCCTTTGCATTAGGAATATTTTGATATATTTCTTCAGTTATAAACGGAATATAAGGGTGTAAAAGTTTTAAGATATTAGTTAAAACGTAAACGAGTACGCCTAAAACGTTATCTTTAACTTCTTCATTATCACCGTATAAATATGGCTTAGAAAGTTCGATATACCAGTCGCAGAAATCATTCCAAACAAATTCTTGAAGGTCAGATAAAGCGATACCAATTTCATATTTACCCATATTAAGAGTAACCTTTCTAACCGTTTGGTTAAGTTTAGATATAATCCACTTATCGCTAACGGTAAGTTTACAGTCTTTAATATCTTTAATCTTTCTACCTTCACAGTTCATTAATACGAAACGTGAAGCGTTCCAAATTTTATTGATGTAGTTTCTAGAGCCTTCGAGTTTATCTTTACTAAATCTAGTATCACTACCAGGAGCAATACCGTTAAGTAACGTATATCTTAAAGTATCCGCGCCGTATTCGTCAATAATTTCAAGTGGGTCGATACCATTACCTAAAGACTTACTCATTTTTCTACCTTGCGCGTCACGAACAAGGCCGTGAATTAATACGTCTTTAAAAGGAATTCTTCCAGTATGTTCAAGCGCAGAGAAAATCATACGCGCTACCCAGAAGAAAATAATATCATAACCCGTAACTAAAAGGTCTGTTGGGTAGAAATATTTAATATCTTCGGTAAGTTCTGGATAACCTAAAGTTGAGAATGGCCATAACGCAGAACTGAACCAAGTATCTAAAACGTCTTCATCCTGCTTAATTTTAGTAGAATTACATTTTGGGCAAGTAGTAACGTCTATTTTAGAAACGGTCATTTCACCGCAGTCTTCACAGTAATACGCCGGAATTCTATGACCCCACCAAAGTTGACGTGAAATACACCAGTCTTTTATGTTGTTCATCCAGTTGTAATAGATTTTAGTAAATCTTTCAGGAGTAAACTTAATGCTTTTTTTCTTAACTACGTCAATAGCAGGTTTTGCTAAACCGTCCATTTTAACGAACCATTGTTTAGAAATAATAGGTTCAACGCTACTTGCGCAACGATAACAATGTCCAACGTTGTGAGCGTAGTCTTCAACTTCAACAAGTGCGCCTACTTTTTCCAAATCTTTAACGATTTGCTTACGACATTCAAAACGGTCTAACCCTTCATATGCGCCCGCTAATTCGTTCATAGTACCATCGTCGTTCATAGTTCTAATAACAGGAAGATTATGTCTTACGCCCACTTCAAAGTCGTTAGGGTCGTGCGCAGGAGTAATTTTAACCGCACCTGTACCGAAATCCATTTCAACGTATTCGTCTGCAATAAGAGGAATTTCACGGTTTGCAAGCGGTAAAATAAGCATTTTGCCTATCATACCTTCGTATCTTTTATCTTTAGGGTTAACCGCTACGGCGGTATCGCCAAGCATTGTTTCAGGTCTTGTAGTTGCTACGCAAACGTACTTATCTTCATCTTTAAGTTTATATCTAACGTGCCATAAATGCGAAGATTCTTCAGAATAATCTACTTCCGCATCAGACAACGCAGTTTTACAAGTAGGACACCAGTTAATAATTCTTTTACCTTGATAGATAAGACCCTTTTCGTAAAGGTTAACGAAAACTTCTTTAACGGCGCGGTTGCATTTATCGTCCATAGTAAAGGATAATCTTGACCAATCGCAAGAAGAACCTAAACGTTTAAGTTGTTCAACAATTCTTCCGCCGTATTTATCTTTCCAAGCCCATGCCCTTTTTAAAAATTCTTCACGGCCAATTTCTTCTTTAGATAAACCTTCTTCACGAAGAGCGTCAACAATCTTAACTTCAGTTGCAATTGAAGCGTGGTCAGTACCAGGAAGCCATAAAGTCTCGTAACCTTGCATACGCTTAAATCTTACAACGGCGTCTTGAATAGAGTTGTCAAGAGCGTGCCCCATATGAAGTTGACCAGTAATATTTGGTGGTGGAATAACGATAGTAAACGGCACTTTATCAGGATTAGGCGTCGCTTTAAAATATTCGTTATCGTTCCACTCTTTATAAATTCTATCTTCGAATTCTTTTGGGTTGTAGGTTGTTGATATATTCATTATAAGCCTCCAATTGCTTTATCTTTAGAAAATCGCAATGTTTATATATTATATAATATAATTTTACTATTGTCAAACAAAAAAATTACTTCATATAATGGTAATAGTTGTTTTTAGGAGATTTTATGAAGAAAATAATTTTATTTATTTTAACCCTATCGATTTTAGCCTTTCCGTTTATTGGATGCAAGAAAGTCGATAAAGATTTAATTAGAGTAAACGAAGTAACCGATTCTTTTTTCTACGCACCCTTTTATCTAGCGATTGAAAAGGGATTTTTTGAAGAAGAAGGACTTAAAATTGAACTTACTAACGGCGGTGGCTCTGACGTTTCCATGACGGCACTTCTTTCAAAAAATGCCGATATAATTCTAGCAGGTCCTGAAACTGCCGTTTACGTAGCAAGGCAAAATAAAGCCGACCAACCTAAAGTTTTTGCGCAATTAACTAAACGCGACGGATGTTTTTTAATAGGTAGAAACCCTGAACCCGATTTTAAGTGGGAAAACTTAACTGGTAAAGAGATAATTATAGGTAGAAAAGGCGGTCTTCCCGCTATGACCTTTGAATACGTTATTAAAAACCTTAATCTTTCAGATAAAGTAACTTTAAGAACTGATATTCAATTCAACTTAATGGCGCCTACTTTTGATGGTGGCGCGGGTGATTACGTAACACTATTCGAGCCTACCGCAACGGAATTCGTTTCAGCGGGTAAAGGTCATATAGTTGCAAGCGTTGGTGAAAAAAGTGGCGAAATACCTTACACTTCTTTTATTGCTTTAGATAGTTTTTTAAAAGAAAACCCTAAAAAAGCGGAAAAGTTTGTTCGCGCACTATATAAAGCGCTAGACTTTATAAAAAAAGAATCGTCAACTACCGTTGCAGAATACTTAGTAAAACACTTTAAAGGTAGCCAAGTTGAAAGCACCGCTAAATCGCTTGATAACTATAAGCGCGTTGATACTTGGATGACCGATATGAGTTTAACCGAAGATATGTTTACTACTTTACTTAGCGTTATAACTAACGCGGGCGAAGAAGTTGACGGCGTTAAATTCAGTAAAGTTGTAGACAACACTATAGCATCTAAAATTTATAAAGAATTTAAGTAAAAAAGGAATAAAATGGACGGAATACTAAACATTAAAAACGTATCGCTAACGTACCAAAGCGACACGCAAGAAACACAGGCGATAAAAAACTTAAACTTAACCGTAAACAAAGGAGAATTCATCTCTATAATTGGTCCGTCCGGTTGCGGAAAAACTTCGATTTTATCTTTAATTTCGGGGCTAATTAAACCAACTAACGGTGAAATTTTTATAAATGGCGAAAAAGTTATAAAACCCCATAAAAGCATAGGTTATATGTTACAACGCGACGAACTATTCCCTTGGCGCACTATTGAAAAAAACGCGATATTACCGCTAGAAATAAAAAAAGTTAAAGAAAATAAATATAAGGCGTTTGTTAAAAACCTACTTGAAAAATACGGCTTAAAAGATTTTATAAATTCCTATCCTTCGGAAATTTCCGGCGGTATGCGACAAAGAGTTGCTTTAATTAGAACGTTAGCGAGTAACCCCGACCTTTTGCTTTTAGACGAGCCGTTTTCTGCGCTTGATTATCAAACTAGGCTTTCCGTTTGTGACGACGTTTACAAAATTATAACCGAAGAGAGAAAAACGGCAATTTTAGTAACACACGATATATCCGAGGCCCTTTCGATGTCGGATAGAGTTATTGTTTTAACTAAACGCCCTGCTACAATTTTAAACGAACATATATATAATTACGACAAAAAAATACTACCGCTTAAACGGCGAGAAGATAAAAACTTTGGTAAAGAGTTTGAAATACTATGGAGTGAACTTAACGATGGAAAAAAAGGATATTAGCGAAAATAGGCTATTATATTTAAAAGAAAAAAAGCAAAGAAAATTTATAGTTTTGTCTTTTCAAATTGGTATACTTGTCACATTTTTAATACTTTGGGAAACGCTTGCTCGCTTTAATATTATAGACCCTTTTTTAATGAGTATGCCAAGTAAAATTATATCGACAATTAAAGATTTACTACTATCGGGCGAACTTTTTAAACATATATCAACAACCCTATACGAAACGCTTTTAGGGTTTATTATTGCAACGCTATTAGGCACGATTATCGCCGTTTTGTTATGGTGGAGCGAATACTTAAGAAATATTTTAGAGCCCTATATAGTAGTACTTAACAGTTTACCCAAAATTGCGCTTGGTCCAATTATTATAGTATGGTTTGGCGCAGGAACGAAATCTATCGTTTTTATGGCAATCATTATCACTATAATCGTTACGATTATTACGATGGAAAACGGCTTTTTAGGCGTTGATAAAAACAAAATAAAATTACTTAAAACGTTCGGTGCAACTAAATTGCAAACGCTTACCAAACTCATCCTTCCAGCATCGTTAGAAACCTTCGTTTCCTGCTTAAAAATCAACGTGGGAATGAGTTGGATAGGTTCAATTATGGGTGAATATCTAGTATCTAAGCAAGGGATTGGTTATTTAATAGTTTACGGTGGTCAAGTATTTAAATTAGACCTTGTAATGGCTAGCACCGTAATACTTTGCGTTTTGGCTGGGCTGATGTATTTTTTAGTAGTTTTAATTGAAAAATCTATAAAAAAACGGCGTTGAAAAAGAGTGCGAAATTCGCACTCTTTCTTATTTTAAAATAAATCGTCTTCTAATTCTTCTAGTTCTTTAATAAATTTATCAAATTCTTCAGCCACATTATTAGGATAACTTAAAATAAGGTCTTTATATTTTTTAACCTTTCTTTGATTTGCCTGAAAATATTCTAAAAATACCCTTCTACTCTTAATTCCCTTAATTTTAGAAATTTCAAAAATTACGGCGGAAAGAGAGAAAACGTCGTCGAATATATCAGGGTTTAACCCATTTTTAATGGCTGAAATTATTTGATTAGTTGCATTTTTAATAGGGCTTAAATCATTCTCTAGCCCAGCAAGTTTCGATATACAAACAGAATACGCCTCTTTAAGTATTCCATAATCGTCGTCAAACGATGGTTGTGATACGTCAACTTCGTGATAAAGATTGCCGTAAACGAAACAAATTAAACCGTTGTACCCTTTAAACACGAGTAACGCTATAAGCGACCTTTTAATACTATCTAACATATCGACTTTTAAAAGGTATTTACATATTATTCTAATAGCGTAACCGTCGTTCATTCTATTTAAAATACTAAGCATTTTGCCTAAAAGTTTACTGTCCGCCGTTTCGTAAGCATAATCGAATAGTCTATTAAGTTCTGCGTGATGTTTTTTGTCGATATTACCTTGCTCTAAAAACTTATTAAATCTATTAACTATTCTTTTATATTCTTTATCTTGAACGCCGAAAGTATAGTTAAGAACAGAAATGCTACTACCATTTTCCGACTTTTTAACGGCGCTTTTCGCAAGGCGAATATAATAGTTATACACGTAAGAATTTTGAAGTCTATTACACTTAGAAAATAATTCTAACGCCTCGTTATATTTTTTCAAGTTATATTTAGTTATGCCGTTTAAAAGTAATAAACTAAGTTTATACGGATACTCTTTTAACGCGGAAGTTAAGAACTTTTCCGCCATTTTATAATTTTTAAGTTCGCAAAAAATCAAAGCGGTTTTTTCGGCGTTTTCAGGATTATTATACTCGTTAGAACTAGTTAAAACGTCTAATAATTTTTTAGTTTCGGCTACTTTCCCGCTTGCAAAAAACATACTTATTGCGTTAAAAATTGCTATCGTATTATCTCCGTCCAACTCAACTGCAAGCGAAATATCTTTAAGCGCCTCTTCAGTGTTTCCTAAAATATATTTACAAAGCGCGCGTTGAATTAGAGCATCTACGTAATATTTGGAATCGCTTGGAATAATCTCTAATTCTTTTAATGCTTTTTCGTAATATCCCGACTTTATATAATTAACGACTTTTTCAAGTAATTTATCAAAGTTTGCCCTGTTATAAGGATAGGCTAAATAATATTTATCTTTTACGCTCGAAATCTCTTCAAAAAGTTCGCTTAAAACTTCGTCGTAATCGTCGTAATTAATCCTTTTGCGATTATAATACTCGTTAAAATAATGGGTAGCAAGTTCCCTGTTACCCATCTTATAAAAACAAGCGCCTAAGCCGTAATATGAAAGCGCTTTTGACTCTTCATCACAGTTTGCAAGATGCAAAAACCAAAAGTTAGTGGCTTTAGCGTATTCTTCTATCATAAAATTGGCTTTCGCCATTTTTTCATATAAGGGGTAACTTTCATCTTTAAGTTTAAAAATAGAATAATATCCCGCGTTTAAAACGCCTTCGTAATCATTATTTTTTAACCTTTTTTCTAAAAGTTTATCGTAAATTTTCCCCGTGTGTTTTATCTTATAAATTTTTGTCATTTTAAGTAAAAAGTTTATCTACGTCCTCACTATTGTAAACGTATTTTTTATCACAATATTGGCAATTAACTTCAATTTTGCCTTGAGTTTTTATTATATCGTTTAATTCATCTTTACCTAACGATATTAAAATACTATCAATATAATCGGAACTACATATACAATGATATTGTGCGCATTTTTCGGTAAATTTAACGCCTTTAAAGTAATTTTCTATAATTCCTTCAAGTTTAAGTTCGTTAATTTTAGTACTAATATCGGTAAAGTTGGAAATAATCTTTTCGGCCTCAACAATATATTCTTCAGGACATCCCGGTAACGCTTGAATAACGACACCGCCTGCGCCTATACACTTTCCGCCTTTAACTTTTACACCGAGAGCCATTGCGGTAGGTTCTTGCTCCGAAACTGCGTAATAGTATGAAAAATCTTCGGCAAGTTCACCGCTAATTATCTCGCTAGAGCCCGTATACGGCTCTTTAAGCCCCATACTTCTAGTTATCGTAATTCTTCCCCTCCCAACACATCCAGCAACGTCTAACTTCCCGTTAGCCTTAAGTGGTAAATTAACCGAAGGATTATCAATATAACCCCTAACGTTTAAATTGCTATCGGCACTAACGATAATATGTCCGCCAACGCCGTCACCAGAAACGGTAACTGAAAGTTTATCCGTTTTGTTTTTTAAATTTGACGCCATAAAAACGGACGCCGTTAAAGTTCTACCAAGCGCCGCGGCAGTAAGTTCAGTTAAATTATGATATTCAATTGCCTTGTTAACGATATCGGTGGAATCTATCAAACTAAGTGAAATAAATCCATCGAATATCAACGATTTTAAAATTCTTCCCATATTACTTTTTTAAAACGAATAAAATTCTATCGCTAGTTTCCTTTAACTCGTTGCCAAGAGCATCGGAAATTTTAACTACGTTAAACCCAACGCTTGATAATATTTCAGACAACTTATTAACTTCATGAGTATATTGGATTTGACTTTCGTTAAATCTTACGTATTTATCCCCTTGTTTTTCAAATATTGAAAGAGAGATATCGACCGATTTAAATTCGTCGTTATACGAATTTAACCATAGATAACTTAAATTATCTCCGTCATCGCCAAATGCGTTATTACCCAAAACGTTTTTAAGTTTATAAGGGGACGAAACGTCAAAAATTAACGTTCCGCCCTTTTTTAAAGAGTTATAAAAATTTTTAAAAGTTTTTAGTAAATATTTATCTTCGATATAGTTTATTCCGTCGTTAATAACGGTAATAAAATCAACTTTATTTAAAGTTTTTAACGACCTCATATCTTCTTTTAAATATCTAATATTTAACTTTTCATTATATGATTTTTCTTGCGCTACGTTTAGCATATCTTGACTAAAGTCAACACCCGTAACGTCAAACCCGTTGCGTTTTAATAGCCTTGTCAATATTCCACTACCACAAGCAACGTCTAGCCCAAGTTTACCAAGTGTGTTTTCTTTAACTAGTTTTACGATATAATTCATCCATAACTTATATTTATCGTCGTAAATTATATCTTCATAAAACTTAGCAAGCGCAGTGTATTCGTTAGTCATTTTTATCGCCTTTCATAAATTTATCAATATCCGTTTCATTAACGTCCTTATCGTCGTTTAAATGCTCTTGCACGTATCTATCGCTATCTTCAATCATACGCTTTTTACTTTCTTCAAGCCTAATCAAGTCGTCACGTGTGTAAGACGTTGGAAGTTCAACGATTTCAATATCGTAGTCGGTAATAGGCTTAATTGGTTTAGATGCAAATTTAGATTTTTGATAAACGAATTGGTCAGAAACTTCACTTGCGCCTTTTTTGTAGATACCCCTATTCTTTTTAGCGCCTGCAACCTTATCGTTAATAGATTCATCAAATACCCATTGACAGTAGTTTGTCCAAATTAAAATAGCAATACCCATTGAAATCAAACCAACTGCAATTATTCCAAACGAGAATACTATAGAAGTTTTACTAAAAAGTAATAAAACGAATGGCACGCAAGTAAGGGCCATAAAGAAAACGTTAATTGGCAACATTGCAATTGTAAAAATAAACGCGTTCTTTACAATTTGGAAAAATTTAAGTTTATAAGTAACGTTTAAAGATAAACTAAATAAATATACGCAAGAAAAAATCGCGATAAATATATAACTTATTACCTTAACGATAGTAAACATTACAGAGTTATTTGGATTTATAGCAATTTGATAGTTAGAAGTATTTATAGAAATTAAACTCAAAACTAAAAATAACGTATATAATAAAGAAAGTAATAAGGTGTTTTTATAGTTCTTTTTAACGCCGTTCCAAAAGTCTGAAACGACAAAAACGCCTTCAGTCCAAACTAAATTACGCATAACGTAGAAACCGCCTGCAATACCTACTGAAACGTAAAATACTAAGATAAACAAAAGCACGAACACGAGCATATCCGTCTTAATTATAATTTGTTCGCTAAGACCGGACATAAACGGATATATAGGATAGCCTATACCCAAGTTTTGAGAGAAAGGTGAAAAACTAGCCTCAGCCGAGATTAATAAACTTCTTAAATATAACAATAAAAATATAGGAAAAACAAATAATAAAAGCAATAAGTTAATTTTAACTATTTTACCTATATTAGTCTTAATTAAATCCCAACCAAGCGCCCAACGGTTTGAAGGCAAGGTATTTCTTGCATAATCTTCAGACTTTTCAGACCCTTCTACTAATTTTTTAAATAATTTTTTATTGAGTTGACCCATATTACTCCTCACAGTACGTAAAATGACGTATTTTTTAAATAGATATTATATATAATATACTATTTACGAATTTTTTTCAATCATTTTTTTACATTTCTTAAAATTAATCAATAACGTCGTCTTTATTTTTTCTAAATTTACCGTAAACACCACTCACTTTAGTGTAATATATAAAAGTTTGTGGATATTTTTTAGATATTTTAACAATTTCTGAAATTTGTCTTCTATTAACAACAGTTAAAACCATATAGTTAGCCCTTTCAGTATACATACCTTTAGCGTCTACTATTGTAGCAGTATGACCTAAAACGTCTACAATATCGTAATACAATTCATTTGGAGAATTCGTTATTATTTTTACTTCAATAGCTTCCCTATTTTCTCTCATAATAAATTCAGTTGTCTTTTCAGAAATAAAAAGTTGAATTATAGCAAGCAATATGCAGTTAAAGTCGTTAAATACAAAATAAGAAATGCCAATAATTATTATACAAATTACGCTTATAATTCTTTCAACGTTAACATACGGCATTTTCTTTTGAACAAAGCAAGCGATTATATCTACACCGCCAGTTGACGACCCAATTTTAAGCATGAAACCAGTTCTTAAACCTAGCATAACACCTGCAAAAATAGCGGAAATAATTCTGCCGTCTTCAGCTATATATGCTGGTAAATTTATAGCGCCAAATATCAATAAAAATAACGAGGATATTAAAGTAAAAAGCAAAGTATAAACCACGTATTTTTTATCTAGTTTAAATAACGCAAATATAATTAAGGGAGCATTGAGTAAAAGATTAAAATATCCAGAATTTATCGATGGAAAAACACTATATAACAAAGTCACAATCGCTTCAACACCTAATGGCACGAAGTTGGCAGGATAAACAAAAACGTGTAAAGCTAAGGCAGAAATAAACGAAGCAAACACTGTTATTAAAATTGAAATTATTTTAGATTTTATATTATTTAATCTTTTCATAAAATCACCTCTTAAAGTTAACGCTATTATTATATTTTACAAAGTTAAAAAAGACAAATAAAATATTACTGATTTTTTTGTTTTTATTGCAATAAAAAAATTATTGTGTTATAATTATAAAAATTTAAAATTTAAGAGGTTTTTATGATAATTTCTATAAACGGAGCTATTAACAAATACGACGTTCCTGAAGATTTATATTTAAAAAAAATTAAAGAAATCGGGTTTGACGGTTTTGATTATTCCCTTCACTTAGGTTGGAGAAAAATCAACCCCGTGTTTAATGAAAATAGAAACGTTTGGTTAAACTATTTTAAAGATGTTAAAAAGAAATTAAATGACAATGGGCTTGAAACATTACAAACTCATGCGACCTACCCAACTAATATTGACGGTGAAGACTTTTTAAGCGATAAGTGTTTAGACCACTTTAAAAAGGAAATAGAAGCAACAAAACTTTTAGGCTCAAAATACATAGTTATCCACCCTATTAACCACGCAAACCTTCACGTTAAAAAAGAATTCGACTATGAGGTTAATATGGATATGTATAGAAAATTTGACGATACTTTAAAAGAATTTGACGTTTACGCTTGCGTAGAAAATATGTGGCAAACGGATAATCTTAGAAAACGCCTTTGCGATACGGGATGCTCTTCCCCTCAAGATATGATTAAATACGTTGACGGCATTGGTAGCGATAGATTCGTTGCTTGTTTAGATACCGGTCATATGCACGACCTAAGTTATAGCCCAGCAGAGGCCGTAAGACTACTTGGTAATCGACTAAAAGTACTACACGTTAACGATAACTTTGGCATTACCGATGATCATACTCCTATCGGAATTGGCAGTATCGATTGGGACGACTTTGCTTTAGCGCTTAAAGAAACAAACTACGACGGCGCGTTTAGTATGGAATTAAATGCAAATAGAGCCTTAAAATATGGTATCGACGCCTTTTTCGCTTTTCACGAGTATGCATTTAAATCTGCAAAAGCGTTAGTAGAAAAAATTGAAAAATAATTAAACGAAAAATAATTCCCACAACTTTACGTTGTGGGAATTTTATATTTATTATATTGTAGCGCCGACGAGCCAACTAAGGTCAAAACCTGTATTGTCGCCTTCAGCCTTTTGCGTAACTTTAGTGTCGGTTTGTTTTACGTCTACACCTGTAAGAGTTGCTTTTGTAAAGAAGTCGTTATTTGACGGAACGAAAATCTTATACTTGTTAGCGTCGTTATTTATTACCGTAATAAACTTAGGTGGATTATAAACGTATTCATTAGGTTTTAAGTTAAGGTCAAGCGCTCCTAACGTGAAAATCGACGGGTCGGTTAAAGCACGGTTAGAATATGAAATAGCAACGCTTGCCGCATACTTATCCATCTTAAGGTTATCAATAATAAAGTTAGGGAATTGACATTCGTAACCAAAGTTATGGTTAACCGTATCCGCATCGCAAATAAGCGTCATTTGTTGACGATACTTACCATCGTCAAGTTTAGCGTTAACAACGTGAGAATCTTTAATTTTAATAGTACCGTTCCAGAACGCACCGTAGTCTGCCCTTAAAACCATTACGTAGTGAGAGTATGCGTAAATTTCGGTATTTTCAATAAGTAATTCACCACCGCCTGTAACAGAAATTTTACCTACTTTAGAGTTTATTATCTTACCATCTACAAGACCTGCGTGCGCGTCAAATCTAGATAAAGTACAACCGTCGTATACTAAATTCTTACATCCGTTAGAGCCCATAATGCCCCAATGCGTACCAGTATCACAACGGTTAGATAAAGTACCGTCTGCTTTAAGTTCAAAGAAGTTTGATTGCGTACAGTTTTTGAAAATGACAGTATGAGATTGTCCAGGACCGATATCATAAGTACCCGACTTATAGTATACGTGAGATTGGAATACACAATCTTCAACTAACACGTTATAAGCATTAGAAATACTAAAATAACTTACACTCATACCATAGTATGGCACGCCGTCAACTACTGTACCTTTAGGAATTTCATCAGTTATTACGTGTTCTAAATTTCTAACAACCGTATTTGGTCTAGTAACTTTTATACCACGCGAAACACCCGTATTAGATTTAGAGCCAAGATTGTATTGCGACGCTTTTGATTGAATAACCGCATTCTTTACTGTAACTGACGGAGTATCTGCCCTATACACTTTTATACTAGTTACGTTATCAAAGTCGAATAAAATCGTTGTATCTACTAAATTGCCGTTTGCGTCAACGTAGAAGATTTCATTTTGTGAACCACCACCTGGATTTCCATATCTTAAGAACATCTTTCTATCGCCATTATATATATGTAATAAAAGCGGATAACCATATGGGTTATTTAACGAAGTTGTGTCTTTTGGTATTTTTTTATTAGGTACAATATCAGAAATTTTTATAGCAGTTTTATCGGTAATTGCAAATTCTTTATAGTCGTTAGCAATTTCAAATATTGGGCTATTCTTTTGATTAGTATCAGGAGTAAGCCAAGTATCATCAATAACAATTTTAGCATTACACCAGTCAACGTTAGTTTTAATGGTAATTACTTGTACGTTACCACTTTCATCTAAAGTGTCTTTAATATAATAAGTTTTACCACCTTCACCGTATACCGTTTGACCGCTAATATTTGCAAAGTCGTGCGCTTCTTTCATTGCATAGAAGTCGTTAGTAACACCGTCGCCAATAACGCCGAAGTCGCTATAATAAACTTTGCTAATTTCGACAGTTTCAATATATCCGTCTTCTAAAACGACTGCATCTTCCCTATCAAACACGCTAGCGCAGAAAGTTTCAAATGCAATATCAAACTTATTCATATACGCACATTCAATAGTTAAATTGTTGTTTGTAACGAACGCTTTAAAGCCTTCTTCAGCAGTCTCATTTTTATTAACTTGTTTAATGGCAATTACGTTTTCAGTAGTACCCAATCCAACGATTTCAAGGTTTTTGCCAATTTTTTTGCTAATTAAAGACTGTAATTCTAACGCGCCTTGGTAAGTTTCTTCATTATTTTCGTCAACTGCGATTTTATACGTTGCGATATTGTTATTGCCAATAGTAATATCAAGCGGTAAATCATTAACGTATTGTAAAGTTAAGGTAGTAACTTTATTGTCTTCATCAAAAGCGTATACAGTTATGCTTTCATTAAGATTAGGAAGATTTACCTTCACGTTAAATAAAGTATTTTCCTTTACGAATTCTAGAGCATCGTAACCTTGAGAAAAAGCAACTACGCTTTCCATATCAAAACCATCTACGGTAATACTACCATCTTGTAATATGTAACCAGTTTTAGGTTCTCCGTTTGTAAAATAGCCTTTATCGTAGAAGTATTGAGTTAATTCCTTTTGATATTCAGGAGTTTTATCGTAGTAGTTTGCAAGCATTGACATTGAACGAACGATACTGCCCGTGTAATATCTTTGATATTCAATTTCAAAGTAACTAGTCGCCTTTAATTGCATACCGTACGCTTGCTTTAAATATTCTAAAACGTAATTTTCAAGTTTAATATTATAATTCTCTTCGCCCTTTGTAAGTTTGCCTTGAACTAATAATTTATTTTCAATGTCATTAGTAAAGTCGTCTAAATTATAAGTCATAGACGCATGATATTCTATAACTTCATTATTATCGCTAGTTTTAAACTTAGGCTTACTTTCCCCTGACTTTGGATCTGTTGATAAATACTGAATAGAAACGGGCTCTGCTTTTTCATTATTAGCAGGAACTATTTCCGTCCCGAATAAAACCGTTTTACCATTAGCAAAAGTCAAGATATCTTTATACGCCTTTTGCGACAAATTAGTTGTAAAACGAATACCCGATAAATCTTCTTCACTTGTCGAATTTCTTACGCTTGCGCCAGTAAGTTCAAAAACACCGCCGATTTCGCCAGGCAAAGTATGAGCCTTTACAGTATTAATACCTAAAATCCCGCAAAAACCACATAAAGTTAAAACACATATTAAAAACTTAATTAAACTTTTTCTCATTGCAAACTCCTACCTTAAGTTACAATAATGCATACTAATATATTATATATTACTATTATTAAAAGATAAAGTCAATCAAATAAAACGACTAAACAAATGTTAAAAACGACGTTGGCAACAAAAAAGAAATTCCGCAACGTAAAATTGCGGAATTTTAATTATTAAAAAATTATTAAATTTGATTCTTTACTACGTTTTGTGTTTCAGTTTTACTAAAAAATCCGTTATTTGTAGGTACTAAAACCTGATATGGCTTATCGTTATTATTATAAATCTTAATATATTGCGGTGGATAATATGCGTACAAATTCGGATTACCGTCTAAATCTTTTACTCCAAGTTTAGTAACTGAAGGGTCATTCATAGCGCGTGGTGAATTGCATACGCGTACGTATTTTGCCGCCTTATCTATCTTTAAATTATCTATAACAAGATTAGGAAATTGTGTTTCAAAACCAAAGTTATGGTTAACCGTATCAGCATCGACAATTGATATTATTTGTTGACGGTATTTGCCATCGTCAAGTTTAGCATTGATAACGTGACAATCTTTTAGCGTAATAGTGCCATTCCAAAAAGCGCCGTAGTCTTTACGTAAAACTAAAATTCGTTCACGATAAGCGTAAATTTTAGTATTTTCTATAAGTAAATCACCGCCACCAACAACGGAAATTTGCCCTACTTCCGAGTTGATAATCTTTCCGTCTGTCACACCAGCGTGGGCATCGTATCTAGAAAGCCTACAACCAACTAAATCTAAATGTTTACAGCGATTAGAACCAATTATTCCCCATTGCTTACTAAAATTAGCCCTATTAGACTCTTCACCGTTTGCTTTGCGTTCAAAAAAGTTTGTTTGAGTGCAATTTTTAAATAAAACTTTATGCGAATTAGTTGGCGCTATATCGTAAGTACCTGCTAAATAATACGTTCTACCTTGAAATACACAATCTTCAATTAATACGTTATGCGTGTTTAACACCTTTAAATATGAGTTGCTCATTCCGTTAAAAGGAACACCGTCAACTATAGTACCTTTTGGTATTTCACCAGTTACAACGTGTTTTAAGTTTTTAAGTATGGCGTTAGGTCTTGAAAGAGTTATACCACGGCTTATATAAACGTTACTGCCCGTGCCTAGATTATATAGGCAAGCAAGGGTTTCTATGGTTGCATTTTTTACCGTTATTTCAGGGTTATCTGCCCGATATACTAAAATACTAGTAATATCATCAAACTCAAAAAGTAGGCTAGAATCTACGATTTTTGCATTTTCATCAATATAGAAAATTTCATTTTGTGAACCACCATTATTATAGCCGTAACGGTTAAACATCATTCTATTGCTGTTATATACGTGGATAAGCGCGCTATAACCAAGTAAATTTTTAAATCCCGTTGTAGTATTAGTAATTTTTTTAGTTGGAATAAATTGACTTATAGTAGTTTTGGTGGAATTCGTTATCGCCGTTCTATCGTAATCGTTAGCAATAGTGAATACGCTTTCGGTAATTTCAGGGCTAGACGGAGTAAAATATCTATCGTCTATAACAATTTTAGCGTCACACCAATCCACGTCCGTTTTAATAGTTATTGTCTGAGCAACGTTATTTTCATCTACCGTATTAGATATAAGGTAAGTTTTTCCCTGTTCCCCACAAACAATTTGCCCGCTAATATTAGCGTAATCGTGCGCTTCTTTCATCGCGTAGAAATCGTTTGTAACACCATCACCGACTACGCCAAATTCACTATAATAAACTTTACTAATTTCAATGGTTTCTTCATACCCGTCGTAAAAGTAAATTGCTTTACCTCTATTATATTGCAAATCGGCACAAAAACTGTCAAGCGCTATATCAAACATATTCATATACGCGCATTCTATTATTAAATCGTTATCTTTAACGAAAATTTTAAAGCCTTCTTCAGCAGTTTCGTTTTTTGATACTTGTTTTAATAAAATTGTTCTTTCGTATCCACTTTTTACAATATCTAAATTATAGCCAACAATTGAAGAGATTGTGGACTGTAAATTTAGTGCGCCTTGGTATAATATTTGATTATCATCATCAACTGCAATAACGTAATCTAAAATACTAAAATCACCGATATAAATACCAGTAGACACGTCACTCAAATAACCCTGATTACACAAATCACATATCGGCAAGCTTGTTTGAGTTGCCGTACCGCCAACGCAATTTTCTAAAACGTAATGACTATTGTCATTAACGCATACGCTTTTGTGCCTTGTTTCATCGTATGGTACGAATATAGAATAATCGTGACCTAAAGGTTTCCCTACTTCAAACGTCTCACTTCCACGTTGTTTACATACGCAAGAATAGTAATACTTTGACGCGCTTTCACAAGTAGCGTTAGAATATAAATACCTATCGGCAACAACTTGCTCTGAATAATCATGAACGTGACCAAGCGTTGCGCCATACTTTTCACCACAAACTTCACAAACGGCGCGTTCAGTTTCCGTAGCCTCACCGCCGTAGCATTGTTCATATATTACATGTTCTTCATTATAATAGCAAACTTTAATATGTGTTCCGTCGTAATTAGGTTGCCACTCGCCATAGTCATGATTTACAACACTATTTAATTTAACCCTTGTATCGGTAAGCGAGCAACCGTTTTCGCAAATAGCCGTTTCTGTACCGTCTTGCTCACACGTGGCATCGTTATTATAAACGTAATTTAAAAACAAACAACGATGCTCGTATTGTTTATACCCACAAATACATTTGCCATCTACTATATTATGAGGAAGTTTTTCAGTAATCTCTTTGCAATCACATTTATGCCAATGATAGTCATCATTATAAAAATACGTTGAAGAAAATTTATGTGTATGCGCATTTTCACCCTTTTCGTTATAGCAAGCGGAAAAAGCACCTAATGCAAGCATAGATGAAAATATCAATATTAAAATTTTTATAAAAATTCTTTTTCTCATAATCATACCCAAATAATATTTTTAGTATAACATACATTTTAGTTAATTACAAGATAATTTTATATAGTAAAATTTCCGAACCAAAGGCTCCGATTTGTGAGTCAAGTCCAATAAAAAACGGCGTAGAAAAACTACTTGCTTAAAACCTATTGTAAAGTATAACAAGACGGGAATTTGCCGAAACCCCTAAAGGGGAACCCCTCGGCAAAAAAATTTGCTAAAGCAAAATTTCCGAACCAAAGGCTCCGATTTGTGGGTCAAGTCCAATAAAAAACAGCGTAGAAAAACTACGCTGTTTTATATTGGAGCGGATGACGGGAATCGGACCCGCCTCTCAAGCTTGGGAAGCTCGCATTCTACCAATGAACTACATCCGCAATAATCAAAAAAGGTTTACCGAAGTAAACCTTTTGTAGTGGAGCGGGAAACGAGACTCGGACTCGCGACACCTGCCTTGGCAAGGCAGTGCTCTACCACTGAGCTACTCCCGCATAGATGGCACTTAAAACTCCCCTTACTATTTCTTCAGAAAAGCCCTAACGATTGCCAACCGTTTGGTGGGAGTTACAGGGCTCGAACCTGTGACCCTCTGCTTGTAAGGCAGATGCTCTCCCAACTGAGCTAAACTCCCATCAGCACGCTAAGTGCCTATATAATATAACAAATATTTTTGCTAAATGCAAGCATTTTAACGCACATTTTAAAAAAAATTTAATTTAAAGTTACGTTTTTAAGTTTTTCATACATACTTATCGCGCAATTCTTTAAAGATTTAACGTTGTTTTCATCATTAAACGCCTCTTCACTAAGAGTTTTAGCAAAAAAGATGACGGATGACGGATATTTTAACGCGCCGAGTTCAGTTAAAAATCTACCCGATTGTCTTTCGCCGATAAAATCGCCACCACCCCTAATATCGTAGTCAATTTCGCTAATTTTAAAACCGTCTGAACAATTTTTAACGGCGTTTAATCTTTCTTTAGAAGTATCGGTTTCTTTGCCACTAAGTAAAAAACAATAACTCTTTTTATCAGACCTACCAACACGACCACGCAACTGATGAAGTTGTGAAAGCCCAAATCTTTCCGCATTATAAATAACCATTACGGTTGCATTAGGAACGTCTACACCAACTTCAATTACCGTTGTGGAAACTAAAATATCATATTTTTTATCTTTAAAATCAGTCATTACTCTTTCTTTTTCGCTGTCTTTAAGTTTGCCGTGAAGTAAACCGATTGACAAATGCGGATAAATAGTAGAAAGTTCCTCATATAATTCCTTAACACTAATTAAAGCGCCTTCATCGTCCCCATCAATTTTAGGACAAATAAAATACGCTTGATTACCCTTTTGAACTTCTTTATCGACAAACTCTAGCATATCGTGGTACTTTCTTTCAGGAACGATGCCCGTGGTAATTTCCGCACGATTTATAGGCTTATCTAAAATTGTTGAAATGTCAAGGTCTCCATAAAAAATTAAAGATAGAGTTCTAGGTATAGGTGTAGCACTCATAACGAGCATATCGACAGACGCTCCCTTATCCGAAAGCGCGCTTCTTTGGGCAACGCCAAAGCGTTGTTGTTCATCACACACGCACAATGATAAGTTTTTAAATTCAACGTCGTCTTGAATTATAGCGTGAGTACCAACAACGATTTTTACTTCGCCCGACTTTATTTCTTCTTTTATTAGTTTTTTCTCTTTTGCTGTTAAACTACCGGATAAAAATTTAGAGTTAAACTCTTTTAAATATTTTTTAACCAAGTTATAGTTTTGCTTTGCTAATACTTCAGTTGGCGCTAAAAATGCAACCTGATTACCTGATTTTACCGCCATAAATATAGCGCAAAGCGCCACGGCGGTTTTACCACTACCAACGTCGCCTTGAATAAGCCTATTCATAAGGTGTGGCGAAGTTAAATCGGTATATAAATCGTTTACCGCTTGCTTTTGACCAGACGTAAACTCAAACCCAAACCTTGTAGAAAACTCAACAATTTCTTTCGACGTTATCGAATATTTTGAGTGTCTAGCAGTCTTTTTATCGCCTTTTATTACTTTAAACGCCGTTATTAATTTAAAATATTCTTCAAGAGCAATTCTCTCTGAAGCATTTTTCAAATTTAATTCACTAGTTGGATTATGAACTTCATAATATGCCTTTTTAAGTGGCATTAAAGAGTACTTGTTTTGAAGATTAAATGGTATTGAACTTTCAACGTCCAATAATTTAACCGCTGAAGTTGCAGAATACCTAATTAGACTTTGCGTCAAACTGCCTTTAATAGAATAAACTGGAACTATTCCTTTTAGTTTAGAATTGTTTTCAACTTCTTCAAAGACGGGGTTGGTCATAGAAACAAGCCCCATCTTATTAGAAATTCTTCCATAAAAATAATACTCTTTACCTGCAACGATTTTATTTGCTACGTAAGGTTGATTAAACCAAACGATAGAAAAAGTGTTCGTGGATTGCGAACAGTACACCTTAACGTATTTAAGCCTACCGCTATTAAATACTTGTGGCGCAGTTTCAACTTTAGCAAGAGTTAAAACAACGTCGTTATGATAACAGGATATAAGGTCGGTAGTTTTTCTCAAATCAAGATAAGACCGTGGAAAGTTTTTAATTAACCCTTCACAGTCCTTTATTCCCATTTTATTAAGTTCAGCAACTCTTTTAGTGCTTAAATACTTTATATTGTTTAGTTCCATAATAAATGAAAAGAGAAACCGAAAGGCTTCTCTTTAATAAATTTATTCTAACGATATTACGAAATAGTAAACCGCTTGACCGCCGTTGAAAAGCTCAACGTCACATTCAGGATACTTATCTTGAACTGCTTGACGAACAACTTCCGCTTCATCTTCGCCCATATCATAACCGTAATAAAGGTTAATTGATGAATGCATACTTTCTTTAAGCACGTCAATAAGAGAAACGGTACATTCTAAAATGTTTTCGCCTTTAGCCAAAATACGTTTATCATCAAGACCAATAATATCGCCTTTTTTCAAGTTAAAATCGTTAATTTTGGTTGTTCTAACCGCGTAAGTAACTTGACCAGAAACAACGTTATCAATAGCGTGGAGCATATTAATCTTATTAACGTCTGCATCTTCTTCAGGGTTAAACGCAAGCGCTGCGGCAATACCTTCAGGAATAGTTCTTGTAGGTATAACGTGAATCTTTTTGCCTTCAATTAATTGCTTAGATTGTTCAGCGGCAAGAATAATATTTTTATTGTTAGGGAAAATAAAGATATTTTCCGCATTAATCTTACAAGCGGCATCGGCAATATCTGAAGCGCTTGGGTTCATCGTTTGACCGCCTTCAATAACTTGGTCAACATTAATATCTTTAAATATTGCTTCAAAACCTTCACCAGAACAAATTGAAAGCATGCCAAGTTTCTTCTTTTCGGCATTGTACTTTTTAATAAGTTCACGGTTTTGTTCAAGCATGTTTTCGATTTTTACTTTATCGATTTCACCAAGTTCTAACGCGTGAGATAATGCACGGCCAGGGTTATTGGTGTGAACGTGTACCTTAACAAATTCAAGGTCGCCAATAACTATAACACAGTCACCGATAGTCATAAGATATTCTCTAAATCTATCGATATCGGCAAGCGTAGTCTTTCTTTTTAAATTAGTAATGAAAAATTCAGTACAGTAACCAAATTCAATAGTGCCTAAGTTTAAAACGTCAGCATGTTCAAGGGTTACTTCGTCTCCTTTAACTTCTACTTCAGGCTCGCCTTCTTCAATTTCTTCGCCAATGATGGCTTTATACATACCTTTATATATAGTAAGAAGACCCATACCACCAGAGTCAACTACGCCCGCTTTTTTAAGTACGGGAAGAAGTTCTGGGGTTAAGTTTAACGCTTCTTCACCACGAACTAAAATTTCATCAAATAATTCTTCAATAGTTTTAGATTTAGAAGCAACCGCGCATTCAGAAATCATACGCGAAACGGTAAGCATCGTACCTTCTTTAGGGTTTGTTACCGCGCTATAAGCAACGTCCGTTGCATTTTTTAATGCTTTTGCAAAAATCTTTGCATCAGCCTCTTGTACTTCTTTAAAAATAGTACACATACCGCGAAGTACTTGTGAAGTGATAACACCACTGTTACCCCTAGCGCCTTTTAAAGCGCCACGCATTACGTTTTCCGCAACGTCACTAAGTTTGTTGGTTTTGCATTGCTTAATTTCCCTTATTGCCGACTTCATTGTAAGCGACATATTCGTACCTGTGTCTCCATCAGGTACTGGGAATACGTTAAGCGAGTCAATTTTATCTCTATTAATATCTAATAATCTAGAAGCGTTGCTTACCATTTTGGCAAACATAGCACCATTAATCGTTTTCATTCAATAAACTCCAAATAATTAAAGTTTGACACCTGTGATATTAACGTTAACCGTATCTACTACCATGCCGGTAAACTTTTCTACTTTATATTTAATTGCGTCTTTAAGCGAATCAGCAACTGCCGATATTGATACGCCGAATTTAATTACCACATAAACGTCAATAAAGATGCGGTCGCCACTTGTTGTGACTTTAACGCCCTTTGCGCCTTTATCCACACCGAAAAATTGAGAGAGACTTTCGGAAAATTTACGTGAAACCATTTCTACAATACCGTAACACTCAAGCGAAGCGAATGAAGTAACTTTTGCGATTGCTTCATCAGATATAGATATTTTTCCACATGCATTGCTAGTCTTTACTGCCATAAACCTCTCCTTTTAATAATGTTATTCTACTATAATTTTACAAATAAATCAAGTTTATTTTGATAATTTAAATATTTTTTTAAACTTTTACAAATAAATTTGCTAAATTGCGTTAAAATTGTTGCTTTTTTTTAAAAATTTTGTTATAGTATCTATGCTATTTTAGTTAACATAGAAATCGGAGGTGCAATTATGTCAAAAGTTTGCAGTGTTTGCGGTAAAGGTAAATTATCAGGCAATTTAGTAAGCCACAGTAACCGTAAAACTCCTCGCTTATATAACGCTAACGTTCAAAAGGTAAGAGTTATTAGCGACGGTGTAATTAGTTCTGAATATGTATGCGCTCGTTGCCTTAAAAGCAATAAAGTAGAAAGAGTTTAAAAAACACTAGGCCGTTTAGAAATAAGCGGTCTTTTTGTTTTATAAAATTTTTGGAGAAATCAAATGTATAATAACTTTGAAAAGGTACTTATAAGCGAAGAAAAATTACAATCAAGGGTTAAAGAACTTGCAAAGCAAATTAGCGATGATTACGCTGGCAAAAACCCTTTTTTCGTATGTATTTTAAAAGGTAGCGTCTTCTTCACTACCGACCTACTTAGATATTTATCTATTCCTTGCCAAATGGAATTTATGGCGGTATCTAGTTACGGCGCGGGCACTAAATCTTCAGGCGAAGTTAAACTTATTAAAGACCTTAACGTACCAATCGAAGGGAAAGACGTTATTATCGTTGAAGATATTATTGACAGTGGTAACACCCTTTCATACCTTAAGCGCTTACTTGAACAAAGAAATCCAACTTCTGTTAAAATTTGTACCCTTCTTGACAAACCTGAAAGAAGAAAGGTTGACTTATCTGCCGATTACGTAGGCTTTGTTATTCCTGACGAATTCGTTGTAGGCTACGGTTTAGATTACAATGAAGATTATAGACAAATTCCTGAAATTTGCATTTTAAAACGCGAAGTTTACGAAAAGTAATCTATAAGCAGTTAAATATTTTGCAAAAGCAAAATATTTGTAAAACTAACGTTTTACTACGCTTGCTAAAGCAATCGTACTTCAAGATTGAAATACGGCGAAGTTATCGCTTCTTGTAAACAAAGCGCTAGCTTCTTGTATTATAATTTAAAAACACTTCGCGAAAAGATTTTACCACGTAAAAGATTTTTGCGAAAAAGGAAGAACAGACTTTAAAGCAAAAAGCCACCGCTTAGGTGGCTTTTGCTAATTTAGTCTTGTTCTGACGTGGTCTGAGTGAGAAGATTTGAACTTCCGGCCTCTTGAACCCCATTCAAGCGCGCTACCAAACTGCGCCACACCCAGAAAAATAATTGCAACCTAACAAGTTAGGTTGCAACAAATGGAGCTTCTAGCCGGAATCGGACCGGCGACCTCATCCTTACCATGGATGCGCTCTACCTACTGAGCCATAGAAGCATTAACTACGCTACAATATATTAACACATCGTAGCGTAATTGTCTATCGTTTTTGACTAAAATCCTGAATTTATTCCAGCACTTTCTAAATATTTTATAACACCAGCGATTGAAGTTTTAACAACTTCTACCGTTTCTACTTCGTTTTTACCTATATTAAATGCAAATAACGCTTGTAAAATACCGTTTAAAAGTTCAACCGTTTTATCAAGGTTTTTATTCTTATCCGCCCAAACGGAAATTTTAAACGCAATAGGTAAATAATCGTTATGACGATACCTGTCGGAAAACCTTGAAGTATCTACGCCAAACGCCTTTTTGAAATCTTCGCTCTTGCCGTAACTTTCCGCTCTAGCGCCGACGTAGGCAAGCAAATCAACCGTAGCATCGTTTAAAGACGGTTTAAAGGTTTCATTTAAGGCTTTAACGTAAATCTCTTTTAAAACACTTCTAGCCTCTTCAAAGCCGTCGACAACTTCAGAAATATCAACTTCTATTTCAGTTGAAATTATAGCGGTCTCTTCATTAGGTATAAAAGTATCTTCTTCAACCTTTTCTTGAATATCTTCAGATACCACCTCTACAAACTCTTTTTTATTATCTACGATAATAACGTCGGCAGTTTCGTCAACTTCTTCAACGATTTCTTCTACAATTTCTTCGCTTTCACTAATAGTAGTTTCTTTATTTTCTAAAGAAGTTTCCACTTCTACTTCGTTAGGTTTTACTTCAACAATCCCTAAAGCGTCTTCACTTTCAATTATAGAAGTTTCTTCACGATTAACATCTAATTCAAGCGTCGTTTCAACGGGGGTTTCCTCCCCGCTGATTTTAGTTTCTTTAACGGGTACGGAAACTGTAATATTTAATTGTTCCGCCCCGCTATTGCCTGACAAAGTAGACGGATTGAGGTTGCATTACGCCAAGTTTAGCAATGCTTGCACCTTTACCCGCCTTCGTGTTAGGCTTAACGTCTGACAAGTTAGCGTGTAACACCATACCCATTCTATCTACGATAGTAAGTAATCCATTATCGCTATCTTTAACGCAAGTTGCAAACACTACGCATTCGTTTAATTTTTTATCGCCAAGGTCTATGAGTTTTACACCCTTGCCACTTTTAGCAATCTTTTTAACAAGCCCAGTATATTTCCTTACGAAAGTACCAAAACTTGATACCGCTACAACTTCCGTTTTAGTATCGTCGTCTACCTGAGTTGCTAAAACTACAAAATCGTCATCGTTAAGAGTAATTGCTCTAACACCACTAGCAGTTTTACCGTAAACGGGAACTGATTTAACGGTACGCAAGCACATACCCTTACTTGTTACGTAGAACAAGTCTTTACCTTCAACGTCAGTTTCAACTGAAAGAACGCTATCGCCCTCTTTAAGTTTGATATAAGAACAACTAGATCTAGAGAATTGTAAATCTTCCCAATCAAGTTTTTTAACAGTGCCGTATTTAGTAAATACGATAACTTGACCTTTAGGTTGAACGTCGCCAAAATTATAGAAAGCAAGCGGAGTTTCGCCTTTAACAGCCTCTTTAAACAAGGTGTCGAAAGCAACACCACCTTGACCTGCGCCCCTAGCCTCTGGAACGTTGTCCATAATAATTCGATATAAATTACCCTTGTCGGTAAATGCGTAAACGGCGTCGTTCGACGTTGCGCTAACTTCAAAGTTGAAGATTTCGCTTGGAGTTGGCTTATCAACCTTACTTCTAGAGTAAGACATAAGTTTAACTTTTCTAACTAAACCTTTTCCACTATAACCTAAAACGTAATTAACGATAGGTTTTTCATCATCGAAACGCTCTACGGCAACTTCTTCTTCACTCTTTAAAATTACCGTTCTTCTATCGTCTTTATACCTTCTTTTAACGTCGGAAAGTTCTTGTTTAACGACTTCCGCTAAACGCTTTTTACTTTCGATAATATGCGTTAATTCTTTGATAAGCTCTTCAAGTTGTTTAAGTTCGTCTTTTAAATTTTCTATTTCAAGTTTAGTGAGTCTAGCGAGTTTTAAATCTAAAATCGCTTGCGCTTGAACTTCACTCAAATTAAACTCTTTCCTTAAATTTTGCCTTGCAGTAGGCGTGTCTGGAGAGTTTTTGATAATTTTAATTACTTTATCAATATTAGTTACGGCAATAATTAAGCCCGAAACTATTTCGTGGCGAAGTTTTGCCTTTGCTAAATCAAACTTTGTTCTTCTAAGTACTACTTGTTTTTGGTATTCGGTATAATAATTGAAAATGGAAAGCAAGCCTAAAAGTTGAGGCTTTCCGTCCGCAATCATCATCATATTTATACCGTACGATACTTGAAGGTTAGTTTTTTTATAAAGTAAAGATAAAACGTCGGACGCGTCAACGTCTTTTCTAAGTTTAATAACTATGCGCATACCGTGTCTATCCGACTCGTCAACGACGTCTTGAATACCGCCGAACTCATCCTTTCTAGTATCCATAAGTTCGCCGATTTTCTTGATTAATTCGGCTTTATTTACTTGGTAAGGAATTTCGGTAACTACTATATTTTGCTTGCCCGAATTATCTTTTTCTACGTTTACTTTAGAACGGATTAATATCTTGCCTTTACCCGTTTCGTAAGCCCTTTCAAGTTCATCTCCCGCAATTAAGTATCCACCCGTTGGAAAGTCTGGACCTTTCACGATTTTCATCATTTCGGCAAGTTTAATGCGCGGATTATCAATATACGCTATTGCGCCGTTAATAACTTCTACCAAATTATGTGGTGGGATATTAGTAGCGTAACCTATAGCAATACCCATTGCGCCGTTTACAAGTAAGTTTGGATAACGGCTTGGTAAGGTTTTAGGTTCTTCTAAAGAATCGTCGAAGTTGTTATCCCAATCTACCGTATTTTTTTCAAGGTCGGCAAGCATTTCAAGGGCAAGTGGTTTTAATTTTGCCTCGGTATAACGCATTGCGGCAGCGCCGTCGCCATCGACCGAGCCGAAGTTACCTTGACCGTCAACTAAAGGCATTCTCATATTGAACGGTTGAGCAAGCCTTACCATCGCATCGTAAACGGAAGTATCGCCGTGCGGATGGTATTTTGCTAAGCATTCACCGACAACCCTCGCGCTCTTTTTATGCGGTTTGTCGGGAGTTAAGCCAAGGTCGTGCATTGCGTAAAGTATTCTTCTTTGAACGGGTTTCAATCCGTCTTCTACCCTAGGAAGAGCCCTTTCAAGTAAGATGTATTCCGAATACGGCATCATAGAATTATGAAGAATACTTTCTATGTTATTTGAAATTATATTTTCTTTCTTTTCTATTTCCATATCCTTAATCCTTTACTTTTATTTCAAAATCGTCAACTTTATTAAAGTTTGCGTGTTTTTCTATATATTTTTTTCTTTCTTCAGCGTCACTACCCATTAAAATTGTAATAAGCCTTTCCGCCTCTGCCGCCTCGTCAATCGTAACTTTCATAAGCATACGAGTTTCAGGGTTTAAAGTAGTATCCCAAAGTTGAATAGCGCTCATTTCGCCTAAACCTTTATAGCGTTGTACCATATAACCACGGCCAACTTTTTGTTGCGCTTTTTCCCTTTCTTCTTCATCGTAAGCATATTCAATAATATCTTTTTTATAAACCTTATAAAGTGGTGGCATACCAACGTAAACGTGGCCGTCTATAATGAGTTGTTTCATATACCTAAAGAAGAATGTTAAAAGTATACTTCTAATATGATAACCGTCTTGGTCGGCATCGGATAAAATTATAACTTTATCAAACTTAAGCGAAGTTATATCAAAGTCTTTACCAATACCCGTACCAAGTGCGGAAATAATAGTTTTAAACTCTTCATTTTGAAGTACTTCGATAAGCGATTTCTTCTCGGCGTTAATAGGTTTACCACGAAGTGGTAAAATTGCTTGATGCTTTCTATCACGACCTTCTTTTGCGCTACCACCCGCAGAGTCGCCTTCTACTATAAATATTTCGTTGAGTTTAGCGTCACGACTAGAACAGTTTGCAAGTTTGCCAAGAAGTCTAGTTGAGTCCGCACCCGATTTAGCGCGGTTAAGTTCTTTAGTTTTTCTAACGTCTTCCCTTTCTTTTGCGGCGCTAATAGCCTTTTCCATAATAGCATCGAAAACCTTTGCTTGTTTTTTATTTGACGCTATTACGTTTAACCCGTCAATAGTTGCAGATTCAACTGCCGGTCTTACTTCAACGTTGCCGAGTTTACCTTTAGTTTGACCTTCAAATTGAGCGTTTTTAACTTTTACTGCAATAACGGCAGTTATACCCACACGGAAATCTTCACCGTTAAAATTAGTACCTTTATTTTTACCAGTTAAATTTTCTTTTGCAAAATCGTTCAAAAACTTAGTTAAGCCCGATTTAAAGCCAACGTCGTGCGTTCCGCCGTCAATAGTTGGAATATTGTTAACGAAAGAGAATACGTTTTCCGAATACCCGTCGGTATGTTGAAATGACGCCTCTATTATAATATCGTCTTTAACCGCCGAAAAATAAAGTGGATCTGGATATAAAATATTTTTACCTTTATTTATATAACTAACGTAGTCTTTGATACCGCCTTCCGATTTAAATACTATACCTTCGGATTTGTCGTTTTCCCTTAAATCTTTAAATACAAGTTCAACGCCTTTATTTAAAAAGGAAGTTTCCCTAAGCCTAACCTCGATAGTATCAGCGTTAAACGTAGTAGTTTCAAACACCCTAGCGTCAGGCTTAAACCTAACCATAGTACCGTGTTTTATCGTCTTTATTCCCGTGTTTTTTAAAGGGGCTTTAGGAGCGCCGGAAATAATCTTCTTTTGCGCTTTGTCTTCGTAAGAAGAAAACTCCATAGAATAAATAGTTTTATTGTAAACTTCCACTTTAAGCCATTCGGACAAAGCGTTGGTAACGGATGCGCCTACGCCGTGCAAACCGCCCGAATAACTATAGTTATCGTTATTAAATTTACCGCCTGCGTGAAGTTGTGTAAATATAACTTCTACACCGCTTATACCAGCCTCTGGGTGAATATCTACAGGCATACCGCGACCATCGTCTTCAACGGATGCGCTACCGTCGGGATACAAGCAAACTATGACCTTTTTAGCGTGGCCGTTAGCAGCCTCGTCAACCGCGTTATCGATAATTTCCCATAAAATATGATGAAGACCTTTAGGACCTGTCGAGCCGATGTACATACCCGGCCTTACCCTAACCGCTTCAAGTTCTTTTAAAATTTGAATATCTTCTGAACTATAACTATTTTTAGCCAAAATAATGCCCCCTAAAATTGTATACAAATATGTAGTATTATACCATATATTGTGTTTTATTTCAATATTTTATAGTAAATTTAATAAAAAAAATAAAAAAATTGCGCTAATAAGACAAAATCTTACAGCGCAAATAATTTAAGTTTAATATTAGTTAAAAATAATTGAGTGATAATAAGTTTTAGTAGAGTTTCCGTCAAGTTTAGAAATGCTCTTTTTATCTTCAATTTTGTGGTTAGAGTTAGAAAAATCTGGAAGACCGTTCCAAGGCTCTATTGCGATAAAACCCTTATCGCAAGTCCAAATTACAAGGTGATCGAAATCGGCAAAATAGAGTTCCGCCTCAACTTCTTCGCCTTTAAGTAAAGTAAGCCTTTTATTTTTAACGTTTTCAATTACGATAGAGTCTTTATTAAACTTAACGCCTTTATGAGTAAACTCGCCAACGAAATAATCAAGTGATAAATTTAATTTATTGTCTTTAAGTTCAATTTCAAGTTTGTCTTGCTCTAAACCATTGTCACCATAAATAGTGTTATAAATTTTATCTTCGCCTTCAAATAAAATACTGTAATCAGTCATGTTGCCATTAAACATATACGCTTCGTGACAACCTACGTTATAGTACATTGGCTCGTTACCCTTGTTTTCTACGATATAGTAAACGCAAAGTTTATCATCTTCAAGTTTAAAGTGGGCTTTAAAGCCAAATTCGAAGGGATAAACTTCTTTTGTTTCATCGTTAGGTGAAAGTAAGAAAGTTGCCGAAGTCTTTTCTTCGCTTACCACTTCAAATTCCATTTTCTTAGCAAAGCCGTGTGGTTTTAAGTTGTATTTTTTACCCTTGTATTCGTAGTAACCGTCAAGCAAGCAACTGCAAATTGGGAACAATATCGGGCTGTGCCCTTTCCAAATTTCTTCCTTGCCGTCCCAAATTTTCTTAACGCCGTCTTTTTCAACGTTAACAACTTCCGCGCCAAGTGTAGAAATTTCAACTTTTAAAATGCCGTTATCCAAAGTAATAATTTTCATAAAATCACCTATTTTGTATATTTTGACTTAAAATCTAAGAATTTAGCCACTAATAGTGTATTATACACTTTAACTTTTGTCAAGAATTTATTAAAAATTTACCTTTTTATTAAAAAACGTTTTCTTTTATTTATAAAGTGTGATATACTATTTAAGATTATTTGTTGTTAAACGGAGGTTTACAAATATGGATTATAAGGCAATAGAAAAAAAGTGGCAACAAAAATGGGAGAAAGACAAACTTTACGCTTTCGATAAAAAGAATATCGACAAGAAGTATTACTGTCTTGAAATGTTCTCTTACCCATCAGCCGCTAAATTACACGTTGGACACTGGTATAACTATGGTCCGTCCGACACGTTTGCCAGATACAAAAGAATGAAAGGCTACGAAGTATTCCAACCAATGGGGTTTGACGCTTTTGGTTTACCTGCTGAAAACTACGCAATTAAAACAGGTGTTCATCCACAAGATTCAACTGTTGAAAACATTGAAAGAATGGAACAAACCCTCAAAGAAATGGGCGCTACTTTCGATTGGTCGTACGAAATTAAAACTTGCATGCCAGATTATTATAAGTGGACGCAATGGATTTTCCTTCAACTTTACAAAAACGGCCTTGCTTATAGAAAAGAAGCACCTGTAAACTGGTGTCCAAGTTGCCAAACCGTTCTTGCAAACGAACAAGTTATTCAAGGCGAATGTGAAAGATGCCACAACACCGTTATTCAAAAAGACTTAACTCAATGGTTCTTTAAAATCACAAACTACGCCGAAGAACTTTTACAATGTCTTGACGACCTTGATTGGCCGGAAAAAACAAAGGCAATGCAAAGAAACTGGATTGGTAAATCTATCGGTGGCGAAATTTTATTTAAATGTGAAAACGGCGAAGACGAATTTAAGGTATTCACCACCCGTGCGGACACGGTATTCGGCGTTTCTTACGTAGTTCTTGCACCTGAACACCCACTCGTTAAAAAACTTATGACAGCGGAACAAGAAAAGGCTGTTTTAGACTACGTTGAAGTTACTTCTAAAGCGAAAGAAATTGAAAGGCTTTCACTTGATAGAGAAAAAACAGGCGTATTTACAGGCGCTTACTGTATTAACCCTGTAAACGGCAAAAAAGTTCCTATTTGGATTTCCGACTACGTTCTTTATTCTTACGGTACTGGTTGCGTTATGGGCGTTCCCGCTCACGACGAACGTGACTTCGCCTTTGCAAATAAATACGGTTTACCTATAACAAGAGTAGTTAAAGGCGTAAACGGCGTAAACGACGACCTTCCTTATACTGAAGACGGCGTTATCGTAAACAGCGTTAATTACGACGGTCTTACTTGTGAAGAGGCAAGAAAGAAAATCTTAAGCGATTTATCAATTTCTAGTAGCGGTGGTTTCAAAGTTAACTATAGACTTCGTGACTGGCTCGTATCTCGTCAAAGATATTGGGGCGCGCCTATTCCTATCGTATATTGCGATAAGTGCGGTACTGTTCCAGTTCCTGAAAGCGATTTACCTGTAAAACTTCCTTACAACGTAGAATTTAAGCCCGACGGAAAATCTCCACTTGCTAAGTCTAAAGAATTTATGAACTGCAAGTGCCCTACTTGCGGTGGCAAAGCAACGCGTGACCCTGACACTCTTGACACCTTCGTATGTTCAAGTTGGTATTTCTTAAGATACCCTGATTCTAAAAACAGTAAACAAGCGTGGGATAAAGACCTTATTAACAAAATGCTCCCTGTAGATAAATATATCGGTGGCGCAGAACACGCTTGCATGCACCTTCTTTACGCAAGATTCTTTACTAAGGCTCTTCGCGATATGGGTTACCTTAACTTTGACGAGCCTTTTAAATCACTCGTTCACCAAGGCGTAATTTTAGGCCCTGACGGCAATAGAATGAGTAAGTCTCGCGGTAACGTTATTTCCCCTGACGATTACGTTAAAGAATACGGCTCTGATATATTTAGAATGTATTTGATGTTCGGTTTCTCTTATACGGAAGGCGGTCCTTGGAACGACGGTGGTATTAAATCGGTTGCCAAGTTCTTAGAAAGAGTTGAAAAGATAGTAACTACTGTAATTGACTATAAAAACAACAAAGTTGAAACGTTTGGCAAGGATGAAAAAGAACTTAACTACGCTAGACACTACGCAATTAAAAACGTTGATAGAGATTTAAACACTTTCTCTTTCAATACTGCAATTGCAAGGCTTATGGAATACGTTTCCGCCCTTTACAAGTACAATACGCTTGACGATAGCGTTAAAAACGTTACTTTCCTTAAAGAATGTATTAGTGATTTACTTTTATTACTTGCTCCATTCGTTCCACACTTTAGTGAAGAACTTTGGTCTGTTGCAGGAAACAAAAAATCTATCTTTAACGAAGACTTCCCTATCGTTGATGAAAAGGCGTTAATTAAAGACGAAATTGAACTTGCAGTTCAAATTAACAGTAAAGTTAAAGCAAGAATTTTAGTTCCATCATCTGCAAGCGATGAAGAAATTAAAACGGCATCACTTGAGAATGAAACTATTGCTAAAATTATTGGCGATACACCTGTTAAAAAAGTTATCGTTATTAAAGGTAGACTTGTTAACGTTATAATTTAATATCAATTAAAAAAGGTCTCGAACGAGACCTTTTTTTAATTTATAAATATATTATATATATTTAATTGGATTTAATTATAATTGAATTCGCATTGCGGGAACTATACCGCCAACGTCATAACAGTTACCAAAGTTAAACCCTCCGGCACTATAAACTTGACGAACGCCAAAAGTAGTTGCGTTTGACATTGAGCGAAGCCACCAATTTCCATAACCATATAGATCACTACTTGTACTTATAGGCACACCTACAACCCTAGCATAATCGGATGCCATTTTTTGCCTTGCTACGTCAACGCCACTAGATGAAAAACCATACGCAGTAGACGTCGCCTCAAGATAACTAAGTAAGAATAACTTATCTTCCGTATCTTCGCACGCATTAGGGTTTTCCGTATAGCCCGTACTCGCTACACTATTATCAACTTTAGTTGTTAAAATTATTTGTTGCTCTTCACTATTAAAAGCATAATCGTACAAGTCAAGTGTAACGTGAGCGCGCGCTAGACTATTATAATAGGTGCACGCCGTTCTTGAATCAAATTTATATCCGCTAATAATAGAATCCGCTAAAAGGAATGCTACACCGCTTTCTTCTTTTAAAATTTTCCATTTTATAGGCTCAACTTTAAAATAATATATAACTGAATTTTGTATAGGCGTACCATTAGTAAATTTGTAACTAGTATCATAAGGAAAACCAACAGCACTATAATATTCAGCGCCGTCACTGCCAGTATAATATCCGTTAGAATTTTTTGTTGTAGAAACGGTAACCCCATCCGCTTTTAACGTTTGTGGATATCTACCCATATAGATATAATCGCCTTCTCTTGTATATACGGTATTGTTTTCACCACCGCCGTTAGACCCACTGATATTTAATTCAAAATCGCCAACGTCAATTTGAATTGCAGGAACTATACTTACGCCGTAATCCGATACGTGAATCCAAGTAACGCTACCGTCCGCGTGCACCATAGATACACCATCCGAATAATCTTCTGGGGAACGCGTTATCCAATGCGCGTTGTACGTACCGATATTATTATAAGGATAAAGGTTGACGCCTTTAGCCCTAATATAGTCGCTAGTTGAAATTTCTCTACTTGCTTTACTTGTAAAACCGTAAGAAGAGTTTGTTACATCTTTATAACTAAGCAAGAATACTTTATCTTGCGTATCTTCACACGCGCAAGGATTAACTGAATATGCAGTAGTGCTTGCGCTATTGTCTACTGTTACGGTATTTACGATAGACGTTTCTAATTCGCCAAATGCTTTAGTTAAGAAATCGTCGTTTAAATATGCCCTTATCTCACTATTTTTATAGTTATTGTTACTGCTAGCAAACCTGTTTCTATCTATTGCCACGTCGCTTACAAGTAAGGCTTTGCTATCATTAACCTTCAAAACTCTCCACTTTATAGGCTCAACTTTAAAGTAATAAACGTTGCCTTTAACTATATCTTCATCATTACTAAATTTAAAAACCTTTTTATTAGTTTCTAAAACAAAAGGATAAGCGGATACTTTTGCATATTCTTCGTTATCACTACCAATATAGTATCCATTCGCGTTAGGTTCGGAAGACAGAATATTAACGCTAGCATCTTTTATAGTTTGCGGATATTTACCAAAGTAAATATAATTGCCATCCGTTGTAAAAAAGGTTTCTTCACAAGCGGTACACCTACCGTTTACTAAATTGTGTTTTCCTATATCGCCAAATTCAAAAAACTCTTCGCCCTTTTCACCGCATTCACAAGAATAATAAAATAAAGCCTTTGACGTACAAGTAGCCTTTTCTTTTAAATAAGTGCTACTTGTAATAGTTTCAGTAAAATTATGGGAATGCTCTAAAATTTGACCATATTCTTGATTACAAACTGAACATTTAGCCTTTTGATTTTCAGTAGCGTTTCCACCTTTATGGTTTTCAACCGATTGTTTTTCCCCACATAAACACTCCTTCCAGTGAGAATTTTCGTCATATTTTAACAAGGTATATGCGTGAGTGTGTTCAGGAACAAATATAGCCCCGTATTCTTGATTGCAAACTTCGCATTTTGCCTTTTGTGTAGCCGTTGCCGTACCGCCCTTATGATTTTCTATATTAGACTTATCACCGCACAAACATTCGTACCAATGGTTTTCCGCATCATATTTTAAAGTTGCATACTCATGAACGTGTCCTTCTTCTAATAAATCGCTGTATTCTTGATTGCAAACTTCGCATTTTGCCTTTTGTGTAGTCGTTGCCGTACCGCCCTTGTGATTTTCCATATTAGACTTATCACCGCACAAGCATTCGTACCAATGGTTTTCGGTATCGTATTTTAAAAGGCTATAATCGTGAGAATGCCCTGGTTGTTCTTGTCCACCGCATGCTGTAAAAAAACCAAAACATAACGTTACAGCGCATATTGCACTTAAAATTTTAATAATATAATTTTTCATATTCATCTCCCCCTAGAGATTTATATAAATTTAGTATAACACTACTCATGTTAAATTGCAATACTAAAATTAAAAGCCCTCAAAGAGGGCTTTATATAATTAAATTATAATTCTTTAGCAATATAATCGCAACTGCGTTTAACTTGTGCAAGTGGATCATCAAAAGTACAAGCGTTATCTTGTTCAACCAAGAACCATTCAGTACCGCCTTCTTTGCAAGCCTTAACAATGTCTTTAAAGTTCATATTACCGTCACCGACAGGCATAATATTGAAGTTGAGTTGGTCGGTAGTTTTAAGGGCTTTTTTGAGTTCTTCTTCATCGGTTTTTAAAGAAACACCATAGTCTTTAAGGTGCACGCATTCAATTTTACCGCTTAATTTTTTAATGTATTCAATAACGGAAACACCGCCGTATTGTAGCCAATGGGTATCTAACGTATAGTTAAAGTAAGGCGCGTTTTCTATCATATAATCAAACATTGTTTGACCATTAGACATCTTAATAAATTCTATGTGGTGGTTATGATAGAAAAATTTAAAACCGTTTTTGGCAAATTTTTCTGCAACAACGTTTAATTTTTCTATAGTATCCATAAATAATTTTTCATCTTGATAAGTTGGTAACCCCATAGCGCCAAGACCAATGTTTTTACAATTAATTTTAGCGTGATCTTCCATAAGTTTATCACTTTCTTCTAAAAATTTAGCAAGTGGATTATGCGTTAAGCAAATAGGAAGACCAGTTTCTTCAATACCTTTATTAATAAGCTCTACGTCGAATGGACGACCGGAAAATTGAAGGTATGAATAACCCATTTCTTTTAATTTTTGAACGGTATCAAGATAACCTTCGTCAGTTTTAATTAATTTGTTTACAGAATAGATGTTAAGACCGCTTTTCATAACGTACTCCTTTAATAATTCATATAGTTTTATTTTATAATTATTTAGCGAAACCGCCGTTAATTTCTTTATAACCGCATTCGTTTAAAATACCTTTTAACGACTTACAAGCAAAGTCGAAAGCCTCGGTGTTAGAATTGAATTTAAATTTATTTTTCATTTCAAAGTTATCAATATCGGAATAACCGCTAAAAATTGCAAGGTGTGGCTCTAAAGTTAAAACCTTATCATCTTTAATCTTTTCAACAAGCCCTTTAATATTACCATCTCCAAGACCTGCAGGAACGTGTTCACCCGTATCTGCAATCATATCTTTTACGTGGAAATATTCCGTTTTATCGTGGAAGAGTTCTAAAGTTTTTTCCGCTTTTTCTCCTACTGCAATATAGTTAACGGGGTCGTAAATAAATTTTAAACCTTTACAGTTTTCAATCAACTCTAAAACCCTACTAGCAGTATCGCCGTAAACTTCCTTTTCGTTCTCGTGACACATTTGAACGCCGTATTCTTTGCCGATTTCTATCATCCTACCCAGATAGTCGAAAACTTTATTTTTTTCGCCCAACGCGTCAAAGAAACTGAACATTCTAATTTTATCAGCATTAAACACGTTAGCAAGTTCACAAACGTGCCTTACAGTACCTTCATACTCGTTAAAATCAACGTTGATACTAACCTTTCCAAGCGGAGAACCTATCGACCAAACGGCAACGCCGTTATCCGCCATTTCTTTTTGATATTCTTTAGCCGTATCAAGCGTAAATTTTGAAACGTTAACCCCATCAACACTTCGTATTTCAGAGTATTTTATACCGTTGCGGTTAAGCGCCTCGATTTGACCTTTTAAACTTGTTGCCGCCTCATCGGCAAACGCACTTAAGTAAATCATTTTTCACCTTTAAATTTTTATTAATAAAAATATTATAACACTTATATTTAAAAATTTCAATATTTTATCTAAAATTTTATTAATTAATTCTATTTCTTATAGCGTTGAGAACAGCAAGTATCATAATACCGACGTCAGAAGAGATTGCAAGCCATAAACTTGTGGTTATACCAAACGCGCCTAAAAGCATAATTATTACTTTAACCGCTAGTGAAACTATAATGTTTTGCTTAGCAATAGAGTTCGTTCTTTTAGCAAGCCTTACCGTATACGGAACTTTAGACAAATCGTCGTCAGTAAGTACGATATCGGCGCTTTCTATTGCCGAATCACTACCTAACGCACCCATTGCAAAACCTACGTCTGCCCTAGTAATACTAGGCGCATCGTTAACGCCGTCACCGACGAACGCTACCGCCTTTTTGCCGTTGTTTGCAATAATGTTTTCAAGTTCTTTTACCTTGCCGTCAGGCATAAGTTCGGAAACAGAGGTAGACATTTTAAGTTCTTTTCTTATCGTTTTTGCATATTCTTTACTGTCGCCCGTAAGCATCACCGTTTTATACACGCCGTAGTCTTTAAGTTCGCGAATAGCGCCGTACGCCTCATCTCTAATTTCGTCGTTTAAAACTATACAGCCTGCAAACTTATTTTCAACCGCTAAGTAAAGTTTAGTGCCTATTTCTTCACACTCTTTAAATTCTATACCGCTTTCTTTCAAGAACTTAAAGTTTCCTAAAATATGATATTTGCCATCGATAGTAGCGGTAATTCCCTTACCTGCTATTTCTTTAAATTCATAAACCTCGCCGTTTACTTCGCCCGAAGCCTTTTTAATTGCTTTTGCTATTGGATGATTAGAATTCTTTTCAAGTAGGCTAATTGTATTTAAAAGTTTACCGCTAAAATCTTTAGTTGATAAAATTTTAGTAATTTTAAGTTCCCCTTTAGTAAGCGTTCCCGTTTTATCAAAAACTACGGTATCGCAAGAGGCAAGTTTTTCAAGAGTGTTAGTACTTTTAATTAACACGCCCTTTTGCGCAGCCGCGCCTACACCGCAAAAATAGGTAAGAGGTACTGAAATAACAAGCGCGCAAGGACAAGATACGCATAAAAGCATAATAGCCCTAAGCCCCCAAATTTTAAGTCCGTCAATATAAACTGCGCTAAAGAAAGGTGGAACAAACGCTAATAATACCGCCAAAACTAATACAAGTGGAGTATACCATTTAGCAAATTTTTCGATAAAACTTTCCTTTTTAGATTTAAGTTTAGCGGAATTTTCAACTATTTCCATAATCTTTGAAAGAGTTGATTCGTCATACGTTTTAAGCGCCTCTATTTGAACTACGCCGTTAACGTTTTTATAACCTCCAAATACTTCATCGCCTACGTCTAAGTCTTTATATTTGCTTTCGCCAGTGACGGTTTTACTGTCAAAACTAGCGCTACCGTTTATAATTTTACCGTCAATTGCAAGAATTTCCCCCGCCTTAACTACGATTACGTCTCCGACTTTAATGCTTTCAACTTTTACTTTAGTTTCAACGCCGTCTTTTAAAACTGTAACCATTTTAGGACAAGAATTTTTTAAATTGTCTATAACCTTAGAGGAATTATCAAGTGCAACGTGTTCAAAAAGTTCGCCGATTGAGAATAACAACATAATCCCGTAAGCCTCGGCAGTTTCGCCTAAAAACAACGCTGAAACCGACGCTATAGTCATAAGTAGATTTTCAGTAAAGAATTTCTTTCTAAAAATGCCGATTATACCTTCAAAAATCGCCTCGTAACCAGCAACGGAATAAGCAACCACCATAATATACGGCGCTACTTTTTTTGTGGAATCTATAAAAGATAAAATTAAACCTATAATAAATATTACAAGCGATACACCAAGTTCGATAATTTTACTTTTAGGCGTATTATTAAATTCGCTATGCTCGTGGCTATGGCAACCGCAATTTATATGCGAACGTCCGTGATGATGCGAACTTTCTTCGTGATGCTCGTGGTCGCAAGAGTGACAATGCTCGTGACAATGGTTTTCCTCATCTTCCATATCAACTTTAATATCTTTTTCAACACTAATATCATCTTCCTCATCAAAATACGGTTCTGAGTCAAGGGAATAATCGTTTTGCAATAAATCCATAATAGACACCATTACGTCATAATCGCTTGCCCAATTATCAAGAGCGTAATCAAGTTTATACGCGCCGTCTATCTTGTTGAGTTTAGTATCTATTACCCCTTTAATATTTAAAATAGAAGTATCAATTTCTTCTAAGTTATTAATTTCTTCCGTTAAAATTTTTAACGACTTTACTCTAACGTCCATAAAATCTCCTTATATACAGTCTAAATGTTCCATAAGCGTCTTTACTAAAACGCGCACGTGGTTATCGGCAATACTATAATAAATTAAATTGCCTTCTTTTTTACTTTTTAAAATATTGGCGTCTTTTAAAATTCTAAGTTGATGCGATGTTGCCGATTGGCTAAGACCAACGCTATCCGTTATATCGCCAACGCACTTTTCTCCGTCAAATAATAAAATGATTATTTTTAAGCGGTTACTATCCCCTAATATTTTTATATTCTTACTTAATTTCTCCATCTTTTCAGTTGAAGAAAAAATACTAGTATCCATACTACCTCCTATTTTAGTATATGAAAATATATTCATATTGTAATATAGTTTAAAAGTTTTGTCAATACCTTATAATAAAATAATTATTATATTTTATTAAAACTATTGAAAATTAAGATAAAAAATGATAAAATAATACTATTAAATTATTTAAGGAAGTTAAAATGAAAAAAGTTAACAAGTTTAACGACGAGTTCGACATAGTAGAAGATAATCAAACTTCAAATTTAGAACCCGTTAATGAAACTCCACTAAAACCAAAGAAAAAACCTAAAAAGATAAAAAGGAAGAATTTACCACCGCAAAGCAAAGCGGAAAGGTACAACCCTACGATTGAGCAAGGTCTTAGTTACGAGCAAGTTGAAAAGAGAAAATCTCTTGCATTAACTAACGAAACCAATAATAAAAACGGCAAATCGATTTTATCGATAATCTTAACTAATTCTTGTACTTTCTTTAACCTTTTAGGTCTTATAGTATTTATTGCATATTTAGCGGTACAAGCATCACTTGCCAACTTTATGTTTATAGCATTCTTTGCAATAAACCTTATAATCGGTATAGTTCAAGAAATTAGGGCGAAATTATCTCTTGAAAAATTATCCATACTTCAAAACCCAATATCTAAAGTAATACGAAACGGCAAAGAAGAAGAAATAAATTCTAACGAAATTGTTTTAGACGATATTTTTAAAGTTATGGTGGGAAACCAAATCCCAGTTGACGGTATCGTTATGGACGGCAAAGTTGAAGTTAACGAATCTATTTTAACCGGCGAATCAGTACCAGTTAAGAAAAACGTAGGCGACGTGCTTATGGCGGGCAGTTTCGTAGTTGGCGGTAGTTGCCTTGCAAAAGCAGATAATGTTGGCGAAGAATGTTACGTTCAAAAACTTACGATGCGCGCTAAAAAGTTTAAAAAACCACACTCTAAACTTATGGGAACGATGCAATGGATCGTTAAAACCGTTGGTATTTTAATCGTTCCTATCGCATTTGGCATAGGGCTTGTAAACTTAAACGCAGTAAAAGACGCTATTGAATCAAACACCTTTATTGGCATAAGTTTACAAAATGAAGTCGTTACAAAAACGGGCGCTGTAATTATCGGTATGATACCGTCTGGTCTTGTTCTTTTAACTACTATGGCCCTATCACTTGGCGTTGTAAGATTACATAAATCAAACACTCTCGTTCAAGATATGTATTCTCTTGAAATGCTTGCAAGGGTTGACGTGCTTTGTTTAGATAAAACGGGAACTATAACCGACGGCAGAATGAACGTTCTTGATACCGTGGAATTAACGACTAGCCACCCCTATGATATAAACGACGTTATCGGCTCAATGGAAAAAGTTTTAGATGATAATAACCAAACGGCAGTTGCCCTACGCGCGCACTTTATTCCTAAAAACGAGTTTACCGCAATAAAAACTATACCTTTCTCTTCACAAAGAAAATATAGCGCTATTACTTTTGAAAACGTAGGCACATACGCGCTTGGCGCACCAGAGTTTATTCTATCTGAAATTCCAGAATATTTAAAAACGCAAATAGATAAATTTACAACGCTTGGAAACCGCGTTTTACTACTTGCACACTCTAACGCATCTATTAGTTCTAAAAACACTTTACCTCAAATGAAACCAATAGCCGTAATTGCAATTTCCGACAATATTCGTGAAGAGGCAATATCTACTATAAAATGGTTTAAAGATAACGACGTAAACGTAAAAGTAATTTCGGGCGATAATCCGATAACCGTTTCGGAAATCGCTAAACGCGCAGGCATAGAAAATTCATCTAACTGGATTAGTTTAGAAGGTTTATCTAATAAAGAAGTAGCGTCAATTGCCGATAAATATACCGTATTTGGCAGAGTTTCACCCGACCAAAAAGCAGTACTGATAAAAGCGCTTAAACGCGCGGGACACACAGTTGCAATGACGGGCGACGGCGTGAACGATATTTTAGCAATGCGCGAGTCGGACTGTTCTATTACGGTTGCCGCAGGTGCGGACGCCGCTAAAAACGTAGCGCACATAGTACTTACCGACAATAACTTTAACAGTATGCCAAAAGTTGTTGCCGAAGGTAGACGTGTTATTAACAACATACAACAATCGGCCTCGTTATATTTAATGAAAACTATATTTATAACTTTGCTTGCACTACTCTCGATTGCATCTACCGCTCCATTCCCATTTGCTTCGGGTATGCTTACTATTTTAGAGTTTGCAATCATAGGCGTTCCTTCAATTATACTTTCTCTTCAACCAAACGATAAGAGAGTTGAAGGCGACTTCTTGTTTACGATATTCAGCAACGCAATACCAGGCGCACTTATATTGTTACTTAACGTTTATATAATAAAATTTTTAAACGTACTTGGTATATTTAACGACCCTAACGTACAAAATCCCGAACTACTTTGCACAACACTTCAAGTAGTGGCGTTCACGTTAGGCGGTGCAGTTTACTTGTATAAAATTTGTAGACCGTTCAACCTTGGCAGATCGCTCGTTATGATGACGGTTGCTATAATTATTGCAATTTGGATGATATTCTTACTTGATACGTCAATATTCATTCCAGGACTTAACTTCTTTATGCTTACTAATATGTTCCCAGTATTTGGAGCGCCCGGCGTTGAATGGAAATACTTCGTACTCTTAATTGCATTATTTGAACTTGATATTCCGTTAGTTGACAAATTCTTTGAAGTTAACAAAAACTTAACGGCAAGTTTAAAAAATAAGGACAAATAAAAAAATTGCGACTTATAAGTCGCAATTTTTATTTTATTAAAATTCAGTTCTAGAACTTCTATGAAATAAAGTATTAAAGGTTTCCATAGGGTTTGCATTTTCATATAAAATTCTATATACGGCGTTGCAAATAGGCAGTTCTTCGTTATATTTTTCGCCAAGGAGTTTTAATGCTTTTACCGTTTTAACGCCTTCTGCGCTCTTTTCAAACTTTTCGCCTTTAATAAAATGTTCGCCATACCTTCTATTTTGAGAAAACGGAGAAAACAAAGTGGTTTCGTAATCGCCTAAATGGCATAGACCGTAAGCGGATAGTTCATTGCCACCCATTGCCTTAATAAGTCTACCTATTTCCCTAGCGCCACGCGCCATTAAAGGACCTTTTAAGGTGGAATAACCACCGCCGTCAAGCATACCCGCTGCAATACCTATAACGTTTTTTGCGGCAGCGCCTATTTCATTGCCGATTAAATCGTCGCCGTAATAAAAGCGAATTAAATCACTCCTTAAACTGTCGGCAAGTTTTACGGTTAACTCTCTATTATTACTATCTATAACCATACAGTTGGGCTTACCTTTAGTAAATTCTTCAATATGTCCAGGACCTATCCATACGGCAACCTTATTTTTATCGTACCCGCAACTAACGGCAACTTCACTAAGCCTTAAACCCGTATCTTCTTCTAATCCTTTCATACATAAGACTATATCTTTTTTGTCCGCGCCGTAATTTTTAGCAGATAATAATACTTCTTTTAAAGAGTTGCTGAGTACTGAAATTATAATAAGGTCGGCAAATTCTACAGCAAACTTTAGGTCACTAGTTAAAGTAACCGAACTGTTTAAAGTGACGTATTCATTTTTACCCGTTTCTTTTAATACGGTGTACGATTTACCACCTTCACGCCCCCATTCAACGACGTCGTGTTTTTCGTGCGATAAATACCAAGTAATGAAACTTCCCCATCTACCCGTACCAAGTACTGAAACTTTCATAAATTCTCCTTTATAATTTTACAATGTTAGCGTTAATAAGTTCTTGTAATGATTTTAAAATACCAAGTTTTGCATGATAGAAAGTAAGTCCGCCTTGGAAATAAACGGCGTAAGGCTCGCGAATAGGCCCGTCCGCCGAAAGTTCGATTGAAGAGCCTTGAACAAACGCGCCCGCAGCCATAATAACTTCACTATCATATCCCGGCATTGCCCAAGGAATAGGCGTTACGTAACTATCTACGGGAGCAGCGCCTTGAATGCCTTTACAAAAAGCACACATTGCCTCGCCCGATTTAAGTTCTACCGCTTGAATAATATCGTGGCGAGATTCCACGCTATTAGGAACGGTTTTAAATCCTAACCTTTCATACACGTTAGCGGCGAAAATCGCCCCTTTAAGCGCCCCTGCAGTAACTGTTGGGGCTAAGAATAAACCTTGATAAAATTTAGGCAAAACGCCAAGCGTAGCGCCTACTTCTTGACCAAGACCTGGCGCAGTTAATCTATACGCGCATCTTTCAATAAGTTCCTGTTTACCGCAAATATAACCGCCAATCGGAGCAAGACCGCCACCAGGGTTTTTAATAAGCGAACCGACTACCATATCCGCGCCAACGTCGCTAGGCTCGATAGTTTCCACGAATTCTCCGTAGCAGTTGTCTACCATAACGATTAGGTCTGGTTTAATATTTTTGACAAAGGCAATAAGTTCACCTATTTGTTTTACTGAAAAAGTAGGTCTAGTTTGATAACCTTTAGAGCGTTGAATTGTAACTAGTTTGGTTTTATCGTTAATTGCCTTTTCTATTTCAGGATAATTAAAACCGCCGTCGCTAGTTAAGTCAACTTGTCTATACGATACGCCGTATTCTTTAAGCGAACAAGTAGACGGCCTTATACCGATAACTTCTTCTAGCGTATCGTAAGGCTTACCCGCGGGCGATAAAAGTTCATCACCGGGAAGTAAGTTTGCCGATAACGCCACGGTTAAAGCGTGCGTACCACAGGTAATTTGCGGTCTAACAAGTGCGGACTCAGTATGGAAAACGCTAGCGTATACTTTTTCTAACTTTTCACGGCCAATATCGTCGTAACCGTAACCTGTTGACGCTTGCATGCAACTTGCGTCTACCCTTTCCTTTTGAAAAGCGTATAAAATTTTATTTTGGTTATACTCTGCAATTTTATCAATGGCGTCAAACCTTTCTTTTAAACTTGATAATATTTCTTCGCCGAAATTATAGGTCTTTTCATCAACACCTAATAATTCGTACATTTTTTGATTTTCCATTTTAGTTTTCTCTAAGCGCTTTAATTACAGCCTTTTTATCTTCAGCTTTGAACACGGTTGAGCCGGCAACGATAGTATCTGCGCCGGCGTTTTTAACGATTGATACGTTTTCAAGGGTAATACCGCCGTCAACTTCAATTCTAATATCGTAACCGGACGCGTCTACCATTTCTTTAGTCTTTTTAATTCTTTCAGTAGAATCTTCAATATATTTTTGACCGCCAAAACCTGGATATACGCACATAATTAAAATCATATCAACGTATGGTAAAAGTTTTTCTAATACTTCTACCCTTGTATCAGGCTTAATAGAAACTGCCGACTTTACACCTAAACTTCTAATTTCTTGTAAAACTTCGATTATAGGTTTTTCGCACGCCTCGTAGTGTACCGTTATATAATCAGCACCCGCTTTAGCAAACTCTTTAATATATCTTTCAGGTCTTACTATCATAAGGTGTACGTCCATAACCTTGTCGGTTAACGGTCTCAAATCAGATACGATTTTCATACCAAAGTTAATGTTTGGCACGAAGTTTCCGTCCATAACGTCAACGTGAATAAAATCCGCTCCGTTATCACAAACGTTTTTAATTTCTTCGCCCATTTTAGCGTAATTTGCCGATAAAATTGACGGTGCAATTTTGATGTCTTTCATAATTATTCTCCTTTTACGTAATTTCTTCTAAGTTGACCGCAAGCCCCTTCAATATCCGCGCCGTTAAGTCTTCTAACGGTTGCAGATAGTCCACCTTTTTCAAGTAAACCGCAAAATTGATAAGCCTCCTTTTCGGTCGTTGCTTTTAAATTGTTTTCCTTAACTTCGTTAAGTCTTATTATATTAACGTGACACGGTCTGTGTCTTAATAACCTAATTAATTCGTTTGCCGACTCTATATCGTCGTTTTCGCCCTTTACTAAAGAATATTCGAATATAAAGCGCCTACCCGTTTTTTCAAAATAATAATCGCACGCTTTTAAAATTTCGTCCACCGAATAAACTTTGGATATAGGCATTAATTCCTTTCTTTTATCGTTAAACGGTTGATGAAGTGATACCGTTAAGTTTACCGGCAAATTCTCTTCGGCAAGCGCTAACATTTTAGGAACGATTCCGCAAGTTGATAAACTAATATTTCTTAAACTTACGTTTAAACCCTCTTTAGAAGACACTAATTTTAAAAATTTAATGACGTTGTCGTAATTGTCTAACGGCTCGCCACTACCCATTAAAACTATATTGGTTACCGCCCTTTTATTTATATTTCCGCCACCCTTTTTATTGACTGCGGAAATAGTTGCAAGCATTTCGCCTGGCGTTAAGTTCCTAACTAGTCCGCCTATACCCGATGCGCAAAATTTACAGCCCATTCTACAACCGACTTGAGTTGATAGACATTGAGTGTTGCCGTAGCGGTTTTTCATATACACGCCTTCTATAATATTGCCATCAAAGAGTTTAAATAGGTACTTTTCCGTACCGTCTTTAGAAACTAGCGTTTTAATAATTTCTACTGGCTCGTCTACGAATTCAATAAGTAATTTTTCACGAAGTGCTTTAGAAATATTAGATATTTCGCTAATTTTTAAACCGTTATGTAATGCGGAATAAATTTGCGTTGCCCTAAATGACTTTTCTTTGTAACTTTCTATTAAGTTTTTAAGTTCAGTAAAATTTAAGTCTTGTAAAATTTTCACTTTATTTTATCCTTTTAAGTTTGCAAAAATAAAACCCCGCGTATGATATATGCGGTAAGAAAGTAACGCCGTACTTACCTTTATGGCAGTTGAGTTTAGGCTCTACCATTTCAAAGGTAAAGTCTTTATTTTCATTTAAAAACTTTTCAACTAAACCGTCGTTTTCATCGTTTAAAATAGAACAAGTTGAATAGTATAAACTTCCGCCAACTTTTAGGTATTTTGAAATATTAGTTAATAATTTTAACTGAGTTTCGTTAAGTTCTACGATACTACTATCAGTTCTATTAAGTTTAATATCCGGGTTGTCCTTTATAACGCCTGTACCTGAGCAAGGCGCGTCGCATAAAATACTTGAAAAAGCGTTTTCAAAATCATTATTATAAACCGTACTATCAAGGTTTAATACTTCAATATTATCTTTGCCCATTCTACTAGCATAAGACTTTATAAGTTCCGCGCGATGAGAGTGCAATTCACAAGCGATAACCTTATTAAATTTGCTAGACAGGTTTACCGCTTTACCGCCAGGCGCAGAGCAAGCGTCAAGCAAAGTTTCGCCACTTTCAACTAAATCACAAATAGCAACGCTACCTATTGATTGAAAGGTGTAAACGCCCGAATAAAAACCCTCGTTCATTTTAAAATTTTTAACTATAAAAGTGTCCGTATAGGGCGTTTTTTCGTAATTTACGCCGTTATCTATTAAATATTTTTCGCCGTCAATTCCCGTATTAAAACGAACAAAAGTATTTTCTTCGTCGTAAGAAATTATATTTTCCGTAAGTTCTAAACCGTAGTATTTAACCAATTTGTTTATAATAAATTCGGGATAAGAATATTTGATAGATAACAGTTTATTACCCGTTTCGTTAATTTCTACACCCTTTCTAATATAGTTGCGAAGTACCGCGTTAATAAAACCTGCCGTACCACCTTTGCCAAGTTTTTTAGCAAGTTCAACGCAAGTATCGGTAACCGCGTAAGGCGCGGTTTTTAAATAAATTAAAGAATATAAACCTATTTTTAATATAACTTTAATTGCTAGTTTAGGAGATTTAGCGCAAAGTTTATCAAGCAAGTACGATAAATAAATATCTTTATCAAGTACGCCGTAACAAATTTTATTAAGATGTGGTCTTGTGCTTTCGCGTATAGGTGTATCCGATAGCGCTTGTTTTAAATATGCGCCTTTAGAATATACGGACGTTAAAACGTTATACGCGTCGTAATAAGTAATTAACATTTATTCTCCAAATTTATAGCCTACAGGTAACTTTCTACCAATTAAAAAGTCTTTAATACCCATTCTTTTACTGCCTTCAAGTTGAAGTTCAAGTACGCTTATAGACTTATCGCCCGTAGCGATTATAAGTCCACTTGATAAGTCAGACGCTAAAACTTCGCCTGCATTTCCCTTTAAGTCGCATTCGACTGCGGAATAAATTTTTAAAGTTTTATTATCGTATTTTGTAAATGCAATAGGCCAAGGGTTAAGACCGCGTATTAAATTAACGATATTGTTAGCCGTATCGTTAAAGTTAATTTTGCCGTCTTCTTTTTTAATCATACCAACTTTAGTCGCTTTGCTTTCATCTTGCTTTTTGTATACGGCTTTGCCACTTTCAATAGTATCAAGCGCCTTAACGATCATACTAGCGCCTAAATTAGATAACCTATCAAAAAGTTCGCCCGCAGTTTCCGTTTTACCTATTTCTAGTTCTTCTTGCATTATGATATCGCCCGTGTCGATACCCTCTTGTGTTTGCATAATCGTAACGCCCGTAATTTTGTCACCGTTTATAATAGACCATTGTATAGGCGCTGCGCCACGGTATTTAGGAAGTAGCGATGCGTGAATATTTATAATACCGTACTTAGGGATATCTAAAATTTCTTTTGATAAAATTTGACCGTACGCGCAAGTAACCATAATATCGGGATTGAGCGCTTTTAAATCTTCAATACCTTCAAGCCTAATTTTATTATAAGATAAGGTCTTTAATCCTTTGCTAATTGCAAGTGATTTTACAGCGCAAGGCGTAATTATAGCCTTTCTGCCAACGGGCTTATCAGGTTGAGTAACAACCGCAAGAATTTCGTGATTACTTTCATATATAGCCTCAAGTGGTTTACACGCAAAGTCGGGCGTGCCTAAAAAAACCAATTTCATTAATTATCACTCCTTACGTCGTCCGCTTTATCGATATATAAAATTCCGTTTAAATGGTCGTTTTCGTGGCAAATTGCTTTAGCAAAGAAACCCTCTGCGGTAAGTTTATAACTATCGCCCTTTCTATCTTGAAAAACTACTGTTACCTTGTTAGGTCTTTTTACGTAGCCCGATTTTCCTGGCACTGATAAACAACCTTCTATATCGTATTGCTCGCCCGATTCTTTAATAATTTCGGGGTTAATAAACTCAAAATAGCCTTCTTCTACGTCAACGACGAAAATTCTTCTTAAAACGCCTACTTGAGGGGCGGCAAGACCTGCACCTTTTGCCTTTTTAACGGTGTCTTTCATATCGTCTAAAAGTTGCCACGTCTTTTCTCCGAAATCGGTAACGGGAAAACTCTTTTTTCTTAAAACTTCATCGCCTACTTTTACTATATTTCTAATTGCCATAATTCACCTATTAATTCATATTGCTTGGGTTAACTTCTAAGTAAGCAAGCGTTTGCCTAGTTGAATACCTTTCGCAAATTTCATAAAATTCGTTTTCTATTTCTTCAAAATTACTAGTAATTCTTGCAAGTACTTGATACCTATAACAGTTTTTAATTCTTTTAACTGGACTTTTCATTCTGTCAAAGTAAACAAAAGACTTTTGATACTTATCGTACACGTCTTTACTTGCAAAAAATACGTTTTTTAACGTTTCTATAGTTTTTCCTTCGTCTTCACCCTCTACCATAATTCTTAAAATATTAGAATACGGTGGGAAATGCGACGCTTTACGGAGCATTATTTCGCGATTATAAAAACCTTCGTAATCGTATTTAATCGCATAGTTTAAAAGAGAGTTTTGTGGATTATAGGTTTGCAGTACCACTTTACCACTACTTCCAGCCCTACCACTTCTTCCCGCAACTTGAGTTACAAGTTGGAAAGTGCGCTCTAACGCGCGATAGTCGGAAAAATATAAACTCATATCGGCGTCTAATATACCAACTAAAGTAACGTTTGGAAAATCGTGCCCTTTTGCTATCATTTGCGTACCGACTAAAATATCGGCGTTTTTATCCCCAAACTCTTTTAATATCTTATAGTGTCCCTCTTTATTTTGAGTGGTGTCGTTATCCATTCTTAAAATTCTAGCGCTTGGGAATAACGCCTTTAAATCATCGACTACCTTTTGAGTACCCGTACCGCTATAATTTATGTTTACGCTACCGCATTCGGGACATCCGTCAAGCATCGCGTATTGGGTGTTACAGTAATGGCATTTTAAAAGATTGTCCGTTTTGTGATAATTAAGTGAAACTTCACAATGTTGACATTTTGCTACGTATCCGCACTCTCTACAAATTACCTTTTGAGAGTACCCACGCCTATTTAAAAATATTATCGCTTGATTGCCATTTTTTAAAGTTTCTTCAAGTTCATACTTTAATGGAGAAGAAAAAGCGGAAGGATTACCCTTTCTAACTTCTAATCGCATATCGGCAATAATTACTTCAGGAAGTGGTTTTCCGTTTACCCTTTCTTTTAAAACCGCTAAAGAATATTTGCCTTCCATAGCGTTTAAATAACTTTCAATTTTAGGTGTAGCGCTACCAAAAACTAGTTTTGCATTAGATAATTCTGCGCGTTTTAAGGCAACGTCACTAGTTACGTATCTTGGATTTGTTTCACTTTCGTAACTTTGCTCGTGCTCTTCATCAATAATAATTATACCAACGTTTGTAAGTGGTGCGAATATCGCGCTTCTTGCACCGATTGCAATTTTAGCCTCGCCACTTCTTAATCTCCACCACTCGTCGAACTTTTCGCCTGCGGAAAGCCCGCTATGTAATATTGCGCAATCATCGTTAAATCTAGAGCGAAGCCTTGACAACATTTGCGGTGTAAGGGCTATTTCAGGAACGAGCATTATCGCCGTTTTACCATCTTTAATCGTTTGTTCGATAAGGCGCAAGTAAACTTCAGTTTTACCGCTACCCGTTACGCCGTGAATAAGGGTTGGCTTGTTAGAATTTAAAACGGTTTCAACGGCGTTTTTTTGTTCGCTAGTTAAATTAACCTTATTTAAAGTAGCGTCAAGTTTTTGGTAAGGACTTCTTAAAATCCTTTCGGAAACAATTTCAATATACCCCTTTTTTTCAAGAGAAGTTAAAGCAGAATAAGAATACTTTTCGCCAAGTACGCTAGTTTTTTCCTTTTCTATAGTTGCTAAATAGTTTAAAATTTCCTTTTGGTTTTCGGCAGTTTTTCTAATATTTGAAAGCATTACGTCAAGCGGTATGCTTTTATTTAAAACCGCAAAGTTTATCATTTTACTTCTTACTTTACCATTTCTCATTTCCGATGGCAAAAACAATCTTAAGATTGACGCCATAGAAGTATGATACTTTTGTTTCATAAACTTTGCTAAAGTTAAACACTCTTCCGTAAGCGCTGGAATTTCTTCAACTATACGGATTATGCTCTTTAGTTTATCACTAGGAAAGTCGGAGTTTTCTTTGATATTTATAACGAAACCTTCAATTTTCCTATTCCCGAAGGGCACGATAACCCTACTACCGCAAGAAACGCCTTGCGTAGTTATTTTATAGTCGAATATTCTATCTAGTTCTTGGCTATTTACGTCAACTATAACTTCTGCTATCATTTTACCCCTTTAAACGGTTTAAGGGCGTCTTAAAAAAGACGCCCGCCTAAATTTTAGCCGTTAACAACGGAAATTTTATCTTCCATTATTTCGTATGCCGCAGCGGTAAGCGGTTTTTCCGTCATCGGTTGCGGATTATTTTGATTTTTTGAAATATCAACAAGTTGTCTTGCCCTTTTTGCAGACACTACGCAAAGAGCGTATTTAGAGCCTTCATACTTTTCGCCGAGTTTTGAAGTAAGTTCGTCAATTGGTGGTTGGTTAATCATGTTATGTAATCTCCTTTATTCGATATTTTGAATTTGCTCTCTTATCTTTTCAATTTCGCATTTAAGTTTAAGAGCGTTATCAGTTATGTTTATATTGTTAGACTTAGAGCAAACCGTATTAGATTCACGGTTAAATTCTTGCACTAAAAAATCTAATTTTTTACCTATTTCGCCGTCGCCATCACAAATCTTTCTAAATTGCGAAACGTGAGAATGAAGTCTTGTTAATTCTTCATCAATATTAGACTTATCGGCAAATATTGCAGTTTCTTGAAGTAGCCTTGCCTCGTCAACTTGAGCGTTTTTTAAAATTTCGGTTAATCTCTCTTGAAGTTTTAACCTATATTCTTCTTGTACCATTGGAGCGTATTTTTCAATTTCAATAACCGTTTCTTCAATGGTTTTTACTCTTGATAATAAATCCACTTTTAACTTTTCGCCCTCAAAGTCACGCATTTTGTTTAAACTATCACACGCTTTAACAATCGTATCTTCAACAATTGGAGTTAAAGCCTCGACATCGATATCGTTTTGCGATTGTTTAATAACGTCCGGTGCTTTCATAAGCGACGCTACGGTAAAGTCGTTTTCTACACCTAATTTATTTGCGATTAAATTAGACGCGTCATAGTAGGCTTTTGCTAAATCTTCATCAACTGCTAAAGTTATTAAACTTTCGCCTTGCTTTTCAAAAGTGATAAATAAATCCGCTTTACCTCGCCTTACGCATTTTGATACCGAGCGTCTAATAACGTCGTCAAGCGCTAACATAAATCTTGGATATTTAGGATTTAAATCTAAGTATCTATTGTTTACAGTTTTAATTTCTACGGTAAGCGAATACTCGTCACACTTGTACTCGGCTTTACCGTAACCCGTCATACTTCTCATAATAATTACCTTCTTACAATTTGTTTACGGACTAACGACTAATGAAAAACAACGCTGTCCGTATACTATAATTTTAAACCTAAATCAAATAAATTGCAATACTTTTGAAAGGTTTATTTAATATTTTATAAAAATATAAATAAATTTTGTAAATTTTTATTATTATTGTTCAATAAGACGAGTAAATTCTTCTTCGTTTATTACTTTTATACCTAAACTATTTGCTTTTGCAAGTTTTGAGCCCGCGTCTACGCCCGCAACTACTAGCGTAGTTAACTTAGAAACGGACGACATTACTTCCCCGCCTAAATCTTCTATAATTTTACCCGCCTCAGAGCGTTTAAAGTTAGTTAAACTACCCGTTAAAACAACTTTTTCGCCCGAGAGTTTTCCTTCTTTTTTACCTTCCGATTCTTTAGGTTTTACACCATACGATAAAAGTTTTTCTATCTCTAAGAGATTGCTTTCCGTATTAAAATAATCGTAAACGGCTTTTGCCGTAATTTCGCCAAAATCTTTTAAATTTACTAAACTTTCTAAACTTGCGTTTTTAATATTTTCTAGCGTTTTAAATTCGTTCACCAAATCTTTAGCCGTCTTTTTTCCTATACCGTCAATCCCTAGCGCTAGAATAAATTGACTTAAGTCTGGATTTTTAGACTTTTCAATAGCGTTGATTAAGTTTTCAGCCTTTTTAATTTTAAAACCTTCTAGTGTAAGTAAAGTGTTTACGTCTAAAGTGTACAAATCGGAAAACTTTTTAGTTTTGCAAACGTCGTATAATAATCCTGCCGTCATTTCCGAAAAACCGTCTATATTCATAGCGTCTTTACTTGCAAAATGAGTTAATGCGCCGACTATTCTAGGTTTACAGTCTTCGTTAGGACAAAATAAATTTGCGCCTTCTTCAACAACTAAAGAGCCACAATACGGACACACAATAGGCTTTTCTACATCGTAAGAATTCTCAAAATATTCGGTAGCACCTAGAATTTCGGGAATAACTTCGTTACTTCTTCTAATTAAAACGCGACAGTTATTTTTAATCTTTTTTCTTAAAATATCGCCGTAATTATTAAGCGTTGCTTTTTTTACCGTTGCACCGCAAAGGTCGACCGGTTCTACCATTCCAAGCGGAGTGAGTTTGCCCGTTCTTCCCACTTGCCATTCTACGCTATTTAAAATGGTCGTAGTTTCTTCAGCCTCAAACTTGTACGCCATAGCGTATCTTGGAAATTTATCGGTATAACCAAGTTCTTCACGAATAGAATAATCGTTAACTTTTATAACGACGCCGTCGGTCAAATAATCGATTTTCTTTCTCTCTTCGTTAATAAAATCTATCGCTTTCTTAATTTCTGATAAATTCTTACAAATTTTAAGGTATCCGTAAACTTTAAAGCCGTTGTCTTTTAAAAATTTAAAACACTCTTCTTGAGTATTTATAATACCTTCTTCAATATAGTTTACGTTGTAAAATAATATTTCTACCCTTCTCTTTTCCGTTTCTTTAGGGTCTAAGTTTCTAATAGCGCCCGCCACCGCGTTTCTAGCGTTTTTCAATACTTCGCTAGCGGTTTCGTTATACTTTTTAAGGTTAGAAAGTTTTATAACCGCCTCGCCTTGAACTTCGAGCAAGCCTTGATATTTTATTGTTAACGGAAAGGTTTTTATAGTTAAAACTTGAGCAGTTACGTCTTCACCTACGATGCCGTTCCCCCTAGTCGTCGCCCTTACGAATTTACCGTTATCGTAAGTTAAACTAATAGTTAAACCGTCGTATTTATACTCTACGGTATAGGTTAATTCCTTACCTGCAACTTTTTCAGCCCTTTGAATAAAAGAATCAAGTTCCGCGTCCGTTAAACTTTTATCAAGGCTATAAAGCCTTTTAATATGCTGATGCTTATTAAACGCCGAAATAGGCTCGCCACCAACCCTTTTAGTTGGAGAATCAAATAAAACGATGCCCGTTTCCTTTTCTAAACGTAAAAGTTCATCGTAAAGTTTATCGTACTCGCCGTCGGATACGGTTGGAGCGTCTAAAACGTAATATTCATACGCGTATTTATTAAGTTTTTCAACAAGTTCTTTCATTCTTTCCATAATTTACCTGTTTTTATTACAATATTTCTAAAGGTGCAATTTCCGTCGCAAGTGATTTTATTCCAACGCCTTGGAATGCAACGTCAACGATTTTACCGTCGTTTTTAACGGCAATTACCGTACCTTCGCCAAACCTAGCGTGCTTAACTTTCATTCCCGACTTAAACTTACCGCTTTGACTATTAGTAAACTTAGGTCTGTTTGCGCCGTTAAAATTATAGCCCGATGCAAAACTTTTCACACCGCCCGTCGATCTTGACGGAGAAGGCTCGTCGGCATAATAACCATACTCGTTATTATTAGAATATCTATTTTGACTGCCGTATTGTTGCCTATCGTAAACGCTATTGGGTTGTTCGTTACATTGAAGTAGCGGTTTTATTTCCTTTATAAACCTACTTTCCGCAGTAATATTTCTATTGCCGTATAAATACCTACTCCTTGCCCTAGTAATATAAAGTTTTTTCTCCGCGCGCGTTATAGCAACGTACATAAGACGCCTTTCTTCTTCAAGTTCTTCTACGCTATTTACCGCCCTAGAGATTGGGAATATAGTTTCGTCCATACCGACTACGAAAACGGTATCAAACTCTAACCCCTTAACCGCGTGTACGGTCGCAATAGTTACGAAGTTGCCCGCGTTTAAATCATCGGTATCCGAACTTAAGGTAATAGAACCTAAATAATCGGATAAAGTTGCGCCAACGTTGATTTTGCAAAACTCATCAGCAGAGTTAACTAGTTCGCTAATGTTCATTCGCTTATCTACGTTTTCTTCGGTATCTTCTTCAAACTGAGTTAAAAAACCGGTATCGTTAATAACTTTTTTAACAAGGTCGACAACCGGCATATCGGCGCTTGCTAAAATTAAAGAATATAATAATTCTTTAAAACTTTTTAGTCTAGAAATCGCAGAGCCTGAAAGGGGTAAATTATCAGGCGACATAATAACGTCAAACACCGAAGTTTCGTCTATCGTTGCTTGATTTATTATCGTTTCTACGGTCTTTTCTCCTATACCGCGCCTTGGCACGTTTATAACCCTTAAAACCGCCTCGTTGTCAAGTGGGTTAGCAATTATTCTTAAATAAGCCGTTAAATCTTTAATTTCCTTTCTATCAAAGAATTTAAAACCACCAAATACCCTATACGGAATATTGTATTTAAGAAGTTCTTGTTCAAATGCACGCGAAAGAGCGTTTACCCGCATTAAAATAGCAAAATCACTTGCCTTTTGACCATTATTTATAGCCTTTTTAATCTTCATGGCAACGTGGCTTGCTTCGTCCGACTCTTCAAAACCTAAGTAATATTCGACCTTTTCTCCTACGTCGTTTTCCGTCCACAAGTTTTTGTTTTTTCTATTGCCGTTGTTTTTAATAATCAAATTAGCGCAAGTTAAAATGTTTTTAGTGGAGCGGTAGTTTTGTTCAAGTTTATAAACTTTTGCCCCTAAAAAATCCTTTTCAAAGCCTAAAATATTGCTGATTTTTGCACCGCGCCAACCGTAAATACTTTGATCGTCGTCACCAACTACGAAAATGTTTTTATAATGCGAAGTTAATAGTTTTGCAATTTTATACTGAACGGTGTTAGTATCTTGAAACTCGTCAATATGCACGTACTTAAACTTATGCGCATAATAATCTAAAACTTCGTCGTCTTCACTAAGCAAGTGTAACGTTTTTATAAGTAAATCGTCAAAGTCTAAAGCGTTAGATTTTTTAAGTTCTTCTTCGTACTTAAAGTAAATTTCACTAATTATGCCAACGTTTGGGTATTGAATATACTCTTCCTTAAATTCTCTAGGAGATAAATCGTCGTTTTTCGCGTTAGAAATCATATTTTTAGCAAGTTTTAAAAACTTTTCAGGCTCTAAATTCATTTCTTGTATAATACGCTTTAAAACCCTATCTTTATCATCTTCAGAGTATATTGAAAAGTTTTTTTCAAAGCCAATTGAAGTAATTGCACTCCTTAAAATTTTAACGCACATAGAGTGAATGGTGCACACCCACATTCCACCTAAATCGCCTATCATATCATAAAGCCTAGTCTTCATTTCATCAGCCGCTTTATTAGTAAAAGTTATCGCAAGAATTGAAGATGGGTCAACGTTAAGTTCACTAACAAGGTATGCAATTCTATGAGTTAAAACCCTAGTTTTACCACTGCCTGCGCCTGCAATTACAAGGACTGCGCCTTCAGTATCTTTAACTGGCAACACTTGAGCGCTATTCAATTTTTGTAAGTCTAAATTTTCCATAGTTATATATTAACATATTTATATAATTTAAACAAGTATAAAATAAAAAAAACGATAGGAATTCCTATCGTTTTAAATATTGGTAGCCCCAACGAGAATCGAACTCGTGATTCCGCCTTGAGAGGGCGGCGTCTTAACCGCTTGACCATGAGGCCGTTTGTTATAATAAATATATCACAACAATTAAATTTTTGCAACCTTTTAAATACCGTTTTACAATTTAATTATTATTTTCTTTCTTGACAAATACATCTTTAGGGTGTACATTATTGATAATAAATATATTTTAAAAGGAGATATTATGTCAAACTTTAAAGATTTACGTATTGTAGACAACTTTTATCAAACTTCTTTATTTTTCCCAATGCCAACGGTAATTATTAGTACTCTTACTGAAAACGGCGAAACGACGCTTGGTCCGTACAGTTTAGTTCAACCCTACTACGTAGCGGGTAAAGATTTTTACGCAATGCTACTCAACTGCAGAAACTCTTCAAACACCGCTCAAAACATTTTAAGGGACGGAAAGTGCGCAATCAACTTTATAACGGACGAGCCTTTCTATTTTAAAGAGGCAGTTAAACTTAGTTGGCCTGGCGATACGCCTGAAGAAAAAATGCCTAAGTGCAAACTTAAACTTGAAGAGGGTTTACGCGCCGAGGCAAACCCTAACGAAAAATTCCCTAAAGTTTTAACCGACGCTTTCCAAGTTATAGAATGTACTTGGGTACGCGAACTCGACAACGCTACCAACTGTAAACCTGGCGAACTTAATGGTTACGAACCACCATATCACGACTTTAACGGCATAACTTCAAAATTCGGCGCTACCTTCATTTTAAAAATTGATAAGATTTTAATGAAAGAAAAATACTACAACGCAATTATTAACGGCGTTAAGGCTAAAGACTTCCCTAGAATGCCGGTTGACTACGGTTATAGAGATAGCAAAAACTTCTGGTATTGCCGTCATAAAAAACCTATTGCCGAACTTTTACAAGTTAGAAAAACCACTTTAGAATCGGTTAGATACGCCGCTGATAGAGTTGACGATAAAGTTAAATTTACCGACGACGCTCTTAATATGTTACTTGGCGTTCCAAGGGTATTTTTGCCACTTATTTTAAAAGGTTGCGTTAAATGGGCAAATGAAAATAACTGTACTTTAATTACTGAAAAAGAAATGCAAATTATCAACGATAAACGTGCAAAAGAAAAGAATAAATAACAAAAAAAAAACGGTTTCACTATGAAACCGTTTTTTTTATTTAGTTAAATCGTTAATCGCTTGGGTTATAGTTTTAGGGTCGGCTTTTTTACCAAATTTATCTACGGCAATTTTATTCTTTTCGCCGTGTGTCAAACACCCTGCGCCGTTAATACAACCGCCCATACAAGCCATGCCTTCAATAAAGTTAGCGTCAAGAGAATTAGCCTTCTTTTTAAGTAAGGCGGTTTTGCACGCCTCAATACCGTCGCACGAAACGGGTTTTAAGTCAAAATCAATACCCTGCTCTTTTAAACCTTGCGAAACAGCGTCGGCAAGACCACCGCATCTAGCAAAAATTCTACCGTAATAGGACGCATTATCAAGTTCACTTTCTTCTAAACCCATAATATCTATTTCACGGCTATCGAAAAGCGCTTGAAGTTCTTCAAAAGTTATTGCAGTATCAACGTAAGGTTTAACGGTATCTTTTAAAATTTCCGCCTTTTTAGCGGTACATGGACCAACGAATATAATTTTAGCATCTTTATTGTTGTCCTTTATATATTTTGAAATCATTGCCATTGGCGATAAATTTTCTGATACGTACGAAGTAAGTTCTGGGAAATTTTTCTTAACGAAACTTACGAACGCCGGGCAACAAGAACTCGTTAAAAAGCCCTTTTCGGCAAGTTCTTTAGACTCTGCTTGAGCAACCATATCCGCGCCGAGCGCCGCCTCTACTACCGTGTAAAAACCAAGTTCTTTAAGCCCCGTTATTACTTGACCGAGTTTAGCGTAAGTAAACTGACTTGAAATTGAAGGAGCAACTATTGCGTAAACTTTATACTTTGTATTGTTTTCACTATTTTTAAGGAGTTCAATCGCCTTTAATATGTAAGACTTATCGGAAATTGCGCCAAACGGACATTGATATACGCAAGCCCCACAAGAAATACACTTATCGTTATTGATTTTCGCCGACCTATCTTCATTCATAGTTATCGCCTTAACTTTACAAGCGGTAACGCAAGGTCTTTTATAGTTTCTTATTGCGCTATAAGGGCAAACTTTAGAACATTGACCGCATTCTTTACATTTAGACTTATCAATGTGCGCAACGTGGTTTTCATCAAAGGTAATAGCGCCAAACTTGCAAACGTCTTCACACCTATGGGCTAGACAGCCACGGCAAGCGTTAGTCACTTCGTAACCACCGATAGGACATTCATCGCAAGCAATATCAATAACTTCAATTACGTTTTCGTTATTTTTATCGCCACCCATGGCAAGTTTTACCATTTCGCCTATAATTGCGCGCTCTTTATAAACACAACAACGCATAGTTGGGGTTTTTGTTGCAACTATTCTTTTAGGCAAGTCTAAAACGGTTTCGTTAAGTTCGCCTTTCCACGCATCTTTAGCAACTTCTCTTAAAACTTTATATTTTAAATGTTGTACTTTAGTGTCAAATTTTCTCATATTATCATTTTATCATATAACTTTTAATATGGCAATATTTTTCCACACCTTAAACTAGTAAAATTATAAAATCTAAGCGGTAAATTTTTAGCGTTAATATCGTGAGCGCAAACTTTAATTTCGGGGTAAACTTCCGTTACGATTAAATTGTGATAATACCTTACGCCATTAAACAATTGAATGATATCGGCTTTTTCAACTTCGTTTAAATTGCACGGTTTAAGTTTCACCCCTAAATTCCCGTTATTGTTAATAGCGTAATTCCAAAACTCGTTTACACCCGTCCAACTAGGCGCTCGGCTATTTAACGAATTGTAATACCAACCGTATAAACTGTAATCCATTTTAAATCCGCCGTAAAACATACATTGCGATATAAAATTAGTACAATCTCCGCCAATATAAGAAAAATCGTAATAGTTACTATTTCTACTATTTGCCCATTTAAGCGCGTATTCTACCGCCTTTTCTCTACTAAACATAAACACCCCTTGATAGTATACGCCAAGGGGAAATTTATTGATAAAAATTATACAGTTTTTTCAGATTTATTATAGTTTTTATATAAAATAATTGCAAGAATTAAACCGCAAACGCCCGCTACCAATTTACCGATAATAACTGGTAAAACGTAACTTGAGTCAAACGCCATAGTAAACGCCAAGTGCCCACCGAAAGTAAACGCGGCGGAAACTGCAAAAGCAGAGTTTAACACCGTGCCCTTTTTATCCATTTCGTTCATCATTCCAAAAGTAGTCGCGTTAGTTACTAAGTTTGAAACGAAAGAAAGCGCGGATATTGAGTTAATTCCCAACTTGTCTCCAAGTTTAGTCATAGGCTTATTTAAAATTTTTCCAACGACGTACATAAGCGGAAAAGCGCCCGACAAAGTAACGCAAGCGTTAACGCAAATAAGCGCTGCGTTTTCTAAGGTGTCAAATAAATCTATTATTTCTATTTTCGTTAAGAAGGTAAAAATACCAAAAGCAAGCCCTAAAGTTATAAGCACTTGCATAAACACGCCGAAAACTTTAAAAATTTTAACGGTTATATTAGATGCAAAAAGTAAACCTAAAGTTATAATTATTGCAAGAATAAATAGCGGTAATAAATTAAATATAATTTCTACGAAATTAAGTCCACAAATTAAGCCTGCTATTATTGAGCCGATAGGTATCGTTACGATACCGCATAAAAATCCAAACAACATATCTTTATGCTTTTCCTTTTTAACTACCCCTAAAGAAAAAGGAATTGTAAAGGAAATAACGCAACCCATCATTGAAGATACGACGTAAGCGTTAAAATTGCCAACGCCTAGATTTTTAGCAATATTAAGCGATAACGACGTACCGCCCATATCGTTAGCAAAAAGCGATGCGGGAATTATAGACGGGTCTATTTTAAACACCGTATAAAACCACTCGAAAAAAGGAGATAACCAAACGCCGATTGCAGGCGCTAGAATAAGCATACCAATCATAGATAACGCCATAGGCGCAAATAGTTCAAACCCCCTAGCAAATTCTCTACCAAGCCCGAACTTATTGCCAAAAATTCTATCTAAAGCGCCAAGCATTGAAAAAATTAGAATTATAATTGTTAAAGCGTTCATAAACTAATCTCCTCAAACTTACCGTCAATAAGTGCCATTTGCGATTTAAAGCCTACTTCTTTTAGTAAAAGTTTTGCCTCGTCAAAATAGACGTCTAAAAAGTTTTTATTATGACAATCCGACGAAATTATAGGCTTAAAACCGTTTATAAAAAACTCTTTTAGAAGTTCTTTGTCGGGATACGGTTTAGTTTTGTAGCCACGGCCTATTGCCCCCGTATTTACTTCAAAAATATCCATTTTACCCTTTAAAGCATGAATTGCATCTTTAGCGTAACTAAGATATTCTTGACTATTTGTATCTATAAATCTTTTAAGTTCGTTATTCTTCGTAAGCAGGTCAAAATGACCGATTATATCGAATTTTTTAATATTTGGCATGTTGGCAACGGTCTCGTAATAAAGTTTTGCAAACTGTAAAGAATTTCCGTCAAAATGCTCGTCAACGTATTTTAAAACTTGGTCTAATTTATTATCAAAACCCTGAATGCCGTTTTTCGTGTTAAGATAGTGTACCGAGCCGATAGTATACTCGTAACAGTCTTCAAAACTATCGGAATAAAGGTCGTATTCTATACCCAAATAAACGTCGATAACGCCTTTATATTTTTCTTTTAATCTCTTAATTTCCACCTTGAAATTTTCTATATTTTCTAGCGGAATTATCAACGTACTAGAGCGCGATACGTGAGAGTGAATTGAAAAACCGATAGAATTAAAGCCTCTATTTAACGCTTCTAAAATCATTTCTTCGGGTGTGTCTTTTCCATCGCAATAAGTTGAATGGGTATGTAAATTTTGTTTGTATTCCATAATAATCACCAATAAAAAGTATTTTACTAAATAAATATAATAAAATCAAGTTATTACACCGTCGTTTTGATTTTTTTACGATATTTTAACGGAGAAAAACCGTAATACGTTTTAAATTCTTTAATAAAATGCGATACCGTGGCGTAGCCAAGCGTATCTGAAATTTCTTGCACGGAAATATCGCCGTATTCAAGATAGGTTTTAGATTTCTTTAACCTTAACTCGTTTCTAAATTGTACAGGACTTTTGTTTAAACTCTCTTTAAACTGCTTTCTCAAATAGACTTCGCTAACGTTACAAACTTTTGCTAAATCGTAAATAGTAGGATTTTTTTCAATATTTTCTTCAAGGTATTTAACAGCGTTTAAAACTATTGGGGGAACGTCTTTTTCTTTGTTAAATGAAAGATTAGATAAAATCTCTAATAGCGTTATTCTATTTTTTAAATAGTTGCTTAAATGCCCTACTTCTAAAGACTGCTTAAATAGGTTTTTAACGTGCGAAACGCAAGTGAAAACCAATATATCGTTAGACAAAATTAAACTTTCGCCATTTTCGTCTAAAAGCATAAAATTAATCCCGATAGTAGATGATTTTTCATCTTTAAAATCGTAGAGTTGCGCCCTATATTCGCTACCTATCGGCGTATAAACGACGTCTCCGCTATTTGCAGTTACAACCTTACCCGTTTTATCGGTATAGGTAATTTTGCATCCGTCAACGTATAAAAATAGGTTTTGTTTTTTAGGATTGTCTAAACACTGAAACGATTTAGTAGTGTGCCAAAATTGTTTTAGCGAATTTATAAATTCAATGTTAAAATTTTGCTTAATAAGGTCGTTTAAATCTATTGCTTTCATAAAATCCTCTTTTATATAATAGTATCACTACACTGTTATATTGTCAACAATTAAGTTTCGAAAAACGATATTTTTTAATCGTTTTAAGTATATTATTTTTAACGCCGTAATTGTACAATAAAATCATTAAAGGAGAAAATTATGAAACAAACCGATTGGAAAATTATTTACACTAAATATGAAGGCGTTACAAAACGCGCAATCAACCTACTTTCAAAAGAGGCGGGGCAATATTTAGTACGCGAAGAAGGTCAATACAGCATTCACGTGCTCCCTTGCGAAAAGGAAGGCGCAGTTTTATCTAAAAACGCATTCTTTATAAGTTTATATAACGATAGCAAAGAAATTCAAAAACACGTTAAAAAGGAAGAAATACCTGAAAACGGCTTTTTAGTTAAAGTTATTAAAAACCCAAGCGATGAAGAAGGCAGATTTGTCATTTTAACGGCAAATAACGAAGTTGAACTATTTTATTCTGTAGTTAGTTATTTGGACGATTACTGTCAAGAATGCGCCCCTGGATGCGGTTCTAACCCTATGTCTAACTTTATTTACGACTTCCCTTTAAGAGAATACAGTTATACTGAAACTCCAGAACATAATAGAAGAAGTATTTTCACTTGGGGCAACCCAATTAACGATTATAGAGCGTATATCGATAATATGGCTAGAAATAAACTTAACGAACTTATTTTATGGAACGACTTTATTCCTTTAAATATTGACGACGTTATTGATTACGCCCACTCTTACGGCATTAAAGTAGTACTTGGCTATAGTTGGGGTTGGAAGGAAATTGAAAGAAAACCAATTGACGAAATTAGCAAAGAAAGTATTGAAGAAATTAAGAAAATTGCAATTCAAGAATATCGCGACAACTACGCAAACGTTAAGTGTGACGGCATTTATTTCCAATCTTTTACTGAAAGAAAGGAACAAACCGTCGGCGGAAAACTAATTGCCGAAATCGTTACTGAAATGGTAAACGAAATTGCCAATGAATTATGGAAAATCACACCGAATTTACACCTTATTTTCGGTCTTCACGCAACGTCGGTACGCTCGCACCTTGATATCATTTCTAAAGTTGACGAAAAAATTGAAATTTTATGGGAAGACTGCGGTGAATACCCTTACAACTATAGAACGCGCGTAGTAAACGAAGAAGAGTATTTAGAAACTGTTGAATTTACTAAAAAACTCCTTAATTTAAGGGGTGGCAAAAACGTAGGGCTCGTGTTTAAAGGCGTTATGATGCTCGACTGGAGAAAGGATAAATTCGTTCACCAAAAAGGACCTTTCGTACTTGGCGAAAGCGGTAAAGAAGTTATTGAACACGATAAAAGACTTAGAAGTAAAGCGTGGAGAAGATTCTCTGCCGACTGGATGCAAAACGGCGCTAGAGCGTACGATATGCTAAAAGTTATTAATAAAAACTCTAAATCTAACGTGCATATGTGTATAGCGGGTACGTTCGACGGTGGAATTTATCTTCCGTTTGCAGTTATATCGCAAATGTATCGCAAATCTGATGAAAGTTATTTAGACATACTTAAAAAAGTATCTAGAAGATCGACGATTACAGTTGATTAATAAATAAAAAAATGCGTTAGTTATTAACGCATTTTTATTTTTGAATTTATTTTTATTCCCCGTCGAAAAGCGGAGTTGAAAAATACCTTTCAGCAGTATCGGGAAGTACGGTTACAACGGTTTTTCCCTTGCCTAACACTTTTGCAAGTTTTAAGGCTGCGGCAACGTTCGTACCCGATGAAATTCCACACATAATCCCCTCTTTACTCGCTAAATCTCTAGAAGTTTGAAGCGCCTCATCATCGGTAATTATGCAAACCTTTTCGTATATATCACAATTTAAAACTGGTGGAATAAGCCCGTCGCCAATACCCATTTGAATATGAGAACCAATAGTCCCACCGGCAAGAATTGCAGCGTTTTCAGGTTCTACCGCCCAAATTTTAATGTTTGGGTTTTGCGCTTTTAACACTTCGCCTATGCCCGTTATCGTACCGCCTGTACCTATACCCGAACAAAAGCCGTCGATAGGACCGGCAACTTGCTCTAAAATCTCAAGCCCGGTATGATGGCGATGCACCATTGGGTTTGCAGGATTTTCAAATTGTTGTGGAACGAAGACGTTAGGGTTTTCTTCCTTCATTTTAAGGGCTGTTTTTAAGCATTTATCGATACAGTCGCCAATATTACCTTCATCGTGAATTAAAATTACTTCCGCGCCATAGTGGCGAACTAATTTTCTTCTTTCTTCACTAACCGAATCTGGCATTATAATAACAGTTTTATAACCTTTAACCGCGCCAACAAGAGCAAGACCTATACCTTGATTACCACTAGTTGGTTCAACAATTATTGAATTTTTTGAAATAAGACCTTTCTTTTCAGCGTCTAAAATCATATTGAAAGCAGTTCTAGTTTTAATTGAACCACCGACGTTTAACCCCTCAAACTTTACTAAAACGTCCGCAGAATTTTCATCGACAATTTTATTAAGTTTAATAATCGGAGTGTGTCCGATTGCCTGTAAAATATCACTATAAATCATAACTATACTATATTACTATATATATTATTTTAAATCAACACTTTTTGCGACAAAATAATACTTTTTATAAATTTTTAAATTGAAGATTATAAAGTTCAGCGTATTTCCCTTTTCTTTCTAACAATTCTTCGTGTTTACCTTCTTCAATAATTTTACCACCGTCAATTACGGCGATTCTATCGGCGTTTTTAATGGTAGATAACCTATGAGCAACAACTATTGTAGTTCTGCCGTGACAAAGGTCGTCAAGCGCGTCTTGAATTAAAATTTCGGTAGTGTTATCAAGCGCGGACGTCGCCTCGTCTAAAATTAAAATTGGTGGATTTTTCAAAAATACCCTAGCGATAGAAAGCCTTTGCTTTTGACCGCCCGAAAGTTTAACGCCACGCTCGCCAATAATGGTATCGTAACCCTTTTCTAAAGTTAAAACGTAATCGTGAATATTAGCGCGTTTTGCCGCCTTAATTACTTCTTCTTCAGTAGCGTTTGGATTGCCGTATAAAATATTATCTTTAATGCTTGCGTTAAATAAGTAAACGTCTTGCTGAACAATACCTATATTTTTTCTAAGCGATAGCATAGTAACGTCGTTAATATCTACGCCGTCAATCAAAATATTACCCTTTTCCACTTGATAAAAGCGAGGGATTAAATGGCAAACGGTAGTTTTACCGCCACCGCTCGGCCCAACGAGAGCAAACTTTTCACCATTTTTAATATCCATACTAAAATCAAGTAAAACGTCCTTTTCTTCGCCGTAGCCGTAAGTTACGTTTTTAAAGGTAATATTACCTTTAACGTCTACTAAATCTTTAGCGGTATCTTTATCCGTTTCGCTAATAGCGTCCATAATTTCGGTAAAACGTTTAAAGCCTGTAACGCCGTTTTGGTATTGTTCCATAAACATAATAAGTTGTCTAACCGGCGCTAAAAACACGTTGATAGACACGATAAATGCAGTATAATCGCCAAGACCTATTTTGTTAGCGTATAAAAATAATCCACCCGCAATTAATACGACAACGTTAAAGACTTCAGTTACAAGAGTAGTTGAAGAGTGGAAAGTACCCATTGCTTTATACGCTTTTTTTCTAGCGTTAACAAAAGATTTATTGCCCTTTTCAAACTTTTCTATTTCGGTATCAACGTTAGTAAACGCCTTAGTTACCCTAATGCCCGACACGCTACTTTCAAGCGAGGCGTTAATTTCCGCAACCGCCTTTCTACTTTCCATAAACGCAGAGCGCATTTTACCGCGAACGATAAAAGAAATTACAAGAAGTATTGGTACGCAAGCGAAAATTATTAAAGTTAAGTATAGATTAATTGTTGCTAGATATATAAAAGACGCAACGATTGATATTGACGAAATTAAAATATTTTCTGGACCGTGATGCGCAAGTTCGCTAATATCGTTAAGGTCGTTAGTCATTCTTGACATAATTTTACCCGTTTCGTGATTATCGTAAAATTTATACGGCAAAGTTTGTAAATGCCTAAACATATCAGAGCGCATTCTAGCCTGCATTTTAACGCCTATCATATGCCCTTGATACTGTATAAAATAGTTTAGGAGCATTTTTACAAAATAAAGACCTAGTAAAACAGCGCCGAATAAAACGATTAAGTCATACTTTTGATTTGGTACGTAATCGTTGAGCATAGCCCTTGTAATTATTGGATAAAATATACCTATAACCGACACGAGTAGCGACGCTATCATATCTAGCGTAAACATAAACTTATGCGGTTTGTAATAAGACAAAAATCTTTTTAACATAATTCCTCTTTTTAACAAATAATTCTTATAGTATACGCGTATTATAAAATCAAAAACACGTTAAATAACTAGCCTAAAATCAAAAACTTACTTTACATATTCCAAGCATCATCTAACGCCTTTTTAAATTCTTTTTCGTTCATCCACATAGTTTCTTTTAAAAACCAATACGTATTTGCAGAAATAGTATCTTTCCAACCGATAATATATGCTGTAAAATCATCAACAACCGGCTTACCTATACCCATAATACTATCAGTAAAGTATTTTTTAGCGATTTTTTCTACTTCTTGTGGAAAATAATAATCTGAAGCGCCAAATTGATGCAATAATTCATGCGCAATCGTCTTCCAGGCTTGAGCATGATTAGTTTTATCATGATAAAACAAAATGGAAAGTTCTTGAACTTCATATTTGTCTTTAAATTTTTGTCTATACGCAAAACTTCGCCCCGACTCATTAAAAGCAAGTATAATAGGAACTTCGTCAACACCCATTTTCTCTTCATAATAATCTTGAAGTTCTTCAACAGTGTCACGATGAAAATAATCTTTAACAATGTCATAACCATCAAGTGGGTCTGCCGTTGCTGGAACATTAGTTTCAAGATTATAGATAGCAATGTTAAGAGAAACGCCGTATCTTTTCGCCTCTTTCATAAGAAAATCAGAAGCCTTATCAATAGCAGAAAAATATTTATTTTTTATAGAAGACGACCAACAACTTGCTGAACGCTTTAAAAAAACAGTCACAATATTAACTTTTCCAAGCAGTTTTTTGCTTGCACCAACGTTCCTACTAGTTAGGTAAAAATTGTTTTGTATCTGTGGATAATCTTTTATTTTATACATAACTTATTACCTTTATAATTTTAAATTTATATAATTTTAGCATAAATAGTTATAATTAGTCAATTAATATTATTTTACGTAGAAAAAAACCTGCACTTTAAGTGCAGGTTTTGTTTGGAGGCGCCACCCAGATTTGAACTGGGGGTGGAGGCTTTGCAGGCCCATGCCTTACCGCTTGGCTATGGCGCCAAACAGCGTATATACGCTGTATTAAATTAGTGGAGCGGGAAACGAGTCAATTCGAAAACAAGTTTTCTCATATGGTCGCAAATTAAATAACCGCTTTGTTTAACTAACACTGCGACCGTCCGAACTCTTCTCGTCCTCGTCTCGTTAACAACTAAAAGCGTTAATTAAACTAAATATATATTAAGCGTAATGCTTATTATTAAATGGAGCGGGAAACGAGTCAATTCGCAACTATGTTGCTCATATGGTCGCAAATTAAATAACCGCTTTGTTTAACTAACACTGCGACCGTCCGAACTCTTCTCGTCCTCGTCTCGTTAAAAACTAAAAGCGTTAATTAAACTAAATATATATTAAGCATAATGCTTATTATTAAATGGAGCGGGAAACGAGACTCGGACTCGCGACACCTGCCTTGGCAAGGCAGTGCTCTACCACTGAGCTACTCCCGCATAGTTGATTGTTTAAAACTTCCCCCACTTGCCAAATTCGTAAAAGAAGCCTTAACTGTTATCAACAATTTTGGTGGGAGTTACAGGGCTCGAACCTGTGACCCTCTGCTTGTAAGGCAGATGCTCTCCCAACTGAGCTAAACTCCCATTCGCACGCTAAGTGCCTATATAATATACCAAAAACAAAAATAAAAATCAACTGTTTTTAACTACTTTTCTCAAATTTATTTTTTATATGAAAAAAATCGGCAAGAATATCTCGCCGATTTTTGAATTTTTATTTTATTTCATATAATCTACGCCGTAAAGCGAACGCATATCATTATCGAATTTTTTAATTTTATCGTATTGTTTTAAATCGATAGCATCGTCAAATTTCTCAAGTTGCGCCTTTTCGTGACGGGAAAGTTTTTGTGGAACTTCTATAACTACCGTTACGTACAAGTCGCCCGTGCCAAGCCTAGATTTAATACCTTTGTTTCTAACGATAAACGTCTTTCCGCTTTGCGTGCCTTCTGGAATAGTCAATTCTTCTGCGTTATCAAGGGTTGGAATTTTAACTTTGCCACCGAGAACTGCCGTCTTATAAGAAATAGGAAGTTCCACGTAAACGTCATAGTTCTTTCTCTTAAATAATTTATGCGGTAACACTTTAAATACTACGATTAAATCGCCTGCCTCGCCACCGAGAGTAGACGCGTCGCCAAAGCCACGCTTTTTCATATACGAATTAGTGTCCGCGCCTGCTGGAATTTCTAAAGTTACGGTTGTATTTTTCTTGTTATAACCCCTACCGCTACAAGTAGCGCATTTTTCCACAATCTTTTTACCTGTACCGCTACATTCTGGGCAAGCTTTAACGCTAATGGACCTAAAAATACCACCGCCCGACATATATTGAACTTGACCGCTACCCTTACAGTTTTGACAAGTTGAATACGCCGTGCCGTTTTTAGCGCCCGTACTCTTACAGTCTTTGCAAGGCTCTTTTCTATTATAAGTAATATCGCGCTTGCAACCCTTTGCGGCGTCCAAGAAAGAAAGTTCTACTTCAAGCGTTATGTCTTGCCCCTTAGTATTCCTTTCCGCCCTTGCCGAGCCACCCGTGAATTGACTGAAAATATCGCCGAAAATATCGCCGAAACCACCAAATCCACCGTCACCGCCAAAACCACCGAAACCACCCATGTTAGGATGCTCTTGCTCGTAGTCGTATTGACGACGTTTTTGCGGGTCTGACAACACTTCGTTAGCCTCGTTTATTTCTTTAAACTTGCTAGCGCATTCAGTATCGTTTGGATGAAGGTCGGGATGGTACTGTTTTACAAGTTTTCTATATTGAGATTTAATTTCATCTTGTGTTGCATCTTTAGAAACACCAAGAATTTCATAATAATTTTTAGCCATAATAATCCTTAAAAACGAAATATGTAATTAGTTAGTTTTACTTTCTTCTTCACTTCCGTCGTCGCGTTTAAATACGTAAAATCTAAAGATAGATACTATTACGGAAATAAGCGCAAAACTGTCGTTAATAAGGGCAATAACGTACATTTTACTTATACTGTTTGCCACCCAAGACGACATATTAAACACGTTTATAAAACGGTAAGTTTTCTTACTTAATACAAAGTAAGACAAGGTTGTTAAAACCCCGCCGACGATAGCAAACACGTCGTGCCATACTTTAAACGACAAAATTCCAAGCGTTAATTGTAGCGCTACGAATAAACATAGTAGCCACTTAGAACTTGCCCATTTATATTTATCTCTTTGTAAAAAGATAATGATGTTTATCATACAAATTAAGTTGATAAACATTGAAACAAAATCGCCTTGTACTAAAAAGTACATAACCCAACATAATGCCGAAAGTGATGCGAATAAGAAAATCAATTTTCTACTTTTTAGTTGAAATTCGCTTACTTTTAGTAAAATAGCAATAACGCCAAAGGCATTTAGTATAATAGTATACCAAATGCCAAGGGAATTACTTAAAGTTCCAACTAATTTATCTGATATTTCGATTATCGAAAACAATAAATTATTTATCATAAGTTAGTATTATTGATGGAATTCAGTATCTCCATCAGTTTGAGCGTCTTCAGCGCCTGGTTGAGCACCGCCCGCTTGTTGATACAATTTAGAGAAAATTGCTTGCGCTTCGTTAGAAAGTTTTTCAGACGCCGCTTTAATTCTATCGTTGTCGTTAGATTCAAGTTCAACTTTAGCGTCTTTGATAAGTTCTTCCATTTTAGCCTTGTCTTCTTCTGGAAGTTTATCGCCGTTTTCTTTTAAAGTCTTTTCCATTTGGAAAATCATACCGTCTAAATTATTTCTATTGTCAACGGCTTCTTTTCTCTTCTTATCTTCTTCTTCGTATTGAGCAGCCTCTTTAACCGCTTTATCAATTTCTTCTTCAGAAAGGTTTGTCGATGAAGTAATAGTGATATCGGCAGACTTTTGAGTGCCTAAATCTTTAGCGGTTACGTGTACGATACCGTTAGCGTCAATATCGAAAGTAACTTCAATTTGAGGAATTCCACGTGGAGCAGGAGCAATACCCGTTAAGTTAAATTGACCAAGAGTTTTATTGTCTTTAGCAAACTTTCTTTCACCTTGTAATACGTGAATAGTAACTTCAGGTTGATTATCCGCTGCAGTTGAGAATACTTGTGATTTTTTAGCAGGAATAGTTGTGTTTCTTTCGATAAGTGGAGTGCAAACACCACCTAAAGTTTCAATACCGAGTGTTAATGGAGTTACGTCTAATAAAAGCACGTCTTTAACTTCGCCAGTTAATACACCGCCTTGAATAGCAGCGCCGATAGCAACGCATTCGTCAGGGTTGATACCTTTAAACGGTTCTTTGCCTGTAACTTGTTTAACCCTTTCAACTACCGCAGGAATACGAGTAGATCCACCTACCATAATAACTTTTTCGATATCGCCGTAAGATAAACCTGCGTCGCTCATCGCTTTAGTTAAAGGCTCGATAGTCTTAGTTACTAAATCTTCAGTTAAAGCGTCGAATTTTTGACGAGTAATTGTAATATCTAAGTGTTTAGGACCGTTAGCATCGGCAGTAATGAACGGTAAGTTAACGTTAGTGTTAGTCATACTAGAAAGTTCAATTTTAGCCTTTTCTGCCGCTTCTTTAAGTCTTTGCATTGCCATTTTGTCTTTAGTAAGGTCAATGCCTTCTTGCGCTTTAAAGTTTTCTACTAAATAATCGATAATCTTCTTATCGAAATCGTCACCGCCTAAGAAACAGTTACCGTTCGTTGCTAAAACTTCAAATACACCGTCGCCAATATCTAAGATAGATACGTCGAAAGTACCACCGCCAAGGTCGTAAATAATAACTTTGTGGTTTTTAGTGTCTTTATCAAGACCGTAAGCAAGCGCCGCAGCAGTAGGTTCGTTAATTACCCTAAGAACGTTAAGACCTGCAATTTTGCCCGCGTCTTTAGTTGCTTGACGTTGAGCGTCGTTAAAGTATGCAGGACAAGTGATAACCGCGTCTTTTACAGTTTCGCCAAGATAAGATTCAGCGTCTTTTTTAAGTTTAGAAAGAATCATTGCAGAAATTTCTTGTGGAGAATACTTCTTGTCGTCAATATCCACTTTGTAGTCAGAACCCATATGTCTTTTGATAGATAAAATAGTTCTATCGCTATTAGCAACCGCTTGACGCTTTGCTACTTGACCTACAAGTCTTTCTCCGTCTTTTTGGAAACCTACTACTGATGGAGTAGTTCTTGAACCTTCAGCGTTAGCAATAACGACAGGTTCGCCACCTTCCATAACCGCTACGCAAGAGTTAGTTGTACCTAAATCTATACCAATAATTTTACTCATAATTAAAATCTCCTTTTTTATAATTTATTAACCAACGACTACTACTTGAGCGTATCTTATTACCCTTTCGCCCATCTTGTAGCCTTTTAAAAATACTTGTTTAACCGTTCCTTCAACTTCGCCTTCATTAGCAGGCATTTTCATTATTGCCTCGCTAGTATTCGGGTCGAACGTTTCGCCAACGGGATTTATAGAAGTTACACCTTCAGACGCTAAAGTTTCTTCAAACTGCCTTGCGGTAAGTTCAATTCCCGCTTTAGTCTTTTCGTCAAGTTCCATTGAAAGCGCCCTATCTAAACTGTCGCCTATAACTAATAATTTAGTTATAACGTCAATTTTACCGTCGCGATAAGCGTTAATTCTAGTGTCTTGATTACGCTTTTTAAAGTTTTCAAAATCGGCTGCCGTTCTATACCAACTTTCCTTGTTGCTTTTTGCCTCTTCTTCAGCCTTTTCTAAACTAGCGTTAACTTCTTCATTTTCTTTAATTAGGCTTTTTAAAAGTTTTTTACATTCCTTTTCGGAAAGTTTATCAACGTTAAACTCTTCTTTAACCTTTTCTTTCTTTTCCACCGTTTCACTCTCTTGAGTGGCGGTAGTTTTTTTATTTTCTTCCATTACTGCTCCTTTAATTGTCTTTATTGAGTATCGACTCTATAATTGAACCTACGTTTTCAAGTACAGCTATTACCTTTTGATAATCCATTCTTGACGGACCTATTACGCCGTAAGTTCCAAGTTTTTTGCCGTTTGCCGTATAGGTTGCGGACACTACCGAACAGTCTTTAGGAATATGCTCGTAACCGTCTTCACCTATTTTTATATTTATTTTAATATCTTTGTTATCTTCGGTAAGCAAACTGAGAATTTTGTCTTTTTTAGTAATAACTGATAAAAATTCTTTAATTTTTTCAACGTCGGCATACTCTTGATGGCGAAGTATTTTGTCTTCCCCTTCCATAACGACTTCCTGCTCGCCTTCAAAGAAATAAACCTTAAGCGCCTCAATGACGTTTACGAAAATAGTTTTATATCCATAGAAGTTTTCATTAAAATCAACTTCCATTGAACAAATTTCGCTAAAAGATTTATTTACAAACAACTTGTTGATTAAACCGTTTGCCTCTTCTAACTGCTCGTTAGTCATTTCTTTAGGTATCGAAATGTAATTATCTTTTAACAACTTGTAATCAGTTACTATTAAAACGAGCGCAGTCTCAGGTTTAAAGCGGAAAAACTTAATTTCCCTTAACTTATCCGTATCTTCTTTAGACGAAACCGCAAGCGAAGTATAATTAGTTAATTCGCTAATAACTTTTACCGCGCTTTTGAAAACGTTTTCTATATTATCGGCTTTTTCTAAAAATATATTCTTTATATAATTTAGTTCCTTTGCGGATAACTTCTTTTTAGTCATAAGTTCGGAAACGTAAAGTTTGTACGCCTCGTTAGAAGGAATACGCCCCGACGACGTGTGAAGTTGCGTTAAATATCCAAGTTCTTCAAGTTGAGAAAGTTCCGAACGGATCGTCGCCGAACTGATATTCGACATATACTTTTCGGAAATTCCCTTCGACGAAACGGGCACTGCCGTATCGATATAATCGTCAACGACTATCTGAAGTATTCTCTTTTTTCTTTCGGATAGTTCCATTTGGCAAACTCCTTTTTAGAGTGTTAGCACTCTTTTGGCTTGAGTGCTAATTTCAAGTTTATTTTACAACGATAAAAACCATTTGTCAATAGTTTTTGACAAGTTTATAAAAATATTTTTAAATTGCGAAAAATTTTATCTATATATTAAATAAATATTTAATAAAAGGACGCATATCGCGTAAAAACGTCCTACAGTTAAATTGAAATTGTATTAATTTTTTGATATAATACAATTAAAATCGGAGGTTTATATGTTAGGAAACAATTTTAGCGGTGGAATTATACTAAATATTGACGTCAATACGGCTACCGACCCCTTTTTAAAACACGTTGTTGAAAATAATAGCGTTGTAACCAAAGAAGACTTATACCCCTTTATCGATCAGTATTTAGAAACGCAAGTAAACACCCTATCTATCAATACTTTTGCACAACTTTCTTTTACTCCTAGTAAGGTTTGGACGGATATTTACACTAAATACGAACAAGAGTATTTTAACGGCGAAAAGGTAGATAATAAAGAATACTATAAATGGTGGTACTTAACTTATAAAGAACACGGCATAGACCCTTACGAAGTGTTTTTTAAGCGCGCGCGTGAAGTGGGAATTAAAGTTTGGAATTCTTTCCGTTTAAACGATTGCCATTTCCCCGGTCAAATAAACTATTTTAAGGGGGATTTTTATCTTAAAGCAATAAAGAACGGTTGGACTATCGGCGCGGATTACGGCCACCATCGCGACGCCTTTAACTTTGCAATTCCTGAAGTTAGAGATATTACTTTAAAATACTATGAAGAACAACTTGATAATTACGACGTTGACGGTATAGAAATCGACGCAATGCGTGAGCCTGTAACTATAGATTATTTTAATTTAGAACCTAAAAAAGTTTTAGATATAATGAACGATTTTTTCCGTGACGTTAAAAAACTTATAACAAAAGCGGAAGAAAAGTACGGACATAAAATTGATTTTGCAATTAGACTTCCTAGAAACCCTAGCGACTGTAAAATTTTAGGGTTTGACGTCGATACTTTAACTAAGGAAAATATAATTGACCATATTATAGTTTCGCCAAGATATAATACTTGCGATAACGATATGCCAATATCTTATTGGAAAGAGTTATACCCTACCGTTAAAGTTAGCCCTGCAATTATTGAACTTAATATTACTTACGCCGACGAAAACGGGTTTGTAAAATACTCGTCGGATAAAGAAACCGCAAACGGTCTTGCATCCGCCTACGTTTCTCAAGGCGCGGACCAAATTTACGTATTTGATTATTATATTTTACCAAAAGGCGTTAAAGATATTTACGGCGGTTGGCGCGATAATTACCAAGAATACGTACTTAACGGTGCTTTAAGAACAATCGGCAAAGGCGAAACGATTTTTAATAATAATAGAAGAAACGTTGTTACTTACCAAGACTTTACGCCTACTAAAAAAGGAGTGTTTAAACACAATATTTTATACCCTAACGTTTTGCCTGAAGGGTTTAACGTATACAAGCCTTTCCCTATGGAAATTTTAAGCGGAAACGAAAAGGAAATTTCAGTTCCCGTAGGCTACGTTCCAAACGGCAAAAAAGCAAATATTATAGTGGGTTTAACTAAAGGCAATATCAAAGATATTGAAGTTATAGTAAACGACGAAACCGCTAACGGGTTTACGCCTTGCAAAACCACTTCTATCGACTTTAACACGGGTAAGCCCTTTGATAAAGGTTACTGCCCGCCTAACGCCAATTTATTTAAAGCGGAAATTTCCGCTAAAAGCCTTATAAAATACCAAGTTAAATTTAAAGCAAAAAGAGAAGTAACTATAGAATATTTAGAAATTGAAATAAAATAAAAAAAGCAAGCCAAATGGCTTGCTTTTTTATGGAGCTGGTGACTGGACTTGAACCTGCGACCTGCTGATTACGAATCAGCTGCTCTACCGACTGAGCCACACCAGCGTATTTAGTTAAATAAATTATTAAAGGTTGCTCCTTTTCCCAAAAATCTTTTGCTTGGCAAAATCTTTTCGAGAGCCCTACGTGTGAGCCACACCAGCGTATTTGTTTAGCCTTTATATTATATACACTTTTTAAAAAAAATTCAAGCGTTTTTATTACATTTACAACTATTTTTTATTTTGCTATAAAAAAATTACAAATACACTTTACAATAATTAATAAGTTGCTATAATATAGGTATATTGAATATTAATAAGGATGTAAAAAATTTATGAAAATACCATATATCAAAAGTGAATGGAAAACATTGTTTAAACCGGAAAAAAACGGCAATTACGTTAACGACCACTCTATCGTTATAGGCTCTGACAACAAATGGCATTTATACGGCATTACAAGTTTTGCAGCTTTACCTTCTCAAGAACGATATTTTGTTCACGGCGTTGGCAAAAGCCTTGATAAACCATTCAAAGAAGATGGTCGCTCTATTGACCGTGGCACTCTTGCTTGGGCGCCTTGCGTTATAAATAAAGGGGAATATTATTATATGTTTTACGGCCCATCACCTACTTCTTTAGCGGTTTCTTTCGATATGCGTGAATGGTTTGGCACTAACGTAACTTTAATTGGCGAGCCTTTAATGGGGGCTCATCGCGACCATTTTGTTTTAAAAATTAGCGAAGATAAATATTTAATGTACGTGGTTGGTATTCACAATAAACGTGGGGCTGTTTCTTGTTTTTCATCAAGCGACCTACTAACTTGGCAATTTGAAAAATTCGTATTAACGTCTGGCGAACTTGCTCCGTTAAATCCCGCTTGGGGCGCTTTTGAATCGCCTTTTGTAGTTAAAAAAGACGGGCTTTATTATCTATTTATAACTTATACTAACGGAGCGGAGGACAATTATAATAACACCTTTGTATTTTGCTCAAACGACCCTTTAAGTTTTGGTGAATACAATGGAAGCGAAGGTACTCAACCAATTACCACAATTCAAGCGCACGCACCTGAAATTTTAGAAAGCAACGGAAAATATTATATAACAACTTGTGGTTGGAATTTTAAACCTGTACCTATTCCTGGTGCAGTTGCCATTGCAGAACTTGACTGGAAATAAACTTTCTTAGGAGTAAATTATGAACGTTAAAGGCGCAATTTTCGATATGGACGGAACGCTTATCGATTCCCTACCCGTTTGGAAAATTTTATGGCAAAAAGTAGGCGAAAAGTATTTAAACGATAAATCTTTTTACCCATCGCACGAAGATGACAAAGCGGTTAGAACGTTAACCCTTGAAGTTGGTATGGAACTTATTCATAAAAGGTATAATATTGCAAAAAATGGCGAAGAATTATCAAACTATACACGTGATATTTTTAAGTGGTATTATGAAGAAATTTGTCCTTTAAAAGATGGTGTAATCGAATTTTTAGAGTACCTTAAATCTAAAGGGGTTAAAATGTGCATAGCATCTGCGTCGTCGGGTGGATTTGTTAAATTGTGCATGCAAAAATTTAATATTGAGAAATATTTTAAACAAATAGTTAGTTGTAACAATATAGGTAAAGGCAAAGAATTTCCCGACGTATTTTTTAAAGCGCAAGAAGTTCTTGGAACTAATTTAAGCGAAACTTTCGTTATAGAAGATTCCCTTGTTGCCTTAACCACCGCTAAAAACGCAGGATTTAAAACTATTGGCGTTTACGATGAAAACAATTACGGCTATGAAGAAATTATAAACCTTGCCGATTATATTGTTAAAAAGGGTGAATCATTCAAAAAGTTTATAGAATAAGCAAAAAATGGCTAATTAGCCATTTTTTTATTTTAAGTTTATTATTAAATAATAAAATATCATAAAATAATCAAAAACCTTGTTTACAATTTTAAGATTTTAATATATAATTATATAGATTGATTAATTGGTTAATAATATAAATAATATATATAAGGAGCAAAAAAACAATGAAGTATTACTTGCATGATGCTGACGAAGTATTACGTGAACTTCAAAGCACGGCGGAAGGTTTTTCTTCTGAAGAAGCGGAAAAACGATTACTTGAAAATGGCAAAAACAAACTTGCCGAAGGTAAAAAAGTCACAGTTTTACAAAGATTTATTTCTCAACTTGTAAACCCAATGATTATCGTACTTTTAATTGCTGCGGCAATTAATTTAGTAACGTCTATCATAGAAAATGAATCTTTGGCAGAATTCTTTATTATCGTCGGCGTAGTCTTACTTAATGCTATACTCGGCGTTATTCAAGAAGGCAAAGCAGAACAAGCGATTGAAGCGTTAAAGGAAATGACCGCGTCAACTTGTAAAGTTTTACGTGACGGTAAAATTACAGCCATTAAAAACGAAGACGTCGTAGTTGGCGATATCGTTATTTTAGAAGCGGGCGACGCCGTTCCTGCAGACTGCCGTATTTTAGAAAACGCGTCTGTTAAAGCGGAAGAGGCTGCCCTTACCGGCGAAAGCGTTCCAGTTAACAAAACTGCCGATACTTTAACTCTTGGCGAAAACAAAGATATTACCCTTGGCGATAGAAAAAATATGCTCTATATGGGTAGTACGGTTGTTTACGGTAGAGCAAAAGCAGTAGTTACAGCAGTTGGTATGCAAACTGAAATGGGCAAAATTGCCGACGTCTTAGCGCAAACCGAAGCGGAAGTTACACCACTTCAAAAGAAACTTAATTCCCTTTCCACAATCTTAAGTTTCTTAGTACTTGGCATTTGCGTATTTATATTCGTATTCAAAATTATACTCGACTTACAAATCGGCGTTACTTTCGATACTATTTTAGAAAGTTTCATTTCCGCAGTATCACTTGCGGTTGCCGCAATACCTGAAGGTTTAGCAACGGTAGTTACTATCGTACTTTCTATCGGTATGACTAAAATGGCTAAAAACCGCGCGGTAGTTAAACGTTTAACTGCAGTTGAAACACTTGGTTGTACTCAAATTATTTGTTCAGATAAAACAGGTACTTTAACTCAAAATAAAATGACGGTTGTTGAAAGTTTTGCAAATGACGTTAACCGTTTAGCAACTGCTATGATGCAATGCTGTGACGCCGTTTTAGATAAAGACAGTTTAACTGCTAAAGGTGAGCCTACCGAATGTGCGCTCGTAAACTATGCGTACGCTGAAGGCTTAAACAAAAACGAAGTTGACGCTAATCATCCAAGGGTATCTGAAGCACCGTTTGACAGTATGCGTAAGATGATGAGTACACTCCACTCTTACGATGATAAAGTAGTTCAATTCACTAAAGGCGCGCCTGACGAAATTCTAAAACGTTGCGCATTCTATTTAGAAGATGGCAAAGCCCTTCCTATGACGGATGCTAAACGTGAAGAAATCTTAACGGCAAATAAAAATATGGCTGAAAAAGCGCTCCGCGTACTTGCCGCCGCTGAAAAGATTTACGACGTTTGCCCTACTTTTGAAGAACCAAGTGAAATTGAAAAAGACCTTGTATTCGTTGGTTTAACAGGTATGATTGACCCAGTTCGCCCTGAAGTTGGACCTGCAATTGCTAAATGTAAAGACGCAGGTATTAGAACTATTATGATAACGGGCGACCATAAAGACACCGCCGTAGCAATTGCTAAAGAACTTGGCATTATAACCGATGCGTCTCAAGCAATGACAGGCGCTGAACTTGACGATTTAACGGAAGAAGAACTTGTAGAAAGACTTAAAACTATTTCGGTATTTGCCCGCGTTCAACCTGAACACAAGGTTAAAATCGTAAACGGATTTAAGAAGATGAACTACATTACCGCTATGACTGGTGACGGTGTAAACGACGCGCCAAGTATTAAATCTGCCGATATCGGTATCGGTATGGGTATTACCGGTACAGACGTTACTAAAGGCGCTGCCGACATGGTACTTCAAGACGATAACTTTGCAACTATCGTTGAGGCGGTTGGCGAAGGTAGAAGAATTTACGAAAACATCCGTAAAGCAATTCAATTCTTACTTTCTAGTAACCTTGCCGAAGTAGTATCAATGTTCCTTGCAACAATGCTTGGCTTTACCCTTTTAAAACCAATGCACCTTCTTTGGATTAACCTTATAACGGACACCTTCCCTGCTCTTGCTCTTGGTATGGAACAAGCGGAAGACGATATTATGAAACGCAAACCACGTAAACCTGAAGAAAGCATCTTTGCTGGTGGCGTTGGCGTAAACGTAATTATTCAAGGTGTATTTATCGGCTTTATAACTTTAATGTCATTCTTGATTGGACACTATATTGAAAACGATTACGTTTGGGCATGGGTATTCCACGATGCAGGCGAAATTGCTAACGACGGTATGACGATGGCGTTCTTAACACTTTCTATGACGGAAAGTTTCCACTCGCTTAACGCTCGTTCAATTAACCACTCGATATTTACAGTTAAAAAACAAAATATGTGGCTTTGGGGCGCATTCGTATTATCGTTATTACTCACAATTTCGGTAATTTACATTCCTCCACTTGCAAACATGTTTGAATTCACTCAAATTAGTTTAATTGAATTTGCAATAGCAATTGGGCTTGCGGTAACGATTATTCCGTTTGCAGAAATTTCTAAACTTATAGTTAACGCTATAAACAAAAAGAAAAACAAATAAAAAATTCCCCGTACTTTTTAGTACGGGGTTTTATTATAAATAGTAAAGCCACGCAAGTTTGCGTGGCTTTTATTTTACTTTAAATATTCTATTAAGTTTTTAAGTACAGGCTCGAATTTAGCGCCGTACCAATGCTCTTTATCATCTGCAGTTATTCTAATTGCATCAACGGTATAGTCTGCGGCAATTTTAATAGCGTCGTAAATAGATTTACCGTTAAGATACGCGCCAACGAATGCGGAAGAGTAAATATCGCCAGTACCATGGCAACTGTTAGGAAGTTTATCGTGCTCGTAATAGTAGTAATTTCCGCTTTCTACGGCAACTACGCCCGTCTTACCTTCCTTATAAGAAACGCCCGTTAAAATGACGTTTTTCGCTCCTAACTCAAGAAGTTTTTTAGTTAATAAATCAACGTAGGCTTTATCGTAAACTTCTTTATATTCTACGCCCGTTAAAAAGCAAGCCTCGGTAATATTTGGAATAATATAGTCGGCATTTTTACAAAGTTTTACCATTGCTTTAACGTATTCGTCATTAAAAATTGGGTAAAGTTTGCCATTGTCTGCCATAGCGGGGTCTACGAACAATTTACCGCCTTCTTTTAACGTTTTAGACGCAATATCTAAAACGTAATCAATTTGGTTAATACTACCTAAATAGCCCGTATAAACGGCATCAAACTTAATATTTTCAGATACCCAATGTGATAAAATACTAGGCATATCGTCCGCTAAATCTCTAAATGTAAAACCTTTAAAGCCTGCAGTATGAGTAGAAAGTACTGCCGATGGTAAAATGGCAGTTTCTAATCCGCAAGCGGATAAAATTGGAAGAGCAACGGTCAAAGAGCATTGCCCAACGCAAGAAATATCTTGAATTGTAAGTAGTCTTTTATAATCCATAATAAAAACCTTCTATTTAAATTTTCTAAATTATAGCACAACTAAAAAAATACTGTCAAACATTTGACAGTATTTTTTATATTATTTAATCCTATTTATTTTACCGTAAATCTCTTTTACCGCGCTATAGGCTAATTTGGGCTTTCTATATTCGTTTACTATTCCTTTATTGTTAAATTCACGCGCACGATTTAAACCCATTTCTTCACAAGTTCTAATATCGCTAAATTGCCATACGTAAGTCCCGGACATTTTGTATTTATTCATAAAACAATCAATACTATAAGTTAACAAATTCGCTTGATACTCTTCCGTCCATTTAACGTTGTCAAAGGTATGGTAACCGTATAACGCGGCAGCGCCAAACTCACTCATAACCACAGGCTTATCACCGTAGCCTAAAGAATTAATATAACTATAAATATCTTCAACCGCTTTATCCCAAGAATGATAATCTTCGCCGTACCAACCGGTGTATTGATTGATACAAATAATATCACAGTACTCGTAACAAATATCGGTTAAGGCGTGGTTAGACGCGTAAGTTACTATTCTATTCCCGCCGTTTTCCTTTAAGTAGTTATAGAAAGTTTTTGTCATATTGACCGATTCTTCTTTTTGCGATTCAATTTCGTTATGCATTCCCCAAATAATAATAGACGGATGGTTATAATATTGCTCTACCATTTCTTGATGCATTTTAAGACCCCTTGCAATAACCCTTTCGTCCGCAAGAGTTTCAGGCGAAAAACCACAACCCCAAACGGGTATTTCACTCCAAAAAGTCATACCTTGCTCGTCTAAAATATCAACAAATACCGGATTATTAGGATAGTGCGAACCCCTTATAGTATTGCAGTTTAAGTCCTTTATAATATCCACGTCGCGATACATAAGTTGCGGTGGGAACGCCATACCTAAATCGCCTACTTCTTCGTGACGGTTTACGCCAAGAAGTTTTATTGCCTTTCCGTTGAGATAAATCTTTTTGCTTTTAACTTCAACTTTTCTAAAGCCTACTCTATCAAACAAATCGTCAGTAGAAGATTCAATTGAAACGCTATACAAGTTAGGTTTGTTAACGTCCCACAATTTAACGTTTTCCACCTTAAAAGATTTAGTTTTTAAAGTTTTATACTCGTTAGGCTCTAAAGTAACTTTTATTTCGGTCATCTTTTCGCCGTTGACGTAAAATTTAATTTTGTCAGAAACAGTTTTATTGCTTGCATTATAAAGTTTAACAGTAAACGAACATTTTGCGTTATTGCCCGTAAGTCTATAATCGAATTTGTTACTTAAAATAGTAATTTTATTTAAAAGTTCAACGCTAACGCTACGAGTAATACCGCCGTAATGCGCCCAATCAACCTTCTTTTGCGGAATAGAAATTTCATTAAAGGAATTGTCTACCATAACCGTTAAAGTATGATAGCCTTCCGCAACCTTTTCAACGATAAAATCAAATGCGGTAAAACCGCCGTAATGCTCGCCTAAATAAGCGCTGTCTAAATACACCTTAGCGTAAGTCATAACCGCGCCAAAATTTATTCTTAACGTGCCACCTACAAAGTAAAATTCCTTTTGGTAATAACAAACTCCCTCATACTTAAGCATGCCAAGTTTATTATTCCAACAAGACGGAACAATTATCGTTTCCCCATCCAACTTACTATCGTACCACTTTTCTATTTCGCCAACTTTATTATTATCGCATTTAAAAACCCAAGCGCCGTCTAATAAATTAATTTGACGTTTTGTATGTTCTAAAAATAATCTCATAACAACACCTTTAATAAGTTTATATAATTAATTATATAACAACTAACAACCTATTTCCTTAACGTATTTGACTATTTTTCAAATAGTTTCTTTGCTTTTTTGATATTAAATAAAGCGCCTTAATATATAAAGCGCTTTAAAAGTATTAATATTCAATTAACGCTTTAGCATCAAGTTTATCGTAGTTTTTAATAAACTTTGCTAAGTCTTTTGCAATAATTTTAGCGCCACCTAGTTCGTCACTTTCAATATTGAGTGGTAAAAGTGGGTCGTGAAGAGAAAGTCTTAATAAGAACCAACCATTGCCGTGGTCTTTATTAAGATTTACCCTAACACCTTCGTAGTTATTATCGGCAAGCGACCAACCGTCTTGTGTTTTAGCGTATTCTACTAAATCGTCAATAACCTTTTGACCGTACGATTTAAAGTCTTCAAGTAAAATGTTCATTCTAAATTCTACGCTTTCTTTAGGCTCTTTTAACTCGCTAATTAAAGATTCTAAAGTATAACCTTCTTTTTTACCGCGTGCAAGTTCAATTAAAAGTTTAGTAACTAAATACGCGCCGTCGTCAAGGAAATAGTTTTCTTTAAGCGCGCCGTGACCGCTAGTTTCTATAGCAAGTTGGCTATCTTGACCTAGACCGTTAAGTCTAATAGATTCGTTAATAACGTTTCTATAACCACGTTTAAAACGATGATGAATACCGCCTTTTGCTTTAATAAATTCGGCAAGACCGGTTGAAGTAATAGAGTCGGTTACGATAGTCGTTCCCGGGTGTTCTCTAAGTAAAATTGCAGAGAGCATTGCAATAATTCTATTTCTGTTAAGTTCACTACCGTCGGATAATACTGCACCCGCTCTATCAACGTCGGTATCAAAAATTATACCTAAATCGGCGTTATTTTTCTTAACGGCGTTAGTGATGCTTTCCATTGCCTCTTTATTTTCAGGGTTAGGAATGTGGTTAGGGAAACTTCCGTCCGGGTCTAAATATAAACTGCCAGTCGTATCCGCGCCAAGTGGCTCTAATACCTTTTCAACGTAAAAACCGCCCGCGCCGTTACCCGCGTCAACGACGATTTTAAAGCCTTTAAGCGGAGTGTCGCTACCCGTTTCGTTTCTAATTTTATCAGCGAGAATTTTACTGTAAACGTCCATAAATTCACCGCTAACGATTGAGTCTTTACTAAAGCCTGTACTTTCGTTGCCTTCGGCAATTGCTAAAATTCTCTTAATATCTTCCTTTTCAAGGCCACCATTTTCGGTAAAGAATTTAAAACCGTTTCTGTTAAATGGTAAATGGCTTGCGGTAATCATAACAGTACCGTCGAATTTAAAGCCTTCAGTTACCGTAGCCATAAACATTGCAGGCGTACTTGCCATGCCAAAGTCTGTAACAAAAATACCTTCTTCTACCATAGCGGACGTAATATAGTTTGATAAAGTTTCGCCAGACAATCTACTGTCGCGACCAACGGCAACTTTAATTTCAGTTTTGCCTAATTTTTCTTTAAGCCAAACGGCAAAGCCCCTACCGATGTTTTTACAAACTTCTTCAGTTAAGTTTACGTGCTGACCTTCAATGCCTTCTAATGCGACGCCACGAATATCGCTACCGTTTTGTAATTTTTTGTAATCCATAATTATCTCCTAAACAATAATTTACCAATGAGTTTTACGATTAATGCTATAGCAATTAAAATTAAGCAAAATACTACTGAAATTAATAGAAAACTTGCAATAGTCATACCAAATGATGCTAAAACGCCTGTAATTGCGCTTAAAGCATTTTGTGAAATAAGACCAACTATAATATCAACAACAAGATAAATACCGCAAATTACTAATAAACCAACGACGCTACCTTTGATATCAGCACCGCTTAATTCCATATGGCTAGAAATCATAAGCGCAAGCACAATGTAAATCCACCATAAATAGTTACCAAGATTACCAGCGTTAAATAAAACGGATAAAATACCACCAAATAAAGCAAAAATTTGCGAAACACTTGAAGTATCCGCTAAACTGCCCCTAAAAGTAGCAATTTGAGCAAAAACACCGGCAAAAGTTTGAGGAATAAATATCCACATAAATAAAAGTAAAAAGGCGCAACCAAACACGATAGGCGCAATTCCTATAAAGAAATTACCAATTTGATGGTATATATTTTTAGGATTATACGAATGGTTTACGTAACCTAAAGTACCGTCGTTAGAGTGAAGTTGAAATAACTTAATCTCTACGATTTTATGTCCAAAAATTAAACACATCAACGCGTGACTTAATTCGTGAATAGGCGTACCTATAAATCCCGTTGCAAGAATTATTTTGTGTCCTGCAGGACCTAAAAGATTGCAAAATCCTCTACGACAAAGCGCAATAATAAAGCCGAAAACGACAATTACGCCAACCGTAAATAAAAGTTGATATAAAAAGTTTGTAAATATTGCTCCCATACTTCTCCTTAACCGTTAATAAGCGGTATTAGTAATAATTTGCTATTTAGCAACTTAATTTTAAGTATACATTATTTTATTTATATTTTCAAGTTTTTAAATACAATTTTGATATTTTACATAAAAATTTTTATATATAAATAAAATTTAAAACAAAAAAAGAGTAACAAATGTTACTCTTTTAATTCTATAAAAACATAAATAACGGCATATAGTAAATAACAACGTAAATAAAAACCAACAAAAGTAAATACACGATACCAAGCGCAATTGTAGTTTTATTTTCGGTTATCTTTTTAATAAGTTTACCTTTTTCTTCTAACGCGTCCGTTTTGTATTTTAATTGAAGTTTCTCATTTCCGCCCTTTTTACTTAAAATTTTAGCAAGTTTTTTAAGGGCTTTATATTCTTTACCGTCAGCCGATTTTTGTAAGTAATTAAGCGCTTTATCCTTTTTTGCTTTTGACGCCATAAGTTTATTGTTAATTTTATAGGCTAAATACTGTGCGGATGGCGAGCCGAGATCCGCATATTTTTTTATCGCGCCTTTATACACGAACGAATATAACCCCGACATAAAAAACCCGAAAACTATGGAAACTATACATCCCATAAGCATATCGGAAATTTCGTAAAACTCTTCAAAATTTACGAACAAATTATAAATTCTAACAATGCTCAACACTAAAAATAAAACTAAAGCAATTTTATTTAAAGTTAAAAAATCAAAAAAATAACAAGTAGACGCAGAAGAATAAATTTGTGATTTTTCCTTTTCTAGTAACGCGTCTCTATCCCTTTTAACGTTTATTGCTAAGTTTTCTATTACGGGAATTAAATTTCTAGTACCGTCACTGGTTTGGCTACAACCAAGTTTAAAGTCAAATAGTTCGTCAATCGGCGTTTCGTCAATTTTAAGTGAATAAATTTTCTTGTTTTTTCTAAGCGCTTCAGTAAGTTCTATTTTACACCAAGGCGATTTCATAGAATGTTCTGACAAAATAATAACGAAAATTTTACACTCGTCAAGTGCCTCGGCAATTTTTTGGCGGAAATCTTCGCCACTGTTTATAGTGTATTCGCCCGCTTTCCAACATTGAACGCCACGAGAAAAGAGCCCGTCAACGACCATATTTGCCGTTTCTTCATCTTTTGAACTGTAACTAATAAAAACGTCTATATTCCTATTGAGAGATAAATTATTCATTTTAACCCTCCGTTTTTACGTAATTATAAAATTCAGCAAGGGCTTTTTTAACGTCCCCTTTAAGCAAAATTGAATTTGCTATTGCAAAGTTAGTCTTTTTTTCTATGTATGTATTATCGGTATTTAAAATATAAACTTCCTTTTCTCTTTTAACGGCCGCGTTTATTTCTATAGAAACGAAATTAGACTGCAAAGAATTTTTAGAATATAAGCATAAAAACACTTCAGCGTTCTTTATACCTTCAAGCATTTCACTTGCCACGTCGCCGTTTAGATTTTCTTCAGTATGGTCAACTAAACAAACTGAAAAACCCTTGCTTTCAATTTCTTGTTTTAGGTTTTTTGCAATTTGTAAATCTTGATTTGCATATGATACGTAAATTTTTTTCATAAATTTGTACTATGTAACCTTTTTTCTAATTTATTGTGTTTTTTTACTGCAGTTTTATCGGGAAAAGCGCGTTTATAGCATCTTAACGCCAACTCGATTGATTGTCTACTAACTTTCTTTAGTCTAGTTTTTTCAAAATAACCTTTTGCATATAAATCGCCAAGCCTTATATTAGCGTCAATACTGCCCTCTTCAGCGCATTCTATTATTAAAATTTTATGTTTTTCTAAATTGTATTTAAAGGTAAAAATACCTTTATCTATATACATAAATGCAAGAAAATACTTTTCTTCGATAGTTAAATCGTGTTTAGATACTAGTTTTGCGTGCAATCTTTTCCCAACAATTAAATAAATTAAAGATATTATAGGTAAAATCCAAATAAGATTTATTGGAATAATAAATAACGGATTTGATAATAGCGAGTTTATAAAATCGAAAGTTAGTTTTTCAAGCGCTTCGTTGTAAAGTTCCATAGATTCTTGTTGTAAATAAATAATCTCTCTTGACTTTGCAAAAAACACTGAAAATTCTATCGCGCCAACTAATATAGCAACCGCTAACGATATTATCGCTAAAATTTCTAAAGGAAAACCGAAAAATCTTATAAATAAAAATTTTCTTAGATTTTTAGTTTGTTGTACAGCCTTTTCTCCGTAAAGGTTTTTTATAGAATTAATAGTAATTTCAACCCTATCATCTTTAATTCTTTCACCGCTAGGCAACTGAATAGGATTTAATAATACATCGCAAAAAGCATCGATTTTTTTAATATAATTACGAATGTTTGCAATTAACGTAAAACCTTTTTCAAAAATAGAATTGTAGTCTAAGTCGTCAGACTTTTCAATTTCTTTAAGGTCTATAAGTAAAGATAAATACCCTTCAAGCAAATCGGCAAAAGAGTTATCAACGTAAATGCTTTCGTCAGTATTTAAACTTTTTTGCATAACGATAGTAGAAGAACTTTTTAACACTGCAGATAATAAAGTTCTTTCTTTTTTTGATGACGTTTTGTACGTTTGAATATCCCCTTTTAAATAGCCTATTTTTTCTTCAAGATATTCCCATACGTATTTCAAATGCACTTTTATTTTCGTAGCGCTATCAATATAAACTGTATAATCTTTCACTTTTCTTTCTCTTTTAAAATTTTAATTTAAAACGTTTAACTTTTAACTATTTAAAAAATCTTCGGCAATTTGAACGTATAACGCCACACCGTTTACAATAGCGTCTGGGTCGACTGCAAATTTAGGGCTATGCGTTGGATAGGTATACCCTTTCTCTTCATTAGCAACACCCAAATTATAATAACACCCACGTGATTTTTTAAAGAAATAGCCAACGTCTTCAAGTCCCATAGATGCAGACTCTAAAATTTTAACGCTATTTTCGCCAAGAACTTTCTTTGCTGAATTTATTACTACGTCAGTCATTTCAACGTCGTTATGAGTTGACGAATAACCGTCTTTCATATCAATTTCCACGTCGACACCCATAGCGGATGCCGTACCTAAAACGATTTGTTTTAAATCTTCTTTAGCGCGTGCCCTTGTTGTTGGGTTTAATGTTCGCATAATACCGCTAATTTCGGCAGTCTCTGGTAAAACGTTAGAGATTGTACCCGCATTAAACTTACCAATAGATACAACGATAGAATCGGTTGGTGCAGTTCTACGACTACAAATAGTTTGAAGTGCTATAACGGTTTGACAAGCGGCAACGATAACGTCACTTCCATTATGCGGAGCGCAACCGTGTGTGCCTTTTCCTTTAAACTTAAGAGTAAACGGATTACTATCTGCGCTAGTTGGACCGGATTTTACGGCAATTGTCCCTTTAAGCGAAAGAGAAACGTGCCCGAAAAATACAGCGTCTACGTTAGGGTTTTCCATACACCCTTCTTCAATCATTCTTAAAGCGCCACCAATAGTTTCTTCAGCAGGTTGGAAAAAGAGTTTAACGCTGCCGTTTAAACTATCTTTACGGCTTGATAAAATTTTAGCCGCGCCTAAAAGTATAGTTGTATGAGCATCGTGACCACACGCGTGCATTACGCCTTTATTTTTAGATTTATATAATAAATCAGTTTCTTCTTCTATTGGAAGCGCATCCATATCAGCGCGCAAAGCAACCGTTTTACCTGGATTTTTACCGTGAATTATTCCAAGTACGCCCGTATCGGCAATTTTTTTTGCCTCAATACCCATTTTTTGAAGTTCTTCTAAAATAAGCGCTTGAGTTTTATATTCTTGCGTGCTAAGTTCAGGGTTTTTATGAATTTTAAAAAATATTTCGTTTAAATAATTTTTTATATCATTTGCTTCTTTTAATGCCTTGCCGTTCATCTGTTCTCCTAATTATAAAATTTCAAGTAATTCTTTAATTGAATAATCTGCTAATCCTAAAGTATCTAAAGTACGCGCCTTTTCCGCTTTATAATCTCTACCCATAATAGCGGATACGATTTGAAGCATTGCTTTAATTGTTGGAATTTCAACGCCAAGTCTATCGGCTAAATCTACCCATAAAACTAAACCGAAGCCCGCGTCTTCATTATAATAGCGGTAATCAAGTTGAGTTTGAGCCTTAATACCTTTAAAGCCAGGTGCGTTAGCATAGCCCGTATCGTAATTTTCAACGTCCATATATCCTTGACGGATACTAATATGTGGGTCGTCTTCAATAACAAGACCCATAGCAGCGCCTATTGCGATACGTTCGTCATCAATCGCCTTTAAAAGCCTACCAACGCCCGTTGTAACGCCTTCTTCATAGAAGAAGAAATCGTTAGGACCTTCAATTCTTGCAGCGTTTAAAGTAGTAATGCAAGGGTGAAACATTGGGTTGGCATTTTGTAAACAAGTTTGGAAAATGTTTTTAGCCTTTTCAATACATGGATGAACGGGTTTAATAATATCGTAAACCGCGTCGTTTTTACTTGCTGGTAAAGTCGCTAATAAACAACCACCCGGTAAACGGTTATAAACTGCTATTTTACCATCCGCAATAATACGTACTGCATAAGGTAAAGTAGAAGTATCTGAAACGATTACAGAATTATCGTCAATTTTCTTACCAAGCGCGCTTTTAAATAAAATAGCGCCCATACAAGAACTTGGACAAACAACGTAAATTTGACCATCTTTAGCATAAGGCGCGCACGCTTTACCAAACGGTTCGGTACTATATGCTGGACCTACTGCAAAAACAAGTGGAGCGTCTTTTAAACAAAGTTCAATATCATGACCTGCGTATTTAATAGGAGCAAAACCTTCCATTTCGCCTTCACTATAAATACCACCCACGCTATTGATTGCGCTAATTTGTTTATCAAATTGAGGGAAGTCGTACATATAAATATCGTGACCTGCCCTTGACCATTCAAACGCCATTGCTAAAGCGCCGTTACCTGAACCAAGAATTGCTACTTTCATAAATATTTCTCCTTAATAGTTTAAATTTTATATAAATCTATATTACAACAATCAACATTAATTTTCAAGTGTTTTAAATAAATATTTAAAAAAGTAAAATATAATGCAAAAAACAGATATTTTTGTGTATTGATTTTAACTTTTTATCATGTTATAATAAATAAAATATCATATTCAATCACAGGTGAGATATGTTTTACGAAAAATTTGATAAAAATTTAATTAGCGAATATAAAAAAATTTTAATTGATAATTTATACGGCGACATACCCGATAGCCCCGTTAAAATACTTTCTTTAGCAAAAAAAAGTTATGAAGAATTTGGCGGTAAAGCAATTGTAACGGAATACTTGTTAAGGGCAATCACTAGTGATGGCGACGCCCTAGTATTCCCTATAAAAACTTGTTTTCCAAAAGGTGCTAATAACAATAAAACGATAATCAGTTTACACATTGAAAAAGACAAACCTTTAAGGCTTGGTTGGGATATGCCATTAACTAATCCTTCTTGTCCCGCAGAAGAAATTATTGATAGAAACTGGAATTTAGTTACCTTTAACCTCTTAGAATTTAACAATAACAACGGCAGGCGTGACTTTAACAACGATAAAATTTTATACAAATACTGCCCTAATAGTGGTAAAATGGCATTTTTCGTTTGGGCAGTCAGTCGCGTAGTTGACTTTTTATTCACTTTAGATGAAGTAGACAAGAAAAATATAGGCGTAATTGGCAACGAGCGTGCGGGTAGAATTGCAATGGTTGCAACGGCGTTTGATAATAGAATTGCATTTATTCACGCAAACTGTACGGGTACGACGGGCGCTTGTTTATTTGAAAGCCAAAACAAAGACAGTCAATCTATTGAAGACGTTATTTTGTGGTTCGGTTGGGCGTACAATAAAAAATTCCACGAATATTTTGAAAGCGGAGAAAAAATGCCGTTTGACCAACACTTGCACGGCTATTTAATAGCGCCAAGACCTATTAGCGTTGGCGTTGCTAGTGAAGACCTATTCACTAACCCAAGTGGCTCGTTTGATTTTTGTAAGGCAATTTCTAACGCTTACGAAAGTTATGGCAAAAAGGGTTTTATTGCCCCTGCTAACTTTAAAGTTAGCGAAAAATACCACGATGGTAAAGTTGGATTTTACTGTAGACAAGGCACTCATTATTTAAACAGGACCGACTGGAACAACGCCCTTGACTTTTTTGATAAAAACTTAAATAAATAGGTGAATTATGAAATATCCTAAATTTGACGTCAATTTAAAAGAAGAATATAAAAAGATTTTAATGGAAAATGAGTATGGTCAAATTCCGCCAACGCCTAAAAAGGTCTACGCCGATAAAATTCAAGAATGCGCATATTTAGCATCTAAAGTTATTAGAACGGAATGGCGTTTATATATAGAATTTGAAGGTGGCGAAACGGTATTTTTCCCAGTAGTTAACTACTTTGTAAACGGCGCAAAAAACAATAAAACCATTATACATTTAGACTTTTTTAGCGAACTTCCTAACAGATATTCCCCTACTGAAGAAATTGTTGAAAGGGGCTGGAATATTACCCACGTTTACTATGATGATATTGTTGAAGATAACGCCGAAAGGAACTTAATCAACGATAAAATTTTTGAAAAACTTTGCCCAGACACCGGTAAACTTATGATTTGGGCGTGGGCGATGATGCGCGTTTTTGATTTTATATCAACCCTACCTGAAGTAGACGAAAAAAATATAGGCATCGTCGGTCACTCTAGGCTTGGTAAAACGGCGTTTTTAGTTGGCGCGTTTGACGAAAGATTCGCTTTTGTTCACGTAAACAATTCGGGAACGAGCGGTTCTGCAATGTTTGAAGATATTCCTCTTAACGAAAAATATAACGGAGAGTCTATTAAGTTTATTACCGACTACAATCCGTTTTGGTACAATAAAAAGTTTTTAGAGTATATAGGCAAAGAGAAAGAAATGCCTTTCGACCAACACTTGCTTGGCTATTTAGTTGCGCCAAGACCGTTACTTATTGCGGCAGGCTCGCAAGATTACGGCTCTTCACCACTTGCACAATTTAAACTTTGCAAAGCATCTTCTAACGCCTACGATTATTACGGGGTAAAAGGTTTTATCGCCCCTGACGCCCCTACCGTTGACGAAGTGTATTTTGACGGGAAATTAGGCTACTATTTAAGATTTGGTATCCACTACCTTGGCAGAACGGATTGGGACAACCTTTTAACTTTCTTTGATAAAAATTTAAATAAATAAAAAGAACGGTTTTATACCGTTCTTTTAGTTTGTTTTTTAAATTACTATAAATGCGCAAGAACCAGGGGCAATTTCTATTTTACCACTAACCTTTTTACCTTCTAAATTAGGTAACGCGTCGTTTTTATCTAAAACTAAATCGTTTCCGTTAAGTTGCATTATACGGCTACGCATACCCGTTTTACCGCTAAGCGCGTAAACTTAGGCATCGCCGTTAAATTCTACGGTGGTGACGTCAGTCCAAGAGTTGTTAATAACAAGATAACAATAACCCTTTTTGCCGTCCTTTCTAGAATGGCAATATACGTGCGCACCTTCGCTATTCTTTTCGGGAACTTGATAGCAAGTGTTGCCCATTAATCTATTCCAAAGAAGTACTGCAAAGTAGTTAGGTCTTGGCTCAAAAGTGCCGTGTTTTAAATATCCGTAGTCAGACGATGCTAAAGTGTTGTGGAAAATAACGCCGTCGGTTATCGTAGTAAACTCGCCAAGTTCGTTTAAAGTTCTAGGAACGTCTGCATAAGTTGACGCCCAAGTATTGCCACCGCAACCAGCATCGCCAGACTCGGTAACCCACATTTGACCATTAGGTACGTACTTATCACGCTTTGCGGTATATTGTCTAGCACAACTACCAGGAACTGAAAGATAACGCTCTGATAAAATTGCTTCATACGGCCAATGACCACCCATTGCCGCACCGCGTTCAGACACGCCGTTATAATAGTGATAACTAAACACGTCCATTTTAGACTTATATTCGCCTAAAAGTTCTTCAGTCGTAACGATTTTAAAGCCTGCAGCCATACCACCGCCTGCGCCTTCTAAACCCGCGCCAAACATATCAATATCGCCAACCGTACAAGGACCGACGAATAAACATTCAGGATAATTTTCTTTAAGCCAAGCGCCGAATAAGTCGTGGTCGCGCGCATGGTCTTCAGGGGTATAGCCTTTAGGTAAACCGGATAACGCTATAAGATTAGGCTCGTTAGTGAATTCCGCCGCGGAAATTGGAACGCCGTATTCTTTAGAAGTTCTAAATAATAATTCGGCTTGGTCAAACGGCATAGGCTCGTTAGCGCTATGGATACCCGGACAATTTGCGATAGAAACTAATAATTTACCGTCAACTGCCTTAACGAAGTCAAGTAAACTATACCATTGTTCTTTAGTTAAAAGGTTTTGGAAACCGTCGGGAACTTTGCCGTTGCATTTACCTTCAAAATCGTAATAGGTTTTGTTCGCCCACGTGCCCGATACGCGAATCCAAGCCGTGCCTAATTCTTTTGCAAGTTTAATAAGCCTTGGATTTTTAGTATCAATTGGGTCGTACCATTGTTGTAAATTGCCCATATTAGTCCAGTCTTTAATAACTGGGAATTCTTCAGTACCGTCAACTTGCGCCTCGGTATACGCTTTCCAAAACGTACCGCCCGTAACTTCAGTCATTTCAATATTATATGAAACTAAGCGCTCGTCAATTTTTCTAAGTGGATTTAATTTAGACGCATCAAGCGTAATAAAACGTGCCATAAAATCTCCTTATCAATAAATTAATTAACTTTTACTAAAAAATTATACCATAAACCCCACTTAAAATCAATAGCGATATTTAAAATATAAAATGAAATTTCACTTTAAAGTTTGCGCCGTGCTAACGGCTGAACCGTAACTTCAAGTCCTGTGCACGAAAAAAGACCGACTAGTCAGTCGGTCTTTTATGGTGCACCAAGGCATTTCAAATCCGAACCATAAAAGTTTTCAATTGTCAATACGATATGGGTATATTTATAAAAAATAGATATTAAAAACGGCAGATTTTTTAATCTGCCGTTTTTAATAAGACTTATTTCCATTTTTTATCTTTGTAAGGAGTATCTTCTACACCATTGTATTTAAGCTTAGCAACCATTCTATCAAGTTTGCCTTTCCACATCTTCTTAAACCATTTTGTTTTACCAAACCATTTTACAAGTGTAGGACTAATCGCGTAATATAATTTGATAAAGGTACGACCATACCACGTAGCACCGAGAGTATCATCGCGATATCTTCTTAAAGTCCAAACCTCAGGGCAATCATATGAGCCATATACACAAGTAGCCACATAGCACCCACCGCTACTAATTGGCCTTAACGCTTCATTCTCAGGGTTTAATTCTCTTAGTTTATCGTGTACAGTTTCTCTAAGTTTATCCCATAATCTTCCGTTTGTTGTATAAAATGGGCAGATGGTTTTTGCTAATTCATCTATTTGTGTATTAATATTTTCAAGTGTTGTTTGATCACTAACCTTTACCTGCATAGCAATCTTAACACAACCATCTTTTGGCGTTAAATAACCATCTATATGTCCTGATACCTTTTTAAAAATCGGAGAACCCCAAGCTATTTCTCCCAAATTTTCCATGAAAAGTTTTTTAGCTATTTTAGGAGAATGCTCTATGATAATGTTAGCTAATGAATCCATATAAGCCTGAAAAACATTATCAATCATATTGTAAGTGACATTCAAGGAATCATTCTCAACAATCTGATTGCGGTCTACAATGTTACCAATACCATTTGTTGTTACGTATTCCTGTAAGTGTGTAGTTGGGACAATCGTGCCATTTTTTAAATTTTTAATATCTACAAGTATCTCGGATAGTATTTTTTGATGTGCTTTGTTTGCATTATCATAGTTATCGTCTATTACAGATACACTTTTTTCTAATATTTTAAAAACACTTTGTCTTTTATCAAGTGTTTCTGCTTCCAATAAGGCTTGTTTCACCCGTGCAAACGTACTGTAAAAAATTGCTTCAATGTTGGTTGGATCGTTTTGTTCGACCATATTATAATATTTCTCTGTTTCAGGCCAATCTTCTTTTTGCTTTGCACGGCGAGCATTTTGCAAGTATCTTTCCACAAAAGCGGAGTTATCCACTTTTACAGTGCCTTGAACGTCAACAATCCCTTCAATCATTATCTTTTTAGCTTCTTCAACTGAATATTTGCAACCACACGATTGACAAACAAAATTTCCGTCTTGCTTAATAAGTTCAGTGCTTCCGCACATTTCACAAGTTAATTGCCTCATCTTGTTCTTTCTCCTTTTGTATTTTTATTTAAATAATCCACAATCTAACTGTAGATATAAATATTATAGTAACAATTTTTGTTACTGTCAAGCAAAAAGTAACAAGAGTTGTTACAATTTACTTATGGCACAGTTTAAAGAAAGGTTAAGAGAATTAAGGGTGGAGAAAAACATCTCTCAATTAGAGTTGGCAAAAGTTGTTAATATGTCTAAAATGGCAATTTCGCATTGGGAAAGTGGACATAGTGAGCCAAGTATTGCACAGCTTATAGAAATCTCTAACTATTTTGACGTTACCGTTGATTATTTGATAGGAAAAAGCAACTTTTAAAACTAACCCCCAACTGCGAAATTGCTGTTGGGGGTTTTATTAACTAATAATGTAAGCAAAGCGAACTATCATGCAAACAAAGTTTGCTATAATTCAAATTTGCTAACGCAAAAATGATAACTCGCCTATGGCTCGAATGATAGTTGCTATCGCAACATTATAATCAAATTTTTGCAAATTTGACATAAAAAAAGAACGATTACGAAAATCGTTCTTTTTTTGGTGCGGATGACAGGTTTCCGCCCCTTGTTAAGGGGAAGGCAAACTTTAGTTTGCGAGGGGTTTGCGCCGTGCTAACGGGTGAACCGTAATCAACGACTTGACGTTGTATGAAATCCGTCTTTGACGGTATGAAATCAACACGTAGTGTTGTATGTGATCAAGCCGTAATTACATACGCCTTCGGCAATTACATACACGCTTACGCGTGATTACATACCAAGTCTTACGGCTTGTATAAAAAAAGCACTTCCATAGAAAGTGCTTTTTTTTGGTGCGGATGACAGGACTTGAACCTGCACGAAGTAGCCTTCATAAGATCCTTAGTCTTATGCGTCTGCCAATTCCGCCACATCCGCATCTCTTCAATTGAGCATATGTATTTTATCACAAACAAATTAAATAATCAAATGAATTTGCAGTCTTTTTTAAAATTTTTTAATTTTTTTTATAAAGACTGCATTTTTCATATTTTTTGATTACAATAATTGCTTTGTCCTATCCTTTTTACTAGTTTTATCAAGAGAATTTTCTTGTTTTTTAATATCTAGTACTTTTTTAAGGTCGCATTCGTTAACTACGATATTCTTTTTAATGGTAAACTTTAAGTCGTATTTTTTAAGGCCGTTTTCTACCATAGCGTACAACGCATCTACAACGTGATCAATATACGCGTATTCAATTTGCGCCTTGCCCTTTTCTACGCCGTAAATTATATCGAAAGTTCCAAAAAATTCGTCTTCAGGAATAGAAGATTTTAAATTGTTTAAAAGTTCTAAATCCTTTTTATCGTCTTTACAAGTTGGAAGTTCAACTATTACGTTTACCTTTTTAATATCTTTAATCTTGTAAGTTTTACCGTTAGAAGTTACTTCTCCATTTTCTATAACAACGATAGGTTTATCGTGTACGGGGAAGTTTTTAAAACCACTAGGAATAGAAAGGATTGGTATAATTAAAAGCACCGCGAAAAGCCCTGCGAATAAATAATCGCCTTGAACTGCGAAAGTTGCAGCCATAAACAATAATAAAAGGGCTAAAATCCCGCCTAAAACTATAGCACTCCTTCTTTTACGCCTATTAAATTCTTTGTTAGCAAAATATTCCTTTTTCATTTTCTCACCTAAACTTTATCAATTTTACAATACTTTTAATATTTTGTCAACGTTTTCTTATATTACGGTTGCTTAGATTTACCTATTTTAATAAGCCCTTTAACTCCACTATAACTATCCGACCGAATTTTAACGTTCGCTACCCTTTCGCCGTTTACGTATTTAATTAAATACCCTTCGCTTTTAAGGCTTTCTTTGGGCTCGCGAACGGTAATTTGACTACCTATTGGCAAACTTTCATCATCTTCGTATAGATACTCTAAATAAGGCGTTTCTTCCCTTTTAACCGATACCCTTTCGTAAGTTTCTAATTGCTTTAGACCGTAAAAGGATATTTTAATTCTATTGTCATCGGCAACGCTTTTAATATAAAGCCTACCACCCGTATTATTTACAAATTTTAAGTCGCTTGAATATGAGTTAACCATAGCGTCAAACGACGGCTCTACGTAGGAAACGCTTAAACTGTGCGGATGGTGTTCGGTAATTTTTAAACCGCATAGCAAACTTGCGTTATAAAGGGTTGTAGAAACTTGGCAAACGCCACCGCCAACACCTTCGACAAAATCTCCGTTATAGATAATTTTAGCGGGTAAAAATCCGTTTTCTTCATTCCTTACCCCTACAATTTCGTTAAAGGAAAACTCTTCGTTTTCACTTAAAATAGTTCCGTTAATTTTTGATGACGCTAGTTTAATATTTTCCTTTCTATTTTGGGGGGAAGAAGAATAATAGGTTGTAAAACTCGCCCTTAAATTCGTTTCTTTTATAAGTTCGCTTTTAGTAATTTTAGGCTTAATTTCGTTAATTTCGGCGTATACTTTAGTTTTACCGTTGTTTAAGGCGTTCTCTATATCATATAAAAGTTGAGTTTTATCAATTTCATAACCTAAAACTTCTCCTTTTATATTAAAAACTTCTTCGGTATTAGGTAAAAAGGTAATTTTAGCGTCCTTTTCGCGCTTTACGGTATCTAGATAAATTCCGTCAACTATTTGACTTGCCTTTTTAAGATAGAGTTTACCGTTATATCGCCCTATTTCTTCACTATAAAAATTATAATTTTTATCGTTTGCTATAACCGTTAAATTAATATCTTTCGCCTTTGATATTTTTAAGGGAATAAAAATGGCGATTGCAAATACCGCAATCGCCGTTAATATTAAAATGTTTTTAAGTGTTTTTTTCGATTTTGGCACGGTTTTAGTATACTTAAAAGTTTACTAAATATACTCTTCCGACAAAACGGTTATTTCCTTTTTGTTTACGCTTAAAATACCTTGAACGTCTAGTTTTTTAAGTTCACGCATCATTGCAGACCTGTCTACGCATAAATATTCGGCAAAACTAGTATAAGACATTGGCAAAGTAAAGGTCATTGATTGCAAAGAATTTACCATTAAACTGCAATAACTTAAAATTTTATCTTTTATAGTTTTGTTTGATAAAATTTCCACCCTTTGCGATAAAAGTTTAGATTTATCTAATAATATCTTCATTAAATTAAAAACGAATAAAGAGTGATGTTCGCACGCGTTGGCGCACCTTTTAAATACCGATTTAAAATCAAAAAGTAAAACGGTAGTAGGCTCGCAAGCGAAAATGCTTATCGCGTTAGCGTCGGTTGCGGTAAAGGCTAAAGTGTCGCTAAATATATCGTTTTTATGAAGGGTTTCTAGTATCGTATAGTTGCCGTTTCTATCAAGTTTTTTTACGTACGCCTTGCCCGACAATAAAACACCTAAAATTTGCGTGGCACTGTTATAAGAATAAATCTCGTCGTCTTGATTAAACTTAACTTCACGCGTTTTTAAGCAAGATAATAATCTTTTTAAGTTGTTATCGGACACCCCTTCAAATAAAGAGCAGTTCAATTTTTTCATAATTTACCTTATTTTGTAGTTTCTGCAACACTTTTTTATTTATATTATCATATAAAAAGAGTTTTGTAAATAGTATTTAAATAAAAATTAATAATATTTTTACAGTATTTATAAGGAATTTATTTGACAAAACCAAACAAGTATTATATACTAATTAGGCATTTAGCGATTTTGTCGTTGTTTTAATATAATTGCACCCTTAGCTCAATTGGATAGAGCGTTGGTCTACGGAACCAAAGGTTAGGAGTTCGAGCCTCTTAGGGTGCGCCAAATAAACCACTAGGCTATTACCTAGTGGTTTGTTTTTATATTACCTTTGTGTTTCGTAGACCAAAATTAAACTTAGGGCTCCAAAAAATATTTTGCTTTGCAAAAGATTTTTGGGAAAGAGGAAAAGCCGACGATAAAATCTAACTTTTTGCATTTATGTAAAAAGTTTGCATAAAGTCGTGCTTTGACGAGGAACCAAAGGTCAGGAGTTCGAGCCTCTTAGGGTGCGCCAAATAAACCACTAGGCTATTACCTAGTGGTTTTTTGTATAAGAAGAGCGGATAGTTTTCTATCCGCTCTTTTAAATTTTTTTATTCGGTTTTTAAAATATCTATTACGGCGGTGGCTATGGTTTTCATACCTTCTTTATTGGGATGAAACCCGTCAATCGTATCAAATGGTTTGCAATGCTTAAACAAATCTATAACTTTACAACCGTTACTTTCTGCAACTTCTTTAATAACAGCGCTAAAATCAGCGATAGAATACCCGTATTTTTGCTTAGGAAATTCAAATTCTTCAATTTTAGAAGAGTAACTTTCGGTTAACGTAAAGCACCAAATTTCCGCGTTTTTATATTTGTTTTTTACTTTTAAAAGCATTTCTTCGTATGCGGTAGAAAAAGTACTAAGTGATTTTTCCCTATCTAAAAACGTTGGTTTTAACTTAAACCCCGCGCCCCAATCGTTAGTGCCTAAATAAATCATTATAACGTCAGGTTCTACGCCGTTTTTATCTAATGATGAAGTTCTTTCTTTGCTACAACCGTAAGATTCGCATTCGTAAAGCGGACTATAAGATACGGTACTGCCCGAAAAGGAATTGTTAACAAGTAGTTTACCGCCAAGATAATCTATAACCATTCCCCACCACGTATCCGAAACGGCAATAACGTCCGCCTCTAATTTTTTAGCGTCATCGTAAAAATAGGCAAAAGACGGTTCACTTACACCTTTGAAAGTGCTAAGAGAATCGCCAAGAATGGAAAAATATTTATCTTTATATTTTAAAATACTGCCCATACTATCACCAAAAACTTACTATTGAAAATTTGTAAAATGCGTGTTATAATATATTTAAGAGATAAGGAGGTAAATTATGACTAACTTAAATATTGAAAAACCTAAATATAAATCGCTTTTAGTGTTTAAAATTTTATTCATTGTAGCCTACGCATTAATGACTGCTTTTTTAGTTTGGAATCTAATAGACTCGCTAAATAGCGAAAACGTTGGGCTTAGTTTAGCCTTATACCTTACGCTTATCGTTATAATTATAGGCTCTATTGGGTATATCGTATGTATTATACTAGCAATTGTTGGGCTAATTATCTCTATCGTTAAAAAGACTAAGCCAAATATTATAACTTTTGTTATATTTACCCTTTTACCGATAATAACCGAGGCAATAATTATAATAATTACTACTTCATTAAAACCTTAAAGGCCTTTAGGCATTTCGGTAGAGAGTTCGCCTAAATAATCATCAGTTGTTGATAGTATTGTAAACTTGCCGTTTTCATAATTTAACAAGGTTGTAGACGCGTTGTTTACGTACCCTAAACTTTTATGCCATTCACTTGGCGGAATATCTAAAATTTTAGCGAGAATCATTCTAATAGGTCCACCGTGAAGTGACATTGCGATAGTTTTTCCGTCGCTATTTTTAGCAATAGTTTCTAAATAATTATAAGCGCGCGCTTGCACGTCAACGAAAGACTCGCCGTTAGGCGCTTGAATGGTTAAATCTTCATTTTTCCACTTTAAATACCTTTCGTCTTGAAGTAAATCGCTAATTTTTTGACCTTGCCAATCCCCACAATTCAGTTCTCTGAGTTTTGGGGTTTTTATTATTTCTAATCCAAGCGTTTTAGCAAGCGGAGTTAAAGTTTGCACCGCACGCGTTAAATCGCTTGAATGAATTTCATCAATTTTGTAATTTTTATAAATATATTCGCTAACGAGTTCGGCTTGTTTTAAACCCATTTCCGAAAGTTTGCTATCCCTTTGTCCCGTCAACGATTTAGATGCGTTAGAATCGCTTTGTCCGTGTCTTACAATCAAGATTTTAGTCATTATTTCACCTTAACTTTAATAATTGCCTTTTTAATTTTCATTTCATCATTTATAGCAAAAACGCAAGTATGCGCTACGGGGTTTAAAATGGCAACGCCTTCCCCTTTTTTATAGGTAACAAAATTAGTTTCTTTATTTGTTTTATGTAAACTTGCCTCATCAGGCGTGTTATACTCTTTAAATAACGCCATATTAGATAAATCGCCGTAGTAAATCTTTTCTTCACCACTAAGTAAACAATGAATATCGTAGTATTCTTTATGTACTTCATAAATTTCAGGCTTTACGTTTTTAGTCGTAGTTTCTATTACGTTAACAAAACCTTCCTTACCAAAATCGTGTACGCCAAGCGGAGTGTTTTCATCCGCCGTTTGCATAAATTTTAAAACGTTTGGGCAGTTAAACCCATTAAAATCAATATTTTTATAACTGTTTAATTTAATAACTTTATTTCCCATAACTCACCTTTATTCAAATTTAAACGAATAAACGTCACCGTCGCTATAAGAAATTTCCATAACGACTTCTTCTCCTTCAAGTTCACTAACCGTACCGTTAGTAAAGGATACAAGTTTATTAAGGTCGTCACCTAAAACTTCGTAACTAGTTAAAGTTTTAGTTTTGCCTATAAGTTTAACGTAAACGCCACCGCTAGCGGACGACGCTACGTTAAGATATAAATTTTTACCTTTAAAAGTGAACGGTTTAGTTTCTAAAACTTCATTTTTATCTTGCGCTTTAAAAGATGCAAACCCATCAACCCTTAAAACGTATCTTACTAAAGAGTTGGTCTTTTTATCGGGATCAAAAAATGACATTTCTTTAGTGCCGAACAATGAATTTTCCGTTTCAATTAAACTACCCCTTGCAGGGAAACAATCGCCATACACCCAATTCTTTTCATTTTCAAGCCCTGGCGTATAGAAAGCGCACGGACTTCTATACCAATTAAGGTCGTCAAGCGAATACATAAAAATCGTATCCGTTAACGCAACAGCCGCGCGTGGTAAATCTTGACCGCGAATAATTCTATCTTCCCTGCCAGTCAAGTTATCGTAACTTGGCGACCATTTTCTATCGTCGTAGTACCTTGTTGGGAATGCGATTTTATACTGTGGAGCGTTGTAATACGGGAATACGCAGTTAGTATAAATTTGATAAACCCCGCAATCGTCTAAAAAGTTTAAAGGAACAGGGTCTGTCCAATTTATAAAATCGTCACTAGTGATATATTTGATATCACGGCGGTATTTAGTTTTTTTAACACCGTCTTCCTCGACGTCAAAGTAAGTTAACCCCCTAACGTAAGCGGAATATTTGCCCGTTTCTTCGTTATAGAAAGCGGTAGATAAAGTGTCAAAGTTTTCCTTGTTCGAAACCATAACTTTATCGGTAAAAGTGATGCCGTCGCTAGACTTATAGTAATTAAGTTCACGGATTGTAGGCACGTGATTTAACGCCTTGTATCTTGCATCTTCCTTACAGTTAGGATTAGTGTCTTTAAATACCGAAAATTCCATAGGGTATGGGAAAACTATATTGTTTTCTTTACTACCATCAAATTCGTGCAAGCCGATTATTGGCCTTTCCCAATGAATACCGTCGCAACTTGTGAGCAAGCAAACGTAAAAATACTCGTCAAGGTCAACCTTTGTACCTCGCTTTGTAGTTGCCATATAGTACATTTTATAAACGTCGCCATCTTTAAAAACGTGTGGATAAGAAATCTTTTCTTCCCACTTTTTATCAAATTTAAAAACTATGTCTTTTGGCGTTGGTTTATGCCAAATATGCATAGCGGTAGTCTTACTTTCATCAACAAGCGTTTTGTCAAAAAAACAAATCCTTTTATTAGAAATATCCATTAGCAACTCCTTTTACCATAAAAGTATTTAACTTTGTTAATTATAGCACGAAAAATAGTATATTTCAATAACTTTTAAAGACATATTTTAATTTTTACGGCTTAAAAAGTTACTTGCAAAATTAAAAAACCGCGAATTAATCGCGGTTTAATTTAATATGGGTTAGAAGTTGCAATCACGTTTGCGCCCTCTTCAATATTTTCGATTAAAACGTCGCCGATTTTCGCTCCGCTTTTTACCCTTTTACTTTTAATTTGTTCAACGTATTCAAACATTTTAGTTTTTGATACCGGCTTGTCGGTTTTTACTGCTATAATTTTACCGTCTTCCGTACGCATAATAGTAGTTATTACGCGTTTAGGCGAAATAACTTCAAGTTTTGCATACATTTCGCCACGCTTACAAGTATTTCCTAAAACGGTTAATTCTTCGCCATTTTTTTCCACCGTTAAATTACAGCCGATAGGACATTCTATACAAATAAATTTATAACTTTCCATTATTCCACCTCTGCTGAAATTACCACTTCGCCTTTTAGAGCGCTAATCTTTTCTTTACTTAATAAAACCGTTTCCATTTCGCCCGGTACTGCAACCTTTTTCTTTCTAGAAAAAATCACTTCGCCACCCGATTCCGCTTTTATAGTTACGTCTTTAAGTGTGTTTGTTACTCTAAAGAAAATTTTAGTATTATCGGCATTTACGTTTAGTTTTTGCGGTAATACGTAAAGAACGTTTTTACCCTCTTTAACCGAAACCGTTTCGCTATTTTCTTTACCGTTAAGAATATAATTCGATGCGCTTTTACCCGCAATTTCAGCCTCTTCCGACACGAAGTCTACAAGATCGTGAACTTGAAGTACGTTACCGCAAGCAAAAATGCCTGAAACGTTAGTTTCCCTAGTCTCGTCTACAATTGCGCCCTTTGACCTTGGCGATAATTCAACGCTTGCAGTTTTAGAAAGTTCGTTTTCCGGAATTAATCCTACCGAGAATAAAACGGTATCGCAATCGAAATGTTTTTCCGTGCCTTTAATTGGCTTTTTGTTTTCGTCAACTTCAGAAACAACTATTCCCGTCACCCTTTCTTTGCCTTCAATTTTAGTGATTGTATGGCTTAAATAAAGTGGGATATTAAAATCGTCTAAACATTGCGCGATATTTCTTTTAAGTCCAGAAGAATACGGCATAAGTTCAAATACCGCTTTAACTTCCGCGCCTTCAAGCGTCATACGCCTTGCCATAATAAGACCGATATCGCCAGAGCCTAAAATTACTACTTTTTTACCAGGCATATAACCTTTTATGTTGACGTATTTTTGAGCAGTCCCCGCAGAGAATATGCCCGCAGGTCTAGTACCTGCAATATTGAGAGCACCTTTACTTCTTTCACGGCAACCCATTGCTAAAATGATAGCCTTCGCCTCAACTTGAAAAACTCCGTCTTCACTGTTTATTGCAGTTATAAGTTTATCTTTAGTAATTTCTAAAACGGTAGTTTCTTTTAAAACTTCTATAATTCTTTCTAAAACGCCGTCAATAAACCTATTAGCGTATTCAGGTCCAGTCAAACTTTCTTTAAACCTAGTTAAGCCAAAACCGTTATGGATACATTGATTAAGTATACCGCCAAGTTTATCTTCCCTTTCAAAAATTACTATATTTTTAATGCCGTTATCGTAAGCGGATATAGCGGCGGCAAGACCAGCAGGACCGCCACCAATAATAGCCAAGTCTATATTTCTCATTTGCCTTCCTCCACTAAAATTTCCGAGCCTTTGCCGTTTTTAGTAATTTCTAAAACGGAAACGCCGTTTTCTTCCGCTAAAATTTCAACTATTCTAGATTGACAAAAACCACCTTGACATCTGCCCATACCTGCGCGCGTTCTAAGTTTAACTCCGTCTACAGTCCTAGCAGGTGGATTTTGGCGGATTGCATTTCTAATTTCGCCTTCAGTAATTCCTTCACAACGGCAAATGATTTTACCGTAGTTTTTGTCCTTTTTAATAACGAAGTTCTTTTCTTCTATAGTTAATTCTTTAAAAGGTTTTTGGAATAAATTATCAATAGAATAACGTTTTCTAATAAAGTAATGGTTAACGTATGCGTATTTAATTTTAAGCACCATTTCATTAACTACGTACTTTGCTATTGCAGGTGCAGACGTTAAACCAGGCGATTCTATACCCGCCAAGTTAATTAAGCCTTTATACGCCTTGCTTTCTTCAATAATAAAGTCGTGTCTATCACAAAACGCCCTATTGCCTGCGAATGAAGTTATAACGTTATAGTATGGAACGCTTTTACACATTTGACTTGCCTTTTCTTTAATAAATGCAAAGCCTTCGTCGGTAGTTTCTGGGATAGGATTACCGTCCTCAACTGAAGTTGGTCCAAGTAAAATATTGCCGTCTACCGTTTGAGTAACGAGTACCCCTTTACCCTTAGCGCTAGGAGTAAAGAATAAGGTATGATTAACTAAATTACCGCTTTCACGGTCTAAAAGCATATATTCGCCACGCCTAAGCCCCGTTTTAAAAGAATAATCGCCGAACAAGTTGGCAATACTTTCAGCGCCCGCGCCCGCAGAGTTAATAATAATTTTACCTAAAACTTCTCTACCGTCACTTGCGGTAAGTTTAGTGTATTCGCCATCTCTTTCCACTTTAACGGTATCAAAATCAACTAATAAGTCAGCGCCGTTATCCATAGCGTTGCCGATTGACGCTATAGTTAAACTGTACGGACAAACGATACACGCAGATTTTGCGTATAACGCGCCGAGAGCATCGTCGGAAATATTAGGTTCTAAAGCCTTTAACTCTTTTTTAGCTATGATTTTTAAGTTTTTAACGCCGTTTTTCTTACCGCGTTTTAATAAAACTTTTAAAGTTTTAATATCTTCTTTAGAAAAAGCAACTACGAGCGAGCCGTTATTTTTATAGTTAACGCCAAGTTCTTCGCAAACTTCTTGCATCATATTAGCGCCTAAGACGTTAAACTTTGCTTTATTAGTACCCGTTTCCGCGTCAAAACCCGCGTGTACGATACCACTGTTTGCTTTAGATTGCCCCATAGCAACGTCGCAGTTTTTTTCTACCATTAACACTTTTAATTCGTATCTAGTGAGTTCGCGTAGAATCATACCGCCTACGACACCACCGCCAATTACAATAACGTCATAATTATTCATAATACCTAATCCTTGACTTTTATTTATAATTACATTATAATAAAAATAAGCAAATAATCAATATTAGTTATTAGTTTTATCTAAAATTGATTGAAATGTTTGCAAATCTACCATTTTTCATGCTTGTTTTTAGGAAAATGAGCAATTTTTATGAAAGATATAAACCAAAAGGCAATTCTTGATTTTTTAGAAGAAAACCATTACGCGCAAATTACTGAAATTTCGCAAAAACTATACGTTAGCCCATCAACAGTTAGGCGTACGCTTAACGAACTTCAAGCAAAGGGGTTAGTTACAAGAAAACACGGTGGCGTTCAACTTAACAATGAAAATAACTACTTCCCAAGTTTTACCTTTAGAACGCACCAAAACAGTATAGAAAAAAAGAAAATGGCACTGCTTGCCATTAATTTAATTCACGACGGCGACGTGATTTTTCTTGACGGTTCTACGTCCACTTTCTTTATTGCCGAATACTTAAAAACTTTTAAAAATATCGTCGTTATAACTAACGGTATAGATACCTTGTCCGTTTTATCTAAATGCGGTATAACGGCGTTTTCTACGGGCGGTATGATTTCCCCTACTAACAATTCCGTTTTAGTTGGGCACAACGCTAGCGAAAGCATTAAATGCTTTCACGCTAACGTATCCTTTTTATCTGCGCAGTCAGTTGATAAATACGGCACGGTTTACGACTGTTTTAACGAAGAAAACGCAATTCGGTCGGTAATGATGGAAAACTCTTCTAAAAAAGTTATATTGCTTGACGATTCTAAACTTAATAAAACTTCTCCTTATAGACTATGCTCTATTAAAGACTTTGACGTAGTTATTTCTAATAGCGATATAGGCGATAAATTTGAAAACGTTACTATTCCACGTTTAATTTACAAATAAAATAATAGTCTAATTATTTGCTTGACTTAAATTAAAAATTTAAGTTATACTTACATACGGTTATTGAACCATTATTAGAGGACGAATATGATTGAACTTAAAAATATATGCTTTACCGCCGAAGTTGACGGTGAAAGAAAAGAAATACTAAAAGATATAAATTTAACTCTTGACGATAAACTTATTGCCTTTACAGGCCCTAACGGCGGTGGTAAGTCTACCCTTGCAAAAATTATTATGGGTATTATTACGCCAACTAGCGGTAAAATTTACTTTAACGGTGAAGATATAACCGACCTTTCTATTGACGAGCGCGCTAGAAAAGGCATTGCGTTTGCTTTTCAACAACCAGTTAAGTTTAAAGGTATTACGGTATCAGACTTAATTAATATCGCAAGCGGTAAAAAATTAAAAGTTACCGATATTTGCGCTTATTTATCAGAAGTTGGGCTTTGCGCAAGAGAGTACGTTAACCGCGAAATTAACTCTAGTTTATCTGGCGGTGAACTTAAGCGTATTGAACTTGCAATTACTATGGCAAGAAACTCTACCTTCACAATATTCGACGAGCCTGAAGCAGGTATCGACCTTTGGAGTTTTAAGAGTTTAATTACGGTATTTGAAAGGCTTGTTAATAAATCTAACGGCACGTTACTTATTATTTCTCACCAGGAAAGAATTTTAAATATTGCCGATAGAATCGTAATTATTGCAAACGGTCAAATTAAAACCGACGGCAAAAAAGAAGACGTTTTACCTGAAATTTTATCATCTTCTGCTTGCCAAGTATTAACTAGCAAAACGGAGGTGGCACAATGAGTTTTAGTGAAATTCAAAAGAACTTATTAAAGCAAGTTGCAGATATTGAAAGTATACCTACCGGCGCTTATAATATTAGAACGGACGGCAAACTACACAGCCGAAACGTTAGTGCAAACATTGATATCGTTTCTAAAAAAGATAAAGACGGCATTGATATTATAATTAAGCCTTTTACTAAAAACGAAAGAGTTGATATCCCCGTAATTTTAACTAAAAGCGGTCTTAAAGACCTTGTTTATAACGACTTTTATATCGGCGAAGGTGCTGACGTTATAATCGTTGCTGGTTGCGGTATTTGTAACACGGGTAAAGACGCGTCTGAACACGTTGGAATACACTCTTTCCACGTTGGTAAAAACGCCAAAATTAAATATATAGAAAAACACTACGGCGAAGGCGACGGCAACGGCGAAAAGATTTTAAATCCTACTACCGAAATTGAAATTTCAGAAGGCGGATATATGGAAATGGAAACCGCTCAAATTAAGGGGGTTGACTCTTCCGTTAGAAAAACTATTGCCAAACTTGATAAAGATGCAACTTTAATTATTAAAGAAAGCATTATGACGCACGGCACTCAGTTTGCCGATACCGACTTTTACGTTGATTTGTACGGCGAAAATTCTTCCGCGCACGTTATTTCTCGTTCTATTGCTAAAGATAATTCAAGGCAACGCTTTATTTCCCTTGTAGACGGCAACAACAAATGTTCTGGTCATACGGAATGCGATGCGATAATTATGAATAACGGCATAGTTACTGCCGAGCCAAAAATTAATGCTAACCATATAGAGGCAAGTTTAATTCACGAGGCAACTATTGGTAAAATTGCAGGCGAACAACTTACAAAACTTATGACTTTAGGTCTTACCGAAAAGGAAGCCGAAGAGCAAATCGTAAACGGATTTTTAAAATAAACCACATATTAAAAGAGCAGTTTAAACTGCTCTTTTTTAATATTAAAATATAAATTTAGAGTTTTTTCTGTCCAGCACAATAAGGACAATTCCTCCCAGAACTTCTTTGATTTACACTAGCCACCCATTCATGCCCACACATTCCAATCCACCACACTTTTTTATTAGAACCACGACTAACTTCAGTAGGTTTAACGTCTATATTTTTCGTTGGATGCCATTCTTTTGCTAGCTTTGGGTTTACAGTTGCCAAATCATTAAAACCAACCAAAACCTTTTTCCCTGCACAATACGGACAACCAACACCTTGACTTCTACTACTTATAACCGATTCCCACTCGTGACCACATTTTCCAATCCACCATGCCTTTTTATTGGAATTAGGCATAAAATCAGATGATTTCAAAACACCATTTTTAGTAGGATGCCATTCAGCTGCAAGTTCGGGTTTCTTTGTTTTTAAATCATTAAATCCTATTAAAAGTTTTTCACTGGAGCAATAAGGACAACCGTTACCACCATTTCTTGTGTTTATAACATTTTCCCATTCGTGACCGCATTTCCCAAGCCACCAAACTTTTTTGTTAGAACCAGGCATGAAGTTAGATGGTTTTAAATCTCCATTTTTAGTTGGATGCCATTCAGACGCAAGACTAGGATTTTTAGTTTCTAAATCATTAAAACCTATTAAAAGTTTTTGGCTTGAACAATAAGGACAACCTCTACCACTATTTCTACTTGCTATACTCGCACTCCATTCATGGCCACATTTACCAAGCCACCAAACTTTTTTGTTAGAACCAGGCATGAAGTTAGATGGTTTTAAATCTCCATTTTTAGTTGGATGCCATTCAGACGCAAGACTAGGATTTTTAGTTTCTAAATCATTAACACCTATTATTCCCTTTTGCCCCGCACAATAAGGACAATTATATCCCATATTCCTGCTAGAAATAGCAGCCTTCCATTCGTGTCCCATTTTGCATTTCCACCAAACATATTTAGATGAGCCAGAAGTTACGTCTTGTGGTGTTAATTTACCATTTTTATCAGTGTGCCACTCACTTGCAAGTTTAGGATTTTTTGTTTTTAAATCATTATATCCAATCAAAACCTTTTTATTCGAACATATTGGACAATTTGTACCGCGTACCCTATCAGTTATTAGAGTTTGCCATTCGTGCCCTTTTTCACATACCCACCAAATACGTCTATTAGAATTTAATGTAACCATATTAGGTAATAAACCATCATTTTTAGTGGGGTGCCATTCATTGGCTAATTGAGGATTTAATGTTGCTAAATCGTTATATCCAACAAGAATTTTATGTCCTGAACAAATTGGGCAACCTGCGCCTTGATTTCTACTATTAATAACTGCTTGCCATTCGTGCCCTTTACTACACAACCACCAAACTTTTTTATTTGAAGATACAGTCACAGAATCAGGTTTTAATAAACCGTTTTTAGTAGGATGCCATTCAGATGCAAGTTTAGAATTTAAATTAATTAAAGACCTTTCTTTCTCGTTTTGTATGTAGCATTCATAAATAGCACTTCTATCTCTTCTAATATCAATATCAATATTAAAAGATAAACCACAAGAAGAATTTATAGTAAAAATTAAATTTGTAATAGCTATTTTTAACTCTTCATCATTAGGACCAGATTTTAAATATATTACATTATTGTCCGCATTTATTGTCGAGATGTCTTTTACTTCTTTTAACCGAAATAGGTTAATTCCGTTTTTACTTAAAACTTCTCGTTTTTTAATTTCCTTTTTCTTAGCATTTTCTCCTTTATGAAAATACCAGCCATCATACTCAATGCCAATTTTATATTCTGGTAAATACACATCTATTTCGGTTTTAGAATTTAACATATAACGATTATACGCCGTTGTTAATTTAGAAAAATAAAAGAACATTGCTTGTTCTGGAAAACTTGTTTTGGTTTCCCCAAAACATTTAGGACATCTTCTTCCATAACTGCGATTACTAACCGATGCTTGCCACTCATGCCCTTTCTCACATTTCCACCACACCTTTTTATTTGAATATATCGTCACGTCTTTAGATGACAAAATATTGTTTTTGGTTGGATGCCATTCACTGGCTAATTGAGGATTTAATGTTGCTAAATCGTTATATCCAACAAGAATTTTATGACCTGAACAAATTGGGCAATTTGATCCTCTACTCCTGTTACAAATAGCAGTTTGCCATTCATGTCCTTTAGAACAAAGCCACCACACCCTTTTACCACAATTAATCGTAACATCTTTTGCTTGTAAATTTCCATTTTTAGATGGATGCCATTCTTTGGCTAATTCATGATTAACAGTTGCTAAATCATTATATCCAACAAGAATTTTATGCCCAGAACAAATTGGGCAACCAGCACCATGATTCCTACTACTAATAACTGCTTGCCATTCATGACCTTTACCACAAAGCCACCATACTTTTTTAGCATTACTTACTGTTATTTCAGTGAATTTCAAAGCCCCATTTTTAGTCGGATGCCACTCTTTTGCTAATGTTGGATTATTATCAAAAAGAGAACCTTTTTTTATTATCCAATTTTTAGAATGTGAAATACGACGTTTTTCTTTTGCACAAATTGGGCATCCACTACCTTTACTTCTACGATATGGAGAATCTTCCCAACTGTGTCCTTCTTTACACTTCCACCATACCTTATTACTTGATGAATGTAATATGGTTTTGGGATCATAACCTAAATTATTATTTATAATATAATCCCATTCCTCCATCAGTGTTGAATTATTAATAACATATTTTTTATTGTCGATTTTGTGGTTCTTTGATAAATAAACCTGTCTTTTATCCATATTAAAAACATTATATATTATTTTATATTAAATTTCAATAGTAACTAAACTTTTATTGTGTTTTTTTACACAACAAATCTGAACTTTACATAAATAAAAGAGCAGTTTAAACTGCTCTTTTTTAATATTTAATTTTAGTGTGCGCTAAATAAAATTAACTTATCTTTTTCATCTAAACTTACTTTTATTTGCGTTAAATCTCCACCAAAAATTTTAACTATGCCACCCGGTTTTACGTAACCTAATACGATTGTTGGGTTAGAAACGCCCATTCTCTCTTCATCTAAAGACGCTTCGTATACGGCACGGATTAATTGGTCGGCAGTAGTTTCTTTAGGAATTTCATCAAAATATCTTTTAACTTTTTTAACGTATACTTCTTTACTATCGTATTCTTCAGCGCCTTCTTCATCGTAAGATAAAATATCGTTATAGAAATCGAATAAGGCCTCGTATTCGCTAATTTGAGTAATCATTTTACTTATGTATCTGTTACTAATAACTACGTTATTAACGCTATAACTATTAACTATGTCGTGATGTTTAGGGTCGATAATTTCAACAATAACGTCAATACTTTCAACGTCAAAGTCAGGGTTTTCTTTAACCTTATTTGCAACGATATCTCTTACGTAAACTAAATTTGCAAGTGCGCTTGCATCAATATCTTCATTTAACGCCGTATCATCTGAAAGGATAAGTACGCTGGTATCCGTTTCGTTGTGAGATACGAAATCATCAATAGTAGAGCAAATAAGTTCCCTATTATAAATATCCGCTTCAACCGTTTTGATAACGAAAGGATAATCTTTATAGTAGTTCATTTTTTCAAGGTTCTTCTTATCGTCAATAACTACAATTCTAACGATTTCTTCACCTTCTTTTCTCCACTCTCTACTAAAAGCCTCAAACCCTGCCATAATATACTTACTTCTACTATTGTGACCTAAAATTACAACGTTTTTCCTTTCAATCCAATAGTTTTGCTTTAATGAAACGGAATAATTTAAAGGTGGAATAACAGATTTTTTGCGAATATCTTTATCGCTGTCTGCAACGTAAAAGGCGTAAGTGCCCTTGTTGTTTTCCATTGTAGTTATAGGTATTGCATAGTTGTGATTTTTTAAATACTCTTTAACGAAAGTAATCTCGTCTTCTTTGTGATATGGTACAGAGTGGAATTCTGCACCCTTATTAGAAAACAATTCGCTATACACAGAGTTAAGTTCAGGCATTAAACAAAATTGTGAAAGAATTTGACCAAGCACTTCGTTAACCTTAACTGGTACGATATTGCATTTGCCGTCTACTTGCTTTGCCTCTATAATTTTTTGAACTAATTCAAGTGTCCAAGTATCAGTAATTTCTACTACAATTTTTTGATTATCGGCAGAATTTTCATCAGCGGTAATATCGGAAACTTGCATTAAGGTCTTAATGGTTTGAGAATTACCTTTAGTCATTTCTTCCGCCCTTTCAATTTGCTCAAACTTGCAAATACTATTATTTAAGTCGTTACCTAAAATAATAACGGCGCGTGCTTGACTTAAAGAGATATCGTTAAGTTGTTTAGAAGAGAAAACGTCGCCTTCACGCACAATTACAACTAAATTACGTTTAAATCTATTTTTATATATTGCAATTTGGCGTGCAAAGAAAGGTAACGAAGCGTATTTTTTAAAAACTAAACGATTTTCACGGTTAATAGTGTCGCTTAATCTTTCTTCAATTTCCTTTTCAATTTCCGCTTTTCTAGACTGCACTAAAACAACCACTTTTTGCTTTTCTTCACTATAGAGCATATCGTTAACAATTTCAGACGCCCTACTATTCCAGTTTAAAATTACAAAATGGTTATTAAGGTTTAATTTTCTTTTACCCGTATTTGCATTTTCTATAAAACTAGAGATATAGTTAGTAATATAGCCGACTACCGCGCCGGTAAATAATATCATGCCAAGTATTACAATAATTAAGCAAAAAATTGTAATAAACACGCCCGATTCGCCAATATCGGCAATAACAAACTGAATACAACCCGCATCTAAAATCATGGTGATAGTACAGAATGCCGCCTCAACGAAACTCATTTTCTCTGTGCCTTGTAACGCAAACGCGCTAATTACGAGCGCGGAAATTAAAAACAATAATATGTTTAAAATTAAAATTGCCGCAAGGACCATTCTACCCGGGTTTTTAACAAGTTGAATACTAAACCATTCTTTAATTTTCCTTTTCACTTTAGGTCTCCTTTTCATTAGGTTTTCAAACTAAAATCATACGTATAAATAAATTTAATATATATTTTTAATAATTATAATTATTAGATTATATACCAAATTGGTTGTTTTGTCAATTTATATATAAAACAATAACTTCTAATTAATCTTTTTTAACTAATATATCAATATTATTTCTTTTATTGTCAGTAATATATTTATTAAATATAGGTGGACTAATTAAATTTTCTGAATAGTACAATAATCCTTTTTCTTTCGTTTCTGTGTCAAACCGATAAAGATAATAATGTATATTATCTTGAGCCATAAAACCTGCTTTTTCTCTTTTTGTTTCAATATAGTATACAACGTTAGCATATTTTGCAATAATTATTCTATCATCGTAATCATGCTCTTCTTTATTTAATAGCCGTAATTTTGCAATATCAAAATATTCTTTTGAAAAATCTATTCTATTGATATATTTATGATTTTTAGGCTTATTTAATATTCTTTTATTTAAGTGGATAATATTATTTTCAAACTGATAGATTTGATATTCTTCATTTTCATTAAAAACATAAAGTTCTTTAAGATTAACCCCAACGCTTTCGTTAAAAGTTACAGTATATAAAATATTATTATCTACGAATAGTTTGTATTCAAGGTGTTCATCTCCCGGACTATATCCATTATACTCTATCCACTTTTGCTCACCTAAAATAAAAATACTTGTATTATTTTTATTTATTGATAAGAACTTATTATCTTCAAATTTAACCACTTCATAAAAAACTTTTTCTTCTAAATCATAATAAGTTAAACTACTTACGCCTATAAGTTTTCCATCTATTGTCACACTAGATTGGTCTATTATTTGCACAAAAATCTTCCCATTAATATTTTGAATGTAATAGTCAAATCCTAAGGTGTCGTTAGGTATAGTCGTAATCAACTTAAAATCAAAAGTTTTTAAGTTTGACGCTAATAATTTATTATCCTTTTGAATAACTGCATAATCATATTTAACGTCGTAACTAGTACAATCAATAGATTGTATTTCATTTGTTGTTAAATCTAATTTAGATAACTTTCCACCACCTTGAAAAATTACGTAATCATCACTAATTTCAAGTATTTTAGATATATAGTTTTTGTAAACGTCTCCAGCGGGGTTTTGTATATATAAATACTCAACCTTATTATTTTGTAAAGAATATATCATATACGCATAGCATATCATTATATCCTCATCCAAACGAACTTTGGTAGAAAAAGTCATATATAGTTTATCTTCTTTATAAATAGAATGATATACATCGTAAATATAGTAGTTTGTTTCATTGTAAGAAATTTTTTTAATATACTGCTCTTCAACAGTTAAATCTGTAGCACATCTAAAATTATCATAATAGAAATAATTACCATCCCATTCAACGTAATCGCTAGGATTAGGGGTATAATTTTTCTCTTTAATAATACTGCACGAGCAAGAAGAAATTAAACAAATAAAAATTATTGAAATTGTAATTAAATATATTCTCTTCATTAATTACTCCACCAATACTAAATTTGAATATAATAATATATATTAGTAAATTTATTATATCACACTATCGTAAATTAATCAAGGCAAAACCCTTGGGTGAGAATCCCACTTTAACTGTATAATACAAAAACGGTAGGAAAACCTACCGTTTTTGCTTTGGCGGAAGCGGTGGGTTTCTGCCCCTTTTTAAGGGGAAGGCAAACTTGTTTGCGAGGGGTTAGCCGCCGCGGCTTAGCGGTCGAACCTTGGTTCGAATACCACAAGCAACGCCACACGTAAAAACGCACCAACATTGTTGGTGCGTTAGTGTGGCGGAAGCGGTGGGATTCGAACCCACGATACGTTGCCGTATACCTGATTTCGAGTCAGGGCCGTTATGACCACTTCGATACACTTCCATTTAACTTTTTATATTTTAGCACAAATATTTTAATTTGTACACCGTTTAAGATATTCTTTTAAAAAATTAATTTAAAAAGTGGCGCTATAATACGCCACTTTTAATTACTCTAACTCTAACGAGCCCATATAAAGTTTATAATATTCGCCCTTTTCTTCAATTAACTCTTCGTGGTTACCGCGCTCGATAATTCTACCTTTATCAAGCACCATAATAACGTCGGAATTTTGAACGGTTGAAAGCCTATGCGCAATAACGAATACAGTTCTACCTTTCATAAGTTCAAAAGTGCCCTTTTCAACTAACAATTCCGTTCTTGTATCGATAGAAGAAGTAGCCTCGTCAAGTATCATTGCAGGCGCATTTTTAATAGACGCCCTTGCAATAGAAAGTAATTGGCATTGACCTTGCGAGAAGTTTGAGCCGTCCCCTTTAATAAAGGTATTGTACCCGTTAGGAAGTTTAGTAATAAACTCGTGCGCGCTTGCGCGTTTTGCGGCCTCGATACACTCTTCGTCGGTCGCGTCAAGTCTTCCGTATCTAATATTATCCATAACCGTACCCGAGAACAAACTCACGTCTTGAAGTACAATTCCAAGCGAGCGCCTTAAATCCGCCTTTTTAATCTCGCTAATATTAATACCGTCGTAAGTTATTTCCCCCTCTTGTATATCGTAAAAACGGTTTATAAGGTTGGTTATAGTAGTTTTACCCGCGCCCGTTGCGCCTACAAAGGCTACCTTTTGACCAGGTTTTGCGTAAAGGGTTATATCGTGAAGAACAACTTTCGTATCGTTATATCCAAAGTCAACGTTTTTAAACCTAACGTCACCTTTAAGTTCAATGAAAGTTGCCGTACCGTCGTCATTTGGGCGTTTCCAAGCCCATACGCCGTTATTATCTAACGATTCAGTAAATTCTCCGCTTTCGTTTTTAACGGCTTTTACAAGGGTTATAAAGCCGTTGTCTTCTTCAGGTTTTTCATCGATTATCGCAAACACTCTTTGCGCACCGGCAAGTCCCATAAATATGGCGTTAATTTGGTTAGAAACTTGCGAAATGTTTCTAGTAAAGTTTCTACCCATTGGTAAAAAGGCAATAATGATTGCAATACTAATTGCCTCGCCACTAAAAGATAAACTTTTTAGCCAAATAGGCAAATTAGAAACGGCAAGGAAAGTACCCGCTAAAGCAAGCACAACGTATAAAAAGTGACCTAAGTTGTTAGTTATTGGCCCTAAAATATTAGCAAAGGTGTTTGCCTTTTCTACGTTTTTTCTATGCTCGTTATTAAGTTTATCAAACTCTTCACAAATTTTGCCTTCGTGAGTGAATACTTTAATAACCTTTTGACCGTGCATTGCCTCTTCAACAAAGCCTTCGGTTGCGCCTAACGATTTTTGTTGTTTTACGAAGAATTTTGCCGAATTTCCACCTATTTTTTTAACGGTAAACGTCAAAAGAACTACGAATAATACAACTACAAGCGTAAGCCATACACTATAGTATAACATTGTTGAAAATACGTAAATTACGCTAATTGCCGTTTGAACGATTGTGAGCATGCCCGACGATACTAATTGACGGAGCGCATCAACGTCGTTTGTGTAAGTACTCATAATATCGCCGTGGTTATGCGTATCAAAATACTTTATAGGAAGGTCTTGCATCTCGCTAAACATTTTAACGCGCATATCGTGTAAAAAGCCTTGCGTAACTTTTGCCATCACGAGCGAGCGTGTTAAATCGGCTAATATCGAAAGGACGTAAAGCCCCGCCATTAATAACACTAACGAAATAAGCCCACTATAGTCTTTATTCATAATCGTAGTGATTACGTTTTTCAAAAAGATTCCGAGCGAGCCCGTCGTTATAGATGAAACTAATATGCAAAATAAAACGAAAATTAAATGAAATTTATAGTTTTTAAGTAAAACCTTTAAAAGTCTAGGTAAAGTGCCCTTTTGAATTTTAGGTCTTGGACCTCTTGGTCCTCCTCTACGTGGTCCTGCTGGTGGCATTATTCTTCACCCCCTTTTTCTTCAGGTCTAAACTGCGTATCGTAAACTTCTTTATAAATGGTAGAAGTTTTTAAAAGTTCTTCGTGAGTACCGATATCTGAAATTACACCGTTATTCATAACGATAATTTTATCCGCATCGATAACCGACGCTATTCTTTGCGCAATAATAATTTTAGTAGTGTTAGGAACTTCAGTTTTTAAAGCGTGTCTAATACTTGCATCCGTTTTAGTGTCGACTGCCGAAGTAGAGTCGTCAAGTATTAAAATTTTAGGTTTTTTAAGGAGCGCCCTTGCAATGCAAAGCCTTTGCTTTTGACCGCCCGAAACGTTCGTTCCGCCTTGCTCGATATGAGTATCGTACTTATTCTCAAAAGACTCGATAAACTCATCGGCGCAAGCGAGTTTACATACCCTTTTAACTTCTTCTAAACTTGCGTTTTCATCGCCCCATCTAATATTTTCGGCAATAGTGCCAGAGAATAACAAGTTCTTTTGTAAAACAACGGCTACTTCGTTTCTTAAAGTGTCCATATCATACTCTTTAACGTCAACACCCGCCACCTTTACGCTACCTTGCGTAGCGTCGTAAAGCCTTGAAATTAAGTTGGCAAGGGTTGATTTTGAAGAGCCTGTACCACCGATAATACCTACGGTTTCGCCCGAACTGATATGTAAATTTACGTTATTTAAAACGCATTTATCCATATCGCCGTTATAACTAAAGTAAACGTTTTCAAAGTCGATATCGCCGTTTTTAACTTCGCGTATTGGATTGGTTGGATTTACAACGTCAATTTCTTCAGTTAACACTTCGTCAATACGCTTTGCCGACGCATACGACATCGTTATCATAACGAAAATCATAGATAACATCATAAGCGACATAAGTACTGATGACGAGTAAGAAATAAGGGTTTGAAGATTTGCTACTACTTTATAATCGTTATCGATGATGCCCGCTCTACCGCAAATGAAAATAATAACTAAAATCATTGCATAAATACAAAACATCATTATAGGGTTGTTAAAAGCAAGTACCCTTTCCGCTTTGACAAAACTTTTTCTAACGTCGTCGGAAGAACGTTCAAATTTCTTCTTTTCGTAATCTTCTCTTACGTATGCTTTAACAACGCGCATGCCTTTAACGTTTTCTTGTACCGATTCGTTAAGAGCGTCGTACTTTTTGAAAATTCTATTAAACATAGGTATAGCAATTAACATAATAGAGCCTAAACCTACAGCTAAAATAGGAATTACTATAAAGTAAATTTTGCCAACTTCAGGATATAAACTTATTGAGAAAACAAGTGAGAATATAAGCATAAGCGGTGCTCTAACCGCCGTTCTTATAATCATCATAAAAGAGTGTTGTACGTTAGTAACGTCGGTAGTGAGCCTTGTAACTAAACTTGATGTTGAAAACTTATCTATATTTTTAAAAGAAAAGTCTTGAACTTTATAAAAAAGTTTTTGCCTTAAATTACAGCCAAACCCTGCCGTTGCTTTTGCGCAGAAAATTGCAGATAAACTGCCAAAACTAAAGGAAAAACAAGCGCAAAGCAAAAGTAATCCACCACACGTTAATAAATAAGTAAAATCAGGCGAAGCGCCCGATTTACTTATCTCGTCTAAATAAGACAATATATACGTTGACATGAAAAAGGGAATTAAAAGTTCAAATATTACTTCACCAAGCATAAAAATTGGAGTAAGTATCGTATCTTTTACGTACCCTTTTGTACATTTTAATAGTCTTTTTATCATTTTACACCAAACTATTCTATAATTTTTATATCTTTAGGCATAACGGTATACTCACTTGTAGTAACTTCCGCGCCGTTTCTTATACATTTAAAACTGATAACGTCTCCCGCTTTTACACTGTATAAAATATCGCCTATACTGAAAAATTGTTCAAGTTCATACTCAATAGTATTAACCTTAAAAACTAAAATCTTATCGTTTACTTGTAAGCCTATTTCAGACGCGATAGAATTTCCACCAATCTCAATTACCACTACGTCGCTAATAACTTTACCATAACCAGTAGTTTTATCATAAACGTATCTAGATTCTCCCTTTTGTACGGTTACGCCTAAAGTAATTTTATTGACAAAGCCGTTGTTGTAATTATAGATATTTTCAACAACCGGTTTTACGATATCAAGCGGTACGGCATAGTTTATATTTTGATCAGACGTGTTGCCCGCGTTTGTTATGCCGATAAGTTCGCCGTACATATTAAAGAGCCCGCCACCACTGTTACCAGGATAAAGAGGGGTATCAATTCTTATTGAACGGTAACTTCTAGAAATTCCGTCAACTGAAAGAGATATAAACTCGTTATCAACGCTAATTATACCTTGAGTTGCGCTAATGCCGTCGTCGTCAGGATTGCCGATTGCAATTGCCGTTTCGCCTACGTGATAATCGGTCGCAAACTTAACTTCGCAAACGTCGGGATTAATCGCTTTAATAGTTTCCGTTTTAGTCTTTAATAAAGCAATGTCCGCAGTTGCGCTACCGCCAACGTATTCGCAAGAAATTGCGCCGTAGCCGTAGTCGTAAATTTGATAGCCTTCTTCGTCAAGTTCCTCAGTTTCAATAGGATTGTTTTCACTACCGTATAAATAGCAAGTTGTTTTCGTTGCTATTTTACTATCTTTGTTTTGGTCTTTATCGTAAACTACGTGGTAATTTGTAATTAAATAAGTATAATCGTCATTAATTTTATAAATTACCGCAGAGCCTGCGCCCATATCTATATAGTTTTCCGACTTATACGTAGATATTTTAACGGTTTTAGTAAACTCTGTATACACTTTAAGCGAAGATAAAAGCGCCTTATTTATAACTAACGAGTTATCGGTATTTTGAACGTTTAAAACTTCTTTTAAGAAGGTATTGTAATCGCCGTTTGGATTTTCTTCAAGCCATTTATTAAAAATAGCGTCTAAACTAAAGTCGCCACCCGAATTTTCACCACCATCTTCACTACCGCCGTTACTGCCGTTAGTTACGGTAAAGGTAGTTTTTGTTCCGTCTGTAAATAAAATGGTATAGGTATCGACTAATCCGTCTTCAGCCGTTTTAGTTATAGATACTATGCTTTTCCCATCGTTTTGAACTTTAACGGTACAACCGGTTAAAAAGGTTGCAAAAATTAAAACGATTGACAAACAAAAAACAATAAGTTTTTTAGTGCTTTTCATAATTCCTCCTCATTTTAAGTTAACTCTACTATTATATTAGTATTTTGCAAATATAATAATATTTAAACCTAAAACGTAGTTTAATTGAAAAAATTAGGAGCCGAATTGGCTCCTATTTTATTTTGCGTATTCAACGCTTCTAGACTCTCTTATAACGTTAACTTTGATTTGACCAGGATATTCCATAGAAGATTCAATCTTTTTAGCAATATCTTTGGCTAAGAATAACGCTTGGCTATCGTCAATTTGTTCAGGTCTAACGATAACCCTAACTTCTCTACCCGCTTGAATAGCGTACGCTTTTTCAACGCCTTTGAAGTCAGATGCGATATCTTCAAGTTGTTCAAGCCTTTTAATGTAAGTGGATTCAATTTCCTTTCTTGCGCCAGGCCTTACACCCGAGATAGCGTCCGCCGCTTGTACTAATACGGCCTCAATACACTTAGGCTCTACGTCGCCGTGGTGAGATTCGATACAGTTGATAACGAATTTGTTTTCTTTGTATTTTTTAGCAAGTTCAACACCGAGATTGATGTGAGTGCCTTCGTTTTCAAAGTCAACCGCTTTACCGATATCGTGAAGTAAACCACCGCGTTTAGCAAGCGTAACGTCTACGCCGAGTTCTTGAGCCATTAAGCCCGCAATGTGCGCAACTTCTAACGAATGTTGAAGTACGTTTTGACCGTAACTAGTTCTAAATTTAAGTTTACCCAAAATTTTGATAAGTTCTGGGTGAATTCCGTAAAGACCCATTTCAAATACTGCGTTTTCACCAGATTCTTTAATGATAACGTCAAGGTCTTTTTTAACTTTATCAACCGTTTCTTCAATTCTTGTTGGTTGAATTCTTCCGTCGCTAATAAGTTTTTCAAGCGCGCGACGCGCAACTTCACGCCTTACAGGGTCAAAGCCCGACGCTACGACTACTTCAGGTGTATCGTCGATAATAAGGCGTATACCCGTAGCGTTTTCAAGCGCCGTAATATTTCTACCTTCTCTACCGATTAAACGAGCCTTCATATCGTCGTTAGGGATAGAGATTGTGGTAACGGTAAGTTCGTTACTTTGATCAACCGCGCAACGTTGGATCGCAAGGCTTATAATTTCTTTCGCCTTTTTGTCCGCTTCGTCTTTTGCTTGTTGTTCTTGATTTCTTACGTATAAAGACGCTTCTTTTCTAGCCTCGTCTTTAACTTCTTCGATAATCATCGTCTTTGCTTCGTCTTGAGTCATTTGAGCAACTTTTTCAAGTTCTTGCACGAATAATTCGTGTTGGGTTTTAAGTTTGATAATAAGCCCGTCCGCCTCAAGATGCTTGTTTTCAAGAGATTTTGCCATTGCCTCAACTTCTTCGTTTCGTTTAAGCAAGTTAGCGTCCTTTTTATTTAAGGTTTCGTCTTTTTGATTTAAGCGTTGCTCCATTTTTTGAAGTTCCGCTCTCTTTTCTCTTGATTCTTTTTCAAATTCAGTTCTAAGTTTTAATTCCTGTTCTTTAAGCTCTACAATCGCTTCTTTTTTAAGTGCTTTACACTCGTTTTCAGCATTTGCTTTCATTTCAGCAACTAATCTTTCCGTACTAGAAAGTTTAGAATTGCTTCTGAACTTCGTAATAATAACAACTACAAGCGCGCCGATTAAAAGTCCACCAACTGCGCCGATAACTGCGTATACCGCTTCAGCCATAAGTAACAGGAAGGTTGTGTTAATAGCCATAACGCCCTCCTAAAAAAAATTAAATTATTAAGTATATACAACGAATATTTCGCCTATTATATATTAACAATAATATTTTATAATAATATAAGTAAATTGTCAATATATTTGAGTTAATCTATAATATTTTTTTAGATTTTTAATCATAAAAAATTAGGCGTCGTTAATTTTTTAACGACGCCTTAAATAATTTATTATTTATTTGCAAATTTTTCTCTAATTTTGCCTTCAATTTCATCTCTAATTTCAGGGTTTTCTTTAAGGTAATCTTTAGCCTTTTCTCTACCTTGAGCAAATTTATCCCCGTTGTAACTAAACCAAGAGCCCGATTTTTCAACGATTTCAAATTCTACCGCCATATCTAAAATACAACCGTCTTGCGAAATACCTTCGCCGTAGATAATATCAAACTCGGCAGTTTTGAATGGTGGAGCAACTTTGTTTTTAACGATTTTTGCTTTAGTTCTATTGCCAAATAAACCGTCGCTATCCTTTAAAGCGTCCGCCTTTCTAACGTCAATTCTAATAGACGCGTAGAACTTTAACGCCTTACCGCCAGGCGTAGTTTCAGGGTTGCCAAACATTACGCCAACCTTTTCACGAAGTTGGTTAATAAAGATAACGCAAGTTTTACTTTTATTAGTGATACCGGTAAGTTTTCTAAGCGCTTGAGACATAAGTCTTGCTTGAAGACCAACGTGAGAATCGCCCATATCTCCTTCAATTTCCGCCTTTGGAGTTAACGCCGCAACCGAGTCGATTACGACAATATCAACAGCGCCACTTCTCACTAAACTTTCAGTAATGTCAAGCGCTTGTTCGCCCGTATCCGGTTGTGAAACGTAAAGGTCTTCTAAATTAACGCCAAGTTTAGCGGCATACGATGGGTCTAAAGCGTGCTCTGCATCGATAAACGCTGCAATACCGCCTTTCTTTTGCGTTTCAGCAATAACGTGAAGGGCAACGGTAGTTTTACCCGAAGATTCAGGGCCGTAAATTTCTACGATTCTTCCCCTTGGTAAACCGCCTACTCCAAGCGCTACGTCAAGCGCTAAACAGCCAGTTGGAATTACTTCGATATTCATATCTTGAGCGCCTGCGCCAAGTTTCATAATCGAACCTTTACCGTATTGTTTTTCAATTTGACTTAATACTTGCTCAAGTGCTTTTTGTTTTTCATCCATAATATTTTCCTCTTAATTATTATTTTTATTTTAAACGCTAAAAGTATTTTCTCTTAACGCCTTTATCAGTAAAAATACCGCCGTTTCTATACCCCTATTAGTAATATCTTTTCTAGACCCTTTAAAGTTGTATTTATAAACGGAAATTTTTTCAATTGTGCCAACCGCGATAAATACTAACCCGACCGGCAACGTAGACCCGTCCGAATTAGGACCAGCAAGACCCGTCGTTGCAACGGCGACTTCTACGCCTTTATCAAGTAAGCCTTTACACATCTCGTAACAAGTTTGACTGCTAACGGGTTTTTTAATGAGTATAGTACTCTTTTCTACGCCTAGCCTATCTTCTTTAGACTCTTCGTTATAGGCAACTATCCCTTCGTAGAAAACTTCGCTAGAACCGCTAATCGACGTAACGTACGACGCAATTCCACCCGCCGTAAAAGATTCGGCACAAGACATTTTAATTCCGCGCATCTTTAAAATTTTAACTAGTTGACCTGCAAGAGAAATATCGCTTTCGGCGTAAATATACTCTTTAAACTCAAGTAAAAACTTTTTCAAAAATTCCCATTTCATAACTTCGGAATAATCGGAGATATCAAACCTAACTTTTACGTCAAGACCGTCGCTAATAATTTCTACGGCTAAGTCGTTTAAATCAAAAAAGCCTTTAATTTTTTTTGTAGAAACGTTATAAAGTTTATATACGGTATATTTGTTGTTCTTTTTAAAATTTACGATATTTTCTATAAACTGAACGTAATTTAAATTACTAACAACCAAAAAAACTAAAGAGTTTCCAACGTAAAATTCACCGTTACTTCCAGCGGATACTATTGGGATTTCTTTCGTAAATTTAACGTAGTCGCTTTCAGATAAATACAAGACGTAATTACCTTTAACTTCGTTAATTTTTTTAACAGCGTCAAACAAAGTTTTTTCTTTATTGATGCTTAAAACGTATTGGGAATTTAACTTTAAATCGCTTGCCAAATTAAAAATATTATTAGATAAAGCGTTAATCCCAACTTCTAAAAGATTAAATTTCATCAGTTAAAAACGTCCTTATTTTTGATAAGGTATACCGTTCCTGAATATACCGTTAAAAGTACTGAAACTAAATATAAAACGATTGCCACGTTGTAAAAAATTGCAAATTCCGCGCCTACTAGTAAAAGTACTATAGCAACGTCTGTAATAAAGGTTTTAACTTTGCCTACTTTTTCCGCTGCAAGTACTTTACTTTTTGTTGCCGCTATCATTCTAAGTACGGATACCGTCATTTCCCTTGCTACGATTATCGTAACGCCTACGCCACCGATAATTTTACCAAGCATTACGTTATACATACCAAAAATATTAGGCTCGGTAAGCATAATTACAAGTGATGCCAAAACTAAAATTTTATCGGCAATAGGATCTAAAAATTTACCAAGGTCGGTAACTAAATTGTATTTTCTTGCTATGTATCCGTCTAAAAAATCGGTAAACGCCGCAACTAAAAATATACCTGCGGAAATTGTAAAGCGGTATGGAATTTGCGGAATATAGAACACCGCAACCATAATAGGTATAAGTAAAATTCTAAGTATCGTTAATTTATTCGGCGTATTCATCAATCGCCCTCCCGTATAAATCGTATTCGTCTACACTTTCAACTAAAACGCTATAAGTTTCGCCTTGATTGACGATATCGTCAGAAGTAAAGTAAACTTTACCATCGATATCAGGCGCGTTAAAGTACGCCCTACCAACGAAACATTGTTTATCGTAATCAATACCGTCGCAAACGACTTCAACAACTTTATCTAAATAACTTTTAGTGAAACTAAGCGAAATAGATTTTTGTATTTCGTATAATTTTTGAACCCTTTTTTCTTTAACTTCTTCATCAATTTGATTTTTAAGTTTATAAGCGGGCGTACCCTCTTCCCTAGAATAAGCAAAGAAACCACAGTTTGTAAACTTCGCCTTTTTAACGAATTCGCAAAGCGTTTCAAAATCCTTTTCCGTTTCGCCCGGAAAACCGGTTATAAAGGTTGAACGAATTGCTATTCCGTCAACTTCTCTTTTAAGTTTAGAAATAAGTTCTAAATAACTTTCGCCCGTTCCCTTTCTATTCATAAGTTTTAATACGGGATTAGACGCGTGTTGAAGTGGAATATCTACGTACTTTATAAGTTTAGGGTTAGTTTTAAGTTCTAAAATAAGTTCATCCGAAAGCATGTCGGGATAACAATATAATAGCCTTAACTTTTCAACTTCTTCAAGTTTAGATAGTTCCCTTATAAGCTTTACTATCATAGGCTTGCCGTAAAGGTCTATACCGTACCTAGTTACGTCTTGCGCTACTAGTATTATTTCCCTAGCGTCGCCTATGCCCTTAACTTCATCAATAAGTTCTTCAATAGGAGTTGACGTATATTTACCCCTTATTGACGGAATTAAGCAATAAGTACACTTATTGTTGCATCCGTCTGCTATTTTAAGATAATAATAATGACAAGGGGTTGTCAAAACTCTATTTTTTATTAAAACTTTTTTGTTCTTTTTAACGTAGTTTACCCTATTACCTTGATAGGTTAAGTCGATTGCCTCTAACAATAAGTCGTAATCGAATACCCCTAAAAACGCGTCGACTTCAACTAAATCTTCAAAGATATCGTCGATAAACTTTTCGGGTAAACATCCCGTTAAAATAATTTTTTCTAAGTTTTTAGAGCGCAACGCATTACACTCGAAAACGGTTTCCAAACTCTCTTTTCTAGCAGATTCTAAAAAGGCGCAAGTGTTGATAATTATAATATTTGCATCTTCAATATCGTTTGTAATTTCGTATTTGTTTTGAGCAAAGTAAAGTAGTTTTTCAGAGTCCACCCTATTTTTATCGCAACCGAGCGAAATTACCCCAATTTTTTTAACTTTCGCCATTACCTACCTCGCCAAATTGAGGGCCTTCAGAACCGAATTTTTCTTCAAACTCTTCAATACTTAATATCATTTGTCTTTTGCCTTGAATTGCGTTAGGGGTAATATATCCGTTATCGGTAAGCCAGTCGATAATCTTTGCGGCACGCGGATAGCCCACGCCGAGTTTACGTTGTAAGAAACTTGTAGAAACACCGCCCGACTTATAACCGATGCGCATTGCCTTTACGTTGAGTGGATCGATTGCCATATTGCCTTCACCGCCACTACTACTAACTTCGCCATTGCCACCAACAACTTCGCCACCGCTAACGTCGTTTGACTGCATAGTGTTAGCAACGATTTTTGACCATGCGTTGTAATCAAAGTAAGATTCGTTATGGTCTTTTACGTAATCTACGATATCGCAAATTTCTTCATCTGAAACGTAAGCGCCCATAAACCTATCGTAGTCGAACATACCGTCGGTTTTAAATAAACCGTCACCACTACCAAGAAGTGTTTCAGCACCGTTTTTACCGATACATACCCTTGAATCGACGTCGCTAGCAACTTTGAATACGATACGCGCAGGAAGGTTTGCTTTAATAGGACCTTCCATAATATCCGCCGACGGACGTTGAGTTGCTAAAATTAAGTGAACGCCCGCAGCCCTTGCCTCTGCGGCAAGCGCGCATATTTTTTCGTTAGCGCCGTTTTTATCGTTTAACATAATGTTGGCAAACTCGTCGATAATAACGAGAATTCTAGGCATAATTTTTTCATTATTTAAACGGGCTTTTTTATTGTAACTTTCTAAGTTTTTAACTTTGCTTTCAGTAAATACGCTATAACGCCTTGACATTTCGTCGTAAACCCAATTTAAAGTTGCCGTCGTTAAGGCGATATCGCCGTTGTTTACGATTTCCCCAAAATAAAGGTGTGGCAATTTTTCGTAGAACTTAAATTCTACTTTCTTAGGGTCGATAATTACAAGCCTTAATTCTTCAGGGCTGTATTTCATAAGTAAACTTACGATAAGAGTATTTAAGCATACGCTCTTACCCGATTTAGTAGCACCTGCAATTAAAAGGTGTGGCATTTGCGTAATATCTATACATAACGGCGTACCGACAACGTCTTTACCCAAAGTGAAAGTAAGCGTTTCTTTGCTTGCCTCTAAAAACTCTTTAGCGCACACTAAATCCCTTAAATTAACGGTGTCTTTAGTGCGGTTAGCAACTTCTATACCAACGTAAGAAGTGCCAGGAACAGGCGCTACCATACGAACTGGAGTTATCGTTGCAATACGAAGGTTAATATCTTTATAGCGCTTTGTTATAGCGTCCATTGAAAGACTTTTAGGAACTTCGATATCAAAACGAGAAATAGCAGGACCGCGAAGAACCCTTGCAATTTGGGTAGTTACGCCAAAGTTATTTAAAGTTTCAAGTATCGTGTTGGAAATTTCCGCTTTGAAAATTTCGTATTGATAGTCGTTATCCACCTTTTCAGAAGCCTTAAGCAAACTGATTGGCGGTGGCGTATATTTATATTTTGCAGGCATATTTTCAATTAAATGCTTGCTATATTCAGAAGTAAAAGTTTGAGCGCTTTTTGTAGAGTCGTTTTCTTTTTCTTCGCTAGTAGGCGCAAATATCGGACTTTCAGGAATACTTGGTTTTGCAGGAGAAAGTTTAATTGGAGTAGGTTTAACAACTTCTTCTCGTTGCGTTTCCTTAGTCTCGTACTCTTCAAAAAGTTCGTATTTAGACGCTAAGTCTTTTTCAGGCGTTTCGTCAATCTCTTCAACGTCGTCATACTTAGGAATTTCATCAACTTCTTCAACGACGAAAGGCTCTTTTTTCTCTTCTTCAAACTGCGGTTTATTTACCGCTTGCTTAAAGAAGTCGTTAACGAAACTTGGGCTAGCGTTTTCATGTGGTTTATATTTATTAGCGCCCTCTTCAAAGGTGTTGTTATCCTCTTCATACTCGTCGTATTCACTTTCCACTTCAACGCTAGACTTATCTTCAAACGCAAATCTTGGCGCGTCTTCTACTTTTGGAATTGGGTTTGAAATCATACCGTTATTGTTAAACGGATTTTGTGGCGTAGAAGTACCGCCAATATTAACCGGCGAATTACCCATAGAGCCGTTAAATTCTTGCGAGTAAGTTGGTGGATTATTTCCGTACAATACGCGCATAGCCTCTTCCTTACTCATCGGGCTATTGTATTGAGAATAACCGTTTTGTTGCGGAATGGAAAAACCACCATAATAACCTTGTCCGTAATTTTGGCTAGGTTGTTGTGGATTTTGATAGCCTTGTGGGGCTTGATAACCTTGTGGGTTATAAGGATTATATCCACCGTTAAACCCAGGTTGTTGCTGTGGAGCAATTGGTTGAACGGGAGGATTAACCGGTTGTTCCGTAATCTTCGGTTCTTCAATTTTAGGTTGCTCAGTAGTCTTTGGCGGATTGGAGATACTGTTCTTTAACCTTAAAAACGATATGATTAAATTTAAAAGAACAAGTGCCGAAAATAAAACTATACTCCAAACGTAAGTAATATTTGAAACCGCGTAAAAGGTTACGAGTGAAAACATCGCGCCACCTACTACTAAAGGCACTTCACCCCTACCACTTAGATAAGCGTTGGCAATATACTCGTCTAAACTGTTAGGAGTTTTCAGATTCGTAATAGTAGTAAGTAAAAGCAAAATTAAAGTTAAAGTTAAGGTAAGCCTTAACACTTTTATAATAAAAGTTTTTGAAGGTTTTTTACCAAAGAGCATTAAAAATCCGACGATATTTAAAGAAAATAAAAGTGGATAAGCAAAGTAACCGAAAGTACCAAGTAAAGAATACTTAATTTCTTCGCCAAGCGTAAAGAGTACGCTACTACCAAACAGTAAGCATACTAAAAGCAAAAAGGAAGAAACTATTAAGGTTACACCAAAAAATTCTACCGTAAAAAATTTATTATCTTGTTCTTTTCCTTTAATTCCGTTACTCAATTTAAGCCTCTTATATAGTTAATACTTATATATTAACATAATTTATATACTTTCGCAATAATAATTTTAGCCAATATTGAAAATTTTTATAAATTTTTTAAAATATAATTTTAAAACCCTTTAATATTTTTGTGTCGGTAAAGCCGTTTTACAAAAAAAACAAGGCTATAGCGCGATATTTAACTAAAACAAAAAAGCCACGACACAAGTCGTGGCTTAATTAAAGAATTAGATTTTATCGATAATATCTACAATGTCTTTAACGGTTTTAATATTTTCCGTTTCTTCATCAGAAATTGTGATACCGAAATTTTCTTCCATAGATAAAAGCATTTCAACAAGGTCAAGCGAGTCAGCGCCAAGATCTTTAACGATTTCGCTTTCAAGTGTAATTTTATCTCCACTTATGCCAAGTTTTTCAACTAGCAATTCTTTAATTTTTTCAAAATTAGACATTTTATTTTCCTCCAATGCGTCTTTATATTATAATACCAAAAAACTCAATACTTGTCAAGAGTAATTTATCGTATATTATACCCTTGCCGTTTATATTGCCTTTATAAGTGATTATTTAAAGCGCTAGTTGCTAGCAAGACAAGGCTCTTTTGTAAAACCACTACTTTGCTTAATCAAAGTGATTATTTAAAGCACTAGAAACAAGTTGGGCAAGGCTCGTGAGTTTGGGTGGACACAATTGACCTTTGTGGTCATTGGGGTCACACAAACGAAACAGTTAACGACGCCCAACGCCGTTTATAGGGCTTTAAATTATGTTTTTCATTGTAAGAGATATACGGTTAGTCTTTAAATCAATAGATTTAATCTTAACTTTTACTTGGTCGCCAGTTTTTACAACTAAGGATGGGTGCGAAATAAATTTATCGGAAAGTTCAGAAATGTGAACTAATCCGTCTTGATGCACGCCAAGGTCGACGAATGCGCCAAAATCCGTAACGTTTCTAACAACGCCGTTTAAAATCATACCTTCTTTAAGGTCGGTAATTTCTAACACGTCTGACCTTAAAACTGGTTGTGGTAACGAGTCGCGCACGTCCCTACCCGGTTTTAAAAGTTCTTCGATAATATCTTTTAAAGTATCTTCGCCAAGACCGCATTTTTCGGCAACTTCTTTATAGCCTTGCGCTTTTACTTTATTAGGAAGTTCAGCAAGTTTCCCCTCTTTAATATCGCTTTCAGTATAGCCGAAAATACTGATTAACTTTTCGCAACCGTCGTAAGATTCAGGGTGAACTGCGGTGTTGTCTAAAATATTGTTACCGTCGGTAATTCTAAGGAAACCCGCGCATTGGGTGTACGCCTTTTCTCCAAGTTTTGCAACTTTAAGTAGTTCTTTTCTATTTTTAAACTTGCCGTATTTTTCACGATAATCAACGATATTTTTAGCAATAGCACTATTGAGCCCCGCAACGTAAGAAAGAAGTGGAACGCTTGCGGTGTTAAGGTCAACGCCTACGCTATTTACACAGTCGGTAACCGTTCCGCCAAGAACTTGATTTAACCTATTTTCAGGCATATCGTGTTGATATTGACCAACACCTATTGATTTTGGGTCAATTTTAATAAGTTCAGCAAGAGGGTCTTGAAGACGCCTTGCAATAGACACCGCAGAACGCTCTGAAACGTCAAAATCAGGGAATTCTTTAGCGCCGAGTTCGGATGCGGAATATACCGATGCACCCGCCTCGCTCACTACGATATAAGACACTTTTAACTTGTATTCTTTAATGAGTTCGGCAATAAAAATTTCCGATTTTTTAGACGCCGTACCGTTACCGATAGAAATGACGTCTACTTTCCACTTGTCAATAAGTCCTTTAACGATAACTTTTGCCTCGGCAATCTTTTTATCGTTTTCAAGGGTTGGGTAACATACCGCTTTGTCTAAAACTTTACCCGTTTCATCTACGACGGCAAGTTTACAACCCGTTCTAATACCAGGGTCGAAACCTAAAACTATTTTACCTTTAAGCGGTGGTTGCATAAGAAGTGGACGCAAGTTAACTTCAAACATTTTAATCGCCTTTTCTTGCGCTTCTTCAGTTATAAGGTTTCTAACTTCCCTTTCAACCGACGGATTTATAAGCCTTGTATAAGAATCTTGACAAGCCTCGCTAATAATTTGCTTATAAGGGCTATTGCCTTTAATAAACAAGTTTTCGCAAATGGCAACCGCCAAGTTTTTATCGATTTCAAGTTTAACTTTTAACGCATCGTCCTTTTCGCCACGGTTAAGGGCAAGCACGCGGTGCGCTTTAATTTGAGTTATAGGCTCGCTATATTCTTTGTAATTTTCGTACACGCCCGCCTTTTCGCTATCTTCTTCAAGTTTCTTATCAAAAGTGGAATAGAACACGCCGATTTTAAAGAACATTTTGCGAAGTTTCTTTCTAAGTTCGGCATCGTCGCTAACTTTTTCGGCAATAATATCTTTAGCGCCGTCAATCGCATCTTTAACCGATTTTACGCCAAGTTCTTCGTTAATATAAGCCTCGGCAAGTTTTTCGGCGTCTTCCCCTGATAAATCTTGCGCTAAAATAGCGTCGGCAAGCGGACTTAAGCCCTTTGCAATAGCAACCGTTGCCCTAGTTTTTTTCTTTTGCTTGTACGGGCGGTAAATGTCTTCAACTTCCGTTAAAATTACCGCGTTTTCAAGCGCTAAAACAATTTCGTCGGTTAACTTGCCTTGTTCTTCTATTGCCTTCTTAACGTCTTCTTTACGCTTTTCTAAGTTTCTTAAATACTCTAAGCGATCGGCAAACTCTCTTAACACTTGGTCGTCAATATGACCGGTTAATTCCTTACGATATCTCGCAATAAAAGGAATAGTATTACCTTCATCTAAAAGGTTTATGATATTGGTTACGTGTTCTTCAGTTAAATTAAACTCTTCTCTTATTTTTTCAGTAATGTTCATAGTCTTTACACAGGCTTAACTATAAGCCATTCGTCCTCTTTTAATATAAATTTATCACTCTTTTCTTTTGTAAAAAGATTTATTAATCCACCATCACTTTTTATCGTGTAGTGATATTTACCTAAATTGATACCTATAATTACTTCTTCGTTATCTATATATCGCTTGAAAATTATAGCGCCGTTGCCCTCGTGAATAATTTGAAGTTCACCGTCTTTAAAGACTTTTTCGCCCTTTCTAATTTCGCCTAACTTTCTATAAAAGTCAATTAGCGGGCTAGATTTTTTCCAATTTATACACTTTCTGTTAAACGGGTCTTTAAAGCCGAGCATTTCCCTTTCGTCACCATAATAAATAGTCGGTAAACCGTAGAGAGTATAAAGTAACACAACGGCTTTTTTTAGCCTTTCTATCGCTAATTTTACGGTATATTCATCGTAGGCAAATAAAACTGCTTTATCTCGAGATACGTCCGTATTAGCGCCCGTTAAAACGGTTAAAATTCTAGCCGTATCGTGAGTACCAAGTAAATTCATTAAAACGTCTAACGCCTTTTTAGGATAGTTGTTAATTTGCGTTTTGATAACGTAAGTTAAAACCTTTTCGTCACCCGATAAAATATATTTAATTATCCCTTCTTTTAAAGGGTAATTCATAACGCTATCAAGTTCGTTACCTAAAAAATACTCTCTCTTTTCGCCGTAGGCAATTTTATTAGTTGCATCTTCCCAAACTTCGCCTAGAATTATGCCGTTTGGATTTTTAGATTTGATAATTTTTCTAATTTTTTTAACGAACGGAGATGATAATTCATCAACGACGTCTAATCTAAAACCGTCAACACCTAAATCCATAAAATGGGCTATAACCCCGTTTTTGCCCGATATATACTCTTGAAACTTAGTAGACTTTTTGTCTATCATTGGCAAAACGTCTATTCCCCACCAACATTCGTACTTGTTAGGATAACTATTAAAAACATACCAGTCGTAATAAGGGGAATCTTTAGACTGATAAGCGCCTAGCGTGTCGTAACTGCCGTATTTATTAAAGTAAATACTATCGTCGCCCGTATGATTATAAACGCCGTCTAGCATAATTTTTATGCCCTTTTCGTGCGCTTTATCAATTAGTAGTTTTAAGTCCTTTTCATCGCCTAAAAGTTCGTCGATTTCAAAGTAGTTTGCCGTATCGTAGCGATGGTTAGAATAGGCTTTAGTGATGGGGTTTAAGTAGATTAAAGTAACGCCTAATTCTTTTAAATAGTCTAACTTTTCTATAATTCCTAAAAAGTTACCGCCAAAAAAGTCGTTATTTAAAATTTTGCCTTTATCGTTAGGTTTATAATAAGGCTCTTCACCCCATTTCCTTTTAATTTTGCCGTTAGGCAAAGTAAAGTCCTTTCCCTTTCTATTAAACCTATCTGGGAAAATTTGATAAATTATTCCACCGCCAAGCGACGGCACTTTATAACTATTATCGTATACTAAAAGTTGGAAAGTTTCGCTACCGTTACTTGACGCTAAAAAGTTATCGTCGCGGTAATATTTTACTCCGTCGCTTTCAAAATGATAATAGTAAATGCCGACTTCTAAACTGAGTTCGGCGGTAAAACCACCGCTAGTTTTTTGCATTTCTATGGTGGTTTTCTCCCCCTTTAAATCGTTTAATAAAATTAAGTTACAGTAATTGTTTAGCGTAAAAACGTTTAATATTAAGTTTTGTTTATTAGAAACTGCGCCGATAATGCTTTTAGTCGCAATATCTAGCGGATTAAAATAAAACATATTAATTATTTTACAACTTTTAAATTCCAAATATTATCCGCGTATTCTTTAATTGCCCTGTCGCAAGCAAATCTACCAGCGCCCGCAATATTGATAAGTGATTTTCTAGCCCATTCTTCTTTTTTAGCGTAAACTTTTTCCATTTCTTCGCGCTTTTGTTGATAGTCGCTAAAGTCAGCCATACACATATATGGGTCGGAAATCTTGTTTGCGGTAATTAAATAGTCTGCAATCATTGAAAAACTTTCGCCGTTAAATCCTACTTTTAACGAAGAAATAACTTTTTGAAGTTTTTTATTGTTGTTATAGAATTCCGTAGCGTTGTAGCCTTGACGCCATAACGCATCGACTTCGTCCGCCTTTAAGCCGAAGATGAAGATATTGTCCATACCAACCGCCTCGCTCATTTCTACGTTAGCGCCGTCAAGCGTGCCGATAGTTAAAGCGCCGTTGATCATAAACTTCATATTACCCGTACCGCTTGCCTCTTTACCCGCAGTTGAAATTTGCTCTGAAACTTCACACGCAGGCATTAATTTTTCGGCAGTAGTTACGTTGTAGTCTTCAATGTAAACGACTTTGAGTTTTTCTCTAATCTTTGGATTAGGATTTTTATTGATATCTTCACTTAAATAGCAAATAAGTTTAATGATTTGTTTTGCAAAGTAATAACCAGGCGCTGCTTTAGCGGCAAAAATAAAGGTTTTAGGTTGCATTTTAAGGTCAGGGTTTTCCTTTAAATCGTTGTAGATAGAAATTACGTTTAACGCGTTTAAAAGTTGGCGTTTGTATTCGTGAAGACGTTTTGCTTGCACGTCAAACAACGTTTCAGGATTAATTTCAATACCTTGCTTTTTGTAAAGATATTCGCAAAGTTGTTTTTTCTTTATATCTTTAATTTCGAGCAAGCGCTTTAACACTTCTTTATCTTTAGTAAATTTAGTTAATTTACTAAGTTCAGCGCCGTCGTGAATAAAACCGTCGCCAATAAGTTCACTTATAAACGAAGATAATTCTTTATTAGATTGGCAAAGCCATCTTCTATGCGCAATACCGTTAGTTACGTTTATAAACTTACCAGGGTAAATTTCATCAAATTCTTTAAAGATATCCTTTTTGATAATATCGCTATGGAGCGCCGATACGCCGTTAACTTTATGCGACGCAACGACCGATAAATTAGCCATTTTAATTTGACCGTGCGACATAATTGCCATTCTAGTAATTTTGTCCCAATCGCCAGGGAATTTATTCCAAAGTTCACCGCAAAATCTTTGGTTAATTTCTTTGATAATTGCGTAAATTCTAGGTAATCTTCTTTCAATTAAGTCTTCATTCCACTTTTCAAGAGCCTCTGGCATAACGGTATGGTTAGTGTACGCAAGGGTATTTTGAACGATATACCACGCGTCGTCCCAAGTAAAGCCGTGTTCGTCCATAAGAAGTCGCATAAGTTCCGGTACGCATAGCGCAGGGTGAGTGTCGTTTATATGGATTGCAACTTTTTCGTGTAAATTGGTTAAAGTTTTAAACCTATGAAGGTGTGCGCCTAAAATATCTTGAAGGGTTGCCGAAACTAAAAAATATTGTTGTTTAAGCCTTAAACTCTTACCTTCAAAGTGGTTGTCGGACGGATATAAAACCTTAGAGATGAGTTCAGCCTCATTATTTGCCTTTAAAGATTCAGAGTAGTTGCCTTGAGAGAATGAATTCATATCGAATTTATCAATTCCCCTTGCAGCCCAAAGCCTTAAAACTGAAACTGCCTCGCTATCTTTACCCGAAATCATCATATCGTAAGGTACTGCCTCTACGTCAACGGTGTCAACAAGCCTTACTTTCATACCGTTTTCCGTCCAATCTTCTAAAACTTTACCGTCGAATTGAACTTTAAAGGTCTTATCAAGTCTTTGGGTAAGCCATACTTCACCGCCAGGTAGCCAAATATCAGGAAGTTCCATTTGCCAACCGTCTACGATTTTTTGTTTAAACAAACCGTATTCGTATCTTATCGAATAACCCATTGCAGGATAGTTGCAAGACGCTAAGCCGTCCATATAACAAGCGGCAAGTCTACCAAGACCACCGTTGCCAAGACCAGCGTCAGGCTCTAACTCGTATAAGTCTTCAAGCGTTACGCCTTTATCTTTAATAACGCTATTGATAGCGTCTTCAATGCCTAAGTTGTATACGTTGTTTTTAAGGGAACGACCAAGCAAAAATTCCATGCAAAGATAGTATACCCTTTTACCTTTTGATTCTTTAAGTTTGTCGTGGTAACTCTTTCTCTTTTCAAGTAAGATATCCCTTACGGTCATTGCAACCGCTTTGTATAATTGTTCGTTGTTTGCCTCAGATAAAGTTATACCGAAATATCTAGAAAGTTTACCAGATATAATCTCTTTGGCCTCTTTTTTCGTCATAGTCATTTCCTTGTTTCTCCTTAAAGTAATTCGTTGTAGATTTGTTCGTATTGAAGTGATGATTTTTTCCAAGAAAAATCAGTTTTCATCGCGCATTTTACAATTTTAGACCACTCGTCAGTATTGTGATAAGTAAAAATTGCATCCTTTAAAACGTAAAGCATTTCGTGCGCGTTGTAGTTATTAAATGAAAAGCCGTTGCCTTGTTTTCTATCTAAATTATAAGGCGTGATACTATCTTTTAAACCGCCTACGCTTCTAACTACGGGAACTGTTCCGTAACGGCAAGCAATCATTTGCGAAAGACCGCAAGGCTCTTGCTTTGACGGCATTAAGAATATATCGCTACCCGAGTAGATTTTTGAAGATAAATCTTTATTATACGCAATAACGGTACGGCATTTGCCCGAATATTCTTCTTGAACGCGTTTAAAGAAATCTTCATATTGCGCCTCGCCTTTACCTAAAATTATAAGCTGTACGTCTTCACATAAAAGTTCGTCGACAATCGCTTTAACTAGGTCAAGACCTTTATGTGAAACAAGCCTTGAAATCATTGCGATAACGGGCACGTCTTCCCTTTCCGGTAAGCAAAGCATTTTTTGAAGTTCTTTCTTACACGTCTTTTTACCGTCCATTTTAGTCATAGTAAAGTTTTCAAATAAATATTTGTCTTTACTTGAATTATATAAATTAACGTCAATACCGTTTAAAATACCAAGCGTTTTAAATGCAAACATATTAGTTATAGGCGATAATCCGTGTGAGAAGAAATCGTATTTTATCTCTTCAGCGTAAGACGGAGAAACGGTAGAAACTTTATCCGCGCAAACGATAGCGCCTTTCATTACGTTTATACATTCGTCAAACTCTAAAATATCGTAGTAATTATCAAGCCCGAACAAATCGCCTAACACGTCGCGCCCGTACTTGCCTTGATATTCTATATTGTGGATTGTAAACATAGTTTTGATATTATCAAACTTTTCTACGCCTTTAAAAAGCGTTCTTAAATAAACGACGGAAAGCGCAGATTGCCAATCGTGAGCGTGAAGTACGTTTGGATAAAAATCAAGGTAATCCATAAGGTGAATAACCGCTTTAGAGAAGAATGCAAATCTTTCACCGTCATCGTAAAAGCCGTAAAGACCGTCACGCTTAAAATAGTATTCGTTATCAATAAAATAGTAAGTTACGTTGTCTTTTTTATAGGAAAAAACGCCTGCGTACTGATTACGCCAAGAAAGTGGCACGTTGTAGTTGCCTACGAATTTAAGTTTATCGCGATATAAAGCGGAAAAATCTTTATAAAGCGGTATGACAACCCTTACGTCGTAATTATCGTTTTTGGCAATTGCTTTAGGAAGTGAGCCGATAACGTCGGCAAGACCGCCAGTACCCGCAAACGGGTTTGCTTCAGACGCAACGAAAAGTACGCTTGGTTGTTTTTCTATAATTACTTGATTTTCTAAAGATTTTTTCATATATTGCACCTTTTATATTTTTATATTTTTAATATCAATAAGTTTTGCGGAAAGATAGGGAGATGAAGTAAAACGGTTTATTTACTTGCGTAGAGCCAAGACGATGAAGTAAAACGGTTTATAAGTTTTACGGAAAGCCAAGGCTTACGCAAGAGCCTAGATAATATTATTTTTACTTATATAGAACGGATGAGTTTCAGAACCTGATAATACGCGTCTATCTTTTATAACAACGCTTTTATCGGTAATTATGGCATTTATAGAAACGTTTTCACCCGTGATTGTACCTTGCATTAAAATAGAGTTTTTAACTACTGTACCCCTGCCAATTTTTACGCCACGGAAGATAATAGAGTTTTCTACCGTACCTTCAATAGAACAACCGTCGGCAATAAGAGAATTTTTAATTACCGCGTTTGCGCCGTATTTAGTAGGAACGGAATCTTTAACTTTAGTAAAGATGTCAACCTTTCTAAACACTTCGTCTCTTATATTTTTATCTAAGAATTTAAGTGATTCGGTATAATAACTAAGTAGCGTTCTAACAACCATAAAGTAACCTTTATGTTCATAGCCCATAATTCTTAAATTGTTTACGTTTCTTGCTAAAACGTCTTGCCCAAAGTGGTTATAGTTATGCGAAAACGCGTTAGAAATAAGCATTTCAAGTAGCGTTCTTTTCATAACGCAAACGTTAGTGTAAAAGTTTAATTCGCCGTCGATTTTAGGCTCGAAATAAATGCCGTTTACCCTGCCCGATTTTTGAACGTCAAGCACGGTGTAAGTAGAATGGTCTTTTATTTCTTCAGCGTTCTTTTTAACGTAAACGAGAGTGATATCCGCTTTTTGTTTTATATGATTATCTAAAATTTCATCGTAATTCATATTGCAAACGATGTCGCAATCGGTCATAACGACGTATTCTTCATCAGAGCGAGAAATAAACGTTCTTGCACCCCTTAAAGCCTCAAGCCTTGTGTTGTAAAGCACGTTTTCTTTAAGACCGAAAGGCGGGAGAATGTGAAGACCACCGTGTCTTCTAGATAAGTCCCAATCTTTACCAGATCCGATATGGTCCATTAACGATTGATAGTTGCTCTTTGTAATTACGCCGACTTTAGTTATACCGGAGTTAACCATATTTGATAAAGCAAAGTCAACAAGCCTATATCTACCGCAGAAAGGAATAGAACCCATAGTTCTTTCCTGCGTAAGTTCAGGTATACTATTATCGTGAATATTTGAAAAAACCAAACCTAATGCGTTCATAATTCCCCTCCTTATACGTTTTTATCTATAATATCACCGGCATTTACCACCGCGCCTTTTGAAACGACAACGTCACGTCCGATAACGGAAATTAACTTTTCATCGTTTAATTTGCCTACTTTAGCATTTTCGCCAATCGTTACGTTTTCATCGATTATAGAGTTCTCTACAACCGAGCCCTTTTTAATGGTAGTACCGCTAAAGATTACGCTATTTTTAACGACTGCACCCTCTTCAACTATGACGTTATGCGAAAATACTGAATTTTCAACAGTACCTTCAATTTCACAACCTGCAATAATGCCGGAATTGACAACCCTTGCGTTTTTGCCGATATAGTGTGGTGGAGCAATTGCATTTCTAGAGCGAATTACCCACATTTTGTCATCGATGTCAAGGTTAGGAGAATCGCCTAAAAGGTCCATATTAGCATCGTAAAGAGAAGAAATTGTACCAACGTCTTTCCAATAGCCTTCAAATTCGTAAGTCATCATCTTTTCGCCAAGGGATAACATTCTAGGAAGAACGTCCCCACCAAAGTCGTTTTTTGTGTTTTCCAACTTTTCGTCTTCCTCAAGATATTTATATAATTTTTCCGCTTTGAATATATAGATGCCCATAGACGCTAAATTGCTCTTAGGGTTTTTAGGTTTTTCTTCAAACTCGTAAATTTCGCCGTTAGACTTTGCGTTTATAATGCCAAATCTAGACGCCTCTTCAAAAGGCACGCGAATAGTTGCGATTGTACAATCGGCGTTAGCGTCTACGTGCGTCCTTAACATTTCGTCGTAATTCATTTTGTAGATATGGTCGCCAGAGAGTATTAAAACGTGCTCTGGGTTATATCTTTTAATAAAGTAAAGGTTTTGGTAAATTGCATTTGCCGTGCCTTTATACCATTCGCGACCTTCTTTTGCTTGGTATGGAGAAAGAATATGCACGCCACCGTAGTTTCTATCTAAATCCCACGGTTGACCGTTGCCAATATACTCGTTTAAAATAAGCGGTTGATATTGCGTTAATACGCCCACCGTATCGATACCCGAGTTTACGCAGTTTGAAAGCGGGAAGTCAATAATTCTATACTTTCCACCAAAAGGTACTGCGGGTTTTGCTATTTTGTTTGTAAGAGCGTAAAGTCTACTGCCTTGTCCCCCTGCAAGTAGCATTGCTATACATTTTTTCTTTGCTAACATATTTCCTCCAAAATCATATATTTTTAAATTAGTTTTTCTAAATAAATGCAAGAAAGTTTTGGTATATTTATTTTAAAACCTTCTACGCCGTCGTATTTTGTTTTAGTAGAATTAAAAATTCGCTTTTTAAGTTTACCGCTACCGCCGTATTTTAAACCATCCGAATTAAATACTACTTTGTATTTTCCCCTATTTATATTGATTTTATAATCGTTGACGTCCGCTCCGTTAAAGGATACTATAACGATTATTTCTTGGCCGTTTTTACCTTTTCTTATAAAAGAAAGGATATTATTGTCGCTATCGTCGGCGTTTATCCAAGAAAAACCGTCCCATCCGTCGTCAATACTATAAAATGCCTCGTTGTTTTTATAAAAGGCGTTAGCGTCTTTATAATAATAGTGAAGTTTATTATGCATTGGATAATTAAGCATAAAAAACTCTAACCCCTCTTTATACGCCCATTCTTTAAACTGACCGAACTCTTCACCCATAAAGGTAAGTTTTTTACCTGGATGAGCGAGCATATAACCTAAAAACGCCCTATTGTTTGCAAACTTGTCTTCGTAACTTCCAGGCATTTTATCAAGTAGTGATTTTTTGCCGTGTACCACTTCATCGTGAGAGATAGGAAGCACGAAATTTTCGTTAAAGGCGTACATCATTGAAAAGGTAAGTTTGTTGTGATGATGTTTCCTAAACAGCGGGTCTACTTCTAGATAAGACAACACGTCGTTCATCCAACCCATATTCCACTTGTAGTTAAACCCAAGCCCACCGCTTTCAATAGTGCCTGTAATTTTCACGTCGGCAGTGGATTCTTCCGCCATCATAAGCGCGTATGGAAATCTAAGATAAATTTCTTTATTTAGTTTATGGAAAAAGGCAATAGCCTCTAAATTTTTATTATTACCGTAAGCGTTAGGTATCCACTCGCCTGGCTCTTTATCGTAATCTAGATAGAGCATTGACGCAACGGCGTCTACCCTAAGCCCGTCTAAATGGAATTTTTCTAGTAAGAATATCGCGTTAGAAACTAAAAAACTTTGAATTTCTTCTCTTCCGTAATCGAAAAGCCTTGTTCCCCAACGCCAATTTTCCTGTCTATCAACCCCTTGGTTTTCGTATAACGGCTTGCCGTCAAACTCCATTAACCCGTGCTCGTCTTTAGGGAAGTGAGCGGGCACCCAATCTAGAATTACGCCAATCCCTTCTTTATGGAAAGCGTCGACAAGTTCCATAAATTGTTTAGGAGTGCCAAATCTAGAAGTTATTGAATAGTATCCCGTTACTTGATAACCCCAAGAACCGTCGAAAGGATACTCTGACAAAGGCATAAACTCTACGTGAGTATAGTTCATTTCCTTTACGTATTTAACAAGTTCTTTTTTTAGTTCTTTATACGTATAATAACTGCCGTCGTCGTGGCGTTTCCACGACGCTAAATTAACTTCGTAAATATTTATTGGAATATTGAGTAAGTTTTTAGTTTTTAAATTTTCTAAATACTCACCGTCTTTCCACCTATACCCATCAAGATTATAGACTATTGACGCGTTAGACGGCGCGGGCTCTGAATAAAAAGCATAAGGGTCGGCTTTATATAACAACCTTTCGTCTTGCGTGCGTATCGCGTATTTGTAGTTGGAATATTCCGTTAACCCAACAATAAAAATTTCCCAAACGCCGTTATCGTCGATAAGTTGCATTTTATTCGTTTCCGCGTTCCAATTATTAAAACTACCAACTACCGAAACGCCTTTAGCGTTAGGCGCCCAAACGCGAAAAAGCACACCCTTTTTACCCTTTACTTTTTTAAAGTGCGCGCCTAAATATTTAAAAGCGTTGTAGTTTGTTCCTTGATGAAATAAATAGCCTTGATAATCTTCTTTCATATAAAATGCCTTATATAGTATATACTTATAATAATATTATACTATATATATTTTTTAATTTCAATAGGTATTTTGTCAAATTTTACCTTTTTTTCGCCATTTAGTTGTTAAAATACGCAAAAAATAAACCTTTAAGCGTTAAGCCTAAAGGTTTTTAGTCTAATTTTCTATAAGTTTAGTAACGTCTACCCATTTAACAAATTTATCCGCGTACTTTTCAAGTTCTTCGTAAGTAAATTCCGCGGCGCTATTTGCAGATCCACACGCAGGGAAAACGGTTTCGTATTTCTTTAAAGATTCGTCCAAATAAACGCAAACGTTATCGTTTAAGGCAAACGGACAAACACCGCCCGCCGAGTGACCGACAATTTCGCCAACTTCTAAAAATGGTAACATTTTTGCCTTTAAGTGAAATTCGCCTTTGTACTTAGAGTTATCAATTTTAACGTCACCCGTCATAACGATAACGGAATACTTGCCGTTACCTAAATCGAACGCCATAGATTTTGCAATTCTACCGCATTCGGTATTTAAAGCCTTTGCAGCAAGTTCTACTGTTGCGGAAGATACGTCGAATTCTATAACTCTATCTTCAATATTAAACTTTTTAAAATATTCTCTTACTTTTTCTATCATATTAAAACACCAAATAATAACAAGCGCCAAGTATTGCAGGAAGCATATTTGCAATACTAATTTTTTTAATACCAAGTAGGTTGATACCAATTGCCATAACGAACACACCGCCTATTGCGGAAAGTTCTTGTTTAAAGAGGGTTTCGGCAATCAAAAAATCACCGATAAAGGTCGATAACAAGGCTATAGCCCCTTGAATTAATAAAACGGGTATAAAAGAAAACATTACGCCAATTCCGTATTTTACCGTTAAAAGCATTGCCACAACGCCGTCTAGTACCGCTTTAACAAAGAGCGTTTTATTGTCGCCAAGCCCCGCTTGAATACTGCCGTAAATTACCATTGCGCCAATACAAAAGACCATCGTCGCTTGAATAAAACCTTCGCTAAAGTCACCGTTTTTACCTTCAGTTTTGCCCTTTTTTACAATTTTATTAAAGCCCTTTTCAAAAGCATAACCAACGTTTTCTAAACCCTTTTCAATATTTAAGGCGCTACCTATCATAGAACCTACTGCCATACTGATAATAACGACTAATATTCCTTCAGTACCTGGTACGGGGTTAATAGCGTCGATTATACCAACAACTAACACACAAAGACCAAGCGCTTGCATTACTACGTTTTCTATTCTATCGTTAAGTAGTTTTTTTACACATAAACCAACTAACGAGCAAACGATTATTGCAAGCGTATTTACTAAAACGCCTAACATTATCTTATCACCTTAATACTGAATTTATCGTTCTCGTAAACGATTTCTACAACGTTATTTATAGAGTTATCAAAAGTAACCGCCCTACAAGTAATGCCCTTATTTTCTTTAAAGAATTTGTATAAACCTTCTTTAGCCTTTTCGTTTCCCATAGAGTAAAATTCAACGATATTATCTACCGTATCAAGTTTTACTAAATTACTTGGTCTAGAGCCACCGAACAAATCTTTAGTCTTTTGAAAAAACTCTACCGACGCGTATTCGCTTTCAAGGTATTTTCTACTATGCTCTGCGCAAGACTCTACGTCATCTACGGCAAAATGGGCGTTTTGATAGCCAAAAGTCATAACCATTTCGTCTTTTTTAACGTAAATAATTAAATCGTTATTATTTATATCGTTGGGAAATCCAACCACCTTATCTTTGCCATAATCAATAGTTACTGGCGAAAATTTTTCTAATGCTTTTTCTAAAAAAGCAACGTTTTTTTCTATACTCATACCATCATCTCCGTAAGTACGTACATTGTTGATTTTGTAAGTTTATCGTAAATTTTAGTTTCCGTTGCCGGAAATTCTATTACTAATGGAATATTATTTGAATACTGTTTAATAACGTTTAAAACCGCCAAACAATCACACTCGCCGTCGCCTACCGCCGTAACGAAAGATTCTTTATTTGAAGTCGTAATTTCTATAAAATCTTCTCCGTTAGGTTTACCGTATATTCTATCTTTTAAATGGTATCTATAAACAAACGGCGCAAGTGAATTTATAGCGTCTATCGGCTTTACGTCGTTAAGTAAAAAGTTACCGCCGTCAAAGACCAAACCTAATCCTTTAACCGATTTTAATACGTCTAAAGTGGCCAATTCATCGTTAAAAGGATAATCTAAACTACCAACGTTTTCTATATTGATTTTAACGCCGAAAGCGCTTGCATACTTTACTACTCTACGCAAATTCTTTTTGACGTTGGATATATCTTCACTTGAATATCCACCACTTATAAAGTCGGATAAAAACATAATTTCTTTAATCTTTTTGCCATAGGCAAAGTCGACCATTTCTAGGGCTTTACGAACGTTGTCTTTATCGTTAAAGGGGCAAAATCCCCATAGCGATTCGATAGTTAGCCCCGATGAAATTATATCTTTATAGTAAGAATTTTCACCTATTAATCTTTCGTATTTAACGTCAAGCGAAGTGATGCCTAAATTCTTTACTTTATATAAAGCGGAAAGCACGTCTATATTAAATTCTTGTGAAATCGTTAAAACGTTTTCAAAATTAATTCCAAGTTTTTTCATAATTAGGTTATATTATCATTCCCGTCCCCATAAACTTCATCAAATCTTGCCATAAAGGATACGGGTTCTTTTGCTAAAATTAAATGCTCTAAACTTCCGTAAACGTTTAGCCTAAAAATAGCCTTACCCTTTTCACGCTCTTCCGTATAAACGGTAGTTATCGCGCTTGGCGATGCGCAAGTGTGGTTAAGTAGCGCGTTTACGGGAATATTAAGCAGTTCTGAAAGTAAAAAACTTTCTAAGCCGAAATGACAGACAAAAACTAAATTATCGTGGTTAGGTTTTGTTACTTTATAGTAAGCGCCTTGCTTTTCATAGCCGTGCTCTTTTATTAAAGCGTTAAACTCATCTTTTACCCGCTTGTAACTATTTTTAAGTTCTTCATAGTTAAATTCAGGCACTTCCGTCCATTTGTCGTGGTGATATATCCTTTCATCGCTATTTAAAAAAGTTGGAGTTTTATCCCACATAAAAGGTCTAAACTCGTGAATAAAGTCTAAAGTTTTATATTCTTTATTTTTATTGTATTTTAAAATAGCCTTTGCGGTATAGTCAGCCCTAGCAAACGGAGAAACGTAAATATAGTCAAGTTTTTCATCTTTTAAATACTTGCCTAAAATCTCCGCCTCTTTAAAACCCTTTTCAGTTAAAGTATTGTTTTCGTAGTCAGGTTCGGCGTGTCTAATAATTGTAATTTTCATTATTTTACTCCATAATGGAATAAAGAACTTCGAAAAATCGAAGTTCCTTATACCTTAATTACATAGATTCGTGAATTGTACGAGAAATAACGTCATCTTGTTGTTCTTTCGTCAACTTATTGAAGTTTACGGCATAGCCGGAAACGCGGATTGTAAGTTGAGGATATTTTTCAGGATGCGCTTGAGCATCAAGTAAAGTTTCACGGTTAAATACGTTTACGTTAAGGTGGTGACCACCGTTAGCGCAGTATGCATCGAGCATGTTTACTAAGTTATCTACTTTTTGAGACATAATTTATTCCTCCTATTTTATATTATGATTTTTATTAGTTTGTTTTTTGTATTTTTTAATCTTTGTAGTATAACGTTTAATAAATTAAAAACGCAATACTTATCAGTTTAAAAGTTCATAATGCGAGTTAGATTGGCTTTACGCCCCGAAGATTATACTTTTTGTATATCGAAGGGGTTAAAGTCGCCATAACTTTTATTTTTTTAAATCTTTGTAGTATAACGTTTAATAAATTAAAAACGCAATACTTATTGGTTTAAAAGTTCATAATGCGAGTTAGATTGGCTTTACGCCCCGAAGATTATACTTGTTGTATATCGAAGGGGTTAAAGCCGATATAACGAAGCATTAGGGACTTTTAGTCGTCTTTGCCGAGAGATTCCGGCGTAATAGAGAAGGTGTTAGAAATACCGTCTCTTGAATGTTCGTAAGGGATTTTAGCAACTGATTCAAGTGATGCTAAAGCGCCGTGAGAATCTCTACCGTGCATTGGGTTAGCACCTGGAGCGAGTGGCATACCTGCTCTTCTACCGTCAGGAGTGTTACCAGTCTTCTTACCATATACTACGTTAGAAGTAATAGTTAAGATAGACATTGTTGGGATAGATTCTCTATAAGTGTAGTGTGAACGAATCTTGTTCATGAACGATTTAACAAGGTTAACTGCTAATTCATCCGCCCTATCGTCGTTGTTACCATATTTAGGGAAGTCGCCTTCAATTCTAAAGTCAGTAACGATACCGTCTTCATTTCTGATTGGGTAAACTTTAGCGTATTTGATTGCAGAAAGTGAGTCTGCTACGCAAGAAAGACCAGCGATACCAGTAGCGAAGAATCTACCTACTTTTGTATCGTGTAAAGCCATTTCGATTGCTTCATACGCATATTTATCGTGCATGTAGTGGATAAGGTTTAAAGTGTTAACGTAAAGGTCGGCAAGCCAATCCATCATTTGTTCGTATTTATCCATAACTTCGTTGAAGTCTAAAGCGTCGTCAGAAGTGATTGCCTCAAACTTAGGAGCAACTTGCATTGGTTTACCAGTTACTTTATCTTTCATAAGTTCGTCTTTACCACCGTTGATAGCGTAAAGTAAGCACTTAGCAAGGTTTGCTCTTGCGCCGAAGAATTGCATGTCCTTACCAACTCTCATACAAGATACGCAACATGCGATACAGTAGTCGTCACCCATTTCTGGACGCATAAGATCGTCTGATTCGTATTGGATAGAAGAAGTCTTAATAGAAATTTCAGCACAGAACTTTTTGAAGTTGTCTGGAAGATTTTTAGACCATAATACAGTAAGGTTTGGTTCTGGGGCAGGGCCTAAGTTGATAAGAGTATGAAGTACACGGTAAGAAGTTTTAGTAACTAATGGTCTACCGTCAACACCCATACCACCGATTGCTTCAGTTACCCAAGTTGGGTCGCCAGAGAAAAGTTCGTTGTATGATTGAATTCTCATGAACTTAACCATTCTAAGTTTCATAATGAAATGGTCGATAAGTTCTTGTGCTTCCATTTCTGTAAGAACGCCGTTAGCAATATCTCTTTCAATATAAATGTCAATGAAAGTAGAAGTACGACCGATTGACATTGCAGCGCCGTTTTGATCTTTAATTGCGCCAAGGTAACCAAAGTATACCGCTTGGATTGCTTCTTTAGCAGTAGTTGCAGGTTCAGAAATATCAAAACCGTAAGATGCTGCCATTGCTTTAAGGCCCTTTAACGCCTTGATTTGTTCAGAAATTTCTTCTCTATCTCTGATTTTATCAGGGAGCATTTCGCCTCTAATAATAGCCTTGTCTTCTTCTTTTTTCTTAATAAGGTAATCGATACCGTATAAAGCAACACGTCTGTAGTCGCCTACGATTCTACCACGACCGTAAGTATCAGGTAAACCTGTTAAAATGTGAGAAGAACGAGCCGCTCTCATTTCAGGAGTGTACGCATCGAATACGCCGTCGTTATGAGTTTTTCTATATTTAGTGAAAATTTCTTTAACTTGCGGGTCGATTTCATAGCCGTACATTGATAACGCTTCAGTAGCCATTTTAATACCGCCGAATGGTTGAAGAGAACGTTTTAATGGTTTGTCAGTTTGGAAACCAACGATTTTTTCAAGTTTTTGGTCGATATATCCAGGCGCATGGCTAGTTAAAGTAGATACGATTTTAGTATCAGCGTCTAATACGCCACCGTTCTTTCTTTCTTCTTCGTAAAGACCTAAAACGTCTTGCCATAATTCCTTAGTGGCATCAGTTGCAGGTTGAAGGAAAGATGAATCGCCTAAATAAGGCGCGTAGTTTTTTTGAATAAAGTCTCTTACGTTAACTTCATCATTACTCCATTTTCCTGGGATAAAACCTTCCCAACCTTTGTAATTTTTCATAGTTTTTAACTCCTTAAATTTATTGTATATAAACCGTTTTGAAACGAATTTGTACCTAATTTTATAATTTTTGTTGCCGTTTGCAATAAAGTACTAGAAACAAGTTAGACAATGCACTTAAATTTTTGCGGACACGATTGACTTTTGGGGTCATCGGGGTTGCAATAAATTTAAAGTAACGCAGTATTGCGACACTTATAGGGTTTTATTTTAGATGTTCGGAAACCTTTGCATCTATCCAAAGTTCAAAAATTTCACGCGGTTGAAAGCCCGTGGCCCTTGCAAAAACTTCGCCGTCGTCTAATAAAAGGACGGTTGGCACTCGGTCAACGTCATAATACTTCATAATTTCCATAGTATTCTCGTCCGCTTCTATATGAACTAAAGTTAAATTATCTCTTTCGGATACGATATCGTGAAGAAGTGGCATAAGCGTTAAACAATTCGCGCATGATTCCCCACTAATTTCAACGACTTGTAAGCCCTTTAATTGCTCTTTAAAATTTTTGTCGTTAATCATTTATTTACTCCTAAAATCGATCTTGCGTTTAATACGCGCTCTTTAGTAGGTGGATTTACACCCTTTAAAGCATAGTCGATATTAAGTTTTTTATACTTTACTTCACCCATCGTGTGATAAGGTAAAACTTCCACCTTTTCAACGTTAGATAAAGTATCGATAAACTCTTTTGTCTTTTTAAGATATTCGTCGTTATCGGTAAAGCCGTCTAATAAAACGTGCCTAATCCAAACCTTTTTACCTTTACTATCAAGCCACTTAGCAAACGCCAAGGTGTTTTTATTAGATACGCCCGTTAATCTTTTATGTTCGCCGTCGTCAATATGCTTTATATCAAGTAGATAAAGGTCGACGTAGTTATTGAGTTCTTCGTGAAGTTTAACGGATTTTTCATCCTTTTCGTTAAACATAAAACCGGAAGTGTCAACGGCGGTGTGAATACCGTATTTTTTTACGGATTTTAGTAGTTCAATAACAAACTCTATTTGAAGTAAAGGCTCGCCACCGCTAACGGTAACCCCACCCGTTTTCCCAAAATAGTTTTTATATTTTATAATCTCTTTCGTTAAGTCTTCTACGCTACGCTCTTCGCCAGCGCCCAACTCCCACGAGTCTGGATTATGACAGTATTTACATCTAAGCGGACAACCTTGCATAAATACTACGAAACGTATACCCGGTCCGTCTACCGTTCCGCCCGAAAAAACAGAGTGAATTTTGCCAACCATATATTTTAGCCCCGATAATTTATTTGAAACAACTTAATCTCCATATTAAATTTTAACACATAGACGCCCTTTTGTAAATAGGTTTTATATAAAATATAAAAATTTTTTTACATATAAAGTAAGATATCAACCTACTTTTTTGTTGTTTTGTAAATTTTTTGCAGTTTTAAATCGTTCTTCTTTATAAATTACGGCAAGTTCTTTACCTGCTATTTCAACAATTGCAGACCAAAACTGTAAAACGACGCCTTGGTTTGAAAACTTTTTAACGACGTATTTAGTTAAAGATGCCGGAGAAGTTATCCTAAAAAACCATATAAAGAAGTCGATCACCGAACATATAAATTTAACAAGGAAATTTTCTCGTGATTTTTTATATCCGTCGTAAAAGTCCTTACCAACTAATAAGTGTGAAATTTTAATTTTTTTAACAAACTTTACGTCCGAACTTGATAAAATAACGTCAATTCTATCAAGAAGAGTTTTTAAAAACCCAAAAATCTCGTTTTTTGTTAAACTTAAATAACCGCGATAATTTTCGTTAATAACTGAAAAAGGCTCGTAAACGTCAATTATAAGATTATGTAAAACGTCATATTTTTTTGAAGTGTTATCATCTTTAAAATCGATATTTTCTATCTTCTTTTTTTTGTTTTTTTCATCTTCTTTTACTAGATTAACAAAATCGTTTATTGCTGTATTTATCGCAAAATTTACTTGATTAATTTCCTTAGGCGTCAAATTACTAAAGTAATTTTTATCTGTTTCTTTTTTGATTTTAAAAATCGTTCTAGACACCCATAAGTTAACCGCTAACGAGATGCCGAAAAGCACGCCGAAAATTATTGTTAACACGTAAAAATAAGGGGCAATTAAATTTAAAAATTCAATCATTTTACCACCTCTAAAGATTCTACGTTTTTAACTTTTTTAGCAAGTTTTTTAGGTTTAATCTTGCCATTTTTTAAGTAGATTATAGACGCCTTGTCGGCTGTGTAACTAATAACGAAATTTAGTTTGGAATTTATAAAATTTTTAACAAAACCTTTGCCGTTTTTAATTAAAACTTTACCTACGATTTTAGTTTTTAAATCTTTATTCTCTTCAGTTTTATTCTCTTTTTCTAATACTTCTTTTAACTTGTTTTCTACAATTGATAGTGGCTTGTTTTTCAAATCAAATTTGTTGATAATCGGCAATTCTAATATAGAATCAACGGTATTTTCAAGTTCGAAAACCACCGTTTTTATAAATTCGTGCGCATCTTCAAAAGTAAAACTTAAATAGGAATATTTACCATAATGCCCATATTTATTTGCTAACGGCGTTAACGTGTTTTTTAAAGTTGTAAAAAAAACTGAAACGTTATCCTTTATAGAACTATCGCAATTATAGGAAAAATTTTCACAAATCTCGGTTTCTACCCCTATGAATTTAATAGTGCGATTTTTGCTTTTTTTAATTTTTATACGTTCGGCTAGTTTTAAAACACCTAAAACAATGCCGTATATAATAACCGCCCCAACAAAACCAACTATTCCGTAAAATACTATAGTTAAAAGTTTATAGTTCGTTGCGGAAAAACCCGTGAGATACACGGAAACAGCGTAAACAACTATTACGAGTAGCAATAGTAATAAATCTTTTAAAATATAACTTATTCTTAATTTATTAGGTTTTGTTTTCGCTTTTTTCATTTACGTTAAATCCTTAAATTCCGCGCCGATAAATTCCTTTAATTTTTGCGGATCTAATTCGATTTGCCTACCCTTTTTACCAGCAGAAACGCAGATTGTATCGCACAAAATAGCCGTTTCATCTATAAAAGTTTTAAAGGGTTTTTTCATTCCGATTGGCGAGCATCCACCGTGCACGTAGCCGGTTAACGGTAACAGTTCTTTTTGTTTTAACATTTCAACGCTTTTTACCCCTGCGCCCTTAGCCGCCTTTTTTAAGTCTAAAGTAGTACATACGGGTATTACGAACACCCTATAATCTTTTACGCCAACTACGGTAACTAAAGTTTTAAATACCATTTCGGGCGGTTTGCCAACTAGTTTAGCAACCTCTACCCCATCGGTAATTTCTTCGTTGTATTCGTGCATAGCGTATTCAATGCCGTTTATATCTAAAAGCCTAGATACGTTGGTTTTTTCCATATTAAATTTTAAGTTTGAACACTAATTTTTTAACTTTTTCACTCTTTTCAATTTCAAAAGAACCGTTGTGTAAATCGTTTGGGAAAAGCAAAGCAAAGTTGCCGTCGTATAAACAAATAGTGTTATACCAAGAAGAAGTGAAGAACTCTACGTCTTTAACGTCGTTATAAGGAATTTTCTCTTCCCCATCGTCAATAGATTGAGTGAACATTGCCTCTTCACCCGACGCTACCATTTGTAAATCGATATAATCTCTATGCGCCTCAAGTAAAACTTCGTCCGGTACTTCTTTAGTATCGTATTCACTTATTGCAACACGGCATTCATCGCCTAAATCGTATTTGCCGTTTTTCATATTTTTATAGTCGTTTTCAGTTAAAAACTTAATAACTTTATCAATATTTGGAACGTAATCGTATCTTTTTAAATTAGAAATTTTATCAACAATCATTTTATTTCTCCTATTTATTTATTTTAGATAAAATATGTTCTACGTAGCATTTTGCAACGTTTACACCCGTAACTTCTTCAGCAAGATGGAAAAAGGCGTTAGAGTTAACCTCGCATAAAACGGGCTCGCCGTTATTGCCGATTAATAAATCGCAACCCATATAGTCAAGGTCTAACTCCTTTGCTATTTTTTCGGCTAATTCTTTATATTCTTTAGGTAAATTTATATTTTCACCATAACCGCCAAGCGCCGCGTTAGAGCGAAAATCGCCCTTTGACATACGCTTAAACGCGCATACGACTTTACCGCCTACGGTTATTACCCTAATGTCCGTGCCGTAACTAGTTGAGATATACTCTTGATAAATTTTAGCCTCGCGCTTGTATTTTTTTGTCAGTTCGTAAAGTTCGGTATAATTATTTACTAAAAATACCCCCTTACCTAATGAACTGAACGAAAGTTTTAAAACGAGCGGGAATTTAAGGGTTTCACCAACTTCTATTAAAGAGTTTTCGTCGATATCGTAATCGCCGTAGCAAAGTGGAGCGGAAATAGTTTTAGGAATTTTAATCCCCTTTCCCGCAAGTTTTATAAAAGTGAGCATCTTATCGTCGCAATTAGTGATTGCGGATATCTTATTAAAACACCTAATCCCCGATTTTTCGATAAGTTCGCCTTGATATTTGTCTTTATCTAAATACACCGCAAAATCAACGCCTTTATAGCCGTTAACTATATCGCAGTTGTCATTTAAGTATGGAAAATATCCGTTTTTAACTATTTCGACGTCTGCGCCAAGTTTGTCAAACTCTTCTTTTATTCTAGACGCTTGACTGAGCATTGACGGCATCGTGCTGTATTTATTTATAATTATTAAACCTTTAGCCATTTTTACCAACTACATTCAATAATTTTACCGTTCTTTTTCATCTTTAAACCGTAAGGTTCGCACATTTTTGAAAGTCTGTTATAAATATCGTCGTCATTTGCGATAAGTGGTAAACCTTCGTCAGATTTTTTGCATTTAGTTTGCGCTTCAATAGGTAAAAGTTTTAAATATTTAAGTTTGCCGTCTTCAATTTCCCAGAAAGGAATAACGCTTTGCACCATCTTTCTATCTTCCATAAGACCGATAGTAAAGTTTTTAGACCTTGTCTTTAAAAGTTCGTGTACCGTTTTATCAGACGATACGCCTACTTTATTGTAGAAATCGTGTGGGGCAAACTCAATACTGTAAAGTTGTAAAATAAAGTCGCCAAGAGAATAGAAAATAGGTCTATCTTTATAAACTTCGATAGGTCTTAAAAGATGTGGACCGTGACCGATAACGGCATCAGCGCCCGCATCGATACAACCCCTAGCAATTTCCTTATGGAAATCTGCAGGAATTTCTTTAGATTCGCCCGTCATTTGGTGCGAGTGCATTGAAACGATAACGTAGTCCGCTAAGAATTTTGCCTCTTCAATAGATTTTAAAAGTAAATCCATATCTTGCTTATTAACTTTGGTTTGAATACCTTCGTTTTCGCCAAGTTCAAAGATTAAATCGCCAATTTTAACTTTATCTTCAGGAAGTGGATTGCCGTAACCTTCTTTAATGATAATGTTATCGGAAACGTTGATTTGCGTTCTTTCTTCAACGTCTTTTAAAAGTTTTAAAGTATCTTCGGAAACGACTACCGTTTTATCGTGCCTTACGCCGAAAATACCAGGTCTACCTTTTACTCTACCAATTTGTCTACCCGCCATCATTGCAGGGTTAAAGGAAGTGTTAATAGAAATTAAAGCAACCCTACCTTCCGCAGTATCTAAGAATTTAGGAGCAGCCGCCTCGTCTAAATTCATACCAACACCCGCGTGCACAAGACCGCTTTCGTTTAAGTTATCTAAAGTTCTATATAAACCTTCAAACGAAAAGTCAAAAGCGTGGTTGTTATTAAAACTTGTCATATTAAAGCCCATTTTTTTAAGTTCTATTAAAACTTCTGGGTTTGCCCTTATATACGTACCACCGCTAAATTGAGAGCCAAAACATTCGCCTTCGCGGTTAAGTGTAGTTTCAAGGTTGAAAAATCTTGCGTCGCCTTGTTCGATAAATTCTTTCATATCCTTAAAACCTTTGTAGTTTTCAGGAATTCTCTTTTGAATAATGGCATCCCCTGCCGCTGTAAATTTCATTTTTTATCTCCTTATTTTAAAAACTGTTGCATTAAGTTAATAGACAATTCATAACCTAACGGTAAACTGTCGATATCTAAAAATTCTTCCCTAGTATGCACACCGCCACCAGTACGAACACCGACCGCTACCGACGGAATTCCAAGCGACATAGGCATATTGCAATCGGTTGAACCGGAATGGTAAGCAATTTTTACGTTTGCTATTTTTTCATAAACGCTTTTACAAGTTGTAAGAAGTTCGTCAAGTTTATTAGGATCAACGCCTTTAGCGCAAGGTCTATCGCCAACTTTGGTAATTATAATCTTAACGTCTTCTTTTTCGGCGTTTTTAAATATATTTTGGAACTTTTCTTGCATAATAGCCAAACATTCTACGTTATCGGAACGGTATTCGCAAAGCATTTCAGCGCTTTGAGCAATAGTGTTAACGCTCGTTCCGCCGTTTACGATACCTACGTTATATGTAGTATGACTATCGCCAATTTTAGGTACTTCTATTTTATAAATTTCGCTAATCATATTGGCAAGGTTACTAATTGCGTTTTCCCTACCAAAGTTACTAAAAGAGTGACCACCAGTAGTTTCAACTTTAACGTTATATCTATGCGAGCCAACACATTCTGTATAAAATGCAGAAATAGAACTGTCAAAGGATATAAATCTTTTAATCCTACCAGCGTAATTTTTCATTAAATTACGAGTACCTTTTAAGTCGCCAAGCCCCTCTTCGCAAGAGTTGCAAACAAAAAGCATACCTTTTTCAGGGATAAGATTATTATCTAATAAATATTTTGCCGAAATCATCATAACTGCAACGCTTGCAGTATCGTCAGATATTCCCATACAGTACGCGCGATTTCCTTCTTCCTTAAACGGATATGGAGTAGTATCAGGGAAAACTGTGTCTGTATGAGCGGCGAAAACGGTAAGTTCGTTAGAGTTTTTAGCGTTATATTCGCAAACTACGTTCTTAGCCTCGTCAATATAAACGCTAGTAAACCCTGCGTTTATAAACCATTCTTTACAAAACTTTGCCCTTTCGTCTTCAAAATGTGACGGAGCGGGGATTTTACAAAGTTCTTTTATAAGTGGGTAAACTTGATCTTGATATTTTTTAATATCCATTTTAATATACCTCGTATAAATTCATTTCTAAATAGTATAGCACACCCATTTTATATTTTCAATATAAATACTGAAATTTTGCGAAATTATTTAAAAGAATTCGACTCTTTATTGTAGAAGTATCCGTTTTCGGATAAAAACTTAATAACTTCTTCCGCCTCGTCGTAATTATCTAAAAAATTTTCTAATGAAAAGTACTCGTCACGCAGTTTCGTATTAACTACGCTAAGTAAAATATTTACGTCTTTAATCATAATAAAAAAATTACGGCCTATCGCTATGCGACAGACCGTTTAGTTATCTTAGTAATTTTCTTTTCTTACTTCAAAATAAGCTTCTGGGTGAGCGCATACAGGGCAAACTTTAGGTGCTTTAACACCAATGTGTAAGTGACCACAGTTTCTGCATTCCCAAACTACAACGTCAGTTTTTTCAAAAACTTTTTCTTCTAAAACGTTTTTAAGAAGTGCTTGATATCTTTCTTCGTGTGTCTTTTCTACTTTTGCAACTGCTCTGAATTGAGCGGCAATTTGAGTAAAGCCTTCTTCGTCTGCTTCTTTAGCCATACGGTCGTACATATCAGTCCACTCGTAGTTTTCGCCTTCTGCTGCAGCCTTTAAGTTAGCGGCAGTATCGCCAAGTTCACCTAAGTGTTTGAACCATAATTTTGCGTGTTCTTTTTCGTTATCAGCAGTCTTTAAAAAGATTTCAGCAATTTGTTCATAACCTGCTTTTTTAGCAACGCTAGCAAAATAAGTGTATTTGTTGCGCGCTTGGCTTTCACCTGCAAATGCTTCTCTTAAGTTTTGTTCAGTTTTAGTACCTTTAAGTTCCATATATAATCTCCTTAATATATTTTTAAATTTATTTATTTAGCAATTATGCTAATAAGTTTTATCTTTACAGTTTTTACACGTTCCCGTGACTACGAAATCTACGCTACTTATAGTATGTATCTCATTTTTAAAATTGTCAAGAGTTTTTTGTAAATCTATGCCTAAAAGGTCGAAAAATTCACCGCACTTGTCACACTTGAAGTGAGCGTGATGGCAAAGCGTTTTATCAAACCTATCACCTTTATCAGAGTGAATGCGAATAATTCTATTCTCATTTTCAAGGGCGGTTAAATTGCGGTAAACGGTTGCAAGATTTATCGACGGCATAAGTTGTTTTGCCCTAAACGCAACGAGTTCAGCCGTAGGATGGTCACAACTAGAGTTAACTACCGTGTAAACGACTTCTTTTTGCTTACTCATTTCCCCCTCCCCATAATTTTTAAAAAATTGTTTTAAATTATTTTTAAGTATTGATTAACATTTAAAAACTGTTTAAATTATATTAAATGTTTTTATCAATTGATTAAGAATTGATAATGATTATCATTCTTATATTTACATTATATATGGTAAAGGGGTGGTTGTCAAGGGTTTTTTGTAAAATTTTTTAAATTTTTTTAAGAATTATTGTTAAAGGGTTTTGGGAGAAAATTTTTAAAATTTTTTTAAAAAGTGTCAAATAGTTGTTTTAGTTGCATATGAAGTTATTTTTAAGTGGTTTTTATTGCGACTTTTTGTTCTTTAACTAAAAAATCATCCGGAATATAACGAAGAATATCTTTATTGTTGACAAATTTAAAAATTTGTGATAATTTTATATTGACTAAGCGAGCGTCAGGAGCGTTGGATTTATCCAAACCTTTTGAGGCAATGACCTTAGTCTTTTTTATGTCTTCAAAATTATTTAATTCAATAGTATTTTGGTCAACTATTACATATAAAGTTGCTTTGCCATTTCTACTATGCTTTAATCCAAATCTAATTGGAATAAAATCATTTCCATCAATAAATCCACCAATCAAGTTGTCAAAATACACAGTATTTCTATCATATAAATACCTATTATAGTGTCTTTCTATAGTTGTTGAATTTTTAGAGTATTTATTGGTGTCTGAAGAATTTTTTAAATTATTGTTGACTTTTTCTTCAGTATTGAGTATTCTATTAGTAGAAGAATTGTTTTTCAGCGCGTAATCTTCGGAGCGCGCCAAACGAGTAGATGACTCGTTGGCAATTCTTCTTTTTTTGTTATATCATAAATGTGATATTTATCTTCAAATTTAGAATGTCCAACATTTAATATTATGCCGTATTCTTCATTATTAAAAGACACACGAATCTCATAACACCTAAATAAATTAAATTTATTGTGTTTTACATTGTTTGCGGTATGAGAATAAACTTTTAGATTTGTGTAGTTAGCAAGTTTCTTTTTAACTTGTCCGTCGGTTAAAGTTATTGGCTTTTTAGAGTATTTATTGGTGTCTAAAGAATTTTTTGAATTATTGTTGACTTTTTCTTCAGTATTGAGTATACTATTGGTAGAATCGGATTTATTGTTAACAATTTCCAACCACTCATGCAGTTGGCGATTAACTTGCAATAAGTCCGATTTTTCATATTTTACCGAAACGCCATTTTTAGCATAAAATTATTGACATTTTTATATTTTAATATATAATAATAGTAGACGAGGGACGGTATTGTTGGGCAACGCCTTTGGCGACCTCTTGCCGAGAGAACTCGTCTTTTTTTATGCTTTCTAATGCTATAGCAACATAAAGTTTGTTGACTTTTTCTTCAGTATTGAGTATACTATTAGTAGAAGAGTGGTTTACGCTTTGGGCGTGTTCCTTACGAGCTTTTGATAAGTCAGCAAGAAAATCACTCTTTTTTTCTTTATTTAAAATAGTAACAGCAGTTATTCTACCATTCATTTCGCCGAAGCATAATCGTGTTTTGAAATATACTCTCTATACTTTTCATCATTCTTATCGTTAGTATATTTTATTGTTTCAGCAATACCTTGATATTTAAGTTCCCTTTGTGAAATAGTAAGAAAATCGTCAGGAATGTATTTGAAAAAATTTTTATCAGAAGGGTTGATTTTTCTATTAGACGTGGTATACTAAGTTCGTAGACAGGTAACAGACGTGTCGATAGTCGATTTTTTTCGACTATGGTATCGTCCATGACGCCTGTCTTATTTATTTTTGAAAGAGCTACCGCCAAATATAATAAGAGTCGTCTATATTCTTAATAATTACGCCATCGTAATTTTCTTGAATAGCGCGTGTGACTAATTTTAGCATTTTGCTTTGTTTAAAGCTCGACCTTGACTGTCTTTTGAAGAAAGTTTTACATTTTCCCTTTCCCTATAAAGACTGCTGCTCGAACTATCTCTTGTTCCGTAGCCACCAATTCGTTCTCCCCTTTCAACTTGGTTTTTATCCAATCGTTGAACTTGATTATCTTCTCTTCCGTATCTAATCTCCAAACTATCAGAACTTGATTCTCTGGCTTTAAGGGAATAACTTGGTTGATTGAGTTTATCAATGAAATCAGAGCTTGTCGATATGGACTTGATTCTGCCACTCCTGCCATTTTCTTTTATCTCCTTTAAAATTTTATCAAATGAATTTATAGAAATTTTTTCCACCACTTGATAATTGTTTGTAAAATCACTAAATTTTTCTACAATATAACAATTTCCATTTGAATGTATTAATCGTTGTTCTGCGACTTCAACTGTTGATAATTTTGCCCAATGCAAGGCATCTTGATGTGCCGTATTATGTGTTTCATTATCTGGTGGAAAGTTCTCATATTGAAATGCAAATTGCTTTTTGCATATCCTTTTTTAGCATACTTCATTTCGCCGAAGTATAATCGTGTTTTGCTTTGTTTAAGGTCCTACCTTGACTGTCTTTGTGAGAGAATTTATCAAAAAGTGTTGACTTTTTCGAAATTTGGCGTATAATAGTATTAGAGTCAAGATTATATAGGTTGTCGGGCAATTGGAGTCCGGGGGTCGAAAATAATTCTTGACTTATTTTTTTATAACATAATTAAGAGACTCGTAAACGCCTTTTAATCTATTATCTAAAAAATTTATAGCGGTTTCTTCTAAATTTTTTGGCACACCGTAATACGCGCCTGCAATACTACCCGTAATTGCGCCTAAAGTATCGCTATCACCACCTACCGATATTGCAGTTCTTATAGAGTCTTCAAAATCGATGCTTTCTAAAAAGGCTTTGATTGCTTGCGGAACTGTGTTTTGGCAACTTTCGCTAAACTTGTAAGTTGGCCTTATTTCGTCGATAGTAAAGTTTAACGGGTAATAATTTTGCTCTACGTATTCTTTGATTTTTTCTTTTGAGTACCCATTTTTAGCCAAATACACACAAACGGCAGTAGCCTCAGCCCCCTTTAAACCTTCGTAGTGGTTATGAGAAATCCGCGTCACTTCATAAGATAAGCGCTTAACGTCATCAATGCTTTTACCTACCATACCGCAAAAGGCAACGCGCATTGCCGAGCCGTTACCAAAACTGTTATAAGGCTTAGGATTATCTTTAAAAATCCAATAATAAAAGTTACCGCCATAACCGCAATCGGGATAATACCTACCTATTTCTTGCATTGCCGTTATAGTTTCTTTTGATAAGTTTTCCACGTTAGTATTTTCAGAAATCGCCTTTGCTACCGCTAAAGTCATTACCGTATCGTCAGTAAAAAAACAGTCTTCAGTAAAAAGTTCAAAATCTTTTTTGCGATAATTATCAAACTCAAACCTAGAACCTACTATATCGCCAATAATCGCGCCAATTACACTCATTTTAATTTTTCCTTTATCAATTTTTAGTTTTATATACCTATATTAGCACGTTTTATTGCCAAATGTATGACAAATTTGAAAAATATTATATTATTTGACTAAATTAGACAAATTTTGACAAATTACTTGCATATTTATACAAAATATATTAAAATTTAAGGTATGAAACATATATTTATCATTAACCCACACGCGGGGGCGCACGATTCTTACGAACCTACCGTTAACGCCCTTAAGCCGTTTATGGACAAATTCGATATAGAAATACATAAAACGGGCCACGAAAAGGACGCTACCGAGTTTATTAAAGATTACCTTAAAACTCACCCTAACGATGAAGAAGTAAGGTTTTACTCTGCAGGCGGAGACGGTACTTTAAACGAAGTAGTTAACGGCGTTGTCGGCTACGAAAACGCTAGTATTTCACTTTACCCGTCTGGTAGTGGCAACGACTTTGTTAAATCACTCCCAAGCCCTTCTAGTTATCTCAATTTTGAAAAATTATTAAATGCAAAAAACAAAAAGATTGACGTACTTTCTATAAATAACGAACTATATTGCGTTAACGTTTGCAATTTTGGTTTTGACGCGATTGTTGCCGAAACCGCTAACAGACTTAAAAAGCAAGGCAAGAAAAACGCCTATACTAAAGGTATTGTTAAAGCGCTTTTCAACGGTATGAAAAACCAAATCACCGTTGAAGTTGACGGAAAGACGTTAAACCCTAGCGGTAAACTTTTACTTGCCAACTGTGCAAACGGCGCTTACTATGGCGGTAAATATAAATGCGCGCCTAACTACGTGCTTGACGACGGACTTATTGAAGTTTGCCTTGTTAACCCCGTTAGCGTTCCTACCTTTTTAAAACTTGTTAAAAAATATTCGCTTGGCGAACATTTAACCGATAAACGCTTTGAAAAATATATCGTTTATTTGCGCGGTAAAAAGGTTAAAATGTACTCGGATAAACCTTTTGTGGTTAGTATTGACGGCGAAATTATTTTTGGCAAAGAATTTACAGTTGAAATTTTAGAAAAATCTTTAAATTTTGGCTTTACTGAATAAAATAATTTAATGGGCAACCTTATGGTTGTCCATTTTAATATGGTTGAGATTCTTCGGTAGTAAGTCAAAGCAAGCAAGGCTCAGAATGACAAGTTTTTTACAATCCCCCACCGCTACGCGGAGCCCCCTTTACACAAAGGGGCCTTTCATTTTGCTCAAAATAACATCTATCAATTTGATTAAGTTTCTATTTAAAAAAAATCGTTGGCAAATTAGCCAACGATTTTAATTTAATTATTCGTTTGTTTTAGTAGTTTCAGTTGTTTCTTCCGCATTTTCCGCAGTTTCTTCGCCGTTTTCTACTTGTTCTTCTTCGTCTTCGTGAGGAACAACTGCTACTGTTGAAACTTCGCCTTCGTCTAAACGCATTACGATAACGCCTTGAGTATCACGTTTAAGTTTAGAAATATCGCTTGCTTTTACCCTAATAATTATGCCGTTATCAGTTATAAGCATAACGTCTTGGTCTTCACTAACGAAAGTAAGGCATACAAGGTTACCAGTTTTTTCGCTAAAGTTACCCGCTTTAATACCTTTACCCGCTCTGCCTTGTAACCTATAATCTTCAATGCTACTAAGTTTACCATAGCCGTTAGAAGTAATGGTTAAAACGCTCTTATCGTGGTCTACAACCGTCATTCCGATAAGGTAGTCACCTTCTTCAAGGTCCATTGCTTTTACGCCTTGAGTATCCCTTCCGATTGGTTTAAGACCGTAAGTGCCCCTTTCTTCGTCTAAGCCTTCAAAGAATCTTATACATTTACCTTTATTCGTACCGATTAAGATTTCATCCGTGCCTGACGTGAATTGTACGGAAACAAGTTCGTCGCCATCGTTTAGGCTGATTGCGATTTTACCCGTCTTTCTAATACTGTCAAATTCTTCAAGTGCAGTCTTTTTAATAAGACCGTTTCTAGTCGCCATTGCGATAAAGCCGGTAGCGTCTTCTTTTACAGGAATAATTGCGTTGACCTTTTCCCCTTCTACAAGTGGAAGTAAGTTGACGATTGCCCTACCCCTTGCAGTTCTTTGAGCCTCTGGGATTTCGTAGCCTTTAATTCTATAAACCTTACCCATACTTGTAAAGAACATAATATCGTCGTGAGTTGAAGATATGAACATATTTTTAACGAAGTCTTCTTCTTTAGGTTTATGACCCGTTATACCTTTACCGCCACGGTGTTGAGATTTATATTCGTTTACAGGTAAACGCTTAACGTAACCAAGGTTTGTCATAGAAATTACAACGTCTTCTCTTGGAATTAAAGCAGCGTCTTCAATATCGCCTTCAAGAACCGACATTTCCGTCTTTCTTGGAACGGCGTATTTGTCTTTAATTACGATTAAGTCTTCCTTAATAATAGCGTTAACCCTTGCAGGATTTGCTAAAATATCTTTATAGTCTGCAATCATTTTGTTAAGTTCGTCAAGTTCCGCCTCAAGCCTAGATACCGCAAGATGAGTTAAGGTTTGTAAACGCATATCGAGTATTGCGTTTGCTTGTCTACCTTCGGCGTCTAAGTCGAATTCTACTATAAGCCTTTGAGCAGCCTCTTGTCTGTCGTTAGAAGTTTTAATAATTTGAACGACTTTATCGATATCTGAAAGGGCTTTAATTAAACCCCTTACGATTAAGCATCTCTCTTCCGCTTTATCAAGGTCGTATTTTGTTCTTCTTCTAATAACGTCGCTTTGGTGTTTTAAGTATTCAACGAGTATTTCGCGGATATTAAGTACTTTTGGATCTGTGCCAACTAAAGCAAGTAAAATAATACCGTCTGAAGTTTGAAGTTTAGTTTGTTTATATAAACTGTTGAGTACGACTTGTGGATTTGCGTCCTTTTTAATATCAATAACGATACGCATACCGTGTCTATCAGACTCGTCGTTGATATTTGCTATGCCTTCAAGTTTTTTGTCTTTAACGTATTCTGCAATAGTTTCGATAAGTTTTTGCTTGTTTACTTGGTATGGAATTTCAGTTACTATAATTCTATTTCTAGTCCCGTTAGCGTATTCTTCAATTTCACATTTAGAACGCAAAACGTAACCGCCTCTACCCGTTCTATATGCGTTTCTTACGCCACTTCTACCCATTAACACGCCACCAGTTGGAAAGTCTGGCGCTGGGATAAATTCCATAAGTTCGTCAACGGTAAGTTCAGGATTGTCGATAAGCGCGATAGTACCGTCAATTACTTCGCCTAAATTGTGTGGTGGAATGTTAGTTGCCATACCTACCGCAATACCGTCCGCGCCGTTAACTAATAAGTTTGGATATCTTGCAGGTAAAACTACGGGTTCTTTTCTAGTATCGTCGAAGTTGGCTTTGCAGTCTACCGTATTTTTATCGATATCCGCAAGCATTTCTAAGGCAAGTTTACTCATTCTTGCCTCAGTATATCTATACGCAGCGGCAGGGTCGCCGTCGACCGAGCCGAAGTTACCGTGACCGTCAACAAGCGGTAAGTTGATAGAAAACTCTTGCGCAAGTCTTACGAGCGCGTCGTAAACGGAAAAGTCGCCGTGTGGGTGGTATTTACCTAAAACGTCACCGACGATTGCGGCGCATTTTTTATAAGGTTTATCAGGGGTTAAGCCCATTTCGTTCATAGAATATAAAATTCTTCTGTGAACGGGTTTTAAACCGTCCCTTACGTCAGGAATTGCCCTTGACCTATTAACCGCCATTGCATAGTCGATAAAACTTTGTTTAAGTTCGGAATTAACTTCGATATCGACAAGTTTCGTCATGCCAAGAATTTTTCTAAACTCTTGAGTAAGTTCTTCACTTATTTTTTGTTTTGCCATAATTATTCCCTACCTTAAGTATCTAAATCCGTATTTGCATATTTTGCGTTTTCTTCGATAAATTTACGTCTGAGTTCAGGTTGGTCACCCATAAGTAAACTAAAGTGAGCATCCGCCTCGACAGCATCTGCAATGGTCACCCTTCTTAAAGTTCTAGTTTCAGGATTCATAGTTGTTTCCCAAAGTTGAATAGCGTCCATTTCACCTAAACCTTTATAGCGTTGAATATCACATCTTTCGTTTTCGGCGATAAACGCTTCTTTATCTTCTTCGGAATAGAAATAATGTTCTTGCTTGCCTTTAGTAATTTTGTAAAGTGGTGGTTGAGCAATATATACGTGACCTTCTTCAATAAGCGGTTTCATATATCTATAGAAGAAAGTTAAAAGTAAAATTCTAATGTGTGAACCGTCAACGTCCGCGTCGGTCATACAGATAATTCTATCGTATCTAAGTTTAGTAACGTCAAACTCGTCGAGCATACCACCGCCAAAGGCAGTTATCATCGCTTTAATCTCTTCGTTTTCAAGTACCCTATTTATTCTAGTTTTTTCAACGTTTAAGATTTTACCCCTTAATGGAAGTACCGCTTGGAAACGCCTATCTCTACCTTGCTTTGCCGTACCGCCTGCCGAATCGCCTTCGACTATATACATTTCGCAAAGTTCAGGGTCTTTACTAGAACAGTCTGCAAGTTTGCCTGGAAGAGCAGTTGATTCAAACACGCTCTTTCTAGTTGCCTCTCTCGCCTTTCTAGCAGCCTCACGCGCCTTTTTAGCCGTTAAACATTTATACACGAGTTCTTTTGCGAAGTTAGGGTTTTCTTCCAAAATAGTGGCAAATTCTTCGCCCATAGCCTTAACTACGAGCGTTCTAATGTCCGCATTGCCAAGTTTAGTCTTTGTTTGACCTTCAAATTGAGGGTTGACGAGTTTTACCGAAATAACTGCCGTTACGCCTTCACGCACGTCTTCACCCGAAAGTTTATCGTCGTCACTCTTTATAAGGTTTAACTTTTTGCCAGCCTCGTTAATAATTTTAGTTAAGGCGAACTTAAACCCGTCAAGATGAGTGCCACCTTCAACGTTGTTTACGTTGTTTGCAAAGGCTAAGATTTGTTCGTTATACCCGTCGTTATATTGGAATGCAATTTCAATCGTTTCTTTGCCGTATTTTTTCTTGAAGTATACAGGGGTTTCGTTAACAACTTCTTTATTGCGGTTTAAAATCTCTACGTACTCTTTAATACCGCCTTCGGAATACATTTCGTCCCTTCTCTCTTTGCCTTCCCTTTCGTCCGTTAAAATGAGTTTAACGCCCGTATTTAAAAAGGCGAAGTCGCGGAGCATACTGTGAATAGTATCGTAGTTAAAGTCTACCGTAGAAAAAATAGTATCGTCCGGCTTAAAGGTTACGCAAGTACCAGTTTCGGTCGTATCTTCTAAAACCATAAGTTCCGTTTGTGGAACGCCGATTTTATATTCTTGACGGTAATGTTTGCCGTTTTGATAAACGTCAACGCTAGCGTCCGTAGATAACGCGTTAACCGCCTTTAAACCTACGCCGTGAAGGCCCGAAGAAATTTCATAACCACCGTCGCCGAATTTACCGCCCGCGTTAGGGTGAGTCATAACGAGTTCTACCGTTGAAATACCTTCTTCACGCATACCCGTTGGGATACCCCTACCGTTATCGCGAATTGAACAAGCACCGTCTTTTAAAATGGTAACGGTTATCGTATCGCAATAGCCTGCTAAAGCCTCGTCAATAGAGTTGTCTACCGTTTCTTTTACAAGGTGGTGAAGACCGTAAGCGTCAGTATTTCTAATGTACATACCCGGTCTTAACCTAATATGTTCAAGACCTTTACATTCCCTAATCTGATCCGCACCGTAAGCGTTTTCTACTTTGTTGTCAGTAATCATATATATCCCCCTTTTACTTGAGTATAAATAAGTATATATAATAGTTAAGTTTATTATATCACACGCGCGCGCGTAATGCAACAATTTTTTGAAAAAAATTAATAAAAAAAGTACGGAAATTTCCGTACTTTAATTATCGTTTTTCATAGCGCTTAATAAACGCCTTTCATATTTACTTAATCCGTCGTCGCCGTTAAGGTTTTTAAGCCCCGATTCTATTAAAATTTTAGCCCATTCGTCATCGCCTTTATACATTCTATAAGTAGCGTGAATACGGTAATTAGACGGGTTGTCGTCGTCGAGATAACCTATAACCGTCTCTTCGTTTGCCTTGATAAAGCCAACGTCGCCCCTAACTACCGAAACGAAGAATAATTCTTTATAAATTATTTCATACAAACTTTCGGGAAGTTTGCTAAGGTCTGAAATATCAAAAAGTTCTTTATAAGCAGACTCTTCGTCGTGCCACAAAAAGGCGATATACCTTAAGTATTTAAGCATTACGGAATAATAGTCGTAAGAGACGTAAAACTCCGTTAAATAGCGTGCGCTAACGTCTTTAGGCTCTACCCCGCACATAATCTCTGCAGACGCGTACAGTACGTTTGAAACCATCTCGTTGTAAACGTTGCCTTTTAAACTGTAAGAAAAAAGCAAAGCGCCGTCGGAATCGGACTTAAACGGCAATACGTTTAGAATTAAAAGATAGGCTGAAACGTGATACGGTATACCGAAAAGAAGTACTAAATCTAAGTTAGTTGACAAGAAGACTATACTCATTCCAAAAAGCATATAAATAACCGATGAAACGAGCCCCGCAATCGTAGTTGCCTTTAACTTTTCGGGGTATTTATTTGGAGTTTTAGGAAGAAAAACCGTCTCGCCGAAAACGTAGGGATTAACGATGGAAATTTTAAATTTTTTATAAAAAGTGAATTTTATAAAAGAAATATTAAAACTAACTAGTTTAAAGCCGGAAATTAAACCCATTATCAAATGCCCCAACTCGTGAAGTAAAGGGGCTAAAATAAAGGATAAGAGCAAGCCTAAAAAAGCGTACAACAAAACGTGCGCCCAATCGTTCCTATAAAGGTACATTATACCTATAAAATGAACGAGATACGCGCCGAAAGTCATAAGCACGACCGCTCCCCACATAATAAATTTTAATTTCCTACCGTTCATAATTTCCTTTTATTTTTTTGTTAATATTAAATCAAGATAACCTTCTAAATTATCGCTTTCACTAACGGTAAAACCATCAAGATTATAAGCGTTTAAAAGCCTAAGCAATATCGATGCACCGCCCGCAATTACGTCCGCCCTTTTTAATGGAACGGCGTAACTACTTGAAATTTCGTCAGGCGTTAAAGAGTAAAGAACGTCTATAATTTTAATTAAATCTTCTTTTGAAACGTATCTATTATTTACGAGAGTTGCATCATACTCTTTTAAGTTTAACGAAACTGCACCGATAGACGTTGCCGTTCCCCCTACCGATTTTACGTTACTTTCATATAAGCCAACCTTGTCCGCAATAAATCCGTCAAGATACTTTTCAATTTCTTCCCTATTTCTATTAAACGCCGTATTAAGGGTTACTGCGCCAACGTTATAACTAATTTTATAGTAAATTTCGCCGTTTTTAGAAAAGGCTATTTCGCTACTTGCACCGCCTATATCAATTACCGCGCCACTATCATTTTTAAGCGCGCCACGAACGGCAAGTTCTGCTTCGAGTTCGCCGGGTACAACGTCAAGTTCTAGACCTGCTATATCTTTAACTAAAGATATAAACTCATCTTTATTCGTCGCTTTTCTAGTTGCTGCAGTCGCGAATACAAATACCGATTTTGCACCCTTAGACAATGCTAAATCTTTAAGTTTTTTTATGGCGTTTGCCGTAGTTGCCATAGAGTTTATAGACAAACTACCGTCGGGTAAAAAACCGCCCCCTAGCCTTGTTATTATTAAATTTTTGAATGAAAAAACCCCGTCGGTAAACATTAAACGAACGGAATTACTACCAACGTCTATAACGCCAACGGGATAAAGAATTTTACTCATCTACATTACCGAAAATACCTTGCTCTCTTAAAGCAAGTTCTTTTCTCCAGTCGCAACCCCAAGATTCAATTTCATCTTTAACGTCTTCAATCTCTTCGGTTATAACCGCAATCTCCTCATTGAGAATTTGTATTTGTTTTCTTCTTTCTAAAATACCTACTAACTGATAACATATTATCGACACTATTACCACTAGTAGCATTATTAGTCCCGACAAAACGGCGGAGAAAACTCTTTTTTTCTTTTGGTCTGTCATAAAGCGTTTTTACCCTTTTAATTATTTTAATAATTATATTATATACTCTATTTAAAAAAAATGCAATTATTTTATGAAAACTTAATAAATAGATTATTACGCCGATAATTATAAAGATTAACATATATAGTCTAAAATTAGGAAAGGAGTAAATAGTAGATATTTTTAAATAGATAAAAAATGATAAAAACACCCATAAACCGTTAAGAATTTGCCCTATAGCTTTATAGTTAAAACACATTTTTAAAAAATAGAAAAACTCGTAAAAAGCGCCCGACAATACACCTATAAACAAGCAAACTGCGACAATTCTAGGTTGGTCAAGTGATAAAAACATTATTTAAATACCTTTTTTATCAAGTTGTCGCTAGCGTTTTTATACTTGACGCTTTCAACAATCCCGCTCGCTATAAAAGAGCCGTTTTTATTGTCGAAACAAGTAATTTTTAAATTAGCGCCTAGAACTAATAAATTATCGTTATTTTTTAGTTTTAACTTAATTTCTTTATCGGAAAAAGCCAAAACTTCAAGCACGTTATTTATTATAACTCGCGATTTATTTTCAATAGTTATTGAATGAACCCCTAAATTTTCCATAAAAAACCTCTCATAACAACTTATGAGAGATTTTATATTTTTATTCAATTAACTTTCTAATTTTTGGTCGCCGAATTTAATCCATTCTTTTTTGCGCATAAATTCACTAACACCAAAACTAACTACTGCAGGGATAACGAACAAGCAAAGTACGATACCGAGTACCATATTGATTGTAGGAATACCTTTAGACGCCTCTAAAACGCCGAATAAACCTACTAAACCGCTTGTACCCATGCCACCGCCTGCCGCATTACAACGCATATTTAAAAGCACGGCTACAAGCCCTGCAATCGCGCTTGCAATAATTTCAGGTACCATAATTATAGGCTTAACCATAATGTTAGGAATTTGGAGCATACTAGTGCCTAAACCTTGCGAGATTAAACCGCCAACGCCGTTTTCTCTAAAAGACGCAACGGCAAAACCTATCATATGCGCGGCGCAACCTGCAACCGCAGCGCCACCGGCAATAGCGAAAACTTCAGGGTTTTCCACCGCTGTATTAGACGTTGCAATAGAAAGCCATATTGCAGCGGACGAGGTTGGCATAGTAAGAAGTATGCCCATAACTACGGCAATTACGATACCCGTTATAATTTTAATAGCAGAACCCGCATTGATTAAAATTACTAATAGTTCGGCAAAAAGGTCGATAAGTTTAATAAACGGCCAAGCAACGTAAACGCCGATAATCGATAAGAAAATCATTCCAAGCGGAATTAATACGATATCAAGTTTAGTTTTGCCCGCGTATAAGTTACAAATTTCAATAGTAAGCAAACTAAGTACGTACGCGCCGATAGGATTGCCAGGTTTACCCACTCTAAATATAGTAGCAAAAAAGTCAGGATTTACCGCGCATTTCGTAATTTCAAAGGCGTACGCGCCGATTAAACCCGTTACCGCGGCAGTAAAAACAACTAGCGGTTTCGCGTTTAATTTATACGCAATACCAATACCAATACCCGCACCCATTAATATTTTAGCAAGGGTTGCAAAAGTCGATAAAAAATAACCGAGCATATTGTCACCTACCCACGACGCTATTAACGCCACAATCGTGCCTGCAATTAAAGTGCAGAAAAGCCCGGACGCCATACCTGAAAAGGCGGTTATAAACCAACGAGTACAAATTTTTTTGATTTTTTCAATCATATTACAAAACCTCCACGAGTTTATTATCTACGATATCACACGATGCAAGTATATACTCAACACCATTTATATTAGTTTTTAAATACGTTTTAACGTCTTTACCATGCAAATGCCCGTAAACTACTTTATCTACTTTATACTCTTCAAAAAGTGAAGTAAATAAAGATTGTTCACGCCTAACGTTAAAAGGCGGATAATGGATTAAGCAAATAAGTTTATCTCCTTCTTCACGCAAAGTTTCAGCGTGCTTTAAGGCGAGTTTAAACCTCTCTGCCTCTCTTAAATAAATCTTTCTATCGTGCTCAACAAAGTCTGGCGAGCCTTCAACCGCCCAACCCCTTGAACCGCAAAAGATTACGCCGTTAATTTTAATAGCATCGTTTTGAAGGGCGTAAATACCGCTAGGAAGTCTAGACCTAAGTTTACCTATTCCGTTCCACCAATAATCGTGATTACCGCGAATAAGTATTTTTGTTCCCTTAAGGGAAGAAATAAATTCGATATCCTTTAAAGCGCTATTAAGGTCCATAGCCCAACTTACGTCTCCACTTATCAAAACAACGTCGTCTTCACCGACCTTTTCATCCCAATCGGCTTTTATTTTATTAAGATAATCGTCCCACCTTGCGCCAAAGACGTCCATAGGCTTGTCCCCACATAGCGAAAGGTGTAAATCGCTAATTGCAAATACTTTCATTTTATACCTAATTTTTCTTATTTTAGCACAATAAAATTGCAAATGCAACTATTTAAACGTAGTTTAAAATAGTTATAGCGTAGCAATTTTGCTACGCTATTATATCGTTTATAAAATTTCGTTTGTTTCGCCAGGGAATAACGGCAGTTCAAAAAATCCCGAGCACACTTCTTGCGTGAATTCTTGGCAAGTAGGCATCGTAGCGTAACCGTAAGACGGAACTAACAACTCTACCGTCATCACTACTTTAATAATGGTAGTCGTACAACAAGAAACGGTAAAGGTGTTTTCACCCGTGTAAGTACCTTCCGGCGCAACGATAGAAACTACCGCTTCGATTTCGTACGGCATAATCGACGCCGACGGCACGTATAAAATTACGTCTTGAGATAAAGTTACGGTAGAATTACCTTTACCAGCCACCCCGTTAGCGTCGGTATATAATACTTCTACGGGTACGGAATAGGTTATTTGCACCCTTGATAAGTTTTGCCTATCTTGAATTGGGGTTACTTCTAACGCAACCACTTGCGCAGTCGTAGTAGTACTCCTTGCGCTGACGAACGTAAGCGGATATGTAGGATTAGCCGGCGTTAAATTCGTAACGGTTAGAACGAAACCTTCTTCTTGAGATTGTTTCATACAAGCATCAAACACTTTTTTTGCTTGAATGCAAACCTTTTCACATAAGCCGTTTATTGGATTACCCGTAATTCTAGACGGAACTTTATCAGATGAACAATTAGAGAAAAATGACATTTTAACCTCCTTAAATCATTAAGCGATTTTCCTTTTGTCTATTCACTTTAATATATGAAAAATTTTAGTTATTTGCCACTATAAAAAATAAAAAGACCGTTTATTTTTAAGATTTTACTTAAGTAATTGTAAATTTCTTATAAACAATCGGTCTTTTCCCGCTAAATATACTCTTGATATTTTAGCGTATATAAACAGCAAGTTTTAAAAATAAGACTATTAACAAAGTTATCGCCTTATTAACTGCTGATAGTTATAGTTTATATACTTTTTAAAATTTTATGCGCTATTTATTTTTTATTTTCTTAACTATTGATTTTTTTATACGTTTATGGTAAAATACTTGTATGGCATTTGAAAAATTAAGCATTAAACAATTACCTAACATTCGCGATCTTGGCGGTTTTGAAACAACGGACGGCAAGCGTATAGTTTACGGCAAATTGTTTAGGAGCGGAAAACTTTATAAACTTAAAAGCGATACTAAAGAAAGTCTTAAGCGTTTAAATTTAAACTACGTTATCGACCTTAGAATTGAAACGGAAAGACAGGAAAAACCCGATACTATTTTGGACGGCGTTACCTATTTAAACTACTCTCTTTTATGCACTGCAACCCCTGCAATAACTGCCGACAAAAGTATGCGCCTACTTATGAAAAAGGAAAGCAAGCGCATTAAAAAGGAATTCGGTACTGCAGATAATTATATGGTTGAAATGTATAAGCGAATACTCCTTAACGAAGATAGCAAAGAAACGCTTAAAAAGATATTAAGCATTATTCACGATAATGAAGGCGTTTTATGGCATTGCAACGGCGGTAAAGATAGAGCGGGGCTTGTAGCAATGCTAATTGAAGGACTTTTAGGCATCAAGGAAGAAACGATTATTGAAGACTACGTAATTTCCCACAAGTACCAAAGAAAGAAACTTTTTTGGTCGAATTTCGGGCTTTCTATAGCGTTTTTAGGTACGGAATTTAGAAAGATTATTTTAAACATGCTGTCCGCTAAACCTATTTACATAACCGAAACACTTAAATTTATAAACGAAACCTACGGAAGTATAGAAAACTACGCAAAAGCCGAACTTGGTATTGACGATAAATTTATTGAAGACTTAAAAAATAAATATTTAGAATAATTTAAAAGTCGCAACTTTGTTGCGACTTTTATTATTTTATTGTTGAGATTTTTCGTTGGCACACAAAACAAAAAAGCGTTGATATTCAACGCTTTTAAAATACACTTACTTAAATAATGCACTTATTTAAAGCACTAGATGCAAGTTAGACAAGGCTCTTAAATTTTTACGGACACAATTGACCTTTGTGGTCATTGGGGTCGTAATAAATTTAAAGAAACGCAGTATAACGACGCATATAGGGCTTTAAATTTCTTCTTCCTCATCTGGAAGATTTACGTTATGGTAAACGTCTTGAACGTCGTCGTTATCTTCAAAGGCGTCAAGCATTTTGCCAAAAGTTACAAGTTGGTCGGCATTTAAGTCGATTTTATCGTTAGGAATCATTAAAATATCCGCCTCTTCAAAAGCGATATTCTTTTCTTCTAAATATTTTCTAACGGCAGAGAAGTCACCTGGTTGAGTTCTAATTTCATAGATATCGTCTTCAACGATAACGTCGTCCGCTCCTGCCTCTAAAGCCATTTCCATCATAGCGTCTTCATCAAGGTCTAAAGTTCTTTCAACGATAATTACACCCTTGTTTTCAAACATATACGATACAGAGCCCGAAGTACCCATATTACCTGCATACTTATCGAAAATGTGTCTTACTTCTCCAACAGTTCTATTAACGTTATCAGTTAACGTTTTAATAATAACTGCGCTACCGCCGATACCGTAACCTTCGTAAATTTTAACTTCGTAGTTAACGTTACCAAGTTCACCCGCAGCCTTTTTAATACTACGAGTAATATTATCGTTAGGCATATTTGCTGCTTTTGCTTTAGCAATAACGTCGGCAAGTTTACTGTTAGTTGCAGGGTCTGCGCCCGCTTTTGCCGCTACTGCAAGTTCCCTACCAAGTTTTGTAAAGATTTTACCTTTAGCGGCGTCCGTTTTTGCCTTTTTATTTTTAATGTTGGCCCATTTGCTATGTCCTGACATTTGTGTTTCTCCTTTTTTATTTTAACGCATACATCATAATTGACGATGCTACGGCAACGTTTAAACTTTCGCTTTTACTATCCATAGGGATCTTCAAAACGACGTCGCCTTTACTTTTTAATTCTTCACTAATACCATTGCCTTCGTTGCCTACGGCAATAGCAAAATTTCCGTTAATTTTATACCCGTCTAAACTCTCTCCATCCATATCGGCAATAACGATTTTATAGCCTTTTAAAGCGGTTAAACATTCATTTAAACTGCACCTATAAAGGTTTGCAAAATAAATACCACTCATACTCGCTTTTACAACTTTGTTACTATAAGGGTCAACCGTATTAATCAAATACAAGTCGTTATAGCCAAGCGCAACCGCGGTACGAATAATAGTACCCATATTGCCAGGGTCTTGAACGCCGTCTAATATAAGGGCGTTGCCTTTTGGCGATTTTAATTCGCAATTATTTATTTTAATAACGGCTAACGCGCCTTGCGGAGTAGTATCGCTAGACAAATAATCAAACACTTCGTTTGATACGGTAAGCATAGGAAAATTCGAAGGCAAAATTTCACTTAATGCGCTTTCGGTTACAACGATTTTATCGATATCTAAACCGAATTTAATCGCCTCGTTAACCATTTTGATACCTTCTGCTATATATAAACCGTATTTACCCCTGTATTTTTTATCTTTTAAAGAGGCAATTTGTTTGATTATAGGATTTTGTTTAGAAGTATAAATCATAGAAATAAAGGCTGTTTAATTAACAGCCTTATAAAAATTATTTAGAAAGTTTGCTTTTTGCAGTTTCAACTAAACTAGCGAAACCTTGAGCGTCGTTAACAGCCATATCAGCAAGAACTTTTCTGTTAAGTTTAATTTCTGCAAGTTTAAGACCATACATAAATTTGCTGTATGATAAACCGTTTAATTTGCATGCAGCAGAAATTCTTGCAATCCAAAGTTGACGGAATTGTCTTTTTCTTAACTTTCTACCAACGAAACTGTAGCCTAAAGATTTCATAACGGCTTCTCTAGCAACTCTGTAAAGTTTGCTCTTAGCGCCGTAATAACCCTTAGCAAGTTTTAATATTTTTCTACGCTTTTTAACAGCGTTTACACCTCTTTTAATAAGCATAATTCAATTCTCCTTTAAAAATTAGCCCTTGTATGGGATTATTGACTTTATAGTCCTTTCTTGAGTAGCAGAAACGTAAGTAGTCGTTCTTAATCTTCTCTTTCTCTTAGTAGTTTTCTTAGATAAAATGTGACTTTTACCTTGGTGTCCTCTTTTTACTTTGCCTGTAGCAGTAAGCGAAAAACGCTTTTTAGCACCGCTGTGCGATTTCATTTTTGGCATATAAACCGTCCTCCTAAAATTATTCTATAGTTAGGCAAGTCAATACAAATCGAAACTTGATTTTGACTTGCTAATTTCTATTTATTCTTTGTTAAAGCCCTAGGTAATAGCTCAAGCCTTTGGGGCTAATATCATAAGAATGTTTCTACCTTCTTGTAAAGGTTTTTTCTCCATAACGGCAGATTCCTCAACAAGAGCAAAGAAGCGCTCCATAACGTCAACGCCAAGACCTGCGTGAGCGTTTTGACGACCCCTCATTCTTATAGACACTTTTACTTTATTACCCGCTTGAAGGAATTTAATAGTTTGCTTTGCTTTAACGTTAAGATCGCCAACGTCAATAGTCATTGAAAGCCAAACTTCTTTAAGTTCTACGGTCTTTTGGTTTTTACGGGCTTCTTTTTGTTTTTTAAGCGTTTCAAACTTAAATTTGCCGTAATCCATAATTTTGCATACAGGTGGAACTGCGTTAGGTGAAATTTTAACCAAGTCTAAATCGCTATCGTAAGCGATGTTTAACGCCTCTTTAGCGCTCATAATACCAAGTTGTTCGCCTTCGCTACCAATGAGCCTGACTTCTTTGTCAACAATTTCTTCGTTGATTTGATGCAAATCTTTAATAATCGTATACCTTCCTTAAAAAAATTAACGGGTTGCAGAAAGCAACCCGTCAAACAAAACGCCCACTAGGCGTAATTTTAACTATCAGCCAAAGGAACCCGTGTTACTTGGCGAGAAGGTTTGCTTCTACTTTACGCCAAATATCTTACCACTAATTAGTCCTTTTGTCAAACGTTTTTATAGCCTTTTTTAAAATTAGTCAAGTTTAAGTTCTTTTACTTCAGTTTTAACCCTTTCGATAAACTCTTCAATAGTCATTTGACCTAAATCGCCAAGTTTTCTATGTCTTACGCCTACTAAATTGCCGTTTTCAACTTCTTTATCGCCGATAATGAGCATATAAGGCACTTTATCAAGTTGGGCCTCTCTAATCTTTTTACCAATCTTTTCACCGCGAAGATCAAGGTTTGGTCTAATACCCTCTTCTAAAAATCTTGACCAAAGGTTTCTACAATACTCTTCACTCTTATCGTTAACGCTCAAGATTGAAACTTGGAAAGGAGCAACCCAAAGTGGGAGCGCGCCCGCATACTTTTCAATTAAAAGAGCCAGCGTTCTTTCATAGCAACCAAGTGAAGTTCTATGGATAACGTATGGGTATTTCTTTTCGCCGTCGCTATCCGTATAGAGCATTTCAAAACGCTTTGCAAGTTGGAAGTCGATTTGAATAGTAACTAAAGTATCTTCTTTACCGAATACGTTTTTAATTTGAACGTCAAGTTTAGGGCCGTAGAATGCAGCCTCGCCGTCAGCCTCAATATAATCGATACCTAAGTTATCTAAAATATCTTTCATGCGCGCTTGTACGCTTTCCCATTCTTCTTCAGAACCGATGTATTTTTCTTTATTGTTCTTATCCCATTTACTAAAGCGGTAAGAAATATCCCCGTCAAGACCCACCGCTTTCATCATATAGAGCATAATGTCAACGCAACCTTTGAATTCTTGTTCAAGTTGGTCTGGTCTGCAAGCAAGGTGACCTTCGGAAATAGTAAATTGCCTTACCCTAATAAGACCGTGCATTTCACCGCTTTCTTCATTTCTAAAAAGCGTAGAAGTTTCGTTAAAACGCATTGGTAAATCACGGTAACTTCTAGGTTTATTAAGGTAAACTTGGAATTGGAAAGGACAAGTCATAGGACGAAGCGCGAATACTTCTTTATCCTTATCTTCGTCACCAATAACGAACATACCCTCTTTATAATGACCCCAGTGACCGGAAATTTTATAGAAGTCGCTTTTAGCCATAAGCGGAGTTTTCGTTAAAATATAACCTTTCTTTTGTTCATAGTCTTCAACGAAACGTTGTAAAACTTGAATAGTTTTACTGCCCTTTTCAAGCATAACGGGTAAACCTTGACCTAAAGTATCAACGGTTGTAAAGTAGCCAAGTTCACGGCCAAGTTTATTATGGTCGCGAAGTTTTGCTTGTTCTAACTTTTCAAGGTATTCGTCAAGTTGAGATTTTTTCTCAAAAGCAGTGCCGTAAATTCTAGTAAGCATTTTATTCTTACTATCGCCACGCCAATAAGCGCCCGTTAAAGAAATTAACTTAAACGCTTTAATTTTGCCAGTTGAAGGAAGGTGTGGACCACGGCAAAGGTCGGTAAACGCGCCTTGTTTATAGAAAGAAATAACCGCGTCTTCCCCTAAATCTTCAATAAGTTGAATTTTATAAGGTTCTTTATAACCTTTCATAAGTTTAATTGCATCTTTATATGGTAAAGTAAAACGTTCAATAGGTAAATCACTTTTGATAATTTTACGCATTTCTTCTTCAATTTTTGCTAAATCTTCTTGAGAAATAGGGGTTTTGAAGTCGATATCGTAATAAAAACCATTTTCAACCACTGGACCTATTGCAAGATTGCTAGTTGGGAAAACAGTTTTAATTGCTTGCGCTAAAACGTGCGAACAAGTATGGCGGTAAATTTCTAAACCTTCCTTGTCGCGCATCGTAATTATTTGCAAAGTATCGTTATCTTGTAAAACGTGAGAAAGGTCAACGAGTTCTCCGTTAACTTTACCCGCTACAGCGTTTCTTGCTAAACCTTCGCTTATAGCCATAGCGCCGTCTAATACGGTTGCATTGTCATTTAATTCTAAAACGACTTCGTTTGGTAATAAAATCTTCATAAAATACTCCTTTTGGGCGTAAAAAAACGCCCTCAAATTCCTTTGAATTTAAGGACGGCTTTAAAACCGCGGTTCCACCTTAATTGATGCAAAAATAATTTGCACCCACTTAAATTGCTTTTATAGTAAGCGACACTCTTGGCTAGTATTAGGTGGTTTCGACTTGTTTAAACCCACTATCGCCTTTCAGCCTAGGGCGACTCTCTAAAAATGAACTTAAACGCTACTTGTCCTAAAAAACCAAATATTTAATAAGTATTTTCATTATATAACCCCTTTAAAATTTTGTCAAGGCTTTTTGACTTTAATTTACAAACCGAAATAGCCGTCGCTCAAAAAAACTTTACTTTCGTAAAATTCTTTTAGATATTTATCTTCTAGTTTAGATACGGGGGAACATAATTCCACTTCCCCCGCGCCGGAAAGAAGTACTTCTTTTACGACGTTTAACTCACCGCTATCAAGTGATAAAAGTTTATTTCTAGTTAGCAAATTAAAGCGCTTGTCGTAAACTTTTCCGCCGTCGATATATACCCTTTTACCCTTTTTATCTTTAATTAAATAATTGATAAAGTCTTTAAGTTGGTTTTTAGTAAACGACGGCGGTATATAGCCTGCAATTTCCTTCCATTTTTCCTTTAACGGTTTCATTCTAAAATTAAAAATACCGTCAAGTGAATATTCTTGATACCCCTTTAATTTTTTAACGGCGTACTTTTTATCTTCGTCGACGTCGGCAGAGATAAGCGAAGTTATAAGTAGTTCGCTTTCAATTTCAGATAGCCCCGAAAATTTAATGCGCTTTTTAAAGAATTTATGCTTGTAGTTAATGGCGATAACGTCGGCAAGCCTATCGCGAATTTCAAGCAAAAATATTTCGCAGTATTCGTCGGGAAAACGAATTATAAGTTCACTTCTATTCTTATAATTTTGCAAGTTTATTATCGCGTTTATTTGTTCGGCTATATCTAGTAGCGAGTTTTTAACGTAAACTAAATTATCGTATCTTAAACTGCTTTCGGTTATTTTAATTTCTCTCATAATATCAAGTCTATGCTATTTTTTAACTTTTAATTAAAAGTTTTTTTAAATTTTTATTTCTTTTTAATCTTTTTGACAAACTTCTATAAATTAGTTTGTAAATTTCCGACAACACGACTACGGAAAGCGCCGTTAAAACTATTTTACACCACACCAAAAGCGATAAACTCGTCGTTTTGAAAAAACCGCGCAAACACTCGGATAAAAATATTTGAAGTATAAAGGTAACGGAAAAAACTATTAGCATAAGTTTATTTCCCTTTAGGTCTTTAAAGACGCTTTTACTTCCAAGTTCCCTAGAATTAAAGGCGTTAAACAGTTGAAAGAGTATAAACAAATTAAATAGTACCGTTTTCATTTCGCCTATTCCGCAACCGATAAAATTATAAAGGTTTTGCATAACTAAAATAAAACACATAATACTAGCGTGTGCACCTATTTTAACAAGCATTTTTTTAGTTACTATATTATCACTTCTTTTAACAGGGCTACTTTCCATAACTTTTTCGCTATACCCTTCTAGACCAAGCGTCAACGCGGGCGGTCCGTCCATAATAATATTAATCCAAAGTAGCATTACCGTATTAAAGGGGTTTTCTAGCCCTAAAATTAAAGAAACTATAATAAAAGCAACAGCAGTTGCATTGACGGATAGTTGAAAGGTAATAAACCTTTGAAAATTTTGATAAATATTTCTACCGAATGAAATCGCCTTAACAATCGTCGCAAAAGAGTTGTCAAGTAAAACGATATCACTAGCCTCTTTTGTAACTTCAGAGCCACCGCCCATAGCAATTCCAATATCCGCGTGCTTAATTGCAGGCGCATCGTTTACACCGTCGCCCGTAACCGCCACCACTTCCCCCATTTCTTTAAGAAGTTTTACAATTCTAAGTTTGTTTTTAGGGGTACTTCTTGCAACTACCGTTACTTTTTCTAAAAGTTTTTTAAGGTCATTGTCACTCATTTCTTCTATATCGTAGGCGTTTACAACTTCGCTATAATCGCTTGCAATTTTTAATTCTTTAGCAATAGAATAAGCGGTATAATAATTATCGCCCGTAAGCATTTTAACCTTAATCCCCGCGTTTTTACATTGTAAAACGGAAGAATAAACTTCACGCCTTACGCTATCGCTAATAAGAGCGTAACCGTCAAAAATACTTTCCCCTTCAATTTCGCTTAAAAAGGCTATAGCGCGTTTTCCTTCCTTTTGATATTCTTTTATTTCTTTTAAAATTTTAGATTTTTCTTTTATAGGAAGGCTACATTTTTCAATTATAATTTCGGGCGCGCCTTTATAGTAAGTTACATTTTTGCCGTCGATAGTCAAAGTGGACGACATAAACTTATTCTTAGAATCAAATGGAATACGACTAACGATTTTATAAGTTTGACGCAAAAGATTATAATTGTACCCCTTGCTTTCTTGTAAGTAATTTAAAAGGGCTATTTCCGTTGCCGTTCCAAACTCTGCAGTTTTAATTTCTGCGGTGGAATTTAGGGCTATATTGTAGTGTAAATTTTGTTTAGATTTTGGGCCAGTGGAGTAAATAATTTTATTTACTTTCATTTTATTTTCCGTTAAAGTACCCGTTTTATCCGAACAAATAACGCTAACGCACCCAACCGTTTCCGCAGCGACTAGTTTTTTAATAAGCGCGTTAGACTTATATAGTTTTACAACGTTTAAAGTCAAGGCGATTGCAACGGTAGTAGGCAACCCTTCGGGCACGGACGCGACTATTAGAATTATCGAATTTAAAAACGCGTCTTCTATCGTATCAAAAGATACGTTATTTGTTATAAACAGTTTAGTAACCGTTAACATTAAAACGAACCCCGACGCAATCAGCCCTAAAATCGCAATTAGTTTACCTAGCCTATCAAGTTTTTCTTGAAGTGGCTCTGAAACTACAGTTTTTAAGTCAAGTTCGCTTGCAATTACGCCTATTTCCGCCTTATCGCCAACCGCGGTTACCACCATTTCGGCATACCCCGCCGTAATAAACGTGCCGGAGTATAGCATATTTTTTCTTTCCGCAAGTGGCGTTTTGTCGATTAGTATTAAATTTTCGTCTTTATTAACCGCAAGGCTTTCGCCCGTTAAGGTCGATTCATCTACCGATAAATTATTAGAAGTTATAATTCTTCCGTCCGCCGAAACCTTATCTCCGCTTTCAATAATTACTATATCTCCAACCACTATTTGATTTTGCGGTAGCATAACAATTTCGCCGTTTCTTTTAACCTTTACGGCTACGCTATCGTAAACGGAATTTAACGTTTCAAAGGCTTTTTGAGATTTTCCTTCCATAACTACCGTTAAAATAACGCTAATTAAAATGGCGAAGAGTATTCCAAAACACTCGTAAAAATCACCGTCGCCACTCTTTAGCGCCTTGCCTATATTTACGCCAAGCGTTATTACCCCCGACAATTCTAAAATGATTAGCATAGGCTCTAAAAGAGCGTCTATAATTCGCTTAAAAATGCTTTTAGGTTTCTTTTTAGTTATCTCGTTAACACCATACTTTCGCCTATTTACTAAAACTTGGCTATCGTTAAGACCGTTTTTACTTGAATTTAATTCTCTTAGTACGTCTACCGCGCTTTTTAAATACTCTTTCATTAAACCACCTTGTAAATACTATTACAAAAAGCAACTTAAAATGAATAAATTTTGTTAAAAAGTTTACAATCGAGTTTTAGTGTGCTATACTTAATTTATTAATTAGTTAAAGGAGAATACTATGGACAAAGTATTAAAACTTAACATAAAAGGCTATAATGCCGAACTTCCTATTATGCCACTTCCATCAGGAATTAACATTGCGTTTTTTAACCTTCACGGCAATAGTGAAATGACTGAACATTGCGGTAAAGAACTTGCTAAATATTTAACCGATTGCGACGTTTTGATTACCGCCGAATCTAAAGGTTTACAATTAACGCACGTTTGCGCAAGAGAACTTAACCAACACTACTACGCCGTTGCTAGAAAATCTAAAAAACTTTACATGCAAGACGGTATCGAAGTTAACATTGAATCTTCAATCACTACGGGTAAAGAACAAAACCTTTATTTATCTAAGCACGACGTTGACCTTATTAAAGGCAAAAAAGTAGGTATCGTTGACGACGTTATATCAACAGGAGCATCACTTTTAGGTCTTGAGGCGTTAGTAGAAAAAGCAGGCGGAATTATTTATAAAAAGGCGTTCGTTTTAGCAGAAGGCGACGCCGCCGATAGAAAAGACGTCATTTACCTTGAAAAAATTCCACTTTTATAATTAAACACGCAAAAAAGCGGTGGCTAATTGCCACCGCTTTTAATTATAATTAATTTTTTTAGTCTATTCAAAGCACTATTTAAAGCACTAGTTGCTAGCAAGACAAGGCTCGCAACACCAAACTTAAATAATGTACCTATTTAAAGCACTAGAAACAAGTTGGGCGAGGCTCTTACTACTTTGCTTAATCAAAGTGATTATTTAAAGCCCTAGTTGCTAGCAAGACAAGGCTCGCGAAGGGTTTGGGATGAGATTAACCTTTTTGGTTATCGAAGTCCAAAACCAAAGCAGTTAACGCCGTATTGCGACGCAAATAGGGCTTTAAATTACCATACGGTCGGTACGCCGTTTACGTAATGCCAACCGCCCGCTTTATTAGTTTCACTATAAACGTAGTAAGTTATGCGGTTTCCGTAACCGTCTAACACGTTCCAATTTACGTGAAGGGTTGAAATATCGGGATTTTTCAGATAAATAACCTTACTCGTATTACCTTGAGAGAAACAAAGGTCGCCAATATAAGTAACCGTTTCCGGTACAACCACGTTATCGTACGAGTGATTTTCTCTAAATACGCCCTGCTCTATTTTTTGCAAATAACCGTTTTCCGCAAATACGCTGTTAGGCTGTAAATTTTTACATCTTGCAAACACCCACTTGTTTAAAACGGTTACAGTTTTAGGAAGTTTTATACTATTAAGTTTAGTGCATTGCATAAAAGTTCCCGTTAAAACTTCGGTAATTTTAGTGTGTTCAAAATTAACTACGCTTACAAGCGACACGCAATCGTCAAAGGCGCGCTCCCCTAAATAGGTTAACTTGCTATCTTTACTAAAAGTAACTTTAGTTAAACTTGTACAGCCTTCGTTTAGCATAGTAGTCATACTTGACCTTTGAGCGCCAAAAGCAGACGACCCTATTCTTTCAACTGACGACGGAATAGTTAATTCTTTTAACGCGGAACAACCGCCAAAAGCGTCGTTCCCAATCGCAGTTAAATTAGCATCGCTTTCAAAAGATATACTTTCAAGTTTTTTACAGTTGTAAAAAGAGTTTGCGTAAATAATTCTACAATCTTTACTAACTGTAAGCGAAGTAACGTCTGAAGAAGTTGCGCGCATTAAAATAATGTAAGGATTTATCGAACTTCCTAAATAACTACCACCTTTATAATCGTTAAGAACAAAGTTTGGGCAACCGTCAACCGCCTCTTCCCCAAAAACTTTTACCGTTAAAGGTATATCTAAATTTTTAAGAGCGGTACAGTTTTTAAATGCGTACGCGCCAATTTCTTCAAGCGCGGTATCGTTAGGAATAGAAACGGTTTCTAGTTTAATCGCCTTCATAAATGCAGACGGGCCTATAGACTTTAATTGCTTTGGAATATTTACCTTAACGACCGTTTCATTTTCGTATAGCGCCGCCCTTTTAATTTTTGTAACGGGAACACCTTCATAGTGTGAGGCAATGGTAATTTCACTACCCGTAGCAGTACCCAAACCGATAAAAGTAGCCGATACTTTATCGGTATTTACCATATATTTTAACCCCTCTGTCCCAGCGACGTAATCGGGGGGATTTTTACCGCTATCGTGGTTAGAATTTTCACCGCACGCCACGAAGAAAAACGCCATTATTATAGAAATTGTTAAAATTAGTAGTTTTTTCATATCTAATTATATATACCTATATCGTTTTTTTACATATATAATACCACAACTAGACTTTTAGTGTCAACTTATATAATATACTTTTTCTATTCTATTAGACCACAACCACACAAAAAAAAGAAAAAGGTTATATTTTCTCTTTTAATTTATATAATCAAAAAAGCACGGGTATTTTGATGTGAACCCAAAAGTTAGACACTTTAAGGAGGTGCATTTCATTTCCGTGCTTTTAAATTTTGGTTTTTTATTGAATTACTACGTTCCCGTCAGCACAGTCAACAACCGTTGCAGGAACGTTAAGTTTCCAATCAGCCCCTTTAGCAACCGCATCCCACTCACTTTTAGTTCCTTTATAGGTTATAGTTGTTAAACCATTGCAGAGTACAAACACAGAATTTCCAATAGAAGTTAAGGTGCTTGGTATTTCTATACTTATTAAACCTTTACACCTAATAAAAGCAGAATTTCCAATAGAAGTAACACCTTCAGGTATTTTTATACTTGTTAAACTTTCGCAATCACTAAACGCATAACTTCCAATAGACGTCACGTTATTCCCAATTACTATACTTTGTAAATAATAGCAATCATTGAACGCTAAACTTCCAATAAATCTACAAGCGGTAAGAACAGTTGCTGAAGTTAACTTATTATCCACTACACCTGCTAAATATAAATACTTGTTTTCATTATTACCTAAGTATTTTAAACCCTCTTGAACGTTGTAAGTTAAATTATCACAAGAATTAAACGCAGAATTTCCAATAGCAGTCACACTATTAGGTATTACTACACTTTCTAAACTGGTGCAATATTCAAACGCACCACTTCCAATAGTGGTTGTACCATTAGGTATTACTACGCTTTCTAAACTGATGCAATTATGGAACGCAGAATTTCCAATAGTAGTCACACTATCACCAATTGTTACTTTTTTTAAATTATTGCAATATTCAAACGCATAATCCCCAATTGTGGTTACGCTATTGGGTATTTCTATTTCTTTCAAACTTTCGCAACCGTAAAACGCTTCTCTTCTAATAGTGGTTACGCTATTCCCCATTACTACGCTTTCTAAACTCTTACAATAATAGAACGAGTCTTCCCCAATAGTAGTTACGTTATTACCCATTACTACGCTTTCTAAACTCTCGCAAAAATCGAACACGTCTTCTCCAATAAATCTACAATTACTATCAATAGTTGCTGAAGTTATGTTAGTATCTACTACGGCTGCTAAATATAAATACTTGTTTTCTTCATTGCCTATATATTTTAAGCCGTCTTTAACGTTATAGATTAAATTATTGCAATCATAGAACGCATATTCTCCAATAGTAGTTATGCTATTGGGTATTACTATTTCTTTTAAGCTAGTCACTCCTTTAAAGCCGTCTTGAACAATTTGTGTAACGACTTTGCCGTTATAGGTAGATGGTATTTCTATTTTTTCTATATACACAAAATCTAAACCGCTTTTCCCACCAACGCTGTAAGTTCCGTCTGGTAAAAGATTAAACTCTAAATAATTTGTGTAGTCTGTAATATCGTCAGAATTACCAGTATTAGCAGTACAAGCGAATAAACCTACCGTACTTATTACTAATGCAAACGTTAATAATTTAAATAAAATCTTTTTCATATATTTCCCCTAAAAGATAAATTATAAGTTTATTATACTACTTTTTTTGTTTTTTTCAATACTAAATTAAAAAAGGACAATCTTATTTGTCCTTTTTTTTGTTTTCTTTTGAAATATATTTACCTTTTAAAATAATAGCAAAAACGGTTGAAAGTAGTGGGAATATGGTAGCAATTAAAAGACCAAATCTCATTGCTAAACTTTCAATTGAAATATTTAAAGTTACCGATAAATCTAGAAAATAATTAGAAGATAATGCCGTATCGATAATACTTCCAACAATTTGCGGACCAATAGCAGCGCCCATATCACCGGCTGCCGCCATAAGCGCAAACAGTACTACTCCGCTATTTTTATTATTAGATGACGCAAACAGTAAAGTCCCCGGCCAAAGCATTGATACGGCAAGACCCGTAACGGCGCAAGAAATTAAACCAATTACCGCAATACCTGAAATAGCGCAGACAAAATAACAAACGGTAGCGAGCATTGAACCGTAAATCAAAACGGATATAACGTTTTTACCAAATTTAGAGTATAAAGTTCTGCCAAGCCCAACCATTCCCGCAAAAAAGGCAACGCCTAAAATATCGCCAAGTACTTTAGGAAGTGAAAGCGCCTTTTCCATAAAACTAGACGACCATTGCGACATCGTGCACTCTGCCATTCCCGCGAAAACCATTGCGAAAAAGCATAGCCAAACACCGCCGTTTTTTAAGGGATTATCAGCATTTTTGCCCGTTTCTTCCGAAGAGATATCAGGTAAATCGGTAAGCGAGAAAAATACGCAACTAGTTATTGGAATAATAAGCAATAAAAGCACTAAATAATGCCAATTTTCACTACCTAAAAATCTCAAAAACAAGGTTGAAATTACAGTTACTACAACTACGCCCCAACCGTAAATAGAATGAAGTTTACTAACTTCGCTCTCCCTATTTTCGCTATATAGGTTTTCAATTAACGGAGTTATTAAAACTTCTACAAGCCCGTTTGCCATAGAAAACAACACAGTACCTATTGCCAAACCTAAATACGCGTAAGGCTTGAAAAATAAAGGAATTAGCGCATAGATTAAAAAGCCTAAAATCACTAAATACGGCATTACCCTTATTAAAAATTTGATATTAAACTTATTAGAGAAAAAGGATAATATTAAATCTACCGTCATTTGTGTAAAGAAGTTGATTAAAACTAAAGTACCAAGCAATGCAAATGAAATATTATACTCTTTATTAAAAGTCAAAAATAATATCGGCGAAACTATTGCAACCATACTCATTGCAAAGTTTATAAAATAACACCCATATTTAACAAAACTTTTTCTAATTACCATAATAATCCTTATAAAACAAAAAGACTGAAAGCGAATTCAGTCTTTTTTAGTAAAATGAAATGCGGCAACTCCCTATCCTCCCAGGTCGTGTCCAACCAAGTACTTTCAGCGCAATCGAGCTTAACTTCTGTGTTCGGAATGGGAACAGGTGGATCCTCAACGCTATCGTCACCGCAATGGTTATATAACTGCTTTCGCAGATAATATACTCTATTTTAAATTTTCAGTCGTAGACTGACAACTGCATAGTTTAACAAAACTTGTACCTAAAGCCTTTTTTGCAAATCATAGTTTCCATACTATTATTAAAAGCTCTCTTCTCAAATTATTTGAGAATAAGCCCTCGACCTATTAGTATCGGTTAGCTACGTACATTACTGCACTTACACACCCGACCTATCAACCTTGTTGTCTTCAAGGGGTCTTACTATCTTATGATATGGGATATCTTATCTTGAGGTGAGTTTCACGCTTAGATGCTTTCAGCGTTTATCTCATCCGCACTTCGCTACCCTGCTATGCTGTTGGCACAACAACAGGTGCACAATAGGTGCGTTCATCCCGGTCCTCTCGTACTAGGGACAAATCCTCTCAAATATCCTGCGCCCACGATGGATAGGGACCGAACTG
>JAFVRR010000019.1 GCA_017504165.1 Clostridia bacterium | reverse complement strand
GCAAAGTTCGGGCGCAACCGTAATTTTTGTTTTATCAAAGTTTACAACTTCTTCTAAAAGAGTGCAACTTTCAAACAATAACGGACCCCAATAATTACATTCGGTATTCTCACTAAACGTAACTTTTTTTAAACTTTCGCAGTAGCGGAATGCCTCTTGCCCTAAGGTTTTAACTGATGACGGAATAGTAATTTCAGTTAAGCCGGAATTGTGGAATGCAAAACCACAAATACTATTTAACCTATTATCATCTTCAAAAGTAATAGTTTTAAAATTTGTTTTATCTAAAAACGCCTTAGAGTGAATAGCCTCGCAGTCTTTATGAACTTTTACGTCTTGGGCGTCTAAACCGTCGTAAAGTATAGCGTAAGGATTATTAAAAGTTCCTATATAATTTACGCCCTCGTACTCGGTCGTCTTTAAAGCAGTACACTCTTCAAAAGCGTAATCGCCTAAGAATTCAATTTCGCCTTTATAATTAAATTCTTCAAGCGCTTTACATTTTTTAAATGCTGAACCACTTATTTTTAAACTGCAATCATCTTCAAAATCGACCTTTTTAAGCGCCGTGCTACCGTTGAACGCCGAAGAGTTTATAACTTTAACGTATTTATGGATTTTTACCGATTCAACACCTTTAAAATTAGATAAATAGTTAACACCGTCACCGATTTCAGATACCTTAACACCTTGATAATGCGTACCGATAACAATATCCGTTTCAGTACAATCTTTTGATAATCCTATAAAAACAGCGTACCTGTTTTCACCTTGACCGTAAACTTGATATCGTAGCCCCGCCGTGCCTTCAACAGTATGCTCAGGCGGATTATTCCCACCGCCACCAGGCGTTTCAGTTTCACCACAAGCAACTAAACTAATACTAGATAATGAAAGTATTAAACTTAAAAATAAAATAAGTAATTTTTTCATCATAATCCTTATAATCCTTTAATGATAAATTTATTATTTTTAATTGTAACATATAATATAATTTCTTGCAATAAAAAAACTTGGTTTTTGTAAACCAAGTTTTAATATTTACACGTCTAAATTGACAATATCTTCTAGCGATTCTCTTTTTACTGCAACGTAATCTTTTTTATCGTTTATCATAACTACCGCAGGGCGCGCAATTCTATTATAGTTTGAACTCATAGAATAGTTATAAGCCCCAGTCGTTAAACAAGCGATAACGTCACCGCGTTTAATCGTTTCGGGCATTTTAACGTTTTCTTGAATAATATCACCGCTTTCGCAACATCTACCAACGATAGACGCAGTCATTTCCCTACTAGCGTTCATATCGTACGCGGGAAGTAAGGTGTAATCCGCTTTGTATAATGCAAATCTAGGGTTGTCCGTCATACCGCCGTCAACCGAAACGTAGTTTTTATACCCTTTAATTCTCTTTACCGTGCCAACGGTGTATAACGTTATACCGCTATCGGCAACGATACTTCTACCCGGCTCAAAGAAAATACTAGGCATTTCAATTTCAAGCGCTTTTACCGTATTTTTAATATGCTCTGACACCAAGCGGATATTAGACTCGATATCCATATTAGGTTGACTTTCAATATACCTTACGCCGTAACCACCACCAAGGTCTAAAACTTCTGTTATAAAGCCTAATTTTACCTTCATATCTTTAATAAAATTAAGCATTACGGTAGACGCCATAATATACACGTCACTATCGAAAACTTGCGAGCCAACGTGACAATGGAAACCCTTTAAATCAACGCCTTTTAAACTAACTGCAAGCCTAGTAATTTCTTCCGCTTGCCCAGTTTCTATCGCGCTACCGAATTTAGAATCGACTTTACCGGTATTAATTGCGTCGTAAGTGTGTGGGTCAATACCCGGCGTAAGCCTTAATAAAACCTTTTGTTTTACGCCGTTTTGCCTTGCAATTTTATCAATGACTACAAGTTCTTCTTCATTGTCAACCACAAACGTCCCAACGCCGTTTTTTATGGCGTAATCTATATCTTCGTCCGTTTTGTTGTTAGAGTGGAAATAAGCGTTTTTAAGTGGAAATCCCGCCCTTTTAGCGGTAAATATCTCTCCTTGAGAAACGACGTCAATTCCCATACCCTCTTCTTTCATAATTTCGTATATTCTCTTAAAAGAAAGGGCTTTAGACGCATACAAAACACCGCTACTTTCGCCAAAATATTTTTTAACGGCTGATAAATAGGTTTTGCATTTGTATCTTATTCTCTCTTCATCCATCAAAAATAGCGGAGTGCCGTATTTTGTGGCAAGTTCAACGGTACTTACGCCTGCAAAATTAAGTACGCCGTTATCGTCTATGGATAAGTTTTCACAAATTAAATCTTTGTTTTCCATTTTAAAGTAATCCTGCTCTTAATTCTTCGGGGGTTTTACTAGATAAATCGCTTGGCGCTAAATCGAAAATGGTTTTACAGCCAACTTCTCCCCTTAAACTCATTTTATAAATAGCCCTAGCCACCGCAACTAATACGTTGGCGGTAAACTCCGGGTTAGAATCGAGTTTTAAACTGTACTCTATAACGTGTTTATTCTCGTTATTTATGCCCGTTTTACCCGTTCTTATAACCTTGCCACCATGCGGAATACCGCTATGATTAAGGTCTAATTCTTCCTTTGTAATAAAGGTAACCGTCGTATCGTAGTCTGCAAAATAATTAGGCATAGTTTTAATTTCGTTTTCTATGCGTTTAAGGTCCGCGCCTTCTTTTGCAACGACGTAGCATTCCCTTAAATGTTTTTCTCTAGTTGTTAAATTAGGCTCTTCGCCAGTGCGAACACTATCTAACGCGCTATCGATAGGAACTGTGTATTGCTTAGCATCAAGTACCCCGTCAATTCTTCTAATTGCATCAGAGTGTCCTTGACTTACCCCTCTACCCCAAAAAGTATAGTCTTTGCCGTTAGGGAGTATTGCCTCCGCATAAAGCCTATTAATTGAGAACATTCCAGGGTCCCAACCGGCAGAAATTAATGCTATTTTTCCGTTTTCTTTAGCGCTTTTATCAACGTTTTCAAAATGATTAGGAATTTTAGCGTGAGTGTCAAAACTGTCAACCACGTTAAAATCCTTTGCTAAAGCAGGGGTCATAGTAGGCAAATCGGTTGCGCTACCACCGCAAATAATCAATACGTCAATATCCTTTTTGTATAAATTAAGGTCGCTAGCGGGATAAACCTTAGCGCCCGTTAACGTCGTAAGCGTACTAGGGTCACGCCTTGTGAAAACCCCAAATAAACTGATATCTTTAGCGTTTAAGATAGATACTTCTACCCCTTTGCCTAAATTGCCGTAACCGTAAATTGCAACGTTCATAGTTTAATTATCCTTTAACATATCTTTCATATTGTAAATGCCCGCAGGTTTACCAACCATATATTTAGCGGCAACGAGCGCACCTTCGGCAAACAACGCGCGGTTATGCGCCTCGTGTTTTAAAGTAATAGTTTGGTTAGCGGTACATAAAATCACTTCGTGCTCGCCAACTACGTTGCCCATTCTAATCGCGCTAATGCCAATTTCTTCAGGCGTTCTTTTGCATTGACCGCTTCTGCCCATTTTTGCAACTGCGTTAGTTCTAACTTCTTTTAATTCTTCGTAGAGCATTAAAGCAGTACCGCTTGGCGCGTCAATCTTTCTGTTGTGGTGCTTTTCAATAATTTCAATATCCGCGTTAGGCATAGCAGACGCCGCCTTTTTAGCAAGTTCAACGAGTAACGCTACCCCTACCGACATATTTGCGGTATAAAAGATTGGTGCTTTTTCGCCCGCTTTATAAATAAGTTCTTTTTCTTCGGGGGTGTGACCCGTGGTTGCTAAAACTACGGGAATATTATTTTTTGTAGCAAAGTTAAGTAAACTTTCAGTTAAACTGTGGTGCGAAAAGTCAACGATACAGTCAACGTCGGTTATAGCCTCGTCAAAAGACTTAACGCATTTAACTTCTTCGTCCCCTTTAGCAAAACAGTCAACGCCCATTACGACTTCAGCGCCTTCGTAGTTTTCTTTAGCAAGTTTATAAACTTCACGGCCCATAAAACCGCAAAAACCGTTTAATAAAATTTTCATAAATCACCTTAAATTAAATTTTGCTCTGCCATTAAAGCATACATTTTTTCCGCTTTTTGTTCATCCATAGTAGTAAGTGGTAATCTTACGTAATTATCGCAGTAACCCATTTTAGCAACCGCCGCTTTAACAGGAATTGGGTTAACTTCACAAAATAGCGAATCAATAAGTGGTAAAAGATCAAGTTGCATTTTAAGCGCCCCTTTAACGTCGCCGTCAAAGTATTTTTTGCACATTTCACTAGTTTCGTAAGGCATAATATTAGATAATACGGAAATAACGCCCTTACCGCCAAGTGATAAAATAGGAACGATTTGATCGTCGTTACCAGAGTATATATCCATATCGTCGCCAACGAGCGATGCAAGTTTAGCAACTTGAGAAATATTACCGCACGCCTCTTTAATAGCAACGATATTTGGGTGTTTTGCTAAAACCGCAGCGCTTTCCGGCGTTAAGTTACAACCAGTTCTCGATGGAACGTTGTATAAAATACAAGGCTTAGTACTAGCGTTAGCAATAGCCGTGAAAGATTCAATTAAACCCTTTTGCGTTGCCTTGTTATAGTATGGAGTAACAAGTAACATAGCGTCTGCGCCAATTTCGCAAGCGTATTTAGTAAGTTCAATCGCGTAAGCGATATCGTTAGAACCCGTACCTGCAATAACGGGAACGCGACCGTTAACCTTTTCAACGGTAAACTTCATAACTTCTTTATGTTCTTTATCCGATAAAGTAGAGCCTTCGCCCGTAGTACCAACTGAAACGATAGCGTCAATGCCCTTTTCAATTTGGAATTCAATAAGTCTTGCTAAACTATCGTAATCTACACCGTTAGCGTTAAGTGGTGTTACAAGAGCCGTTGCCGCGCCTGTGAAAATTGTGTTTTTCATAATAAAATCTCCTTTACTTATTATTATATAATAATGAATTGATAATAATTCTATTTAGACTAGTTCTTGATGTGTTTAACGAAGTATTACGCAGTATTTCTCTTTTACTAGATAAACTTTGACTTCTAGACTACGCAATAAAACGTTTAATTAAAAAGGGGGCGTCAAATACAAGTAAGACAAGGCAAATCACGAAGATAAGAGTTTACATCTTTTCAAGGGGTTTAACGAAGTATTACGCAGTATTTCTCTTTTACTAGATAACCTTTGACTTCTAGACTACGTAACAAAACGTTTAATTAAAAAGGGGGCGTCAAATACAAGTAAGACAAGGCAAATCCCGAAGATAAGAGTTTACATCTTTTCAAGGGGTTTAACGAAGTATTACGCAGTATTTCACGACTACTTTTATTAATAAGTTTTGTGAAGTAGTCATAACATATTAAAACGGGATAGCATATAAACTATCCCGTTAATAAATTTTTATTAAAAACTGAATAGCCCTCCGCAAAATTGCGACAACAGTCAAGATATTATCCATACTGCCAGCAAGATAACCGCCACCTTATCTAACTTCGGCACTCATTCCCTTTCTTACACGGTTTTGGCAACCATATAAAGTGTAATACTCTTTAATAAATGCGCCTCTATCTCATTTCTTATTAAGTTGTGATTATTTTAACACCCTTTTAAATACTTGTCAACAAAATAATACCGCTTTTTGACTATTTAGTAAAATTTTCTTTACTTGGCTACCGGATATTCGTTGCAAAGTAATCTATAAGGTGGCTCGTCTTCCTCAATTTTTGGAAAACGACCAACGGGTGGACTAAACCTATTATCCGTATTATCATCGTTGCACTCGCTAACTTCCCCAAGTAATACGTTGCCCGTACCCTTTTCCACTTCAAAATCATGATATAAATATTGTTGAATATGTATGCTTTCGCCTGGTTTTAAACGAATTTGAGTACCTGCGGGAACTTTATAAGTCCTTCCGTCAGTATTAACGGTAACTTCACTTTCGTAATCTACTTCTTCATTTGGCAAACTGTTATAAACCCTTATTAAACAATTTCCGCCACCTCTATTTATAATATCTTCCGTTTTAGACCAATGGAAGTGATTGCAAGCGTATTGTCCTTCTTTTAAAAACAATAATTTTTCAGCGTACACTTTAGGGTATTTATCCGCCATTTTCTTGTTCCCGTTTCTTATAGTAATTAAAGAAAAACCCGTTTTGTTAAAATCGCCAAGACCATAGTCGGT
>JAFVRR010000018.1 GCA_017504165.1 Clostridia bacterium | reverse complement strand
GCCCCTGAAAGAGCGTTTATGTATTCTATTCTTTCAATATTCTTTGAATTTTTATTTGGTGTTTTCCTTTTCGTTATCAGAAACAAAAACGCCTCTAAGTATGACGAGTTTTTAAGAACTAGAGTAAAATCGGGCTACAATTCTTATGAAGAATCGTATAAAAAATACGAAAGCAAACCTGAAAACGATCCTTTCCCAGAGTTTAACGGCAATAATAATAGTAAAGAAGAAACGAAATCAACCCTTAACGGTGAAGGAAAAGACGATTTTTTTAATTAATAGGTAGTTATGGAAAACGTTATATCTGCAATATCAACGGCAAACGGTGTCGGTGGCGTTGCAATTATAAGATTAAGTGGTAATGGCGTTTTAGATATTTTAGAAAAAATGTTCAAGCCCTTATCTAAAAATATAAAAGTTAAAGATTTTGAGCCGTATAAATTATACGTTGGCGAAATTGACGGTGGAAATTTTACCGACTTTGGCATGGCGGTTTTCTTTAAGGGCCCTAAAAGTTACACGGGCGAAGATATGGTGGAAATTCATTGCCACGGCGGACTTGCTATTCAAAGGGGAATTTTAAAGCAAACCTTTAACTTGGGCGCAATTCCCGCAACTAAAGGGGAATTTACCAAGCGCGCCTTTATAAACGGCAAATTATCGCTTGACTCGGCAGAGGGGTTAATCGATATGATTAACAGCGAAAGCGTTGCAGGGGTAAAGGTTGGGTATAGTTTATACCGTGAAAAATTATTTAACAAAATCAACGAATTGCAAGACGGGCTTACCTTCTCGCTTGCAAGTATAGACGCGGACATAGATTACCCTGAAGAAGATTTAGAAGAAACCACTTTTGACGAAGTTCAAAAAACTTTAGAAAACACTTTAAAAGAAGTTGATAATCTATTATTAAAATATAACGAAGGCAGTAAAATTAAAAAGGGCATAAGCGTTGCTATTATCGGCAAACCGAACACGGGTAAATCGTCGATATTAAACGCGCTACTCGACTATGAAAAGGCAATCGTTTCGTCGGTTGAAGGCACTACTCGTGACGTCGTAGAAGGCGCGCTTGAAATTAACGGTGTTAAGTTTGATTTTTACGATACCGCGGGCATTCGCGAAACGGCGGATAATTTGGAAAAATTAGGCATAGAAAGGTCTGAAAAAATCTTAAAAACCGCTGATATCGTATTACTTGTTTTAGACGGCTCTAAAGAAATTTCTAGCGAAGATAAAAAGATAATAGAAAGCGTTAAAGATAAAGAACTTATAACCGTTTACAATAAAAGCGATTTAAACGCGCTTGACGGTGTGTTTAATATTTCGGCAAAAACGGGCGAAGGAATTGATAAACTTAAAGAAGAAATCTATTCTAAAGCCTTTAAAAACGGCATAGACTTAAACGGAGAATACGTAACGGAAGAAAGGCATTTCTTATCCCTTAAAAATGCAAAATCTAGTTTACTTGAAGCGATAAATAATATCGGTAAAGTACCGCTTGATTTGGTGGCGGAAGACGTTAAAAACGTCTGGTCGTACCTTGGCGAAATAACGGGTAAGACGGCAAGCGAAGAAATCATTGACGAAATCTTCAAAAAATTCTGTGTAGGAAAATAAAAACAACCGCTTTAAAGCGGTTTATAAGCGGATATGGCGGAACTGGCAGACGCGCAGGACTTAGAATCCTGTGGGAGACCGTGCAGGTTCGATTCCTGTTATCCGCACCAAAAAAAGACTGTAATTTTGATACAAAATTGCAGTCTTTTTTAACTAAATCCGCCTTCGTCGGAATAAATCCACTTCGTGGATGAAATCGCTACGCGATGAAATCTGCCTTACGGCAGGTTAGGATGGCGGATTTGATTTCATCTGAGATGGCACACCGAAGATTTCATCCGAGTTTACTCGGATTTCATCCTGCAAAGCAGGATTTCATTAAAGTTACGCGCCTTACCGCTCTTCCCATAGGGATTTTAATTAAATATTTTATAAAACTCGACTTTTCCAAGTCGAATTTTCTTTTACCCACATATATCAATTTGATTTTTTCTTTTTGTATGATATAATATTTTTATCAATAAATGAAAATTTAACGGAGAAAGTATGTCTTATCAAGCCACCTTAAATAAATATCTTCAAGTAATTGTTGGAAAAAAATTAGAAAACTTGTACCTTGTTTGTGATATGATGATGTTCTCTTTTGAAGATTATGCTTTTCACGCATTAGGCTTAACAAGAATTATTAAAGATAATGATATTCTTGTAACGACACTCGATTATCAAAATTGGGATAAGAAAAAGGACGAGAATAACGACGAAGCGTATTTTGTGAATAAATATCGCGATAAGATTGAGGGTGGCACTGTAATTTCAGTAAGCGTTAGTCCTTTATACGACGTTGAAATAATTATGGATAATGGCATAAAAATAGAATTGTTTGTTAAAAACGGTTATCACCATTTTGATGATGAAAATGAACAATGGGTATTTTTTAGAGAAGGTGACCATTCTCACCCTTTTATTAGTGTTTGGAGTAAATCTGTCGATATAGCAACAACTTGGTAAGCGGTTAATTATAATTCTATATTCTTCTATCGTGGACAATTTCATGTAAGGTGTAGCACACTATACTTTCAAATGAAAGCCGTGTGTTTTGCAAAGTAAAAAATAAAGACTAACGAAAAAAATCGTTAGTCTTTTATAATGCTCTAAAAAAATCCCTACGGGAAGAGCGACTAGGTACTTCTTTTTTATACAAGCCATAAGGCTTGTTATGTAATTGCCATTATGTATATATAATTGCAGAATGATGCCGTGGTAGTAGTTTATTTACTAACTTTTATCGTTTAATTCAATAATCTTTTCTGCCGACCAAAAAATCTATAGAAACGTCAAAGAAATCTGCAATTTTCCACAAATAAGAAAGAGTTGGCTCTATTTTACCTTTTTCCCATTCCGAAACACATTGCTGAGAAACTCCTACGTAATCTGCTAATTTTTGTTGGCTAACTTTACATTCTTTCCTTAATTTATAAAGGTTATCATTAAAACACACCATACTTATATAATACAATTATTATTGTGATTTGTTTGACTTTACAAGAATTCTTGTGATACAATAATAAAAATTTTTAACAAAGGAGAAAACGTATGATTTGTAAAAAGTGTTCGGCTGATATTCCTGACGGCGGTGTATTTTGCCCTATGTGTGGTACTCGTGCCGACGGAAATATTACTTGCCCAAACTGCCAAAAATTAATACCGGAAAATTCTATCTTTTGTCCGTTTTGTGGAATAAAAATGATTGAAAACACAGTAGAAAGTAAAGATACGCCTACTACTGAAACAACAACTGAAAACGAAGTTGTTGACGCGCCTAAAACTGAAAATGTAGAAAGCGAGAATAACGTAGCAAGCGTTACACCCGTAGTTGTACCCGTGGTAGTTCCCGTTGCTACTGTAGCCACAACAATTCCCGAAACAACGGAAGATAACGATGTTGATAACGAAGAAGTTTTGATTGAAGAAGAGAGCGAAGAAACTTTATACGAAGAAGAAATAGAAGAAGATGCGGTAGTTGATGCTATTATTTGTACTCAATGCGGTTCAACCGCCGTTGAACTTATTTCGGAAGATTTAGGCAAATGCAAAAATTGTGGAACGCAAGTTGTTATAAATAAGCAAAAAGAAACTAATTACGTGACTAATAACGTTACCATTGAAATGAGCGGTAATGCAGGGGAAGAATCTATAGGTTTTTTCGAATTGCCTAAAGAAATAGACGAAACAACATTTTATGCTAACTCACTTACCGAAATTGCCCTTGATAAAAATTCGCCGGAAGACGTTTTTGTTATCGGTAAATTTGAAGCGGTAAAAACGGAATATCGCCAATACCTTCTTGGTAAAGGCACGGCTGAAATGACTTATACTGCAACTGTAGGTTATGATAAAATAGAAAAATATCAAACAACGGAAAATAAGTATTTATCGATGGGCGACGTTTACACTTGTAACGGCGTTACTAAACGTGCTGATTATAACGGCTCGTTTAGGGTTGATACTATTAAAGAAAGAAAGGTAACCGATTGGCAACCTTTTAGTGGAAGTCATACTGGAGAATATTTTAAAGCGGTTGCTAACGATAATAATACCGATATTTTTGACCCTGATGACTATAAAGATTATTGTTTGGCAAGTTCAAAAGAATATGATGCGAGCATATCAAAATTACCTGCGCCATTAGCGCCGACAAGTAGTTCAATAGATAGAATTGAAGATGGGATAAAAACGTTAGCGGAATTAGATTGCAAAAGTAAACTACCAGGCGATAAAAATAAAGATTTTAACTGTGACGGCGTAGTTACTTTAAGTAGAATAGAAAGTCACGTTGCTCCGCAATATATACTTAAATATAAATATTTGAATAAAGATTATACTTTAAAAGCGCATTCTGCTAAAAAAAGTATGATTAGGGGGGATATCCCATCGGCAAAATCTGAAACAGAAACGGAAATTGAAGACAACGTATATGTAAAAACGTTTAATATAATAACGCTTTTTACTCTTTTGTTTTCTATTTTATCTTCCCTTTGTTTCCCTATTGTAGCAAAAATAATATTTGCTATTATTGGCGTAGTATCTTTTATAACTTACTGGGCAATAAGGTCAAAAGTATCAAAAGAAATTTACTACCAAAAAACTGCCAAGAAGAAAAACGATTTAATTGCCCACCTAAAGAAAAAAGGTATTGCTATACCAAATAAACTTAAAGGGGGTGCGTAATTATGAAAACTTTAAGAAAGTTAAACGTATTTTTATTTATTGTTGCTATTATTTGCGCTATCACTTTTGTTGCTATAGATTCTAATAAAGAAAAATATGATAAATATGAAGATAAAATAGCAGTTACGTTTAATAATATAGAAAATGGTTCGTTTGATAAAAAAATAGTCTATTTTACCATAACAAATAACGGCAATGCTGAAATTAGTAGATTAAGTTTAGACGTACGAATAACAAATGACTCTAACACAAATCAAAATTACACTTCAGAAGTAACTTGTACTTTTAATTATTTAGCAAGCCATGATAGTGAAAACTTAAATTATTCTTTTTTCCCAACCAATAATGAAAAATGGATATTAGAAAAGAGTAAAAGTGAATTAAATTTTGATTATAGAATAACAAGTATAACGTTTAAAAATAATAAAACGTATGAGTGCGTCAACTCGCAATTTGTAGGTGATAGTCAAAGCAATAATGGTAACCAAAATAATGATGAAAATCAAAATACAGGCGGTAACCAAAATAATGATGAAAATCAAAATACAGGCGGTAACCAAAATAATGATGAAAATCAAAATACAGGCGGTAACCAAAACCAACATACGCACGATTATAAAACTTTAAAGTACGATAGCAATAAACACTGGTACGAATGTAGTTGTGGTGAAAAACAAACTGCAGAAACTCACAAAGGTGGCACGGCAACTTGTACAAGTAAAGCGATATGTACAATATGTAATCAAAGTTATGGCGCATTATTATCGCATAATTATAAAACCTTAAAGTATGATAGCAATAATCATTGGTATGAATGTTCTTGTGGGAATAAAAAGACTGTAGAAGCGCATAAAGGTGGTACGGCAACTTGTACAAGTAAAGCAAAATGTTCACTATGTAATCAAAGTTACGGCGAATTATTAAATCACTACTATAAAACTTTAAAGTACGATAGCAATAACCACTGGTACGAATGTAGTTGTGGTGATAAAAAAGAATATGGCACGCATACGGCGGATAGTTCAGGGTTTTGTTATAGTTGCGAATTACCAATGTCAGCAACTGAAGGTCTTATAATAGAAGCGTCAAGTGACGGCACATTTGCTGAAGTTATAAATTATAGTGGAAGTTCAACAAAAGTAAATATTCCGTCAACTTATAATAACTTACCTGTAAAATCTATTTATGAAGAAGCATTTAAAAATAATAACACTATTACAAAAGTTATTATACCAAATAACGTAACAAGTATAGGTAAGGGTGCGTTCTCTTCTTGCTATTCACTTGAAAGTATAGAAATACCTAATAGCGTAACAAGTATAGGTGATTATGCATTCTATAGTTGCGATTCACTTACAAGTGTAACTATAGGTAATAGTGTAACAAGTATAGGTAATTATGCGTTCTCTTCTTGCTATTCACTTACAAGTATAGAAATACCTAATAGTGTAACAAGTATAAGTTATAAGGCGTTCGATCATTGCACTTCACTTAAAAGTGTAGTAATACCAAATAGTGTAACAAGTATAGATGATTGGGCGTTCTGTGGTTGCTATTCACTTACAAGTATAACCTTTGCGGAAGGCAGTAATATTCAAAGTATTGTTAGTAGCGCATTTGATGGCTGTAATTCTGCATTATTTACAGAAGAAAACAATATTAAATATATTAAAGCAAATAATAACCCATATTATATCGTTTATGGTGTAACAAATAAAAACTTATCTACTTATACAATAAACAACACTTCAAAAATTATAATGCCATCTGCATTTAGTGGTTGTGAAAGGCTTGTTAATATTACTATACCAAATAGTGTAACAAGTATAGGTAAATATGCGTTCTATAATTGCGATTCACTTACAAGTGTAACTATAGGTAATAGTGTAACAAGTATAGGTTATAGGGCGTTCGAAGGTTGTGATTCACTTACAAGTATAGTGTTGCCAAATAGCGTAACAAGTATAGGTAATTCTGCGTTCGCATATTGCGATTCACTTACAAGTGTAACTATAGGTAATAGTGTAACTATAGGTAATAGTGTAACAAGTATAGGTGATGATGCGTTCGAACATTGCCCTAAACTTACAAGTGTAACTATAGGTAATAGTGTAACTATAGGTAATAGTGTAACAAGTATAGGTGATGATGCGTTCGAACATTGCCCTAAACTTACAAGTGTAACTATAGGTAATAGTGTAACAAGTATAGGTTCTTCTGCGTTCTATGGTTGCTCTAAACTTACAAGTATAGAAATACCTAATAGTGTGACAAGAATAAGTGATTATGCGTTCTGTAACTGTGATTCGCTTACAAGTATAGAAATACCAAACAGCGTGACAAGTATAGGTGATTATGCGTTCGAAGATTGCACTTCACTTACAAGTATAAAATATCGCGGAACGCAGTCGCAATGGAATGCGATAAATAAAGGCATTAATTGGGATTATGACACAGGCAATTATACAATAGCGTACAACTATACTAGCAATTAACAAATAAAATTAATATAAAATTATAAAGCAAAAGGAGAAAAATTTATGACATTATATGAAAAAATTCAAGAATTAGAAAAAGAAATAGAATTAAAAGGAGCAATAGTTTTTAATACACCGTATAAAAAAATAAGAACTATATTAGGAATAGAAAATGGTAAAATAAAGTATTCTCATACAACAGGTAGAATAAGTGAGTTTGATATTGATTTATTTTATAGAGATTATTTATTACTTAAAGACTTGGGTTTTTTAACGTCAGATATGATTAAAGCGTTTAATAAGCGTTTTAAAAATGGTAATAAGCCTTGTAACGCAACGACATTTATGTTGTTGATGGAAAAATTTTATGGTTGCAAATTTATTAGGGGTAAAAATGGTGAACAATCAATAATCTATTGGTAATTTTCTAAAATTAAGCACTATAAAAAGTTTAACAAAACTATAAAGGTTGTGATAAAAAATCTATTTAAATGAGTTCAGTATTGTAACTGAACTCATTTTTAATTTTAAAAGACATTATTTCATTGTTATAGTAATAAATATACCTATATAGTATTGAAATTTAAAACCCGACTTGTACGTGACGTATAGTCGGGTTTTTATATGTATTATTACAATTTGTATAAGTTTGATACAAATCTTTCCATAATTGGGTTTTCTACTAAAAGTTTAGAAGTTGAAACTACGTATTTCTTGCCTTCGTATTCTTTTATACCAACTGTCATCATTTCGCTATCTTTACCACGGCTTAAAAGTATAGGTGTAAAGCCTTTTGCTTTAAAGTCTTTAGTTAAAAGATATTCTATCATATCCGTTTCTTTACTGTAGAACATATAGAAGTCTTTTTCTTTAAATTCCGCAACCGATGGGTGACCGGAATTTCTTGAAGCGAAATATGCTGGTGGTTTAGTTACAACGGTAACAGTTTCGCCCGCAATTTCGTGTTCGCCGTCTTCAAGATTGTCGATAATAACAAGATTGTCGTGCTTAGTAATGCCACGGCGTTTAAACACGCCAACGGTAAACTCGTTATGGCTAACAACTTTTCCGTCTTTAATAAGGTATGCTTTAATCGTTAAGTTTTCTCTATCTTCTACCTTAATATTAAATTCGGCGTTGGCAATATAAGTTACGGTGTTTTCTTCAAAGTCCGCCTTAATTTCACCGCGTTTAATCATTTTGTCGCCGTTATACGCCTCGTAAACGATAGTGTAGTCTTCGCCCTTTTCGTTTAAGTCGTTACAAATAAACGTTTCAACGCTAATAGTTTCATCGTCAAAATAAGTAAATCTATCACTGCGGAGTGAAAGTAAAATAGGGCTAAGCGCCTTTTTATATTCAAAGAAAGCAGGCTTTGGCGTTCTTTCACAGTCAACTATAGTTTTAAACCAACCTGCTGGCCATGCATCGATAAATAAGTGAATAGCAAACGAAACCATACGCCAATCACGTCTCATACATTCAGTTGCAAGTTTTGTTGCAAACGCTTGGTAGTCTTGGCTCTTTTTAACCCATTCTTCAAGTGTTTTTGGCGTATCGAAGAATTTTACATGTTGAATACCCGTTTGAACGCCTACAATGTTGTTGATATCAAACGGTTCTCTAAGCCATTCTTTAGGATATCTTCTCTTCATAAGTTCAACGGGGTCTAAACCTTCCGTGCCGTATTCACCGCAACCGTAATACCAACCCGGAGCGGTACGCGTCCAATATCCGCGATACATTTTGCCAAACGGTAAACTTCCGCCGTACCATAAGTTGTAAGTATGGAAGTCTGGCATACAGTTTTCTTCACAGTGGTCAGGCGCTTCAAAGTCGCCGTCAACGTGTTTAATTACACATTCCGGATAGTTAAATTTAACTATTAAGTCGCAAGCGCGGAAAAAGTCTTCAAGTTCGGAACGGATAAGGTGTCTATGTGGTCTTGTCTTATTAGATGCGTTGCCCCAAGGCTCGTTAATATAAGTTACCACAACGTTACAAGGATGCTTACGTACCATTCGTGCCATTTCTTCCGCTTGTCTTACACCTTCTGCGAATTTGCTTCTTCTCATAACAGTGAAAAGTGGAAGGTCGGTTTGCGTCAATAAACCAAGCATATCGCAGTATTCGTAAACTTCGTCTTGAACGGGTCTTTGAGTAAGTCTAAAATAGTTCATATTACATATTTTAGCCATTAAGATATCGTTAATAAGTTGGTCAAAGTCTTTAAGGGCAACGTCAACTTGCTCAAAGCCCATAGTGTTAGCGCCACGTAAACGGATTTTTTCGCCGTTTAAGTAGAACATACCTTTTGGCTCGCTCTTTACGTCTTGAGTGAATTCGCGCATACCGAAATGCACCGTGCCGTTATCTAATACTTCGTTATCTATCGTTGCTGATACGTTAAGTTGGTATAGATATGGCGTTGCGTTGTTCCAAAGTTTAACTTCGTCTAATGGAATACGGATTTTATAAACGTTTTTGCCGTAAGACGCCATAAGTTCGTGACCGTCTGAAATAGGGGAATAATCAAGGTTTTCAAAGAATACCTTTTCAAAGTTTCTACCGTAAAGGGAAAGATTGAAGTTCACTTTGCGTTTTTCGTGTTCAACGTTTTCAATCTCAACCCATAATTCCGCTGAGTTTTCACTTAAAATAGGGCGTACGTAAAGGTCGGTAATGTTTATTTTATTTCTAACTTCTACGTAAACTTCGTTCCAAAGCCCCATACCAGGAGGGCAGTGGTGCCAGCCAACTTCAGGGTCGTCGTAACCGATACCCGTTGCAGCGTAGAGTTTATCGCCTTCAATTTCAGGAAGACCTAATGCGCTACCGGTAACGGATTTTACGGTGTCGCCCCTATAAACGAAATCGTTGTCAAGCACTACTTTTAAGTGGTTTAAACCCTTTTTAGCAACGCTTGTAATATTAAATTCAAACGGAGAGAAAAAGCCTTCGTGCATGCCGACGCAAACGTCGTTTACGTATACTTTTGCAATGTAGTCAGCGCCTTTAAAGCAAATATACACCGCTTTATCATCAAAAGCGCCAAGTTCAAAGTCCGATTCGTAAACTTTCGTAGCATTACCGCAAGGTCCATCGTAATGCGGAATAGTTACCTTTTCTTTGCCGTCAAGAATAAATTCTTTTATGTCGGTGCGAACGCGCGTATTTTCAAGTTTTGGCGCGTGGTTTTGTAGAAACGGTGCGTATTTTTTACGCATATTGTCAATCTCTTTATAAAGTTCTTCTTTAGTTGACATTTCTTTAGGCGCAACGATAGGCGCTTTAACGTCGCCCGACAAAGCGCACGTGCGTTTATCGAATTTCATAGGTTCTGGCCATACGAGTTCAGTCGAACGAGAGTAGCCGTTTTCAGCAATAAGGGTAAAAAAGTCCTTTTGCTTTTCGTTATTACTCATATTAACAAATCTCCTAAATAGTAATTTTTAAATAATAAAATTTATTAATTTTATTGTATCATTATTTTTATGTTTTTTCAAGACACTAAAATATTTATTTTTTGCATTATATTCCACTAAAATTGAAAATTTGTCCTTTTATCTTAGGTTTTTAATTGTATTTTTCGTAAGGCGTTTAAATTGACAAAAATAGATTTTTTAAGTATACTAATTATTACAAATTATACTTATAGGAGCAGTTTGTGCTAATTAACGATTTAAGAAAAATTATTAAAGAAAAGCGGTTAAATTTAAGTAAAATTGAAGTGGAAAACTTGTCTAAAATGATTGAAAATAACCTTTTCACTTTAGATTTTATTTCTAAAAAAACCAATTTTTTTATCTATAATTCAATAAAAAACGAAGTTGATACTTTGCCCATAATTAAGCGCTTAAAAACCGAAAAAAAGGCGATTTCTTACCCCGTTGTAATAGGCGAAAATTTAATCCCTGCAATCCCTAAAACAAACGAGTTTGAAAGGGGAAATTTTGGCGTTTTAGAGCCTAAAAATTATTCGATTATGAGGGATATTGAAGTGGTTATCGTGCCCCTATTACTGTGCGATGCGCAAAAGAATAGGGTAGGATATGGAAAGGGATATTACGATAGGTTTTTAGCGGATAAAAATGTTATTAAAATAGGACTAGCCTACGATTTTCAAGTGGTAGACGGCATCAACCCTAATCCGTGGGATATAAAACTTGACTATATCGTTACTCCAACTAAAATTATTTAACTTTTAAGATTTAGATTGAAAAGCCATTTAATTTTTATTTTAATAAAAAATAAGTGGCAAATTTTTTATTTTTAATAAATAAAAAGCAAAACCGACTATAATACAATTGCAAAAACTAGTCGTTTATTGTATAATTCTTAGTTGAGAATTAGTTAATAAAAAATTTTTTATAGGAGATTTTATGAAATACATTTATTTGTTTAGTGAAGGCAATGGTAAAATGCGTGAACTTTTAGGTGGTAAGGGTGCAAACCTTGCCGAAATGACGTGCCTTGGCATGCCTGTACCTCGCGGTTTTACTATCACTACTGAGGCTTGTACGCAATACTATAACGACGGCGAAAAAATCAACGACGAAATTTCCGCTCAAATTATGGAATACGTTAAAAAGCTTGAAGAAATTACAGGTAAAGAATTTGGTAGCGTTGAAAATCCATTACTCGTATCAGTTCGTTCAGGCGCTCGCGCATCAATGCCTGGTATGATGGACACAATCTTAAACCTTGGTTTAAACGACGTGGTTGTTGAAAGATTTGCTGAAAAGACTGGCAACCGCCGTTTCGCTTACGACTCTTATAGGCGTTTCATTCAAATGTACTCTGACGTTGTAATGGAAGTTGGTAAAAAACACTTTGAAACTTTAATCGACCAAATGAAAGAAAGAAAAGGCGTTAAACTTGACACCGAACTTGATGCGGACGATTTAAAGGAACTTGCAGAAAGTTTTAAGGCTGAATACAAAAAGAAATTAGGCGTTGATTTCCCATCTGACCCTAAAGAACAACTTATGGGCGCAGTTAAAGCGGTATTCCGTTCATGGGACAACCCACGCGCTATTTACTATAGAAGAATGAACGATATCCCAGGTAGTTGGGGTACTGCAGTTAACGTTCAAGAAATGGTATTCGGCAATATGGGCGACACTTCTGGTACGGGCGTTGCGTTCTCTCGTAACCCATCTACTGGTGAAAAGGGCTTATTCGGCGAATTCTTAATGAACGCGCAAGGTGAAGACGTTGTTGCGGGCGTTAGAACACCACAAACTATCGACCAACTTAAAAAAGAACAACCTGAAGTTTACGAACAATTCAAAAATATCGTAGAAAAACTTGAAAAGCATTATAGAGATATGCAAGATATGGAATTCACTATCGAAGAAGGCAAACTCTTTATGCTTCAAACAAGAAACGGTAAGAGAACTGCTGCCGCAGCGTTAAAAATCGCTTGCGATTTAGTAGACGAGGGTATGATTAGCGAAGAAGAAGCAGTTCTTATGATTGACCCTAAACAATTAGACGCTTTACTTCACCCACAATTCGATGCAGACGCTCTTAAAAAGGCAATTCCTATCGGACAAGCGTTACCTGCATCTCCTGGCGCTGCTTGTGGTAAGATCGTATTTACTGCTGACGACGCTACTTTATGGGCTACTGAAAAGAAGGAAAAAGTTATCTTAGTAAGACTTGAAACTTCTCCTGAAGATATCGAAGGTATGCACTATTCTGAAGGTATCTTAACAGTACGTGGCGGTATGACTTCACACGCAGCCGTTGTTGCTCGTGGTATGGGTACTTGCTGTGTATCTGGTTGTGGCGACATCGTTATGGACGAAGAAAACAAAACTTTCATTTTAGGTGGTAGAACCTTTAAGGAAGGCGACGTTATTAGTTTAGACGGTTCAACTGGTAAAATTTACGGCGAAGGCATTAAGACCGTATCTGCATCACTTGGCGGATATTTCGGTAGAATTATGGCTTGGGCTGATAAATATCGTTCACTTGAAATTAGAACTAACGCGGACACTCCTGCAGACGCAAAACAAGCGAGAATTTACGGCGCTGAAGGTATTGGTCTTTGCAGAACTGAACACATGTTCTTTGAAACTGACAGAATTGCAGCGGTTAGGGAAATGATTTTATCTACTGACGTAGAACAAAGAGAAAAAGCCCTTATGAAAATTCTTCCAATGCAACAAGGCGACTTTGAACAACTTTTCGAAGCAATGGAAGGCAAGAACGTTACGATCAGATTCTTAGACCCACCACTTCACGAATTCTTACCAACTTCAAAAGAAGACATTTCTGCGCTTGCTAAAGAAATGAAATTAAAAGTTGAAGATATTAAGAATGCTATCGCATCACTTCACGAATTCAACCCAATGATGGGTCACCGTGGTTGTCGTTTAGCGGTAACTTACCCAGAAATTGCTAAAATGCAAACTAAGGCGGTTATTCAAGCGGCGTTATCAGTTCAAGATAGACATCCTGAATGGGAAGTTATTCCTGAAATTATGATTCCGCTCGTTGGCGAAGTTAAAGAACTTGCTTTCGTTAAACACGTAGTTGTTGAAACTGCAGAAAAATGCATTGAGACTGCAGGTAGAAAACTCACTTACAAAGTAGGTACTATGATTGAAATTCCACGTGCCGCTTTAACTGCAGACGAAATCGCTAAAGAAGCAGAATTCTTCTCTTTCGGTACTAACGACTTAACTCAAATGACTTTCGGTTTCAGCCGTGACGACGCTGGCAAATTCTTAAACGCTTACTACGAAAACAAGATTTACGAAAGCGACCCATTTGCTAAAATTGATATCGACGGTGTAGGTAAACTCGTTAAAATCGCTTGCGACCTTGGTAAGCAAACTAGACCTACAATTAAACTTGGTATTTGCGGTGAACACGGTGGCGACCCATCTACTATTGAATTCTGTCATAAAACAGGTCTTACTTACGTTTCTTGTTCTCCATATAGAGTTCCAATTGCTAGACTTGCCGCCGCACAAGCTAATATCCGTAATCCTAGGGGCTAAGATTTAGCGCCAAAAAGCGGTAAAAATTCAATTTTTAATTAAAAAATAAGGTTTTAGTAGTCATTCTTCTCGGAGAGTGACTACTTTTTTTCTCTTAAAAATCTCTTATCAGGTCAAAAATCGGTCAAAAAATTGGGGTGGTTCCTAAAATTTTACATTTTTCTGTATCTACTGATATGGGTAAAAAAGGGCGACAAAAAGGAGGTTTTTTATGAAAAATTACAAATTAATCATTGAATATTACAAAAAAGGCAATAAACAAGAGCAAATCGCTACCCTTTGCAGTTGTTCTCGAATGACTGTTTTTACTGTGCTAAAGCGTTTTCGAACTCTAGAACTTAATTATGATGACGTAAAGTCAATGAGTG